>NC_012785.1:600000-1200000 GCF_000023325.1 Kosmotoga olearia TBF 19.5.1
TACAGAAGTTCCCATCATCCAGTCTCTTATGGAACTTGGTATGGGAAAAGGACCGGCTTTAGCCCTGTTTATGGCGGGATACACACTGAGCTTGCCCAATATGATAGTTCTCACAAAACTACTTGGAAAGAAAAAGGCTTTTACTTATTTTGCACTGGTAATAGTTTTTTCAACTTTTTGGGGATACCTTTATGGAAATCTTATGAAGTAAAAAGGAGGTTGAAAGCGGTGAAAATTGAGATCTACGGAACAGGTTGCCCAAAATGCAAACAGACAGAAAAAATAATAAGAATGGCAGTTGAAGAACTGGAAATTGACGCAGAAATCGTAAAAATAGAAGATCTCATGGAAATCATGGCGCGAGGAATTTCAATAACTCCTGCAATCAGGATTGATGGGGAAATTGTGCTCAGTGGGAAGATTCCTTCTCTCGAAGAAGCAAAAAAACTCTTACAGCGATAAGCATGCTCGCACGTGAATAAGCCCGGCTCTGCCGGGGGTACGCGTCTTCGGCGGAAAGAACCTGAGATCCGCTATTTTAGGGGCAGAACATGCTCTGCCCCTACGATAAAAAAACAGTGATTTATTGCAACCTTGCAAATCCAACTCGTCATCCTGAGCTTGACTCAGGATCTGATGCAGGAGTAAAATAAAGGAGTTGCTTCCGTTTTACTTTGTCCAGGATTTTTTCATAGAGCTATTGATGAAATTTCTAAAAGCAGCCGAAAACAAAGCTGGCACTCTGTAGCGCGAAGAGCCTACAAAAGAGCAGCTATTACATTTGTTGGTGATTATAGGGCAATAAGAGGTGATCTGTCAAATCGGAAACTTTACTATAAATATACTTCCCTTTCCTAATTGACTTTTTACTTGTATTTCAGCATTATGAGCTAAAGCTATTTCTTTAACGATAGAAAGTCCCAAACCAGCTCCTTCAACTCTCGAGCGTGATTTGTCTATTCTATAAAATTTATCGAAAATCCTTTCGAGTTCATTTTCTGGTATACCCTGGCCAGTGTCACAAATAGATACAAGGACATGTTTAAGACCTTTTTTCTTCTCAGAAAGCTTTGCAGTGACTGTAACTTGCCCACCTGGTTGGTTGTACTTTATGGCATTATCGATTAAATTAAGAAACAAGCGAACTACAAGATCAAAATCTCCAACAATTGTCAGATTGTCCTGTAAATCCGCTTTTAATATGATTCCTTTTCTATTTGCCGCATATTGCATTTGTTCAACGACAACTTCAAGCAATTCCGTTAAATCTATCTTTTCTTTGTGTAGTTTTATTGCTTTACTGTCAAAGCGCGCAACTATGAGAAGAGTGTCTACAAGCTTGCTCATTCTTTCAACTTGTTTTCTTATTTGTATTAAAGAGTCTTTATATTCTAGCGCATCCCGTTCACGATTAAGTGTTACATCTATTATGCCTTTTATCGATGTCAAAGGAGTTCGCAGATCATGAGCAGCATTTGCAGAAAATTGTTTTTGGCTATTCAATGCATTTTCCAACCGATCAAGCATTTGATTAAACGTTTTTGATAAACGCCCCAATTCGTCATCTGGAAGATCTATATCAAGGCGCCGATCTATTTTTTCAGCGTTAATTTCTCTTGCCAGGTTTGTGATACGGTCTATTGGTTTCAGCGTTTTTTTAGCAAGCAAATAACTACCAATAGATGCGATAATAAGTGTTAGTGGTATAAAAATTACAAGCAAACTTCTAAATTTTTCCAGAGTTTCTCCGAATGGTTCCGTAAACTCTGCTACCTGGAGCCAACCTAAACTAAGCTTTACTGTGTAAACACGCCATTCTCCAGAATCAGTTAATATGGTCAAAAAACCTTTTTTTAAAATTTTCGGATCCGCTGGTAAAAGAAAATAGTTTCCAAAACCATCAATAACGTTTCCGTTTTCGTCCAGGATACGAGCAAAGAGTTCTTTACCAATAAAATTTTTTATCAAATTAGCTCCATTTTCCGTGTTTTGAAAGGCAAGTTTATTATCATCATAATCAATATTTATTATTAGTTGGGAGGCTATGAACTCCAAATTTTTATCTATAGTTCTCCGTAAATTAGTAGAGAAGCTGAAATAGAGAACTACCGTGAACGTTATGAGTACAATCGCTAGAAAAGTTACATACCAAATTGTTAACTTGGTTCTTATTGTTATTGTTTTCATATTAAAAAATCAAGATTCGCCTCCCTTACTTTTATTTGGCTGTATTTCTCCTATCATATACCCCACACCATGTACTGTATGTATTAGTTTGTTCTCAAACCCATTGTCTATTTTCTTTCTCAAATAGCGTATGTATACATCTACAATGTTTGACTCTGTATAAAAATCTAAGTTCCAGACGTGTTCAACTATTCGTGTTCTGCTCAATACTTGATTTGGATGACGCATTAAGAACTCCAGCAGTGCATATTCTCTTGGTGTTAAGTCTATCCTCTTTCCAGAGCGCTCAACATGATGGGTTACAGTATCAAGGACAAGATCGCCTACTTGAAGCTTCAAATTTAAAATTGTGGGAGGACGCCTTAAGATGGCTCTTATACGTGCAAGAAGTTCGCTGAAAGAGAATGGTTTTACAAGATAATCATCTGCTCCTGCATTCAATCCGGTAACTTTATCTTCAGTGCTATCAAGGGCTGTAAGCATAAGTATGGGTGTTGAAATACCATTTTCTCGAACTTCACGGCATACTTTTAAACCGTCTTTCACAGGCAGCATAATATCTAATATAATTAGATCATAGTCCACATCAAATATCTTATTCAATGCATCTTCTCCATTATCAACAGTATCAACAATGTATCCTTCTTCCGATAACCCTTTTTTTACAAATTCTGTGATTGCTTCTTCATCTTCCACAAGAAGAATTCTCACAAGTATCACTCCCCGTGAATTTGAAACTCGGTGCCATTAGGCACCGAGTAAAGTAATCTTATTTTACCACGTCTTCTTCATTCATTTTCCATCTCCTCTTGTATATTCTCACTCTCAGAATCAGCATCTTCAACATGAAGGATTTTTGCGGTTCCTGCATCGACTTTTACCTCTTGGCCATTGTCTAGGATCACACCATAAACAAGGAATCCATTTTCGTTTTCAAGCTTAATACTTTTGATGTTTGCGCTTGGGTATGAGCTCATAACCACGTTGGCTGCCTCTTCCTTACTGATCTTTGCAAGGGTAGAAAGATCTTTCGGTTCGGGGTTTGATACCATTACACTACCAGTGTAAGATGGTTCCTGTACTTCGGCCTGTTTTTCGGTATTTTCTACACTCTCTGATTGCTCGTTTGCTTCTGTGGCTTCAGATTCTTCATTTTTGACTTGTTCCTTAGTGTCATCATCTGCTGTTTGCGTTGTTGCATAAGATGGTGTTTGTGCGCTGCTTGAGCTGTTCGCAAAAGTAAAATTCGCTACCAGCAACATACTAACTAGCATCAATACGATAAGAATAGGGACAGTTTTTTTCTTCATAAGTTACACCTCCTAATTTTTAATTTGACAGCCGGCTGTCTTTGATTTCCAACAATATGTTATCAATCAAAAATGAGAAAACTCTAAGAAAAGAATTAGAACTTTCTCATAATCTCAGGATGACTCAAATTACATTTTATTTTCCTAAAAGGTGGAATACAGGACCGTTTTTACAGAGCTTGTTTTTGGCGATATAAAATCCAGCTCCAAGGATAAAAAAATTAAGCCTTAGTACCCAAAAAGTCCAATCTGTAACTCTATGATTTTCTCTCCAAAAACAATGTTTGTTTTGGATATTTTCTTTTTTTCTGTGTTTGTTTTATATTTTTTGGTAAAATAAAAAAGTAAGGAATACTAACCAATTAGTTTTTAGGAGGTTTTTTATGATTGATGGCAGGACAGCAAATGAAGTTATTGGCGTTTTGCTGAAACATGGTGCTGAATTCGTGGAATTATTCATTGAAGAACGGGATACCAGCAACTTTTCCCTTGTTAATGGACAGCTAGAAAGAGCTCTTTCAGGAAAAACTTTTGGTATAGGTATCAGGGCCTTTTCTAAAAACCGTTCTTTATACGCCTTCACCAACGATCTTTCAAAAGAAACGTTAGTACAGATTGCTGCAAACCTTGGAGAAGTTATCAATGGGAATGGCGAACCACTTTCCCTTGATTTCCGCGAACAATCTATTGAGAACAGGCATCTCTTTATCCTTGAACCATCCTCTGTATCAAAGACAGACAAAGTCAAGGTAATGAAAATGGCTTTCAATGGTGCCAAAAGCGTTTCCAAACTCATAACCCAGGTACTTGTGGATTACTGGGATTACGATCAGAGGATTACCATCATAAATTCTGAAGGACTTAAGGTTTCAGATAGAAGGCTCAGAACAAGACTGATGATTACTGCCGTGGCTTCTAGGTACAATGAAAAAGAGACGGGCTTTTATGGTCCCGGTGCGGCAATGGGTTTTGAGTTTTTTAACACCTTTGATGTCTTTGAAGCAGGACAAAAAGCCGGGCGTATCGCGGCTCGAATGGTCGAAGCTGAATACGCTCCCGCTGGCAGGATGCCGGTAATCATTGCAAACGAATTTGGCGGTGTTATCTTTCACGAGGCCTGTGGACATGCCCTTGAAGCAACATCTGTAGCCAAGGGATCTTCAGTATTTACAGGTAAACTAGGCCAAAAAATAGCGGCCGATTGTGTTTCCGCAGTTGATGACGCTACAATACCGAATGCCTGGGGATCCACGAATATCGATGACGAGGGAACACCTACCAGGAGAAACGTGCTCATAGAAAATGGAGTACTGAAGAGTTATCTCATAGACAGGTTCAACGGCATAAAAATGGGTATGGAAAGTACAGGGAGCGCCAGAAGGCAGGACTATCGCTATGCTCCTACTTCAAGAATGAGCAATACCTTTATACTTCCGGGTCCATACTATCCTGAAGAGATCATTTCAAATACAGAATACGGACTTTATGCAAAATCCTTAGGCGGGGGCTCGGTAAATACAGGAACGGGAGAATTCAATTTTGCGGTCAGAGAAGGATACCTTATTGAAAAAGGAAGGATCACAAAACCTGTAAGGGGTGCAACGCTCATTGGAAAAGGCTCTGAGATCCTCATGAAGATTGACATGGTTGGAAATGATCTGAAACGCGGTCAGGGAATGTGTGGTTCAGCATCTGGTTTAATACCGGCTGAAGTAGGGCAACCAACCATTAGAGTCTCTGAATTGACCGTTGGGGGGCGAAATAGATGACGTTCGAGAATTTTAAGAAAATGGTTTTTGAGTACGCAGCCGCTAAGAAAACCAATGATTTTGAAATCTACATAAAGAAAACACACGAATTTGATGTCAGTATTCAGAAGGGTGAAATTGAGAAATACAAAGATGCTACAACATTGGGAGTGAGTTTCAAAGTTCTCAAAGATGGAAAGGTGGGTTATTCTTTTTCCGAGGTGCTGGACGAGCAAGCGGTGAAACTGCTTGTTGATGAAGCACTGGAAAATGTAACAGTAATAGAGTCTGAGGAGTCCGACTTTCTTCACGATGGTTCAGGAGAGTACACTGACTTTCCCACCCTTTATCTCGGAGAATTTGATAGACTGACAACACGCGAAAAAATCAAAATAGCGATGGAACTTGAAAAAACGATTATCAATTCGCACCAGGAGATCTTTATGCTTCCCTATAATGCATTCAACCACAGGACATCAGAGACCTACATAGCCAATTCCTCTGGAATGGAAATGTATTCCAGGTCAGATGGTGGATATGCTTACGTTATGGCATTGGGTAAAAAGAACGGGTCGCCAAAGAGTGCTTTTTACTTCACGGCAGGAAAAAGTCTACAAGATCTTGAGCTTTCAAATATCCCCATAAGAATTTCCCGTGATATAGAACTGCTTCTCACTGCCAAACCTGTAAAGAGCGGTAAATACGCCGTTATTTTTAGAAACGATGCCTTTGGTTCGCTCCTGGCAGCTTTTGCTCAGATGTTCTCAGCTAAATCAGTGCAAAAAGGTCTTTCTCTCTTGAAAGATCAGCTTGGGAAAAAAATTGCTTCCGAAAAATTCACCTTGATTGACGACTCATTTTTGAAGATGAGCCCTGTTAGCAGAACCTTTGACGATCAAGGCGTACCAACAAGGAAAAAAGCAATAATCGAAAATGGAGAATTGAAAACCTATCTGTACGATTTAAAAACTGCTAGAATCGACAATCGTGAGTCAACGGGTAACGCTTTGAAGATAGGAAGCTACAAAGATCCTACAAGTATTTCTTATTTCAATCTTGTACTTGGAAATAGTGGAATCCCCTTCGAAGATATGGTAAAAGCTATCGAAAGAGGTCTGGTAATCATTGAACTTGATGGATTGCATTCAGGAACCAATCCGATTTCTGGCGATTTTTCCCTTGGTGCCAGAGGCTTTTTGATAGAAAACGGAAGGATTGTTGGAGGCGTTGAAGGGATAACAGTATCCGGTAACATCCTCGGCGTTTTGAAGAATATTGTCGAAACAGGTAACGATGCAAAGTTTTCCTTGCCAGGTATAACAGGATTCTCCTCATTTGCATTCCTTCCCTCAGTTTTAGTAGAGGAGATCGATGTAGCCGGGCTCTAACAAGTTTTGGGGTATCTCATAGATTGAACTTGCTATAATTCTTGCTGTAGCTCCCCAACATTGTGATTCGGGGAGCTATTTAGTTCTACTTAAAAACAACCTCTTTTATATAAACCTCATCACACGAAAGCACCCTAAGATCCCCTCCACAATAAGGGCAGTGAATTTCATAGCCCTGGGATGAAAACTTCTTTCCACAATCTTTGCATTCAAAGAGAAGTTCGTCAGTAATAAATTTGATTTCAAGATCTGGGAAATCTGACTCTTTTTTAATCACGTTGAAAGCTTCTTCGATCTGATTTTTGTCTGCCACAACTAGTTTTCCTATCCCGATAACAATTTTTTCGATATTCCCGAACTCTTCGGGCTTGAAATTCTGTTCGATGAATATCTTCACCCTTTCAGCTATCGATAATTCATGATGCATACAATTCCTCCTCTTTGTTTAAATTCAGCCACACCCCATCAAAAAACTTCAACAGATCCTCGGTGTGAGTTCTTCAACAAGCATCGGTAACACACGTTTAGCACCATTCCGGGTTTTCAAGATGAGTAAAGGTCTCTCAATTATGCCGCCAACAAATCCTATCGTTGAGGGGTCAAAACCTGCGTTTTTAAGTCTTTCTAACAAATCTTGAGCATCTTCAGGGTGGCAGATAATCACTGCTGTTCCTTCACATGCGAGGTATAGAGGATCGATACCCAGTATCTCTGAAACGGTTTTTACCCCCCCCGGTATCGGCAGTTTATCTTCATAGATAGCAAAATTTCTTTTTGTCGAGTGAGAGAATTCGTTGAGTATCTGGGCAAGGCCACCTCTTGTCGGATCTCTCATAGCATGAACACGCAACCCTTTTATAACAGCTAAAAGCTTTGTAAGTACCCGGCAATCAGATTGAAAATCTATTTGAAATCCCTTTCTTTCAGCCATTATAGCGGCCCCATGCAAACCAATTGGGCCTGTAATAATTATCAAATCGTTTGTTTCTATCCTTTTGACACAAAGCTTTTCGTATAAAACCTCTCCCAGGCACGTTGTGTTGATCACTATTTTATCGAGCGCTCCATGCTCCATTACCTTTGTGTCACCGGCGATGATTTTCACACCATTTTCATCGAGTTCTTTGCGAATGGAATCTATTATTTTATCCAGCCTGGAAAATTCAAATCCTTCTTCGAGAACAACTGAAAGGGTAATATATTTTGGTTTAGCTCCTGTCATTACAAGATCGTTTATGCTACCGCACACGGAAAGTTTCCCAATATCTCCGCCGGGAAAGAACACGGGACTGATAGTGAAACTGTCAGTGGTAACAGTATCTACAACTTCCTCCAAAAAACCGCTGTCATTTTCAGTTGAAACCAAAGTACTTCCAAGAAGTTTCTCTATATGCTTGAGTAACTTAAACTGTTTTTTCCCGCTGTTGTGGTGAAGTGTTATGATTCTTTCTTTCAAGCTATCACTCCCCTTTTCTTCCATACAGAAAACTCGCATGACAGGCCCCTTCTGATGAAACCATGCATGGACCAACGGGCGTTTCCGGTAAACAGAGAGTACCAAAGAGCTGGCATTCTTCAGGTTTTATCTTGCCGGTAAGAACTTCACCGCAGGGACATGGATCTTCTGAACTTACGTTTTCCATTTGAAAATGCGCCATAACGTCGAATCTTCGGTATTTTTCTCTGAGTTTCAATCCTGAATTGGGGATAGTGCCCAATCCTCTCCAAAGGGTATCTGTAACCTCAAAAAAATTCTTAATTTTCTCTCGCGCGTCGAGATTTCCTTCTGGTTTCACAGCAGAAGCATAAACATTAACAACCCCATAAGCACTCTTCTCAAGCATTTCGGACATCTTTTCCAACGCAACGGTTAGTTCTTCTCGTGTGAACCCGGCTATAACAAATGGTTTTTTTACTTTCTCTGCCAGCTTTATGTAAGGTCGCTCACCTATTATTGTGCTAACATGACCCGGGCAGATGAAACCATCGAGTTTGTTTTCTTCATCTTCGAGAAGAGCCTCCATCGCCGGCGGTATAAGTTTGAGCAATAGATATACGTAAAGGTTTTCTATTCTTTCTCTCTCGATTTCTTCAATCAGCGACGCTATAAGAGGAGCTGTGGTTTCAAAACCAATAGCAACAAAAACAGCGCCTCTGGCTGGATCTTTCTTCATATCATCCACAATCCATAACGGGTTGTACACCTCTCTCACGCAAGCACCAAGAGCTTTTCTCTCCCTTAAATTCCCATTTTTTCCCGGAACCTTCATAAGATCACCGAAAGTGTAGATTCTCATTCCTAGATCACAAAGGTAAAGTATCCTGTCTATATCGGATTGTGAAGTGACACATACAGGACATCCCGGACCACAAACAAGCTCGAGTCTCTCTGAGTAAAGCTCTTTTAACCCATACCTCATGAGGGCGTGAGTGTGAGTCCCGCAAATTTCCATAACTCTGTACTTCTTAGCTTCCACGAGCTTCATCTATCCTTTCAGCAATTTCTAATATTTTCCTTGCTGCTTCAGTGTCGATTGTTTGTATAGCAAACCCGGCGTGAACGAGTACAAAATCACCCGGAGAAACGTCCGGGACAAGTCTTATGTCAACCTCAAGTTTTATTCCTTCCCGTCCTACAAGGGCTTTATTATCTTTGATTTTGATAACCTTCAAGGGTATTGCCAAGCACATCATCCATCACTTCCAATCACATGCCAGTAGATCTGCCCAAACGCTATTCCCTCATCGTTTGGAGAGACTTTTTCATTAAACCAAACATTAAAACCTTTTTTCTCTAACAGGGCAACGGCCACCTCAAGCAAAAGTTTGTTTTGAAAAACACCTCCAGAAAGGCATACGTTCTTTTCTCCTGTAAGTTTCTTTATTTCTCCACACACAACAGAAATAGCTTCGGCGAGCGTTCGATGGAATTTCGAAGCGAGTTCTGAGATTGAATTTTTATCTTTTTCGCTATAAAGTTCCCTTATCATTTTCCGAAAGTCAATTTGCCATGGTAAGGCAGATTTATCCAATACCCAGGAAAATGATTCAGAATGCCTTTTGGCAACAGATTCCAGCTTCATTGGGGCTTCCCCTTCAAAGGTATTCTCTTTGCAAACATCGAGTACAGCAGCGGCAGCATCGAACAACCTTCCAGCTGAAGAAGTCTTCACGGGAGCGTTTTCATACAACAGGTGAGCTTTTTCATCTTTCAGATCCACCCCGGAATCAATGAGGTAAGCATAAGCCATGAGCTCCGGTTTTTCAATAGCCAGCTCTCCTGAGGGCATTGGGATGTAACGTAAATGTGCAAATCTCATACATTTCGAATTATCAATAGAGAAAAACTCTCCTCCCCAGATTTTCCCATCAAATCCGTATCCGGTACCGTCAAAAGCAACACCTATACATTTCTTTAATGCTTTCTCAGCCATAACGCTGTAAATATGGGCAACATGGTGTTGACAGGAATATATTTCACAATCCCTGTTTTCAGCGTATTCTTCACCAAGCGTTTTCGAAAAGTAATCTGGATGAAGATCGGTAACTACAACCCTAGCGTGTAAATCGAAAAGCTTTTCGAAGCGCTTTAGCATTTTTTGATACTGCACCTGATTTATGTAATACGAAAGATCCCCAAGATACTGGCTCCCATAAAAACTCTCTTCTCTGAAAAAACCGAAACTGGATTTTAGGTCCGCTCCTGTGGCGAGAATTTCCGGGTGCTTTCTGTTTCTTAACGGTATCTTTATGACCTCCGGAATAAAACCACGGGATTTTCTTACAAAAACCGGCTTTCCTGCTAAAACCTTAATAACGGAATCGTCGCATCTGTTTACAATTTTTCTGTCATGCAGCAAAAGACCATCACTTAGTTTCGAAAGTTTTGTAAGAGCCTCAAAATTATCGGCACACAGCATCTCTCCGGATATATTTCCGCTCGTCATCACCAGCACAAAAAAATCTTCCAGAAGAAGGTAATGGATACCGGTATAGGGAAGCATCACTCCTATGGTATGAAATCCCGGCGAAACATCGTAGAAAATGTCTCCACGCTTTCTTAAAAGAACGATTGGCCTTGCAGGAGAAAGAAGCAGCCTTTCCTCGACCTCCCCAACATATGCAAATTTTTTAACTGTCTCCAGATCTTTTGCCATAATCGCAAAGGGTTTCCTGGGTCTGTCTTTCAAATTCCGCAGTTTTTTGATAGCATCCGGGTCTGGTTTACAAACGAGGTGAATCCCTCCTATTCCTTTTATAGCCACGGTGCCACCGGCACGTATTATGCCTATCGCCTGCTTAACAGCTTCTTCACCTGAAAAGTGGCTTACAATCTCGTTTTTGATAATTTCTACGATCCAGTATTTTGGTCCACAATCTTCGCAACAATTGGTTTGAGCGTGGTATCGCCAATCTCTCAGGTTTGTGTATTCGGTATTACAGTCATGGCACATGGAAAAGTCATCCATTGATGTTTTGTCTCTGTCGTAAGGCAGCACATAAGCTATTGAAAAACGTGGTCCACATCGGGCACAGTTGGTAAAGGGATAAAGATATCTTCTGTTCCCTTTTGAAAACATCTCACCAATGCATTTGTCGCACATGGCTATGTCCGGTGGTATCGATGTGTTGATTTTTCCCGTCTTCTTACTGTTGATTATTCTGAAACCCCTAATCTTGTTTGTTTTCACAGCTTTTTTTGAAAAGGACAGCTCTCTAATTTTCGCTGGCATTGGCTTTCTTTCATTCAAAATTTCGATGAATTCTCTCAACTTCGTTTCATCGCAATCAAGAACGATTCTTACGCCACTTTCGCAGTTCTCCACATAACCGTGTAACCCGAGGTCTTCAGCCAGGGTTGCCACGAAAGGCCTAAAACCAACGCCTTGAACGATACCGTTGATCATTATTTCAAACACCTCTATTTCCTGCATTCTCTTTCAAATCCTTTCACAATGGTCTCGATAATCCTTTTCATTTCCAGAGAAAGGGTCGTGCCAAGAGAAAGGACGGCGGGCCTTAATCCAACCAGGTAAATTTCAAATCTCTTCTTCCTATTCAAAAAGTCGATAATAGAAGCCAATCCAAAACTATGAGTGGAAAAGGAAAAATCACGTATCTCTTCTTTTTCATAAATCCGGTAATTTTCCTCTATCCCTTGAACCGTGTCAATGAAAACGATAACGTCATGTTTCCCTTTTGAAAGCGCATCGAGGTAATTTTCCGGTGTTTGATAACATTTAACAGCTTTCCAGTTTTCAGAAAGTGGAAACTCCAAAATTCTATCTATGATTAATAAACCAGCTGTATCATCTGACCTCAACGGATTTCCAAGCCCCACGAAAAGCACCTGGCGCTTTCTCAACTTCAATAAAAATTCCTCGATTTTACTTAAACGCATCTTCAACAACGACAAGATGCCGGCATTTCGGGCAAAGAAGTTTAAAGAGTTCTTCTCTCCTGATGATCTCTCTTGGTCGCATTTCAGGAAAGGAATATCCCAGATCTGTTAGTTTTATCAGGACAAGATTTGGATTACCATAGGTGTAAGCCCCAAGTCTTTTTATAAGCCATTTAAGATGATCAACAGTTGTGATAATTGCCCCACATCTCTCACAGAAGACGAGTTCTTTTTCAATACAGTTGTAATTTCTTTCTTCTGATCTATCAAAGGTTGCGGTCGTAAAATCTGTAGTTTGAACGATTCCATCTTCAACAATGCACTTTTCCTGGCATTGTCCGCAATATATGCAATCGGTATACTTCACAGTTAAGACCCTTACCTTTTCAACCAGGTCATCCACCATGTCTATCGCTTTCGCAGGGCAAACCTGGACACATGCACCGCATCCGACACATTTTTCGGGGTTGAAGAGAGGCTTTCCCCTGTAAGTTTCGACAGGTTCATAAACTTCAAAGGGGAACTTCGTTGTAAACCTTTTAGAAAAGATGTTGGAAATAGCTTCCTTTATCTCTCTAATTTTCGGAGTCATCATTATTTTCACTCTCCTTCAGACTTTCACCGTACATATCTACAACAGTACCTTTAAAAGGCTTCACACCGCTCCTGTAAGCAGCTCTTGAAATTGCATGGGCCGCAACCGGTGATGTAAGTAATATGAATACCATACATATCAACGCTTTCATGCCTCCAGCGCTAAATCCTTCCAGTACAAAAACCCCCACCAATATTCCAGCCGAACCAAAGGTGACACATTTCGTCGCTGCCTGTAATCTGTTGAAAACATCCGGCAATCTGAGCAATCCCAGTGCCCCAAAAAAATCGAAGGCAAGGCCAAAACAGATCAACATGTATCCTATAACCGTTCTAATCATCAAGAGCCCTCCCTTCAAGGAATTTAGCCAGAGCCAGAGATACTATAAAGCTTTGGAGCGCCCATGCCATCGCGATGTCTATGAAGAAAGATGCCGTGGTAAAGACGTATAAAAGAGCTAAAAGCCCGACGATTAATATGCCAAATATATCCACAGCCACGATTCTATCTGCTGCTGAAGGTCCAAAGATCACTCTTAAGATTGTCATTAGCGTACAGGCGAGGAGTATATTGATCAATCTGGCCACGAAAGCAAGATCAACCAGGAAGAAATTACCTATAAAAAAAGCGATGATTACCACAAGGCCAATCAGCCATTTCAATATTTTCATCGCATAAACCTCCTCAGGATTGACTCGAATCTATCACCTATGAGTTCAGTACATTTATCCACTTCAAAAGCTTTAACGTTAATCCAGTGTATGTAAAGAAAACCTTCATCTTTGTCAATATCCACGGTCAATGTTCCGGGGGTAAGGGTTATAGAGTTAGCGAGAACAGTTAAAGAAGCGTCTTCTTTCAACTTGCTCTTTATTCTGATGAATCCCGGTTTTATGGGAAGATACGGATTTACAACAATCATGACTACGTTGAGATTTGCCTTCAGCATCTCCCAGAAGAGAACCAATAAATAGAGCAAAAAATAGGGCGCCTTGCTGGCAATAATGCTTCTCCCGCTTTTAAAAAGGATTTTCCCCGCTACAAGGGAAACGAAAAGAGCAACTACCAGACCGGCAATAATCTCCTGAACATCTGTGATAGCTGTTATAAGTATCCAGACAAAAAAGGATAATGTAAAAACCGTAATTTTACTTTTCGTGGAAAGTTTCATCGTCCACCACCTGCCGTAAACAAAGCGATGTAGGCCGTTCTGTCCGTTATACAGGAAACAACCTTTTCCAGAATGTTTTCCCGTACAACAGGAACGTAAAACAAAGCGGTTGCAAGTGTGAGAACCGCAAGGATTATCATGGGAATCTTCAGTGATGCGGGTAGAGATCCTTTATCGTTAACCTCTTTATTCCTCTTTCTGAAAGCCTTCTTGAGCATTCCAAGATAATATCCAAGAGTTATCACGCTTACCGCGAGGGCAATAATCGCATAGATAAATTTTCCGGTATATATTGCGGCGGTAATTATAATCAGCTTGCTGAAGAATCCACCGAAAGGAGGTACACCGGAAATTCCTAAAGAAGCCATAAGAGATGTTACGTAAGTGGTTCTGTCACTTACACCTTTCATCTCTTCCATATCTCTCGTGCCTTCAATCAGTTCCACTGCTCCAGCATCCATGAAAAGCAATCCTTTCAGTACAGCATGGTTCAACATGTGATAAATCGCACCAAGCACCCCAAGGGGTGTTCCAATACCGAGAGCGAAGATGATGTATCCCATCTGGCTGACACTGCTGAAACCCAGCATTCTCTTGATATCTTTCTGCATAACAGCTACAAGAGCGCCTATTACCATGGAAAGCGTCCCAAATATAAGAAACAATTCCTTCACCAGTTCTGAAACCCCGAATACCATGTAGAAAACCCTAATGAGTGTGTAAGCTCCCAGAACTTTTATCAGTACCCCGGAAAGCATAGCCGATACAGGTGATGGAGCTGAAGGATGTGCATCTGGTAACCACGAATGAAATGGAAACATCGCCGCTTTCAATCCAAACCCCGTCAGGAATAGAGCGTAAACAAGGTTAGTCTCACCTACCCCAATCATCTTATTTGAAATCTGCATCAGGGTCAAAGACGAGGTCATACTGTACACGCAACCTATCCCAAAGAGCACAAGGCTTGAGGATAACGAACTCATGATCGCGTACTTGAAGGCCGCTTCATAATGTTCCGCCTCACCATGAAAAGCTACAAGAGCGTAAGTAGCTATAAGCGCGATCTCCATAAAGACAAAGAGGTTGAAGAGGTCACCGGTAATCGCCACACCGTTAAGGCCGGTAATCATCAGCATTAAAAGCGCGTAGTAGTTCCATATACCAGAAAATTTTCTCATATATCCGACGGAATAAATCGTACTCAGTACAGCCAACGCGGAGACCATGGTAACCAAAAAGGCTGATAAATAATCGATTACAAAGGATATGGTATACGGTATTTTCCATCCGGAAAGTTCGTAAAGAATCGCTCCTCCTTCGCTTTCAATCATAGGAAAGAGCAGGAGAGAAATCGCTAAAAGAGAGAAAGTGGCCGTCAAAGCAATCAGTTCTGGCAGAACCTTATTCTTCCTCCCTAATAGAACAATCAAGAAACCTGCAGCCAAAGGTATGATAACCAGATAAGGTATTATCACTCCCTGAGCCTCCTTATCTTCCTCAGGTCAAATGTTCCGTATTTACGATGAATATTTATAGCCAGCGTTATCAACAATGCGGTCACACCGAGCTCGATAACAATAGACGTCAGAACCAGCGCCTGCGGCAGTGGATCGACCATCAGTATTAGTTCGTGCTCTTCTCCGGGAAGAAATATAGGAAATCTCGCACCTTCTCTGTACGCAATAAGTATCAGGAAAAGATTTGTAGCGTAACCCATAATACCGAACCCAAGAATTACTTTCACGATATTTCTCTTTACGAGCATTCCATACAATCCAACAAGAAAGAGCGCAAAACAAAGTATGTAGAGATTCATAGTCATTCCTCCCTGTTATCCTCTCCTTCATCATGTTCTATCAAAGCCAAAACAACAAACGCAAGGAATATTCCCGTTCCAACTTTTAAGGCAATGGCGAAATTCAGTAGCGGTATAGTACCTGAGCTGAAGAGATCAAAAAGTTTCCCTTTTCCCAGGAAGTTTGTCAGAAAAGGTAGCCCAAGCAGCATAGCAACCAAACCAATTCCAACATAAAACAGAACTCCCGTGGACTCCAGCATATGAAGTGCTTCCTCATCCGGAAGCTTTATCGGAGATTTTTTACCGTATGCGAGAGTGATGTGAATGAAAGCCAAAGCAATAACGAGTCCACCAGCGAATCCACCGCCGGGCGTCAGGTGCCCGTGAACAACAAGAAATATTCCATAAAGCATTATCAACCAGACAGTGAAACGCGTTATGGTCTTGACAATGATTGTCATTCCGTGTTCTTTTTTCATATGTCATCCTTCCCTTTGTCCCTTTTTCTAAGGAGGGTTACAACGCCAAGAATAGAAACGAATAAAATAGTTGCCTCACCAAGGGTGTCATAAACTCTGTAATCAAGAACAACGGAGGTCACAAGGTTGACCGCACCTGTTTCCTCAGTACCACTTTCCAGATATCTCTCTGAAACCTCTAGCAAGGGTTTTCCAAATTCTGGCAGAATGGAGAAAAGTGGAGCTATCAGAAAAAGAACCAAAAGAATCACAACTAATTTGGCGGAGAAAGAAACCTTACTTTCTTTAACGGTTTCATAACGCTCGCCGGAATTCTTCAACAGCAAAATAAGGATTATCACCGAGATGATTTCGTAAACAAACTGTACGAGAGCGAGGTCAGGTGCCTGTAAAAATAGAAAAGCAACGGCAACAGCGAGTCCAACCATACCAACAGAAATCACCGAAGACAAAAGGTCTTTTATTTCGAGAGCAACTATCGATGCGAAAATCATAAAACCAATGAGAAAGTACATCCACGATTCGATTGGCATACGTTACCCCCCTCTCGCCATTACAAAGAGAAAAACGAATAGCCCAATAACTATCCATACCAGTTGAAAAGACAGCTCACCTGTATGCAACTTTCTCAGTGGTATTGCCAGGTTGCGGGCACCTGCTTTCAACAGTTCAAAGGCATCAAACCATTTATTTTCCGCTGCTGTGTATATACTCTTCAGCGGTGGCATTTCTTCAACTTCGTTGAAAAAATCAACCCCACTAATCTTGAAAGAAGCAGAATCTTTCTGACCTCCAACAAAAGCTTCATCAAACCTCACTCGCTTAAAAATCAGATAAATGAGGCCACCGAACAAAAGACTGAGGACAATCACACTCAGCAGTTCCGGCGAAGAATAGAAACCTACTGGAGTAATTTGTTTCACAGGCAGGATTCTATCGATAAATCTTAGAGGGAAGAACCTCCATCCAATACCGATCATCAGACAAAGGCCTGCATTTATCGATAGCGCTATTTGTCTGACAATCGAAACTTCCTTTACTCCATCCAACCTTTTGGGTCGCTTGCTGAGAAAAGACGAATAGATGAACTTCATAAAACTGGCAAAGGTCAACGCACTACCAAAAAGGGCAAGAACAAGGCATATCATATATAAAACACCCAGCATATAACCGCTGCTGGCTATTGCAATTAATACTCCCTGATACACCAACCATTTAGAAACGAAACCATTGGTAAGTGGTATTCCAGAAATGGAGAAGGAACAGACCAACGTGCCTATGAAAGTAACCGGCATTTTTTTGGATAGCCCCCCTATTTTTTCGAGTTCACTTGTTCCGGACTGACTCTCAACATTTCCCATCCCCATAAACAATCCGGATTTATAGATAGAATGGTTAACCATGTGCAACAACCCACCAGCTATACCAATGGGATTACCGGTCGCTACACCAAGGACCATGTATCCAACCTGGCTAACGGCATGATAACCGAGAAGCTTTCGCCCGTTGTGCTGTATCAGAGCCATCATAACTGCAGCTATTATTGTCAAAGCACCGAGTAAGGCCATCACTATTTTCAGAACTTCCGAAGGAGTTATGAAATTCATGAACAGCCTGGCAAAAAGGTAAATACCCATTAGTTTGTCGAGAGAAGCGGGAAGCAAAAAAGTGGATTCGAGAATGGATTTCTCACAGTATTCCGGAACCCATGTATGGAGTGGAAAAGCTCCAGCTTTAGCAAAAGAAGCTAAAGCTATAAAAATGAAAGCCGTCACAATCCATCCTCCGTTTATGCCAATTGGACTTCCACTCATCCTGAGAGGCAAGCCTGTGGAGCTAATAATGATTAAAAAGGCAAATATCAGCAGAGCATCTGATATTCCTGAAATCAGCAAAGCCTTCTTGGAAATTGCAGCCGCTTCTTCACGAATAACACCGTACAAATAAAGCATCAAACCTGACAATCCCCAGAAAATGAGAAAAAGAATTGCATTATCAGACATAAGGGCGCTGTTGACGAAGTACACTGTGAGGATAAAGTATATATGAACCTTTTTTATACCGGTTTTCAGAAGGTATATAGAAAAAACAAAGCCAAGAAGATTAGCAAAGAATACTGTGAAGAAAGAAAGATCGTCAAGGACGTACAACTTCTCGCCATTCAAAGAAAAACTGAGTGGAAGATCTCTGACAAAAAACAGAGTGTTTGCAAAGAGAGAAGCGATAGTTATTATGTTAAGCCACCGCACGATTTTTACCGGAAAAACAAGATCTAATAGAATCACAACTAACGGCAAAAAAAGCATAAAAGAAATCGGAGTCATAAGGATTTCCATAATTTATACTCTCCCATGTTTTTAATGAGTCTATCAGTCTTATCCTGGGATAGTTTCAACAGGTTGCTGGTTATTTCCATCCCTTTTTCGGTCTGAAGTCTGACGGATCTTTCGGTGCAGCAATAACAGGGATCAACAGAAGCGAGGGTAATCAATACGTCGGCAAGATTTTCGCCGATACAGGAAGCTTTGTAAGTCGGGATATTAACGTAACTTGGTGCTCTTATTTTGTGCCTGACAGGGCGGTTAGAACCATCCGTTCTTATATAGTGGAAAACCTCTCCTCTTGGAGCTTCGTGCCGTCCTATCCCCTCGCCGGCAGGTATTTCCTTAACGTCATTGTATATCGGCCCTTTAACCTTCCTCAACTTCTCTATTATTTGCCTGATCATCTTTATGCTTTCAAATACCTCTAAAATCCGTACCACTGTTTTGGCAAAAATATCGCCCTCTTCCCTTACAACAACCCCAAAATCGAGCAGATCATAGGCCGCGTAAGGTTCATCTTTCCTGACATCGATAGCAACACCAGAAGCTCTCGCGGTGGGACCAACAGCGCAATAGCTTATTGCCTCTTCTTTGGTGAGTACTCCAACTCCACACAATCTGCTCCTTACTACCGGATCATTCGCTACGGCTTTGGCAACCATAGTTAGTTTTTTCTCGAGAAAGTCAAGTTTTTCATGAACAACAGAATTCAAAGAAACATCGTAATCTCTTCTCACACCACCGATTTTGAACGTCCCATAATGGTTTCTGTTCCCGGTTATCATCTCAATAACCTCAAGTACCGGCTCCCTGTATTTCCATGCCCACATCCACAAAGTATCGTAACCAATGAAATGTCCCGCGAGTCCCAACCACAGAAGATGACTGTGAACCCTTTCTAACTCACCAATAAGAGATCTTATATAGCGGGCTTTAAGTGGGACTTCAATCTCTCCAATATCCTCAAAAGCGTTTATACAGGCAAAGGGATGGGAAGCGGAGCATATACCGCAAATTCTTTCCACCACAAATATAGATTGGTCAAAGGTGCTTTCTTCAGAGATTTTTTCTATACCCCTGTGCATCCATCCGGTTTCCATCTCAATGTCGACTACCCGCTCTCCGTCGAGTTTTATTTTGAAATATTCTGCTTCTTCGAGTAACGGATGAAAGGGTCCAACCGGTAGATTAAATTCTTTACTCATGTTTTCTTCTCTCCACTCTCAAAGGTTTTTTTGGTATCTTCTCATTATTCTCCGTCAGAAGCGGTTTCAATCCGGGATGGTCTATAAACCCAACACCAAAAAGTTCATGAATTTCCCTTTCGATCCAGCTAGCTCCTTCAATAATTTTTGCAATGGAGGGAACAACTGGTTTTTCGACAGGAACAAAGACCTTAGGACAGTAATAACAGCCCGTAAGGTCATCTGAAAAATGATAAATTAACTCAAAGGTTTCTATATTCTCAATAGCCGTTATCGTTGAGAGCCGCACCCCTCTTGTGAAAAGAATCTTTGCAACATTTGTTATGTTTTTAGCATCAACTTTGAAGTAAATACGCTTTCGCTTTTCAGAAAGAAGCTCAATATTTTCCTGGATCGCCGCAAAAAGCTCTTTTTTTCTTTCAATTGGATTCATTTCACAGCCTCCCAAGCAGTTCTGATAATCCGGCTATCATGGTTTCTGGCTTTGGAGGACAACCTGGTATGTACAAATCAACAGGAACAAATCTATCTAAAGGTCCACACCTCGTATAACTCTCCTTAAAGGTTGCTCCAGCCACCGGGCAGGTTCCTACTGCGATCACAAATACAGGCTTAGGAGCTTGGTTATAAATCCTTATAACCCTTTCAGAAACCTTACATCCCCCCATCCCAGTTACGAGCAGAACGTCAGCATGTCTTACTGAACCGACAAGTTTTATTCCGAAACGCTCGAGGTCATATCTCGGCGTTAACATATCGAGAATCTCTATATCGCAGTTATTACATGGTGACGCGCTGACATGAAACACCCAGAGTGATCTTTTCAGAATCTTCGTGTAAAATCCCATATTCATCCCCCCAAAAGTGCTATGAGAAGCGCTATAAAAGCCATAGGTGCCAGTTTCTTCCAGAAAAAACCGAGCATTTTTTCAATTGTTACCCTTGGGTTTATGTTCTTAACCACCACAACGATCAGGAAAGTGATCAGATAGAAAGCTACTATCCACAGATACCTGACTATCGATATCTCCTGAGGAACACCGAAAAAAAGAACGCTCAACAGCAACGGAACAACCAAAAACTTCATTCCTTTTGAAAGCTTCCATAAACCAAGCAACACGCCCGAATACTCGATTTCTACACCACCCGCAAGTTCCGTTTCTGCTTCAGGTAAATCGAAGGGTTGGATTGCTAACTTAGCTTGAATGCAGACCAATCCCAGGATATATGCGATTACTCCAGAGATAGAAGTTATTGCCGGAGAACCGTAGATCAGTCTTAACAGATTGAAATCAAACCCCGATTTCACAACAGGCACCAGAATGACCATAATAAGAACTAGTTCATCAGCAAGAAGCATCTTCAGTTCTCTGGAAGCACCTATACCGGCGTAAACATTCCTCGAAGCAGCGGCTCCAAGAAACGTAGCCATAGAACAAAGGATAAGCAGGTAAATTATCAGTATCACATCCCCTGCGATTCTTATTCCAAGAAAGACAGCACATCCCAGAACAGTAGAAAGGGTTGTAACAGTTGAAAATGAGACAATCGGGGCAAGGACATACACTACAGAGGCTGAGAGTTCAGGGACAATGCTCTCTTTCCCGAACAACTTGAAAACATCCAGAAAATTCTGATACCATGGTGGCCCCACCCTATGCTGGAAAAGAGCACTAAGCTTGCGTTCCAGCCACCATATTATTAAACCTGCAAAACCGGTAAAGAGAATTCCCGGAAATACAATGGTATAAAAAACAATCAAATTATTCTGCCCTCCTTATAACGCCAATTCGGCGCGCGTATCGCAAGATACTTTCCGGCAAAATAAAATCCATTCTCAGGTTGTTCTCTTTCAACATCTAAAACCCTTATTGTGTTACCACTACAGGTTTCAGCACATAAGGGAACATAATTAGAATCAGCATTCATTTGAGAAAGACAGAAATCACAATGTGTGGTCACGTAACTTATCGTTTCTGGAAATAGTGTTCCAAAAGGACACGCAAGGACACAGGATTTACAACCGACACAAAGCAGGTTGTAACGTTTTACTGTTCCATCCGGTTGTCTCTCTAAAGCATCCTTTGGACATGCTTTCACACAATGAGCGTTCTTGCATTGTCGGCAATAAACCGCAAATTCCGCGACCTCTACAATCGAAAGAACGCCATTATTTTTCCCGTGATACAGGTATTCACATTTGATTCTGCTTATATCGCTCTTAATAAGTTTCTCAATATCTATCAGTAGTTTCTTCATGCCCAGATTTCCCCCGGATTCTCAAATTGGTCATAAGTAAATACTGGCCCATCTTTACAAACGAAATAGTGTTCTATGGTGCAATGTCTGCAAAGTCCAACTCCGCAATACATCTTGCTTTCCATCGATAAATAAAGATTCGACGGTTTTATTTTCTTTTCGAGAAGCATTAAAGATGTGAACTTCATCATTATTGGCGGTCCACAAACAGCGGCAACTGTATTTTTCGCATCGAATTC
Source organism: Kosmotoga olearia TBF 19.5.1 (assembly GCF_000023325.1). Taxonomy (NCBI): domain Bacteria; kingdom Thermotogati; phylum Thermotogota; class Thermotogae; order Kosmotogales; family Kosmotogaceae; genus Kosmotoga; species Kosmotoga olearia. The sequence continues at coordinate 622,105 of NC_012785.1, forward strand.
TAAAGGCTTAAGGAGCGTTGTTACGACGCCTATATTACCTTCCCATTTTTGATTTTCTGGAACCCTATCCACTGAAAGGGTTATTCTGACTTTTCCAGTTTCTTCCCATTCTTTCAGCTGATCTTTGTAGATTAAATCTTCCGGAGTTCTCGCACCAAAGCAAGCGGTGATACTTCTGTAATCATCTATATCGTGCATAAGCGTCAGCAGCAGGGAACGAAGAGGGGCGAGCCCAACACCGCCACCAACAATAAGAACATCCTTTCCTTTGAACCTGTCTAGAGGATATCCATTACCATAGGGGCCTCTCAAAGCCACCGTTGCCCCTGGCTTTATTTCATGCATTTTTTCTGTCATGTAACCAACTTTCATTATCGTTACCTCAATAGGGTTTTTCGCGTACTGAGAGGATGATGGAGTAAATGGCCCCTCACCAATACCGGGTAACCCCACCTCAACAAACTGCCCCGTTTTGAATTCAAAATCCTCACCGCACTCTAAAACAAAGGTTTTAATAACTGAAGACTCCTCTACAATCTCTATACACTTTGTCTTTATCGCTTCAAAAACATTGGTCATTTTTTCACCTTCATTTCTTCTCGCATAACCCTCATTGTATTTCTGATGTCTATACCCGCAGGGCAAACATCGATACATCTTCCACAACCAGTGCAACCACTCATACTAAGCTGCTTCACCATGTAATTGAATTTGCAATTATACCTATGATTAAAACGTTTATAGAGCTCAGGTCGAGGATTCCCGCCGCCAGCAACGCGAGCATACCCCTTCAACTGGCAGCTGTCCCAGGTACGAACCTTTGAGAAGGATTTATTTTTACTCTCATCACTCATAATGAAACAGTAACAGGTAGGACAGACAAAATTACATCCCCCACATTCTATGCAGCTGTCAACAGCACTGGTATCGAAAATATTTAACTTTTCGCCTTTGTCCTTGCTTCCCAACGACCACTGTGAATTTATTTCACATACTAGGGTTCTAATCTTTTCCCTTTGATTTTTGAGAACATCAACGACATCAGGTGTCTCTTCAAATGCCGTTAAATTCTTCGACAGTAATTTGAGAAATCTTTCTCCTTTTTCACTTCCAGAGCGAAGTAATAGACGCTTGCCGATCGATGAAAGCGAAACATCATAGTGTTCCTCCGGATACGGATTTATTCCCTGAAGAATGCAATGACAGCTACTTTTCGCTTCTGTGCAATCTGAAGAGATTATCAAAGTTTTTTCCCGAAACTCTTTATAAACAGGATCAACATAATCCCCTTCAAGAAGTGCGATGTCTAAAAGTTGTATCGCTCGAAGATCGCAGCTTTTAACCCCCAGAAGAATTCGTTCCCCACTCTCAAGATACGTCAAAACATCATTTCTTGGTTGGAACAGCAAAATCTTCAAAGGATCAATGGGGTGATATTTATCGAGCACAGGAATCCCATCGCTATCCATGCTTTTCCAGCATTTTAAGAATATTTCTCCATTTTCCTTGACCGGAGCGAATAGTTCGGTTCTTTCGGCCAATCTCTCGAGAAATTCAACAAACTCCTCAAAAAAGACGAGCATTTTGGTATTCCCCTTTGTGATAAAATTCACAACAATTTTTAAACGATAACCCTACTAAACAATGGTTTCGAAATCAAATAAACTTACTCCTCTGAATCTATATACGGATAATGCTTGTAAGCCTCATCAATTAAAGTTTCACTCTTGTTGTATTCGATATAATGTCCCTTACAGCCCTTTCGAGGACAAAAATGAACGTATCCACCAGCTTCAAGCATTAACCGGACCATTTTTTCTCCGCACTCTGCACACTCAAGTTCACCTAACAGTTCTTCGCTACAATGTGGACAAAAAAATTTAGCAGTAACACCATCTGGTATATTGAAAGTTATTTTGTAGTTGTAGCTTCCGTAAACAGAGCTAAGCCATATTATTCCGTGATGTTTTTCATGTACAACTTCTAATTGAATACTTGGATGTTTATCAATAACTTCAGTGGTATTCATGAGAGAACGCTGACAATAAGGACATTTAATGTCAATGGCAAACATAAAATTGCCCCCAATATTCGGATTGGAAACATCAGCTTTGAAGAAACATCTAAAATAAACGAAAGATTAAAGGAAGGAGATTTTAGGACACAACACATTTCCTATGCTGATAAAAAATCCTATCAACTTTTTGATCTAAATACCAAGGAAAAGATGTGTATGAAAAAATAATTTTTGTGGGCAAAATGAAGTAATGTAATGATGTGGAAACTTTTGAAGTCAATCGAGAACCAAGATCCGAGATCCGAGAATGCGAGAATATAGAATCGTTGTTGGTTGTGCGTTGTAGGTTGTACGAAAAAAATCGATAACCGAGAGTCCGAGAACCGATGTGCACTGCTTCGCAGTGGCTATGTTGGGCAAGGTACATTCGCTTCGTTCACATTAGCGAATCACACTTCAGTTGCTTTGCAACTTCTCAACCATAAACCCTTTAAGCTGTCTTAACCCATCAAAAACCTTATCAGCCTGACTCAGGTCTAAACCTTGGTTTTCTTTGTGTCTTATAGCATAAACAATCATTCCAGAAGTTTTCGCACTTTTTATTCCAACTGGTGAATCTTCTATGGCAATACAGTTTTCTGGCTCTACTTTGAGATGCTCAGCACATTTAAGATATATGTCGGGAGCTGGTTTGGCATTTTCTACCATATCTCCCCCGATGACGTAATCGAAATAATTAAGGACATCGATGGTTCTTAAAATATCGTAGACAACATTACTCACAGTTGATGAAGCAACACCTAATTTAACTTTGCTGTACAAAAAGTCCAGCAATTCCAGAAGGCCATCGTTTGGTTTCAGCTTGCTTTTTGCTCTTTTCAGAAACTCCTCCATGTATTCTTTTCCGAAATCCTCAGGAGCCAATGGAAGTTTCGCAAGCTCCACAACGATCTTTTGTGCTTCTTTCATTCTCAGTCCCATCTGACGAATAAACAGTTCTTCTGTAATGATTCCACCGTATCTCCTGACAACCTCTTTGCAGGCTTCTCTATACAATCCTTCCGTATCAACGATAACCCCATCCATGTCAAATATCACTGCATCGATCAAGAAAATCACCTCAGATTGAGAATGGATTTGAGATTCTTCACAAGTTTTTTTATCGTTTCTCTTCTAAGCATAACGATGTTATTGAACACATCGATGTCTACAAGAGAGGCTTTGAAAAGAAGACTGATATGATATGAAATAGTGGATTTGCTTAATCCTGTCACTTCTGCCAATTCCTTCTGTGTCGCCGGTTTGTCAAAAAGGTACTGTATTATTTTGAATCTTGTCTCATCTCCTATAACCTTCAAAACATTTCTAACACGATCCTCTAGAGGTATGCTCTCTGAAAAATCTTTTGTTATCTCTCCAAGTCCCATTATGAGCAGATGAAAACTCGGATAAGTCATAAGACCAGAGTTTGTATGGGGTACAGAGTTCTGAAGTGCTACATAAAGCGGTTTGGATTCATCAGGATGTATATCATAGTACTCAAAATAATTCCGTATCGAGTTGTTTATCATTTCAGACTGATAGCTCTTCATAAACTTCCCGATTTCAGAAAAATTGACCGATCTGAGGCCACTTTCTTCGTATATTTTCAACATCTTCCATGTGTTCGATTCAAGAAAGTCCAGTGCCGTTCGCGGGAAAAACAGAAGCTGATTTATGAACCATTTGGAATCTCTGCTGATACCTTCGATTTCTTCTACTCTTCTTGTAAGCTCACCGGGTTTTTCTTCTATCATCTTTTTTACATCATCTGGAGGAATCTTTAAACGTCTTACAGAAAGAACCTGTATGAATCTTTCACGTATGATTTTCAACGTTTCATCATTGAAGTCAAGCGAATCTTCTATCTTCACAATCGTTTTATCAACCATTTTTACTCTGACAGGGAAAAGTATAGGAGCTATGACTCCCAGTTCGTTCATAAAAGTAGTATATATCCTTGTTGACCAATCAAGGGATTTTAGCAGTTTGTCTCTGAATGACAGCATTTCTTTTGACGGAGTATATTCAACTCCAAGTATTTTGAGAACACGCGTAACATCCGTGTTGAAAGAAAAATATATAGCCATCGTAAGATCGTATATTTCAAAATATCCGGTAATGATTTTCATCAATCCTCACCATCCTCATGGAACATGCTTTCCAGAAGGGCTAACAGATTAGAAATGGCATCTTTTTTGAGGGAATAATACATCTTTTTACTCTCCCTCTTTTTCTCCAGCAAACCAAGAGATTGTAAATATGAAAGATGGTGGGAAATTGTGGCCTTTGATAACCCACAAAAAGCTGCCAGTTCATCTACATATTTCGGGCGTTCTGATAGCGCCTTTATTATCATAAATCTGGTAGGGTCAGATAATCCCTTCAAAAGTTCCTTGACAGTGTTTACTGAAAACTCAGAAAATCCTTTTCTGGTAACACTTTCGATATCACCGTATAGCACGACGTAGCGCTTCCCAAATATCTTTATCGGCAATGTACCAAAATCAGGTAAAGCAAACTGAAGGTAAATGTAAAACTCTTCCTCACTGTCAAAATTTAAAACATGTGAACCATAAAAGTAATTGGGAACTTTATTCAAACTATTCTCAGTTATATTTGAAACCTCTCTCCGGCACATCTCATTAATATAGCTTCTCAAACCGGAGGATTCGAAATACCTCTTCAGCTCATTCAAGGCGCTCAATGTAATCTCTCGCAGGTGTTCTGGAAAAAGCACAAATTGTGAAAGAAACCAGATGGAATTTTTGGAAAGTTTGTCGGTGTTCTGTAAAGCGCTTAACAGTGTCTTACCGTCCTTCAGGAGTTCTTCTGCTTTGTCCTCAGAAACAGCTAATTTATTCGTTAAAACCACAAACAACAGCATCTCAAAGCGTTTATCAAATTCTTTGTCCAGCTCATCTATGGTTTCCTCGAGTTCGACGAACTTCGAACTGAGGGGAAACCCCGAAAGCACCGGAATTTCTTCCCTAAGATCGGCAAAAACACTGGCAACCGTTTTGACATCCCAGCTTGCTTTGCTTTCAACTTGTTCAACAAAGGAGAAAAGCTCATCCAAATTGCGTGGTTCGGAGCGTAGTTGAGCCTTTTCTGCTTGTTTATCGGAATTCACAGCTGTACACGCCAAAACCAAATCCACAAATTCAACCTGTCCTATAACCAATCTCATTCTGAACCTCCTCGGTTCGAACTTTATCGAATTATAGCATATAACATTTACGATTATTTTCCATAAAGTGACGCTCAATCTGTCTTCTTAAAACTCCTTAAAACACCTGTTTACCATCATCAAGTTAGACCGTCATCGAATAGTAACAGACAATATTTGACAACCATCGAACTCAGTGTTAATATATTGATGGACATCGAAATAAAATCTAAAGCGAGGAGGGGGATGGATATGAAGAAAAATATGAAAAGAGAACCGGTTAATTTGAAAAGTGTCTTTGAAGAAATTGAAAAAATGAAAGTATCTGTTATGTCAAAGAACGGCGCGTTGAACATATAAATTAACACCCCTTCGGCAACAAGTGAGAAACCGCAACCCCCATATGCAACACCCCCCCTTTCCCCACGGAAGAAATGGGATGACACTGGGCCTGAAAAGGCCCCTTTTTTTTTAATAATGTTATTGGTGATAATGTTATAATCTTTCTAGTATTTTTCAAGGAGGGGATTTGGTGAAGACTCTTAAACGGCTTGAACTTTATCTCTTGACAATAGCTGTCCTCCTTGGGATCATAGCATCGTTATTAGCCTACGATATTGTAATAAATCCCATGATAAAGAGTTATCAGATAAATAGACAAAAAAAACAGGAAATGAAAGAGAGAACATATGACGTTCTTGAAGAAATTTCTAGAATAATATTCGCTATTAAAGGCTATTATTATCTTAACCGCTCTCTGCCAGATCCGAACGAAATTCTTAATGATACTGAGCATACCTACAACTATTCCATCGATTTCGAAGAAATGGATGCTGCTTATCGTATAAGCATCCGGGGAAACTTCCCGCTCCTGACTAACCAAAAATATCTCGATGAATTCAGACTTGAGGGAAAGCTTTATTCTACTGAAAATAGCTTTTTGTATGTTGTTTATCTGGACAAGTTTATGTAACACTTGAGAGTGAAGGATATGAATGTAGTCGTTTTTGGTGGAACATTTTGGGATGTTTTCATATATGGTAACAGACCTCATGATGTTGAGATATTAGAACTACCCGGTGGATCCGGTTTGAATATAGCTTTCGGCCTTTATAAACTCGGTCACAGTGTCTGCTTTTTCTCCAATATAGGTAATGATTGGCGGGGTACAGAGCTTCTTAAGAAACTTTCAGAAAACGGACTCTCCACCTATGGATTAACAATAAGAGAAGGAAAAACAGGTTATCATATCGCTCTCAACGATACCCCAATCGGAGTCGATAGGGGAGTGAACCGTTTGAATATAGAATTTGACAATGACACCTTAAAAAATGCTGATATAGTAGTAATAAACTCCGAAATTCCTGTAGAATCTATCTATAAAATCTGCTCTAAAGCTGAAAAACTTTGTTTTATCGATCTTGGTCCCCGATTTGTCATAGATACCAGCAAACTCAGAAAGTTGTCAAAAGCGAAACTGATCCTCATAGGCAACGAAAAAGAATGCGAAAAAGAGGGTTGTGATGTTATAAAAATGGGATCAAAGGGTGCTTCATGGAAAGGGGTAACTGTTGAAGGAGACCTCCAAAACTATCCTTTTAAAGTGGGTGCCGGTGACATTTTCGATGTAGTTCTCATAGATAGTTTCCTTAAAGGCCTGGACAAAAGAATCTGCCTTGAAAGGGCTGTAACTATATCCCAAACAGCAGCAAAAGAAATAAAGGGCGCTTTTTCGAAGATGATGATATTGGAACCGCAGAGCGGCTGAAGTGCTGAGCTGCGCTCCGGACACTTGCAAAGGTTGATCTGTCATCCTGAACTTGATTCAGGATCTCGTACTTAAAAAAAACAGATTCTGGATTGAACATCTCCAGAATGACAGTGGGGGGTTAAGATTCTGGATTAAACATTTCCAGAATGACGGTTTTTACAGCCGCGAAGCGGTTCGGGTCAACCACGCAGTGGTTCGAGGCAACTCCGCGGAGTTCGTAACACCGGCACAGCCGGTCGAATCGACGATTTTTTGTACACCCGTCATCCTGAACTTGATTCAGGATCTCGTACTTAAACCCAGCTTCCAGATCAAGTCCAGAATGACAATCCTTTGTCTGTGGTCTTATTTCAAGCAACGTCAACTGCGAAGCAGTTCGTGACAACTCCGCAGGAGTACGAGACAACTCTGAAAGAGTTCGCAACAATCCCGAAGGGATTCGTATCGCTGCGAAGCAGCGCACAGCGTGCTTACCCGCAGTGCAGCGGTCCTCTCGAATCTCAATTCAATACAAAAAAGAATACTCAACCTCCGCATCATAGCGGGTTCCTTCCGATACTTCATAATCCTTAATCAACAACATTTCTTCTAATTCGAAGGAGGGATCAATTCCAAACATATGATTCCATGTGTTTACGCATATTACTGGTCTTCCATCTCTGAATACAACTTCATTGAAAGGAATAATCGCATCACCATGCAAATCTTTCGTATCCTTGAAATGATGCTTGCCGGAAAAAGTACCGAAAAATCTTAATTCTAAAAGCTTTCCATTTTTATCAGTTATGATATGAAAAGTCTCGATATCTTCGATTCGCCCATATTTAAAGAATCTGTAAATGTCATAAATCACATTTATGAAACAATCGGGGTGATCTTCATCCTTAAAGACCACTGTTATCTCGTAATCTATTCCCCTGACACATTCCTTTTGAGACACGAACACCTCAACAATTCCGTTGCTTTTATCGTATTCAGGGATAGCAAATATAGGAAGAATTTCTTCAGGTATGCCCTCCGCTAAGGCAAACCTCAACAATAACACCATTAAAAACATCACGGCAATAAACTTTTTCATACCATTTATCACCCCTATTACAATAATCGTTGTAGGTTGTTCGAAAAACATCGAGAATCCGAGAAGGCGAGAACCCGAGAAGATGAGAATAAAAACAACGCTTCTCTTTTGAGCCCGCATAACCACTGCGAAGCAGTTCGGAACAACTCTGAAAGAGTTCGCACCACTGGCGCAGCCAGTCGTACCAATCCCGAAGGGATTCGTACCCACGACAAAGTCGTGCTTACCAAATCTTGGACTCTCAATTCTAATACCGTATTTCAAAAGAATCGAAATGCACCGGTGATAGTTCTTCAAGTTCGACTTTACTAACATACGCAAATGGTGGTCCATTCTCAATCTCATTAATAAAATCGTTGAGAACAGAATCCTCAGCCTCGGCTACAACCTCAACACGGCCATCAGCAAGATTTCTTACATAACCAGTGACCCCCATCTTTTTCGCTTTTCTATAAGCAAAATAACGAAATCCAACACCTTGAACAATCCCTGAAAGAAGTATCCTGACTGTTTTCATTGTGTGTTCCACCTCTTCAAAGCCCCAGGTCTTCTCCTACCAGCAAAACGGTGTATCTGCCTTTGCGAGCCGAGCTATCGGTTATCACAACATATGTTTCACATATACGTTGAGTCGAATGACAATCCATACAAATTCCGGTAGAAGTACATGGGGTATGAAGGTTCAATCTTTTAGCGTTCATCGGAGATATATATTTTATGCGTTTTATTGCCTCATCCATATCGGAAACGATTTTGTTCATACCAGCAATGATTATTACTTTATCCGGTCCGAAAATCATCGGCGCTACCCTTGTGCCATGACCATCTAACTGGACAATCTCTCCTTTTATGGTAATCGCATTAGCACTACACAGAAAATAGTCAACTTCGAACATCTCTTTGAATATTTTCCTTTTTTCTTCGGGCGTTTTAGCAGCATATCTGTCTCTAAAATCGTATCTTCCATTTCTGAGAAAATCAAGAACACCACATTGAGAAAGAGTTATAGATCCACCAACAGCGGCACTGGAACCAGCTGGCATCAGTTCTTCTAATTTAGGAACCACTTCTTCCGGGGTTGAGAGATACACCGCATTGATCCCTCTTTTTGCAAAGTTCTTTACGACAATACTGGCAAGATTATCGTATTTCCATTTCAGAAGTTCTTTTCTCATACACACCCTCCCATAAAATGTTGTTAAACGCTGGTTGTTATAACTTCCCGGAGGAAAACCGAAATCTGATTTAAGTCTACCATCATAGGTGTTACAATGTGAAATGTAGCACACAATGTATTGGAGGGGTACTAATGTTCACAACATATAGAAAATTTCCCAGCAGGATCCTGGAGATAACGTTCAAAAAAGATGGGGAGTCTGTTTTGCCAGAAAGCCCTGCTGTTGTCATGAAACCCATGGCTACTGTGAATAACCTTATTTCTTTCAACTTTTTCAATTCCTGGTTGAAGAAAGATTCGGAAAATCATTATTCCTTCAGTAGTACAAACGGATTATGGGGCGAAATGGAAATTCGAGAGAAACCGAAAGGGTTTGAAATAAAAATAAGAATTGATCCGGAAGACGGCATCTTTGGTTTCGGTGAGGAAATCGGAGCTTTGAACAAACGGGGTAAGGTGTATGAGATGTACAATACAGACGAACCAGACCATTCACCAACCAAAACTCGTCTCTACTCATCTTTTCCGGTTTTCATGATCCTGTCACCAAAGAAATCTCTCGGATTCTTCCTCGACCACCCTGGTTACAGCAGATTTGATCTGGCTTTCACCAAAGAAAATGAAATAATCATCAACGTTGAGGGTGAAGGGTTCAAACTTTATCTCCAGGGAACAACTCCTGATGAGATTATTAAAGCTTTTACTGAACTTACAGGAAAACCTCACTTCTTCCCGGTATGGATACTCGGATACCAACAGTCACGCTGGTCTTATCCTAACGAAGAAACTATAACTGATCTCGCGGAAAAGTTCAGGGAGAAGAAAATCCCCTGTGATGTTCTTTATCTCGATATAGATTATATGGAGGATTTCAAGGTCTTCACATGGAATAAAAGAAGCTTCCCAAATCCAGAGAAACTGCTGGAAAAATTAGAAAATCAGGGATTCAAGGTCATAACAATAATCGACCCCGGGGTAAAGATTCAAAAAGGTTACGAAATTTATGAACAGGGGATTAAAAGAGATTATTTCTGCAAAAAACCGGATGGTTCACTGTTTGTCCCGTACGTATGGCCAGGACCATCTCACTTCCCTGATTTCATGAATTCTAAAGTTCGTGAATGGTGGGGAAAGCTATGCAGTGATTTTACAAAAACGGGGATAGCGGGCATCTGGAATGACATGAATGAACCATCTATTTTTATGACAGCAGAATCTCTTCGTGAATTAAAAACGATTGTGAATAACATCGAAGAAGATATGGGAATAGAAGCAGGATTTATTTTAAGCCAGCTTGATGGTCGAAAACGTTATAGAGACTACGGTGTCGAATTTCAACATACCGATGACACAGGCAAAAAATTTCTGAACAGACAGGTTCATAACCTCTTTGGATTCAACATGTCACGCGCAACTTACGAAGGTTTTCAAAAAAGCGATCCCGATAGAAGGCCAGTTGTGATAACCCGTTCCGCTTATCCTGGAATTCAACGGTATGCCATTTTGTGGACGGGTGACAATGCCAGCCTATGGGAACATCTGTTAATGGAAATTCAAATGGCTCAGTCTCTTGCACTCACTGGGGTGAATTTTATCGGTTGTGATGTTGGAGGATTTGGCGGTAATTCCTATGGGGAGCTTTTGGTAAGATGGACCCAGTTTGGTGCGTTTCTGCCCTTCTTTAGAAATCACAGTGCCATAGGCACACGAAATCAGGAGCCATGGGTTTTCGGCGAAGATGTTGAAGAGATTGTACGTAATTATATTGAACTCAGATATTCTCTAATGCCATACATTTATTCGATACTCAGAACAGCAACAGTAACGGGAATACCGATGGTCAGGCCTCTATTGCTTGAATGGCCTGACAACCCCCAGACTTATGAAACCGATGACGAATATCTATTTGGTCCAGCGCTTCTGGTGGCTCCTGTTTATCGTCCCAACGTCAGGGGTAGGTATGTTTACCTACCAGATGGAAAATGGATGGACTTTTTCGATGAAAAAATTTTGGATAGCGGCCATCACTACGTTGAAGCGCCTCTAGATAAAATGCCTCTATTTATACGTGAAAATTCGTTGATCCTGACAACAGAAGTCAACCAGTATCTTTCTAATGCAGTATGGAAGACAGTAAAAATAAAGGGATTTGTTACCACAGCTGCAAGTTTCGAGCTTTATGAAGATGATGGAATCAGCAGGAAATATCTTGAAGATGAATATTCGCTGAAAAAGATAGAAGTCTGGAAGTCTGAAAACAACTACCTTGCAAGGATATATCCTCAGGAGGGAAAACTTGAGATTCCAGCAAGAAAACTGAGTATAGAGATTTTTGATGGTAAGAGGTTCTGGAAAGGTGAAATCGAAGACAGTAAAGAGGGGTTGTGCATAGAATTGCATTAAAAAACTAAGAAAAACGATAAAAGATAGATGGATTGGAGGTATCAGGGTGCTGGAGTTGAAAAATGTTTTTTTAGAAAGAGAGAATAGGGTTATTATCAAAAACATGTCAGTAGCTTTTGAAGATAACAAAGTGTACTCTATTCTTGGAAACAATGGTGTTGGAAAATCCACTCTGGCGTACATAATCATGGGTCTGGAGAATTATCGTGATCACAAAGGCGATATTATATTCAACTCAAAAAAAATCAATGATCTCTCCGTTTCGGAAAGATCCAAACTTGGCATCACCTTGGTCTGGCAGGAGCCTGTTCGTTTTGAAGGAATAACAACAAGAGAGTATCTAACTTTAGGTGGAAAATTAAAACTATCAAATGAGGAGCTCCTGAAGATATTGAATCTGGTAGGCTTATCCGAAGCCTATCTCGACAGGATTGTTGACTCTTCACTAAGCGGCGGAGAAAGAAAACGAATCGAACTGGCTTCTGCACTTATCCTCAAACCAAAACTTGTTATACTTGATGAACCTGACTCTGGAATAGACATAATGTCAACAGATATGATAGAAGCCGTCCTCAACCATTTCAAGTCCAATGGTGCAACAGTGTTGGTAATAACCCACCGTGAGGAAATAGCACGGATGACCGATGAGGCTTATCTCATGTGTGGCGGTAGAATGCTTGCTAGCGGAACCCCGGACGAAATAATAGCATTCTACAAAAGGCTGTGTGATAAATGTTCACACACAAATCAACCTGTTGAGGAAGAGAAAAGGGGAGTCGGAAGATGAAAGGGAACCTATATGAAAAGGAATTTGAAACTATTGCCAAATATTATGAGCAAAGTGGTGGAGATGCGTCAAAATTCCTAAGAAAGGATATTGTCTCAATCATTGTAAGTGGTGACAAGGTGATTGGGAGAAATACAGTCTCAGGAGTTGAGCTAAAAGCAAAAGAACTCGAAAACGGTGTGGAGCTCTGGATAAACGTTGCAGACAACGTTCAACTCAACAATCCGATACATCTGTGCACTGGTTACCTCAAACCTGAAGGAACTCAGCGGGTATTTATACACACCAAGATCGGAAAAAATGCAAAGGTAGATTTTATCTCTCATTGCGTCTTTCCAAAAGGCACAAACTTCACACATAAAATGATTGCGGATACTGAGATAGGAGAGAATTCAAAAGTGTCTTACAATGACACTCATTTTCATAGTCCAGACGGAGGTGTAACGGTCGAAGCTGTCTACAATACCAGAGTAGCAAAAAATGGGCTATTTGAAAATGTATTTCACTTAACAAAAACTCGTGTCGGTAAGCTATTTGTGCAGATGAAAGTGGTTCTTGAAAAAAAGGCAAGTGCCTTTTTAGAATCTAAGGTTTTCGAGAAAGAAGATGATGAAGTCGAAATAATCGAGGAACTTAACCTGGACGGAGAAAGCTCATCAGGTATTGCAAAGACGGTAGTTTTCGCAACTGACAGAAGCAGAGCGAAAATCATCAACAGAGCTTTCGGGAACGCTCCCTTTGCTAAAGGACACATAGAATGCAAGGAAGTTGTCAAAGGAGATAACGTAAACGTCGGAACTATACCGGAATTATACGTTAAAGACGAAAAAGCTGAATTAACTCACGAAGCCTCAATAGGAAGAGTCAACGTGAAACAATTAGAAACACTTATGTCAAAAGGCCTCACAGAGGATGAAGCCACGGAACTGATTGTTAGAGGAATGCTCAAATAGATTTAGGGGGGACTAAAGTGGATTACAAAGAAAAATACGTTGTCAAGAAACTCGTGGATCTTGTCAAAATTCCCAGCCCTTCGGGTTTCACTCATAGGGCCATTGAATATGTTCGCAAGGAACTCGAAACACTTGGTTTCGAACCTAAACTAACGAAAAAAGGCGCATGTTACGTGTGCCTCGGCGGTGAAGGTAATCCAGTCGCTTTCACAGCACATGTCGATACTCTCGGTGCCATGGTTAAATCCTTGAAGTCAAATGGGAGACTGGAAATCACTCCCATAGGCGGCTATATGATGAACAGTGTTGAGGGTGAAAACTGTGTGGTTCATACAAAAGATGGAAGAGAGTACACGGGCACGATTCAAACTATCGCACCATCTGTTCATGTGTTTGAGAACGCAAGAACTCTAGAAAGAAAACCTATAAATATGGAAGTACGGATCGATGAAAAAGTGAAAACCAGAGATGACCTCGAAAAACTCGGTATCGAACCGGGCGATTTCATTTCTTTTGACCCGAGGATAGTCGTTACCGAGAAAGGGTTCATAAAGAGCCGCCATCTGGATGATAAAGCAGGCGTAGCTATACTATTGACAGTAGCAAAAGACTTAAGCGAGAAAAAATTCTCGCTCAACAGAAAAGTCTACCTTTTCTTTTCAAACTATGAAGAGGTTGGACACGGCGCTTCAAGTGGTATTCCCCAAGATGTTGAAGAACTGATATCCGTTGATATGGGAGCTGTTGGTGGCACCCTTTCTACCAATGAATTCGTGGTTTCAATATGTGCTAAAGATTCCGGTGGACCCTATGACGCTCGATTGGTAAGGAATCTAGTTGAAACTGCTAAAAAATCTGATGTAAATTACAGCGTAGATATCTATCCCTTCTACGGCTCTGATGCCGATGCTTCTCTCAGAGCAGGTTACGACATTGTTCACGGCCTCTTAGGACCAGGTGTTGAAGCTTCACATGGATATGAGAGAACTCACTACGATGGTTTAAAGAATACGATTAAATTGATTGAAAAATATCTCAAAAAAATAGTCTAAAATACGTTTAACCAACAACACCGTGCTTTTTTGGTTGAAAGACCGTGATTTTTTCTTTTGGAAAATTGAGTTATCAGCGTATAATTATATTGAAGCATTACAAAAACAGGAGGTGAAAGTATGAGAAAAGTGATCGTTTTGAGTTTGCTCCTTCTTACCACTTCATTGTTCTTTGCGTTCGGCCCAGAACTTAGTTTTGGCACAGTAACGCTTGGAGCTACCGATAGCTATTTCGTTTACATGTTCCATTATCCTGTCACAGACATAATACCTGGAATCGATCTGGATTTTGGCTTTGACATGTATCAAACCGAGATAGGCGGTCAGATGTATTTTGGTAAACCTTCACTGGACGCCACACCATCTACAAATGTTCTCAACGGGTTCTCAATCTACGCTGTAAGTCTCCGCACCAAATTGCTAGATTTGCGCTATGGCAAAATGGGATTCTACTCAAAAGGTATAGGCCTTCTTCTCAATTCTTACACAAAACCAAGAGCATGGGCTTTTGACGCTAACATTAAATTCTTCCAGCCCGGGTTGTCTTTACACGTTCCATTTGAAATTGTCTCACTAAATCCGTTTGTAGTCGACAAGACCTCTTCACTCTGGTTCGGAGGCGTTTTCTTCGATCTTCCTCTGAACCTCAAACTGGATACAACCTTCGTATGGGAATCAAATTCGGCTATAACAGACAGTGGTGAAATACCTGCTTATGGATTGACAGCTTCACTCGATTTCCCGATAGTTAACTGGAAGCTTATACGGTTGATCCCTTCTGCTGAGACAGCGATACTCGCTACCAAAGATTTCAGTCATATTGGATTCGGTGCTGGTGTTGGAGCCAGAGCTGCTATTCTCGATCTGCTGCGCATAAGGGGAGGGCTCGTTTACTATTCAGAAAACTTCATACCCGGTTATTACAACGCAGACTATGAATACAAGAAAATGATGGAACTGTATGAAGGTCAATCATGGCTTCCGAGAATCACCGATGCAGCAACTCCTGCTCTCGGCTGGTTCATAAGAGGTGACGTTGGAATAGGTGATATGCTTATTCTCAAGGTCAACGTGGATAGCTACAATACACTGCCAAATTCTCCTGTTGTTAAAGGATATTTGCGGGTAAGAATTCCTGAGGTTAACCTTGGCAAATTCGGTGGAGTTCCAGAATTCTTTGCTGAAGCTGGTTACTACCAGGATAATTTCCCGGTAGCTGAATTGTTTGGCGAGAATTGGAAAAACGCTCTTCTAAACGAAAACACCAGACTCAGCTTTGGTGCTATATATCCTCTAGCAGGAAATATGGCAGCCCACTTCATCGTGAATTACAACCCCGCAGCCAAAGATTTCGATTACCTCATAATGTTCGAATCACTCTCAGATAGAATGCCCGGAGCATGGCTCGATCCTAGCGAAGATTAATCTTTAATACTATATAGAAGACAGGGCTCCAATGATATGGAGCCCTGTCTTCATTCTACAACTTCAAACAAATCTTCTATCGTTTCTCTCCAGATTTCTTCAAAAGCGATACGATAGTTCCTTGGTTGGATCATCTCCGCCATCTTAGCAAAATTATTCAGCAAGTGATCTTCAACCAGTTGCCCGCGAAGGCTCAATAGATACCTTACAGCCTCTTCTTTGGATAACGCCTTCCTGTAAGGCCTATCTGTGGTCAGAGCATCAAAAATGTCGGCAATGGCCACTATCTGAGCAACTTCAGGTATCTCCCCATTCTTCAGGCCAAGTGGGTATCCTTTGCCATCTATCCGCTCATGATGCATCAAAACTACGTGGCGTATTAAATCCGGAAATTTCAACCCTTCAAGGAATTCCGCCCCATAAACCGGGTGCTTCCGTATCGCTTTCAATTCTTCAGGGTCAAGCTTTCCTTTCTTGTTGAGTATTTCAAGAGGAACTTTAATCTTCCCATAATCGTGAAGCATTCCGCCAATTATCAGATAGAACAAATCGGTTGTAGAATAATTCATATGACGCGCTAACGAGTAAGCAAAATACGAAACTCTGAGAGTATGGCTGGCTGTATAATCATCTCTTTGTCTCAACTCATTTACCAATTTCTTGAAAATGTCCCATAGTCTGAACAAAGCGGATTTAAGATATTTTCTAACGTGGGGAGATAATATCTTCTCTTTCCGAAGTATTTCGAAAGCTTCTATCATTACCTCTATCGCCTTAAAGCTCTCTCCTTGAGCGTTAAGGATCTCAGCTTTTAGCGCCTGACTCTCTCCATAGAGATAAGGAGTGTATTCTCTCTCCAGTATGCGATCTATCCACCGAACATACTCTTTGGCTTTGTCAATATCTCCCCGACTAACATAGTAATAACCGAGAAAGACCAGAGATATTCCCATATCCAAACGCTCAGGATTCTCAGAGTTCATTTTTTCGAGTTCTTTAACGACATTCTCAGCTTTTTCTATCTCAGAGAGAGCAAGAAAACATTTTAACTCCATAACAGCACATTTGGAAAGAAGATAGTCAAAGGCCTTCTTTTTAAGAGAGGTAACAAGGTTAAGCGCTTTTTCAAAGTCACCACGATAATAGTAATACTCCGTAAGGTTGTAGGGAGCAAGCAATGAACCGGCAAAATCTTCCGGGTACTTCATTGCCTTTTCAAGAAGTTCAACAGGGTCTTCTCCGATTTCAAAATAAGATGCCACCAGACCAAGATCATTATAATACGTAGCTCTGAGGTCCTCCGGTACAAACTTTTCTATGCCGAGTAATTCCTTCGCCTGTTTTATGACCTCCGTTCTTTTATTGAGCTCGTAACTGATCATCATATAAAAAAGCCTGAAAGAAATCTTCTCCCGGCTGTTTTCAGGAAACTTTTCGGCTATTTCCATAACTCTCTTCACAATATCATAGGCTCTTGTCAACTTTCCACGTTTCGCATTGAAAGCAGCAAGTTTTCTAAACCATTCTAAATCATAGCTACTGAGAGTATCCCTTCCCTCTGCAGTGGTACAAAGTTTTTTCAAAGCGTCAAGGTAATCTCGCTCTTTTTTATCTTCAATCTTTTTAAGAATCTCACATATTTTAGGAATACTTTTCTCAGAAATTTCTAAACCTAAAAGTAACTCCTCAACGTCCTTTTTCATAAAAACCTCCAGAATCTGCGGTTGAACAGTTAATTTCTTGCTTAATTATATCATTCAAAGCTGTTATAAAGTCTGAGAAAGACTCACAAAAAACCTTGTCCAATTTGGATTTTAATAATACAATATCTCTGTAGTCAATTAAATTCCGTTCTTATTTTTTTATTGACTAAACATTTCGCGGAGGTGTTGCAAATGCTGAGGAATATTTTTATCGTCATTTTTGTTATTCTTTCTTCAATTCTACTTGCCGAAGTATCAGAAACTACCAGTGCTACTGAAGTTACTGTTCCATCTGTTGAAGAGGAGGTTGCAACTGCTACAGTTGTGGGAGAAGAAAAAGCTATGACACCTGAAGAACTTTTGGCACGTAAAGCAGCATTAGAGGAAGAGTTGAACAGAATAAATCTACAGCTCATGGATCTTCTGACAGAATCGGTTAGTGCGGGAATGAACTTAAAAGAAAATCTCGAAAAACTGCAAACCGAGCTACAGCAATTGAAAACCCAATTATTAGGTCTTTCCAATAACTTATCGAGTTTTAAAGGTGATCAGGAAAGCTTTAACAAAGAGGTTTCCACGGCTCTCACCAGAATTGATGCACTCGTTTCACAGGTTGATCAACTCAATTCATCAATTGATCAGCTCAAAGAATCCCTGCAAAAAATCGAACAGAGAGTATCAACATCTTTCTGGCTATCCATTGTAGCAATACTTGTCTCAGTGACCATTGCTGTACTAATTGCTTTTCAGATTATCTGAAAATGTTTTCTCAAGATCTTCCTATTTCCTGATGACACCAACCTTTTTGATTATCTTCTCAACAACGCTGTAAGATGGGAGAACAATGGGGGCACATTCGCGCTCAATAACTTTTGCTAGCATTCCATAAATGATATCTGTATCTTCAGACTCAGTAATGGTATAACCTCCGGGGTTTTTGATTTTTACAATTGCATTCGCTCGATCGTCACCCACAAGAACCCTGATCATCACCGCACGTCTATCTCCTAATTCTCCCTGTAGACACTTATTCTATCTTTTCCAGAACGTTTAGCTTTGTAGAGCTCGTTATCAGCCTTATTTACCAGTTCCCTCAAAGTCGTATCATCGGAAAATTCGGCGACTCCCGCGCTGACAGTTACCTTTATCGGCTTGCCCGTTACCGCTCTCCAATCGTAGTTTCTCAATTCATCAAGAACTCTTTCAAGAGCTTCAACTGCCTCTGCTGCTTTTATGCCCGGAAAAATTATCAAAAATTCTTCCCCGCCATATCTACCCACAATATCACTTTTTCTCATAGAATTTCTGAAAATCTTTCCTATCTCCTTCAGAACCGTATCTCCAAAGAGATGCCCATAAGTATCGTTGATTTCCTTGAAGTCATCTACGTCCAGCATAGCTACAGTTAAGGAAAGCATTCTTCTCTTTGCCAGCTCTATGTACTCCTTCAAACGACTAAGTGTAGCTTTTCGATTGAAAAGGGAAGTTAGAAAGTCGATTTCCGTAGCGATTCTTTGATCACAAAAATTGTTTACGGTTTTTGCAATTATTCCAAGCGTCTCTCCTATGCTATCCATGAAATAATAAAGGCTTTCTGCGTTCCGCGGCCTTTTGAAAGACATAACACCCAATTCCTGATCTCCAAATGATATGACAAAATTTTTGACATTATTCGTATCAAATCCATCTTCTGAAGCATCCGAATCAAACTTCAAAAGCCACTCAGATGGAGTAACAGGTTTTTCCATAGCCCTCAATAAATTGCTTTTAACATATTCATGAGGCGTAGTATCAGAATAAAATCCAAAGGAATATACTCTTCCTATACTTGAAGAGATTAATAAAATACACAATCCATCAGCGCGTACAAAGTCAAGGATCAAGCTTTTTAGTTTTCTCATCATGTATTCTTCATCATCCACGTACTGAACCAGCGAAAGAAGTTCTTTATTTATGACCTCGGTTTTCAGGGTTTCTTCTATTACATCCACAAGTTCGCCAAATGGTTCAGTGCGGGTTTTATATACCTCTTTTGACCAACCCGAAATATAATTCCCTTTCAAAAAGTTAAGAATCTCTTTTGTGATCGATTCCACATCTCCTGATTTCTTCAGGAATTTATTTGCACCACTCTTTTTGGCCCAAAAATCATTTATCGCCTCATCCGCTCCGGTTAAAATTAGGATACCAACATTCTTAAAGCTGGTATAGCTTCTTATTAGCCGGCAAAGATGTACTCCATTCATCCTGGGCATAACGTAGTCAGTTATTACCACATCTGGAAGAAAATCAAAAAACTTATTAAGACCGTCTATTCCATCGGCTGCAGTTTCAACAGTAAACCCGTATTCTATCAGTACTTTTTCCAGCAAAGTTCTCCAAGTATCACTGTCATCAACCACTAACACTTTATCCATAAACTTTCCTCACTTTCGTATTCTCATTACTCTAAAAGAATCCCCCTTCCCAGCAAACATCGTATATCAACTAAGCTCTGATTCCTCAATTAACCAGTATTAAAAACATCGCCTCTATTAAGGTAAGTTTAACTCACTTTAACTCTAGCGCCGCAGTATCACAAATCTCTACTATCATTTCTTTTGGATCATTTTTCACGCTCAGACTTCCTGTAAGAGATGGGTATATACTGCACCGACGGTCTTCTTTGCTCGGTTTGTTTATAAAGGTTCATGAGGGTGTATATCTCATCCGGTACTTCCGTGCTAACATTCAACCCGAATTTTTTAACCTCTTCTACGGTAAGGGGATAATCATGTGTCCAGTATCCTGAACAAAGTTTATCAGCAAGCTCCTGAGCTTTTTCAAACCCGAATTTATCCTTCAAAAGTTCCGTAACAAATTCCTTCATCTGGGCTATCGCTTTCTTCGAAATATCTGCCAGAATCAGTGTTTGGTCGTCAACTTTATTTATGTCCTTCTCCTTGACAACATTGAGGATTGAAGCTGCTGGATACTGTCCAATCTGAGGATCGAGCGGACCAAGAACAGCGTTTTCATCCATTACTATCTCATCAGCTGCTATGGCTATAAGTGTTCCACCAGACATAGCATAATGAGGAACGAAAACGGTGACCTTTCCCTTGTGCTTTTTTAATGCTCTGGCTATCTGTTCAGCAGCAAGCACTAAACCTCCAGGGGTGTGAATTATAAAATCAATCGGCATATCGTCGGGGGTCATTTTAATGGCCCTAAGAACCTCTTCTGAATCTTCGATGTCTATAAATCTTCTCATACTCAAACCGAAAAAGTTAACGGCCTCCTGGCGATGAATGAGGGTTATTACCCTGCTACCTCTTTTCTTTTCAATACTTCTCAGCAATGCTTCCCGGGAACTTTTGACTGATGCTGATCTCATAAATGGAATGAACATTGAGAATATCAGTATCATCCAAAAGAGCTGAAATATAAATGTTGCTGGATCGAACATTCTTTCATCCTCCTTTCGCTATTTGTTATACTTCTCTAAAATATCGATTATAGTATTTTCCAATTCTAACGCTGTTCTTGTACTGATCTCTCTAATATTTTCTATTGTTTCTTCGATAGTTTTACCAACAACACCCTGAGGACCAGCAACACAAGATTTATCCAGAGCGAGCATAGCTGAATTATACGCTACTTCACCTGAAAAACCCACTTTGTAAGCACAGGCTTCTTTCGCACCGTCGCAGATCATTCCAAGGGTGCTCGAGAAAACAGTGCTCATTGCTTGAGAGATCTGCTCTGTTGAGCCGTTGAGCATATACACAATTCCCGCCGCAGCCGCCGGACCCGCCGCATTTGCCGCGCCGCAAGTCGGAGTAACCTTCCCTAGCCTGCTTTTAATATACCCTAAAACCAGATGACTCAATGCGATGGCTTTGGCGATTTCTTCTCGAGTCTTCCCATACGATTTCCCGGTAATTGCGACAGGCAATATCGTAACTATTCCTTGGTTCCCGCTTCCTCCACTGCTCATTACTGGCAATGGAACCCCAGCCATTCTTGCAAATGAAGCCGCTGCACAGAAGCGTTTTATCCTTATAGCAAGCTCTTCCTCTGAATTGTTGTTTTCTTTAACCGGCTTGCACAGTGATATTCCCTCATTCATAGCATACGTGGCTATTTCGAGGTTCATTTTTACTCCTTCGAATATAAAATCTACATCCTTGGCGTCTATGCGTTCGACAGTCTCTATTATTTCATCTATTGGAAATTTTTCCCCTTCAAAAAAAACCGGCTCTTCCCGTTCCCTTTGTGAACCTTTGAAAACAATCACACCATCTCTTGCAACCAGAGAGATAGCGGTGTGATCGCCGTCTATAACACACCTTGCAGCATGATTCCTTGTTTTAACCGTTACGTCTATATAAACTCCGGGTTTATCCCTGAGACATGATAGCTTCACTTTACCTGAAGCTATCATTCTTTTCGCTTTTTCTATATGACTATCATTGCATGATTTCAACGCTCGGAGCTTCAATGAAGGATCACCACAAATAGCCCCAAGTGCCGCGGCAATCTTGTTTCCCCTTGCTCCATTAGTTCCCGGGATTACCACATACATTCCATTCTTATAAATGTTTATGCTGGTCTTAACTTCTATGCTCTCCAAAATCTCATCTTCAGGCAAATCTTTACAAGCTCTTGAAACAGCAAAGGCTATCGCACCGGGTTCCGTACATCCTAGAGCAGGCTTTACACCAGACTGTAAATACTGTGTCAATCTGATCACCGTTATTCTCCCCTCTATACTTTCTGTTTTTATGGATTAGCGTCATCTATCTATAAGAAACCCGACTTTGGTATCATTCTAACACGTAGAACCAGGTTAAAATGAACTTTTCTTTCAGTGAAAGCCTATATAATAAAAAAGGGCCTGGAGGCCCCTTTTCATTCTTGACGCGTTTAAACTTTTATTGGCATCTCACTGACGTTATCCGGAATGATCAATTTTGCCTCTGTCTGTTCAAGCACCTGATCAACTGTAACACCGGGAGCAACTTCTTTCAATAACAGTCCATCTTCTGTAGGTTCGATAACTGCTAGATCCGTTACCACAAGATCGACGGGTCTAACGGAAGTTAACGGCAGAGTGCATCTCTTAACCAATTTTGGCCTTCCTTTAGCTGTGTGTGTCATAGCAACGATAACACGTTTGGCCCCGGTAACGAGATCCATTGCTCCCCCCATACCGGGAACCATTTTGCCAGGAATCATCCAGTTGGCGAGCATACCCTTTTCATCTACTTGGAGAGCACCAAGGACAGTCACGTCAAGATGACCTCCCCGTATAAGCCCAAAAGACATTGCACTATCGAAAGTCATAGCCCCGGGGAGGGCTGTTACGTATTGTCCGCCCGCGTCGGTAAGATCTTGGTTTTCCATACCCGGTTCTGGAACGGGCCCCATCCCAATAATTCCGTTCTCAGATTGGAAAAAAACCTGTATTCCTTCAGGAATATAATTCGCAACCAGTGTTGGAATGCCTATACCAAGATTAGCGAGATTTCCATCTTTCAATTCAAGTGCCACACGCCTTGCTATTAATTCCTTAGGATTCATCATTTACACCCCCCAACGACAATATAATCTACAAGTACCCCAGGGATGTGCACTTCATCAGGCGGAATAGCACCTACAGGAACAACTTCCTCCACTTCCACTATGACAACATCCCCTGCCATTACCATGAGAGGATTGAAATTTTTAGCCGTGAGAGAGAAAACGAGATTGCCAAAATAATCAGCTTTTTTTGCCTTTATAAGCGCAACATCCGCCCTAAGTGGAAGCTCGATCAGATACTTTTTGCCATCGAGTTCGATGGTCTGTTTGCCTTCTTCCACAACCGTTCCGACACCGGTTGGAGTTAAAATGCCCCCCAGTCCAACTCCACCGGCGCGAACTCTTTCTGCAAGCGTCCCCTGTGGGATGAGTTCTACTTCCAATTCCTTTTCTATCATTTGCCGCTGGGTTTCAGGGTTTGTGCCGATATGCGAAGCAATAACCTTTTTCACAAGCTTGTTAACGATGAGTTTTCCGATTCCTTTGTCTGGAAACGCTGTATCGTTGGCTATAACGGTAAGACCACCCTTTTTCGCTTTGATTATTTCATCTATCAAAGTCTCCGGACTGCCGCAACCAAGAAATCCCCCTATCATCACAGTCGCACCCTCTGGAATTAAATCAACCACTTCCTTACTTTTGATGACCTTCACCTTAGATCCTCCCTTCGGATTCCAAGTCATGGTTAGGACTACTTAGATCCTTATCAGGAACAACGGACTAACTCAGATTCTCTTTATAATAATGGCTGTTCCCATTCCACCACCAATACACAGCGTGGCAAGGCCGAGTTCAACTCCGCGTTTCATCATTTCATAAAGCAAGGTCACAACTATTCTGTTTCCACTACAACCTATCGGGTGTCCAAGAGCTATGGCACCTCCATTGACGTTTGCTCTTTCAATTACATAATCTTTGCTGACTCCATACATTTCATTCCATTTACGGATAACCCCGAGTGTTTGCACAGCAAAAGCTTCATTTGCCTCGATAAGATCGATATCTGTGAACTTTAGACCTGCATATTTGAGGGCATTATCGGTTGCGGGAACCGGCCCAAGCCCCATAACCATCGGATCGACTCCACCCTGTCCCCAGGCAATAACTTCCGCCAGAGGTTTCAAACCGTGAGCTTTTACGTAATCCTCGCTTGCGAGAATAACTGCACTGGCTCCATCGTTAATGGTAGAGGAATTTCCAGCGGTTACTGTTCCATCTTTCTTGAAAGCAGGTCTTAACCTTGCAAGTTTTTCAATGCTGGTTTCTCTGGGACCTTCGTCGGTATCAAAAATCCTGGTCTGTTTTTTCTCAACAACCTCAACGGGTACTATCTCGTCTTTGAATTTCCCTGCAGCAATTGCCGCACGAGCGCGATTCTGGCTTTCAAGGGCATATTCATCCTGTTCTTCACGAGATATTTCGAACCGGGAAGCGATTTCTTCGGCGGTTATACCCATGTGAACCTGGTTAAAAATATCAGTAAGACCGTCAAACACCATGTGGTCAGTCATCTTCATATCGCCAAATTTAGCTCCAAACCTCGCCTTATAATCGACCAGATACGGTGCCTGAGACATGTTTTCCATACCGCCTGCTACCACAAGATCGGCCTCACCATAAGCGATATCTTTAGCACCAATAATGATAGACTTCATACCGCTCCCACAAACCATATGAACTGTGTAAGCTGGAACTTCCACAGGAATTCCCGCATAAATAGAAGACTGTCTGGCCGGACCCATACCCTGACCTGCCATAAGAACATTACCAACGATAACTTCATTAATATCTGAAGGTTCAACACCGGCCTGGTCGATAGCCGCCTTAATCGCTATAGAACCAAGTTTTGGTGCAGAAATACTCTTAAGGCTTCCACCGAATACACCAATAGCCGTTCTTTTAGCTCCAACAATAAAAACTCTTCTTTTCACGTGTACCCCTCCATTTGTTATAGATACTTGAAAAGTTTTATTCAATTTATTCTATCAGGGCGTTTTTGTACATGACAAAATCAGGTTTACGGAATGAGAAACCGTTAATTGTGTAAATCTTGAAAAAACAGGTTTTTGTTACCGAATTTACACGAATACAAAAACGAGAAGACTACATCAAAAATCTTTTGGTTCTAAAAACTAAAATTCAATCCCTTTTCGAGCAATAATCCCTTTCTGGTAGTAATGCTTCACTTCTTTCATTTCGGTAACCAGGTCTGCAATCTCAATAATCTCCTGAGGAGCGTATCTTCCCGTAAGAACCACTTCTACATGTTCGGCACGGTTATTTACAGCTTCAATAACCTCAGAAGAGGTTATCAGTTTAAAATAGAGCGCTATATTAACCTCATCCATTACCACCAGATCGAAATTCCCTTCTTCCAGCATATTCTTAAGTTTTCTTAGGCCATCTTTGGCGGCTTTTGCATCTTCGTCGCTGGGCTCACCGTGTATGAAACATCCTCTCCCAAATTGCTCTATAACAAAGTTTGGGAGAAAGTTAGCAGCCTTTAGTTCACTGTAATCCATTCCTTTAACAAATTGCCCAAAGAAAACCTTTTTCCCGGCGCATACCGCCCTTAAAGCTAATCCCAATGCCGCAGTAGTTTTACCCTTTCCATTTCCTGTATAAACATGAACATATCCTTTACCCATCTTTAAGCCCCCTAACCAGGTAAGTATCTCTCTCTCAAATATATCATTAACGATGGTATAAAAATCATAAGCTTTAAAATGAGGATTAAAGAAAGCAAAAAGAAAGGTTCGTCCGAACCTTGGGGAAGTTGCTCAAATTTTGAAGATATGATTTATGTGTATCTAAAAGTCCACGCCTGAAGACAATATAACGTTGGAATATGGAGTAGCTTCTCCCGTTCTAATATACGCTTTCGAACTCACAGCAGCGATTTTCTTAAACTCCGAATGTTCAACGTAATCAACTGCCGCGTCCGAAAAAAGCTTTAATATAGCATTGTGCATTTCCGGGTTTTTATCCACGATTTCTTTCGCTAAAATTATTTTCTCTATAATAAGTTCCTCTCGCAACGCTTTGAGAACATCGATCAACCTGGGAAAACCTTTGATAATCGACAAATCTACGACTTTAGCGCCGTCAGGTATTGGGAAACCACAGTCACAAACTGTTATTCTGTCCATATGCCCCATTTCCGCAGCTATTCTGGCAATCTCCCTGTTTATAATTCCGCTGCGCTTCATATCTTCACCCCGCGTTCATCAAGAAAGAACTTGACCTCTTCAAGTGTTGGGCAAGACGGTTGCGCCCCCATACGTGTAACTGAAATTGCAGCAGCGGCACTGGCAAATTTAACCGCATCGATCATGTCAAGCCCATTTTCGATAGCTACCGCGAGAGCCCCGTTGAATGTATCGCCAGCAGCGGTTGTATCTACTGCATCAACCTTGAAAGCACCAAGAGAGAATTCACCAAGTTCTCCAGAAAAGATAGTTCCTTTCTCACCAAGTTTCAACAGTACATTTTTACAGCCAAGTTTCTTCAGTTCCTTAATCAACATTTCCGGCGGCAAATCACCTACCAGTGAAACTGCTTCCGATTCGTTTGGGGTGATTATGTCAACGTACTGAAAGATCTCCTTCGTTATATCTTTCGAAGGTGCTGGATCGAAAATAACGAGTTTTCCCGCTTCGTGAAATAAACGAGCAGCATGAAGAGTTGCAGAAAATGGAATCTCATTCTGCAACAAAAGCACGTCCGCTTTCAAAAGTTCATCTCTTGCGGACTCCACAACACTTTCAGTAAGATAAGCGTTTGCGCCGGGATAGATTACTATCCGGTTGTTACCCGAAGCTTCAACTTCAATTATCGCCATGCCATTGGGAGAATCAACTTTTTTAATCCCTTTCTCTAAGCCAGCTTTTTTCAGGCTTTCAACGGCAAACTGCGCATTTCCATCATTGCCTACACATGTCAGGAAATAAACCTCTGCTCCTAACTTTTTAGCAGCTACTGCTTGATTGGCTCCTTTTCCACCAGGAAAGTAATTTAGTGTTGTGCACTTTTGAGTTTCACCAGCGCGCGTGAAATGGTCAACCGTGAGAACTACATCAACATTGTTGCTTCCGACTACTGCTATCATACGAATCCCTCCACAAAAAACGGAGGGGGGACATTCCCCCTCCTTTTCCATTATTCATTCACAACAAGTTTTAGATCAACAGGGATATAAATAGAGCCCGTTGTGAGGTACTCGAACGCCTTGAGAACTGCAAGCTCTCCCATCTTGTAAGGTTGCTGGGCAATGGTCGCAGCCATTTCGCCTTTTTTGACTGCTTCAACAGCATCATCGATGGCATCAAAACCAACTACATAGATTTTTCCAAGCAGTCCGGCTGCTTTGATCGCCTCAATCGCTCCAAGTGCCATTTCATCGTTCTGGGCAAAAACGGCGTCAATATCTGGATGTGCCTGAAGAATGTTTTCCATAACTATTAACCCTTCCGCTCTGTTGAAGTTAGCGGTCTGTTTTGCTACCAGCTTTATCCCGGGGTATTTTGCTATAGCTTCTTCAAAACCTTTTCCGCGATCTCTCGCAGCGGAAGTTCCAACTATACCTTCCAGTTCAACGACCTTACCTTTTCCACCAAGAAGTTTCGCCACAAATTCACCGGCCATCCTTCCACCGGCAACGTTATCAGAAGCGATGTGGCAAACAACCTTTCCACCATTGGAAGCTCTGTCAACTGTTATCACAGGAATGCCGGCATCGTTTGCTTCCTCAACTGCCGTTACGATTGCATCACTGTCAGTTGGGTTGATGATTATCAGATCTAGACGTTGTTGAATGAAGTCTTCGATATCGCTGAGCTGTTTCGCCGGGTTGTCCTGAGCATCTGCAACGATAACTTCTACCCCCAATTTACCTGCCATGTCCAGCGCACCGTCTCTCAACGTAACAAAGAACGGGTTGTTGAGTGTCGAAAGAGACAGACCTATTCTGTAAGTTGCTCCCAATGCGAAGACTGACACCAAAAGCAATAAACTGAATAACACCAGTACCTTTTTCATACTTAACCCTCCCCTATCAGAATAGGGGCATATAGCCCCTTTTATTTCTGACCCGCACGTTCAGCCATAACGGCGAGCAGTATTACTGCACCTTTTACAGCTTGCTGGTAGAATGGTGAAACATTCACCAGGTTCATTCCGTTGTTTATAATCCCCATTACCAGAGCCCCAAATAGTGTTCCAATTATCGAACCCTTACCACCTGAAAGGCTTGTTCCTCCCAAAACGACCGCCGCTATCGCATCGAGTTCGTACCCCATTCCGAATATCGGTTGAGCACTATTCAACCTTGCTGTTAAAATCAGTGCACTCAATGCTGAAAGAAGACCGCTAATCATATAAATAATTACCTTGTAACGGTCAACCTTGACGCCGCTCAGCCTTGTGGCTTCTTCATTCCCACCTATTGAATACGTATATAACCCGAGTTTTGTATTTGTCAAAATGTAGAATCCCGCGACGAAAACCCCTGCCATTATATAAATTGGAATCGGTACTTGGAGCCATTCACCTCTACCAAATTCTCTGAAAGCAGCGGGTAACCCGGTTATTGGTCTACCCTGCGTGTAAACCTGTGTGAAACTTCTCGCAATTGCCATTGTGGAAAGTGTTACAATGAAAGGCTGAAGCTTCATTCGTGCGATTATAAAACCGTTGAATGTTCCCATAGCGGCTCCGACACCGAGGGCGGCAAGCACACCCCAAAGTATTGATCCGCCCTTCAAAATCGAAGCTCCCACAACTGCCGAAAGGGCAAAAACAGAGCCTACCGAAAGGTCTATCCCACCAGACAATATCACGAAGGTCATACCAAAAGCCATGATTGCATTTATGGAAATCTGCCTGAGAACATTCAGAAAGTTTGACAGCGTCAGGAATCGGTCAGACAAAATGCTGAATAAAATCACGATTCCTAGAAAACCTACTATTATGGGGAATTTTCTGAAAAAGTCAATGATTTTCTTCAACATTCTCTTCAGCCTCCCATAGCAGCAGCTATAATTTTTTCCTGACTCATTTCTGAACGTTCAAAAACTTCCCTTTGCTTTCCCCGGTGCATAACAAGCACCCTATCACTCATTCCCATAACTTCTGGAAGTTCTGAGGAAATCATTATAATACCAACCCCCTGGTTTGCCAGTTCATTCATGAGCTTATAAACCTCGACTTTGGCTCCAACATCTATTCCTCTAGTGGGTTCAACAAAAATGGCCAATTTTGGTTTCCTTAAAAGTCCTTTTGCGAGAACAACCTTTTGCTGGTTACCACCCGAAAGATTCGATACTCTTTGCTTAATAGAAGGCGTCTTCACTTCAAGTCGATTTACCATATCATTCGTGATCCTCTTACCCTCTTTCCAATTCAAATGCCCTAACTTGGAGATAAACTTTGTATTCTGGAGGACAACATTCTCCAGTATATTCAGGACGAGCACCAAACCCTGACTTTTTCTATCTTCCGGTACGAGGATCACTCCTTTTTCGAGAGCGATATCCGGTCTGCTTGGAATCGGATAATCTTTTCCAAGAAGTTTACATTCTTTCGCAGTTGCCTTTAAGCCCCCATAGATCCCCATTGCGATCCCGCTTTTACCGCTCCCGACAAGCCCGGCGATCCCGAATATTTCACCTTTCCTGACATTGAAACTCACATTATGTACATAACCCGGTACATTGAGCTCCCGAACCTCAAAAATGATTTCATCAGAAACTTTGTTTTCTTTGGGGAACATATTTTCAATCTTTCGTCCTACGACATCCGTAATGAGACGTTCTCTGGTGTAATTGGAGATTTCGTCGGAAGAGATCCTCTGACCATCTCTTAAAACAGTAACCGTATCAGCAATTTCAAACACTTCTTCCAATCTATGGGATATAAAAATTATCGAAACGCCTCTCTTTTTAAGATTCCTCACATGATCAAAGAGCATTTTTGTTTCATGGTCAGTAAGCGTTGCCGTGGGTTCATCCATAACTATGATACGTGCGTTGGTTGCGAGGGCTTTTGCGATTTCAACTAACTGTTTTTCCGAAACATTTAGGTCTTTAACAAATTCCGTTGCGGATATAGAAAAACCAAGCTTTTTTAGTAACTCGGAAGCCCGTCTGCAAATATTTTTCTTCCGTAAATTGAACCAGCTTCCTCCTTCATTCCCAAGATATATATTTTCCGCAACCGTAAGATCCTCAACGAGATTCAATTCCTGATAGATCACCGAAATTCCCGCCCTGATAGCCTGAATTGGGCTGGTAAAATTGATAGGCTTTCCATCAAGAATTATTTCCCCTTCATCTGGAGTGTGCACTCCACTTAAAATCTTTATTAAGGTAGATTTCCCCGCTCCATTTTCACCAACAAGAGCGTGTATTTCCCCATGTTTTAACCGGAAATCTACCTTATTTAGAGCAAGTACACCAGGGAAACGCTTTGTAATTCCTTTCATTATCAGGATGGGCTCATTTTCTTTCACGGGTACTCCCCCTAATCTCAAGGGTTGTTTCCAAAAGAACTACATCATTCTTAATCTCCTCGTTGATCGCGCTGATTAATAATTCAGCCCCGACACGCCCCATTAAATAAGCGTCCTGCCTGACTGTTGTCAAAGGCGGCCGACTCATCCTTGAAAACAGTATGTCATCAAATCCCGTAACAGAAACGTCTTGCGGTATCCGAAATCCCCGCCTTTCAAGTTCAACCATTGCCCCAAAAGCTATCATGTCATTTCCGCAGACAACAGCATCTGGAATATGTTTTAGCTTTTTAACCATTTCAACGCCGCTTTCATAAGTGTACTCTCCAAAAACAATTTCAAAATTGAGGTCGTTTCTGCCTTCAACAGTATCTTTAAACGCTTTGAGCCTTTCTTTGGCTGAATGAATGATTGGATCACCACTTAAAAAGACGAAGGAACGATGCCCGGTCTCTATAAGGTAATTCATTAATTTCTTGATACCGCCATAGTTATCAGAAGCAACGCATGAAATAGTTGGACGATTTACAATGTTATCCATCAAAATAGTTGGGATCTTTTTGGAGATCGCAGAATCTATCAGTGGATTGTTCTCTTCAAGGGTTATTGCGATTAACCCATCTATCTTCCTTGAATAGAATGTGGCAAGAAGCTCGTTTTCTTTTTCTCTGTCCCCAGAAGAACTGCAGAGTAAAATAATATACCCGAGAGACTTCAAAAAATCTTCTGCCCCTTTCACCATAGAGGAAAAGAAAGGATTAACAATATCCGGAATCAAAAACCCTATTGTTTTTGTTTGGCCTTTTCTAAGGCTTTGAGCAACTCTATTGGGATGATATCCGAGCTCTCTGGCGGATGTTAGAACTTTTTCTACCAACTCTTCGCTAACAAAGGAAGTTTTGTTGAAAACCCTTGAAACGGTGGCTATCGATACTCCTGCATGCTTTGCAACATCCCTGATACTCACATGTTTTGACTTCATTTTCCCCTCCTGAAAACGTTTACGTAAACGTTTACATGAAGTATTTAAGCATACCCATGGATTCAAAACCAACTTTGTTCATCTTCATTAGTAGCTAATTTTTTCTATCCTGGGAGATTTATCCTTAATTAAATGAACCATCCTCATTATCTCAAATTAAAAGAAGAGTACCATTGTTGACTGTATTCACAAGTTGCTGTGCTATATTTATATTGATAATAACAATGTTTTAATCGTCTGCTGATATGTATCGGTTTTACACTTTCTAAAAACTATTATTTGTTAACCTGAAATACACATGTTGAATGTTGAAACTATAAGAATATCTCTCAATTCTAAGGAAGTTCTAAGCTCTTTATAAAGCTGTTCTAAGTTTTAATCTGTAATCTATAAGTGTAGCAAGGAATTACAAACTTTAACCCAGGGAGGTTGATAGTATGAAAAAAAGTATTCTAGTTTTGTCACTTGTGATAATGGTTGTAGGAGTAAGTTTTGCAGGAATTACTCTTAATGCTTCTGAAGTAGACAGTGTTTTATTCATGGTTGAAGAAGAGAAATTAGCTAGAGACGTTTATCTAACGCTCTACGACAAATGGGGTCTTATAACCTTTTCCAACATTGCCAGAAGCGAACAACGCCACGTAGATGCTGTCAAATACATCATTGAAAAATACGGTCTCGAAGATCCAACTATTGACGAGATAGGCGTCTTCAAAAATGAAGAACTGCAGGCACTTTACACCCAACTGGTAGAAACAGGAAGCAAATCACTCGTAGATGCAATAAAAATTGGACTTCTCATCGAGGAACTGGATATAAAAGACTTGAAGGAAAGAATCGAAGCCACAGACAATGGAGATATAATCACTGTGTTTAACCTTCTCATGGATGGATCAGAAAATCATTTCAGAGCTTTCTACTCACTGTTGCAGAGATTCTCAACTGAAGATTACACGCCTCAGTACATAACGATTGAAGAAATGCAGGAAATCCTCTCCGGCACAAATGAAAGAGGAGGAATGGGGCATCGCCCGTTCTGAGAGCAGGTAAATAAAAAACGGGAACGCTAAAGGCGTTCCCGTTTTTTCATTTTACTCTACCTTTAGACTTCTTAACCCTAAAATTAAAAGCGGTATTGAAAACAAAACGTACGTTACAAGAATACCCGGATTTTCCATTCTTTGAACATAAAAATACATCACGACACCAAGAAAAACGAAGAAAAAGATTCCAGGCCAACGCCACTTTCTTGATAACTCAGTAAACAGAAGAATCAACAAACCCGGAATCGATTCCATCAGGGTTTCGAACGAAAAACCATGCGAAATCAAAGCAAAGAGTACGAGTATAAGTCCCATTATCCTTCCTACATACGTTATTACCCCTTCTCGCGAAAACGTCAGGGAAGCAAACAATGCGGCTTTGGTTACCAGCGGGACAATCACAAAAATTATTAACAAATCCCAGCTCAGATCTATTTTCATCGTAAACAACAGCATCGCAAGGAGTACCGTTATTATAAGCGTTATTGTAGAAGACAAACCATCGTTGGCAAGTTCCCGCTCATCGAGATCTTTAAGAACACCAAAGAATCTCAGAATGGGACGGATAAAAATTCCAACCCCCAGGAAAACGAACCACGGATTCACTTCCAGCGCCAACCAGAGCATCAAAACAAGCACCCCAATATTGAAGAGAAGCATATAAACCTTTGTTCTCATATCCAATCACCTTCCTCCAATTCAAATAACTCCTCAACGGAACAGCCAAGAACCTTCGCTATCTTCAGAGCCAGTTTAACCGAAGGATTAAACTTTCCTTTTTCGATATAAATGATCGTCTGTCTGGTTACCCCTACCCTTCTGGCCAGTTCCTCTTGAGTTATTTCCCCTTTTGTAATCCTGACTTTCTTGATATAATTCACCATAATATCCCTCCCGTATCATCGTACATTTTTCTTTACTTTAAGTCAAGTATTGTTGACATTATAAATGGAGTCAAAAAGCAAAAAATTGTTCAAAAAGAGGTTCAAGTTTTACAATAGGGTCAAGAGCATACCGCATAATAACCACAAGCAAAACCACGTTGTACGCAAAGGCCATACTTAAAAAATGGGGGCGAGCTAATGCTGTTTATCGATGACTTCAGCGAAGAAGCTGTAAAACTGGTAGAAAATCCTGTCTTTTCAGGTTTGACCACGAACCCAACGATTTTGAAAAGGGATAGACCGAATCTTACCATGCTGGGAGCCGTGGTTTTACTGGAAAAAATCCCGGGAACAATGCACTTCGTTCAGGGAAGCGTAAAAAACACTGAATGGATACAGTTTTTAGCAGGACTGATCGAAACCGGAAAGATTTCCGCTTCCAAGTTTGTAATTAAACTTCCATGGGAGCCGAGTATCGCAGCACCTATCTCCAAACAGTTGAAGAAGATGGGATTGAAAACCTGTGCCACTGCCGTTTACTCTCTCAGACAGTACTACACAGCTTTAGCCACTGGTGTGGATTATGTCGCGGTTTATTTTGACAGGATGAAACGCTCCGGAATAGATCCTGTAAAACGGATTCAGGAAATGTTGAAAATAGGTGCTAACACCAATAGTTCTCCAAAGATTCTCGCAGCGAGTATCAAGGAACTTCAAAGTGCTTATGAACTCATCACTATCGGGGTCGATTCACTCACCTTACCATTGAATCTTGCTAAAGAATTCGTCAAAGGTGATTTCCCGATGAACGATCTTGAGATCTTTGAAAATGAATTCAGGATGTGAGGTTGGGTTATGGCGAAACCTGTATTATGCGCTGGAGAAGTTTTGCTTGACTTCTTATCCAAGAACCCCGGAGCCGGTCTTGATGAAACCACACTCTTTGAAAAAAGGCCGGGAGGTTCTCCCTTCAATATCGCGGTGGGATTGCGAAGGCTCGGGGTACCCGTGGCATTTCTTGGAAAGGTGGGAACAGACGAATTCGGAGACGCTCTTTTCTCATACCTTGCTTCTGAGGGAATCGATACCCGTTTCGTTGTCAGAAGCCCCGGTACAAAAACCTCTCTTGCCTTCGCTGCAATAGACAAGCACGGAAAACCTGTATTCAGATTTTACCGTGACAACGCCGCGGATGTGAGCTTAAAAATAACGGAAATTCCGGATATCAACCCGCAAGATTTCTCTCTGTACCACTGCGGGTCAATATCCTTACTGGAGGAACCTTCAGCGAGTACTTACCTCGAAATCTTCAGGCGATTCGTAAAATCCGGCATAAAAACATCTTTTGATCCAAATATAAGAAGAAGCCTTATAAAGAACGAAAAGAACTACCGAATGTTATTGAATGAAATTATTTCCAATGCCGATATTATCAAATTGAGCGATGAGGATCTGGAATACATAACAGGCGAAAAGAACCCGGAAAAAGCTGTCAATAAACTTCTTACAAAAAGCAATGCCATTATATTCGTAACCCTCGGAAGTAAGGGTTCGTTGGTTTGCAAGGACAAAGAGATTTCCCATGTTCCCGGTTATAACGTCAAGGTTTTAGAAACAACAGGATGCGGGGATTCATTCATGGCAGCTGTTTTATCCCATATATACAAACTAAACAGTGAAGAATTTGTGCGGTTATCTATCATGGAGCTTGAAAAAATAGCAAAGTTTGCCAATGCCGAAGCTGCCATAGTAGCTACCAGATATGGCGCCGCAAATTCAATGCCGTATAAACAAGAGGTCGAAACATTCTTTTTGAAAGACCTATAAGCTTTTAAAGATCAGGGACCAGGATAAGGAAGAACAAAAAACACCATTACGGCAAAGAATGTTATATTGCCCAGAAGTACCATAATATGCCAGATTTCGTGATTCCCAAAATAAGGTGGTTTTGGATTAGGCTTCCCGGCGAAAAATATCCCTGCGCCAACCGTGTAGAATAATCCCCCAAGGATCATAAGGATAATACTCAAAAGTCCCAAACGCACATAAACACTGTAAACCAAAACTATCGATAACCAGCCCATAGCAATGTATCCGACTGTGGAAATACTTTTTGGTATCTTGTTGAAAAACACAGACTTGATAACGATGTTGAGTATCGCCAGTCCCCATATGATCCCAAAAACCGTCCAACCAAGTACACCACCAACCACGGCAAGACAGAAAGGTGTGTACGTCCCAGCTATAAGCAAATATATTGCGCTGTGATCAAGAATCCCGAAAACCCTGTGATATTTATTAAAAAGCAGGAAGAAATGCAAAAGACTGCTGGCAAGCATTGACAAAAACACCGTAAAGCCATAAATACTGAAGCTTATCAGATGAACCCATTTGTGCTGAAGAGCTGAAAAAACAATAAGAACCACCAATCCAGCAATAGAAAGAACAGCACCAACAAGGTGCGTAATGGAATTCACGTATTCATTAGACTCTTCCGAAGAAATCATTTTATCCATCTTGCTTTTATCTTTTAAACTCAAATCAGTTAACTCCTTTCATAGATTCGCACATGGCTGCGCTCATCATCGTTGTGAGTTGTCGGTTGTAGGTTATGCGCGACAATCGAGATCCGAGAGTCTTTCCTACTTAAAAGTATACCAGACACGATATTCCAAGCATTTCAAGAGTAAGGTCGTCATCTTTATTGTTCAAACGCGTTTTCGTTGGAATTTATCACCAATTTCTTCGTTGCTCTAAAAATTTTAAAAGAAATAGAGCAAAATTCTAATTTCATTCTTGACATTTCTAATTATAAACGGTATATTGTTAATGTAAAAGATAAAGATTCTTATAAAAGGGCGACAAAAATAAAGACCTTTTGTCAGCCATCAAAAAAAGGGGGAAATGTTATGGAAAAAGTCGTTGGGGTATGCGGGTGCATTTGTAGTGATTGCAGGATTTACGGAAAGGACTGCAAAGGATGTCATGCTATAGCGGGGAAGCCGTGCTGGTTGCATGAAGTGGGGCTTGATGTTTGTGATTTTTATGAATGCTGTGTAATTGACAAAGGGCTAAAACATTGCGGGGAATGTATAGAAATTCCATGTGACAGGTTCTGGAAGAATAAAAATCCTGCATGGACAGAAGAACAACACAAAAGAATTGTAGAAGAAAGGGTCATTTTACTTAAAGGATTAGCTCAGAATGAAAATTGATCAAGGAAAGGGTTCTATGAAGAAGGATATTAGCAATTTAGGAATGAACCTATCAGCAAGACGATTGAATAGAATTTTATCAATATTGTTTTCAGAAATGAAGGATCTATCAGATGAAGATAGAGATTTACCAATTCGTTGGAATGTAATTCACATGTATACCAGCTCACAAATCGCAAAAATATTAGCACTTAAACGAGGGATAGATCCAGAATTAGCAGGAATAGCAGCAGCTCTTCACGATATTGGTGTAGTAAAGACAAAGCGACATAAAAATCATGCCGAAGCAGCAGAGAGATATGTATATGAAATTATTGAGAGCTATAATTCCAAACATAGAGGTGATTTGCCTCAAATTACTAAAGAAGAAGCAGAATTAATTGTAAATGCTATAGTTCAGCACAGCCAAAAAGAAATTATTTCAGATAATCCCTTCGTTGAAATCTTAAAGGATGTTGATTCATTAGACAGATACTTACATGGCGTAAAAACAGAAGGAACGCATCGTGAAAGATGCATAAAAGTATTGAAGGAACTTGGAATTGAAGAAAATCTCATCAATAGAACAAAAAAGGTGAGTTATTAAAATTGGCGTCCAACTTTACCTAATAAAACATTTCCAATATTTTGTTATAAAAAGTCTGCGATATATTTTGCACCAAAAATCATCCGGAACGTCAGGCATCCTTATTCAAAAAGTGCGATGAAATATAATCGGAGGTAACAACGATGGCAGAAGATCCCATCAAAAGCAACATCGTACATAGCCTTGAACCTGAAGTAACCTTCCTTTCCAAACCACCACAAATTGATGGTGTTCCGGATACAGAGCTTAAAAATCTTCCAGTTTATACATTCAATTTCGTTGAAAAAAGCAACGATCAGAACCCTCTGGCTGAGGCTAATTATTGTTTAGCCTACGGAGCCGAATTCTTCTATTTATACATTGAGGTTAAAGCCGACAGTTTCATATGCCGTGACAGGGGCTATCAGAACGGAGACGGATTTCATATGGTACTGTCAGTTCCTCGTCCTGGAAATGTACCTACCGATGAGTTTTTCGTGATGGCATTCTGTCCACAGAAAGAACCTAGCAGAGCCTGGCAAAAAAAGTTCATATGGTACCACAATATCGACCTCTCGTTTCAACCTTTGAAAAACACCCTTTTTGAGGTAAAAAAATTAGACGGTAAGGTAGGATACGAATTACTGTTGCCATGGAGAGAAGTCTATCCTTATCATCCGTGGCTATCAGAATCGATAGGTTTTAACCTGTGTTATGTTCAAGCAGTTGAAAAAGACGAAAAAAATTACTTTTTTGTTGTACAGGATGACCGCATTCAATCCGAGCAAAGTTGCCGCCTCTATACAAGATTAAGTTTTTCACCCCCTAGGTTAAGCAGCGGTACAAAGACTTATATGATTTTAGACCGTAATCATTGTAATGAAGGAGAAACCATCGAGGCAAGGATCGCTGGAATATCTGCCACACCTACTAAAGATACGATCATAGTCCAGATAAATAGTGATGAAGGTAATGTGGTAAGTCGCGATGTATTCAGCTTCGACATCGATGATGAGTTAACCAAGAAAAGTTTTGAGTTAAGAACGTCCCATTTAATCCCGGGAGAATATAAGGTCAAGTGGGCATCGCAGATCAGTAGCCTCTCTGGCAATATTAGTTTTACAGTATTACCGAAAGAAACTGTTACTGATATGAGCAAACAATTGGAAAGTATCAAAGATAGGATCAGTTCTGGAAGTTTGACAACCTTGCAGTTTAAACTCCAGGAGATTAAAACAACAATGAAGAAGCTTAAACCTTATGATACTGCTGAAAAACTGAGAACTTCCATTAGCAAATTCAAATCTGTGGTTGAGTGTGCTGCAAAAGGTGTAGATATCATCGCGACCAAAACGGGAATTCAGAGAAGAGCTTATCGCTCAAAAATTGATAACTCACTTCAACCGTACAGTATTAAAATTCCGAAAAATATGGAATCAAACAAAAAATATCCTCTTTTAGTTTTTCTCCACGGAAGCGGAATGGATGACAGACAGGTATTGACCGAAAGAGAGGTAGACCCACTAATAAATTTTATTGAACTCGCTCCCTTTGGTAGAGGAACCTCAAATGCGTTCAGTACTGATCATGCACAGGATGACATTCGTGAGGCAATAGACGACGTGATAGCACACTATCCCGTCGATACAGATAGAATCATTCTTGCAGGATTTTCGATGGGCGGCTATGGTGTTTATCGCACATTTTATGAGAACCCTAAGATATTCAGGGCACTCGCCGTTTTTTCAGGTCATCCCGATTTGGCAAATAAATGGGGGATTCCTGGTAAGCACCCAAATTTTTTAGACGAAAAATATTTGAACCCTTTCAAAGGGATCCAGATTTTTATTTTTCATGGAGAACAGGATAAAAATTGCCCGTTTGATTTGACGAAAAAATTGGTTGAAATGCTTAAGAAAGCGGGAGCACGGGTTGAAGTTTATATCGATAAAGAAAAAGGCCATGAAATGCCAGGCGAAAAAATATACCGTTCTTATTTACAATGGCTGAAAGAAGTGACAAAGTGAAGAAGAAGAACCACAAAAATGCCACTGGATTTATTTGAAAGAATGGTATATACCCTTGATAAGTACTGATAATGATTGCTAAAGAGTATAAAATGAGTTAGCATACATACAATTTACCAATAGAATTGGATACAGTTTACCTGGTCCATTTGCTGGATATTACGTGCTTAGCTCATATCAACGGAGGCATTTAAAATGCCAAAAAAAAAACGAAAGTTTTTGAGGTTGTACCATACAATCCAGAATGGAAAACAGAGTTTGAAAAGATCAAGACCATGATAACCAGTTACATAGGTGACTTGATTTTAACCGTTGAACACGTCGGGAGCACATCCGTTGAGGGATTATCTGCAAAACCGATTATAGATCTTGATGTTGTTATTGATAATTATGATGTACTACCCAGTATTATTGAGCGTTTAGAAAAAGCAGGCTATGAACATGAAGGTAACTTAGGGATTGAGGGACGTGAAGCGTTTGAAAGAACATGTGACAATGACCTTATGAAACATCATCTGTACGTATGTCCCAAAGATGGAAAGGGATACCTGGAACATGTTGCATTCAGGGATTACTTGCGAGAAAACGAAACCGCAAGAAAAGAGTATGAAACATTAAAGCTTAAATTAGCAGAGACTTACCGCCATGATGTCGATAGCTACTGCGAGAAAAAAACCGAGTTTATAAGAACTATATTAAACAAGACAATCTACCGTGATTAGTGCTATCATCTTATAACTTCATCATTTCCTGTCTAATTTCTTTAGGTACCTTTTCCAATGCGTATCTAAAGGTTGTACGAGAAAGCGACTTCACATTTTTTCGCAAGTAATCAAGTATTTCATCTGGATATGTTAGATAAGAATACTTAAGTAACCATCCCACTGCCTTCTGAATGTGATGGTGCGGATCGTCTTCCAAGTTCTCAACAACAATTAGAACCTTGTCTAAATCATATTCTACAACGAAACTGGATTTTACACCATTACGAATTAAAGAAACCGGCGCCGCTCTTCTAACATACGTTCTTTCCGATTCTGCCCACTTCAAAACATTCGAAAATAATTCAGAATACTTGTACACAAAAGGACTGAGAACCCTGTAACATAATTGGTCGCATGTACCCCAATGATGAATATACTTGAAAAGCCAACCTTCGATAACCGGAAAATGTTTTATATCAATTATAGTTGTTCTTTTTTTGATCCACAGCGTTGCAATAGAAAACAAATCCATATTATTAGCAGCAATCAACTGCTCACAAAATTTAAGAAGCTCCTCATCGGATTTCGGAGCTTCTTTATAATACTTGTTAGCTATTTTTGATATAACAACAGACCTCTGGGATGTTCCGATGTTTGAAGATTCTTCTTTTAAAGATTTCATTAGTCTTATTGTATCCACAAATTACCCTCCAAATATATCTTGACTGAAACGGAACTTCAGTATTTTCATCCCCATGTATCAAAAGGATAAGTGGGTAGTCTTTTGCTACATTATGCATCGGGCAATACTTAGGATTTATTAATCGTTATATACCTTCTCATTAGCTTGATAATGTGATATATCTCCTTGCAAAACAATTTTTCTACTATCTTCTTTAATCTCAACAATATTTAAACATGTAGGATACATGAAAGCGCCGCTCCAAAAGTCCATAAGATCTTTATTTTCAAAGTATGCAATAAGTGCTTTTAAAACAACCGCATGAGTAACAATTAAAATATTTTTCCCTTCGTATTTAGAGATTATTTTCTCTACTTCATTACTTACTCTATCTAAAACTTGTAAAAATGTTTCTCCGCCCACAGGCTTATACAAATGAGGAAAATTCCAAAAATTCCTATATTCATCTGGCCAATATTTTTTAATCTCTGCATGCAACTGACCTTCCCATTGTCCGAAGTGAATTTCTCTAAGATTATCATTAGGTACTATTTCTATATTTCTTTTTCCTCTAATAATTTCAGCTGTTCGAATTGCTCTTCCACTTGAACTAGAAATAATTACATCTATTTCAACATTCTTCAATCTTTCTCCAAGCCATTCTGCTTGTTTCTCACCTAATGTTGTAAGTTTTGAATCTTTTTGGCCTTGTATTCTGCCCTCCAGATTCCATTCTGTTTGACCATGCC
This sequence comes from Kosmotoga olearia TBF 19.5.1, assembly GCF_000023325.1. Lineage (NCBI taxonomy): Bacteria > Thermotogati > Thermotogota > Thermotogae > Kosmotogales > Kosmotogaceae > Kosmotoga > Kosmotoga olearia. The sequence goes on from NC_012785.1 coordinate 663,602, forward strand.
GGGTTATATATAACTTTGTCATATTATCACCCTTTTTTCCTACCGCTGGCTTTTTATTCTGCCATTTTCTGTATTCTTATTTTGCCATATACACTTGTTTTCAGCCTTGACTTTTTTCTTTTCTTTGCTGCTATAAATAGCATATTAGACAACCATACTCTACAAACTACTATCCAAAAGGGGGCATTGTTCAAAAGCAAAGAAAAGGTACGAAGTACTGCAGAGTCGGGTAAAGCGGTGGCATCATTTTTACACCCTTATTATCCCAAAAACTCCAAGTATCGCTACGATTAAACCTATTACCCCAATAAATCCTAAGTATTTAAACTCTTCCTTGAGATATTTGAAATATGAGAAGAATGCAAAAAAGCAAAAATAGAATAACCACCAGGGATTATGCAAGCTAAACGCTTTAAAACCAAGAAATCCTAAGAATCCCAAAAGTCCGCTTGCCCAGTGTTCGTTACTTATTCTTCTTTTGGCCATATTCGCAAACATTACCTCCTTTTTTACATATTTTTTCGCGCTACCGCATAACCCGATTTTATCAGCCTCCGCAACCCTCTGTTTTTATACCCACTCCGAAGGAGTGCTTACCCTCAGCGCAGCTGGGCTCACCCACGTGCTGCGGCCCTCTCGGACTCTCGAATCTCGATTCTCGCCCTCTCGCTTTCTCGGTTCTCGATTGTCACGTACAACCTACAACGCACAACCAAAAACGATTCTATATTCTCGCCTTCTCGGTTCTCGAATCTCTTTTCTACACCCTATACCCGCTTTTTATATAATGATCTCCTCCACAGGTCTTCGAACACTTCGCTCGGAACGTTTCCTTGAATAACCTGCACGCAAAACCAACTGAACAGGTTTTGACAAACCCAGTGAACTCTCCAGCTCTTCCTTCCAGGGAGATTCTTCCATCAGTTGTGACATGGGGTGGATGGAAACCCCTAGTTCAGTACACTTCAGTGCCAATTTCTCGAAATTTCTACCAGCTTCTAGTGTAGAATGAACACTCAAATCCTCGCTCGTTATAACAATAAATCCCGAACAATTGTCCACCTGATTTCTGACATTCTCAATTCCTTTATTTCTGAAAGACCTGGAAAACGCGTTTTTTCTGCTCATGAAAGCATACCAGAAAAACTTTACCAACCCCGTCATTCCCAGCATTTCAGGGGTAAGACCATCGCTTTTTTCGGAAACTTCAGATCGAGAAAATCTCAACCATTCCGCCAGCTCTTTTTGCTTCTCATCATCGAATGTCTGTCTTTTGTTAGCTTCCACCAGATTGCTTGCAATCCATTCTCCCTCCTTGCTTTTCCGAGGAAAATAAACCAGACGATCTGGTAAAAGTTTCTCAAGTTCTTTCAAATGCAAACCTTGCAGCTCTTTTTTCTCGTACGGCCTTCTATCGGTAGCCCTTTTCTTTATCAATTCCAGTCGATCATCCCCTCGGGAAGCACATTTCACCAACTTTATCTTGAGGATTTCTATATCCTTTGGGCTATTCGCCAGAACCTCTGCATGGGATTCAAATCCAAACGCAAGAGCAGCTTGCTCTAAATTCTCCCAGAACGCACCTATCGAAAGTAAAAGCTCGCGATTCTCAGGATCAACTCTTGGAAGCCAGCGAGTTGGGTCAGATTGAACAATAAACTCCAAGTCCGAAAGGATCTTAATTTTCCATGGCTGGCTGTTATGCGAATTTGGTGCAAGAGAAGCATATTTAAGAATCTGAATTATGTGCTCTGCGACTTCCACTTTCCCTTCCACCTCCATAGTCACCAGGCAATCGCATATTCCCCCCTTACATAATTGAGTCAACAATTAGAAAAAACAGAACCTCGAAAAAAGCATGGAATCACTGAAGACTCCATGCTCACTAAAGATCATTTGTTATATCACCATCAACTCTACTCTGTCTAAAATTCAAAGTTAAAACCAATACTTATTGAATTTATTACTTTCACAGGATCTACAAAAATTACATCACTTCTGTAAGTCACAAATGGCTTAAAAGGAATATGGTTGTCGGGCTCCCACCCAAGATTTGAAGTCAATCCAACCACATTATCCGGGTCTTCACCATAATTAAAGTATCCAACAGTTCCTATCGACATGTTAAACCATCCAAATAACCTTTGCTCCAAAATAATTCCCGCTGTGAAAAACTCATCAAAACTCGTAATTTCTATTCCATACCTTTTAACACCATCATCTGCGGGGAACAAAATCCGAATTCCATAATGCGACGTGCTCTTTCCTTCTATATATCCAGATCCAAAATGGGGTCTTACAATCATTCTGGGATCAGATTGCGGATATTTTAGTACAGCATCTGCTTTATTTAAATTGCTTAAACTATACCCATGTTTACCTCTATAAAGTTCATCTTTAAGGCTGAGTACCACTGTTTGCGAATTTTTATACGACACGTATATTTCCTGATTACTAAGATCATAAACATTTGACCATATTGTAGTGTTTTGCGATGCTGCCCTCAGTAAATTTTGAACATCCTTTATAGTACGTATATTTCCAATATTTTCTTTTACTATATAAAATCTCTCAAATAACGCTTCACTTTTTACTCCAAGTTTAGGATGTGAGATAAAATGATTCGTCATGATCTGGGATTTAACTGGATCTTTTATAATTACTATTTCATTATCGACGTATTCAACAATAGCAGCGTTTCCATCTTTATCCACTATCATATAGTGGACAACTGGAAAGCCTAAAAAAGTACCGAAGGCAATGGAGTAATCAGAGAATACCTCCAACGCTTCGTCAACCGTCTGAGCACGTTCAAGAACAATTCTGACCATTTCCAGACTCTTCCTTATAGGCTTAAAAATTGAAAAAGGCGTTCGGGTATCAGGAACAGCGGCAATACCTATAAACAATCCTTTATCATTTATCCCCTCATAGGGCATATCTACTCCCATACGCTCCAGAATGGCTATACCATTATTCTCATCATTAGCTGGAACAAACCAGATTCTCCCACCACTTCCTGCGTCATCAAAATTTCTACCCACAAGAACATGTCCATTATCATCTACTACGTAAAAAATCGTGCATGCAAATACCTGCTGTGAAACTAAAAGAAGCACCGAGATTAGAAAAAAACTTAAAAATTTCACCATCATCTCCTCCTCTCTTTTTCGGTAAACAGATCATCTTTAAAAACAAATAAAGCAATGTTAGACAAAATAAATAAGCTGAGCATGCCGGGAATACTGAACTTTTTATTACTATTGACCATCACCTGTTTCCTCTCCTTTTTCTGTACCAGCGTTTATTTCTTCAAAAAGATTCTCATACCAGGTAGCGAGAAACGTAAAGAAATCTATACCAAACTTGAGTGTGTACATCTGATAGGTATCTGCGTGGTTTTTCATTTCTTTTTCAATCATTTGGAGTTTTGATAGGACTTCACGAATTTCTGAGATATGCCGGGACACCATTGCCAGAAGCCTGTCTTTAGGAAGGTGTCGGGCAAAAAAGAGTTTCGCAAGAAACTCATACTTAGTGTTTGCTGGTGCCGAAGGCTTTTCCAACCATTTTAAGAATTCTTTTCGTCCCTTATCTGTTAATGAATAAAATACCTTTACTTTTCTACCCTCTACAACTTCTTTAGATGTAACGAATCCTTTCTTCTCTAGCTTTTTCAACGTAGGGTAAATACTTCCATAGCTGGCATCATAAAAAAATGATGTACTAACGCTCATAACCTGTTTGATATCATATCCAGTCATAGCTCCCGAACTCAAAAAACCAAGAATAACCTCTTCCACTATTTCACCCCTTAAATACCATTTTCTTTAGCTTTAATCTCGTTTTAGTATCACTATGATATATATCAACATGATATACATTACCACATATTCCTCTCTTGTTTCAAGTTGCGTGCACTAAATTAACAAAAAATAAAAACACTCGATTAAACAAGATGATTCATTTCAATAATCTTCGATGATCGTCATTAATAATTCATAGTGCATTTGAAATCACCTTTCAAAGTGATCAGGTTACCATTCTTAGCTTTCTCACCCTATAAAAACTCTCAATATAGTACTCATTGTGTTAGGATTGTGTTATATGGAGTTGATCAAAAATGAGCAGATGGCTTGTAAAGCGTATTCTCAGAGCGTCCGGGATCCATTCTAGGTACAGAATACCCTGGAATTGGAAGGTTGGAACCCGCTTGTACAGCAAAGGAAGCTTCAAGAAAACCTACAGGCAGGAGGCCTTTAAAGTTCTCATACAGGAGGTTTACCGTAATTCAAAATTCTACCGTGAACATCTTGAAAAGTATAATCTCAAAAATGTAAGAACCCCTGCAGATCTCGGTGACTTTTTCACCTATCCTGCACAGCTGGAAAATCACCCTGAAGATTTTATCTGCCAGAAACCCGACATCTATTTCGAAACCTCCGGCAGTTCTGGAAGACCGAAGAAAATCGGATTAACCCGTGAAGATTTCCTTCTATTAGCCTTTACCACAGCCCACGGCCTGAAAAAAATGGGCGTGAAGAAGAATGACCTCTTTCTCAATGCTTACAGCTATGGAATCTGGGTTCCTGGCCTGATCCTTCAGAATGCACTTGAAATGCTTGGCGTTCCTGTTGTCCCTGTGGGCCATCAGAAACCCGAGGTTATATTCGAAAAAATCGTGGATTATAGACCAACGATTGTTGGAATACTGCCGTCTTCGCTGATCGTAATAACAAAACTCGCTGAAAGATATAAAAAAGAACTTCCGAAAATTCGGTGGTTTCAAACGGGAGCGCAACATATTCCTTCAAAAACAAAGGAATGGATTAAAACCGTGTGGGGTGCGAACGTTGTTAACGGCTACGGTGCGACAGAATTCGGCGGAACGTTTGCAATAGAATGCTATGAAGGAAAAGGTTACCACTTCAACGATCTTCTGTTCTGGGTTGAAATACTCAACCCGGATCAGGACGGATACGGGGAACTTGTTGTAACAACACTCGCCTTTCGATGTATGCCACTGATAAGATACAGAATAGGCGATATAACCAGATTCGTAAATGACCGTTGTGATTGTCCCTTTAGAACTGCAAAGATCGATTACATACTAGGTAGAAAAGATGACATGTTCAAAGCAGCAGGGAACAACCTCTATCCTGGATACTTCTCAAAAGCGGTGGTTGAGGGAGTATTTCTCGGTGTAGAGATCGACACAAAAGAAGAAATCGACCGCATAAAAATACGGGTCACAGAAGGTTCAAAAGTGGACTTAAAAAGGCTCGATACTTTCATCCTGGATACCATCGAAAAAGATGAACTTATAGTCGAAACAAAATTTGAATCACCGAATTCGCACACCGGGAGGAAGATACCTGAGGTAATTGATTTACGGTCATGGGATTGATGTTTGGAACCTCTGACGCGGTGAAGTGCGAAGCTACGCTCCGGACGTTTGCAGACACTGTCAGTTAGTGAAGCAACACGAACCGCAAGCAGTCGACAAGCGTCTCCAGCGGATAGAACCAAAGGCGAGTCTAGGATATGGAGAAAATGCGAGAGTCCGAGAACCGAGAATCCGAGAAATCAAGAACAGTAAATTCCGAATCAAGTTCAGGATGACGAATTAGGCTTGCAATACTGTAATAAAGCATGTTCTTTATTGTAGGGTTTGTTCTTTGTGGACACAAAAATGTACTCTTATATACTGTCAAATAAAGGGCACAGCCCTATAATAGCGACTCTCGGATCACGGTTATTGTTTTAAGTATCAATTTTTTCAACCACGAAGTGGTTCGAAACAACTCCGCAGGAGTTCGTGTCAATCCCAAAAGGATTCGTGTCCGCTGCGAAGCAGCCTTCTCGGCTCTCGGTTCTCGGATTCTCGAATCTCGATGCATATCTGTTATGATAAAATTCCTACCCAAAACATAAATTATTAAACCAGAGGGGATTGGGATGCTTATCGAGAAAATGGGGTTATCCCGCACTGCCCTTGCAGGAAAAGTGGCAGTTATTACAGGTGCAGGCCAGGGAATCGGTAAAGAATTAGCAAGAGCACTGGCATGGCTTGGTGCCAAGGTCATCATTGCCGAAATCAGGGATACAGGTGCTGAAGTTGAAACCTTAATACGTTCAGAAGGAGGCACGGCCATGTTTGTCCAAACCGACGTTAGTGACGAAAAAAGTATTCAGGCATTAGCCAAAAAGGCTTTTAATACCTTTGGCAAGGTAGATATTCTGGTGAACAACGCCATTATCTACCGCCCCGGTACCATCCTGGAGCTCCCAATAGAGGCCTGGGATCAGGTTTATGCCGTAAATCTGCGTGGCGCGGTGCTAGGCATTAAAGCGTTTTTGCCGGGAATGCTCGAGCGCAAGGAAGGCGTTATAGTAACAATTACATCGAGCGAAGGCATGCCGTATATGGCCTCCTATTTTGCATCAAAGGCTGCGTTACAGTCTCTTGGACTATCCCTTGCAGGTGAATTGAGCGAAGAATCAGGTGTATCAGCCTTTGTTTTTGCACCCGGGATGGTGGATACACCCGGAGGAAATCAGGCATTCCAGGCGCTGGCACCAAAATACGGTATGTCTTACCAGGAATTTATAAATATGAGTCCCAATCCCGGCTATAATGGTCTAATGCCGGCTGAAGACTGCGCCGCAGGCTTTGCATACGCCATTGTCCATGCCCGGGATTATCATGGTCAAATCGCTGATCCCTTCCAGATTCTCGCTAAAACAGGCCTTCTACAATTTTCATCGCAGCCAAAAACCGACAACACTGTCCCAGCCGAATCCTCCTTGGAAAAACCCGCAGGAAAGAAATCGGCGATTGAGCTTGCCAGAGAAGTAAAGAAAATCCTGGAAGCGGTTAATAAAGAAGCCAACGAACTCGATCTGTTCAGGAAAATGTGGGTTACCCGTGCATTCCGACAGAGAACTGGAATGAGCATCAAAGACTGGCTGGAAACAGTTACAGAATTGGTTGCTGAACTCGAGGCTGCAGAAACCGGAGACACCACAAAAATCGAAAACATTCGCGGCAAGTTACCCTGGTTAAAAAGTAACCTTGAGAGGCTTGCCGATTATTTCAAGAAGAATATGAAAGACGCAGAAGGATATTTCAAAGATCCAAAAGCTCTAGCTAAAGCTCTGGAGGTTTTAACCTACCGGGTAAATACTGTGCGATCGTTAATTTCGGCATTAGAGCAAAAAGTTAAACCGTAGACAAAGACGAATCTTTAATCTTTAGGATAACTTTTTTCGCTTCACAAAGCATCTATGCTTTCCAAACTCGCCTTTGTTCTTCGGGATCAGGCTTCTTCCACTTTTGATTTCATACATTTAATCGTTCTGACAACGGGAAGTTCCATTGCAAATTGGATTTTTAGAGAAATTTGTGATACTGCGAGGCAGCTCAACAAAAAGATTAGTTTTTATGGAACAACTATTGCCAGAGTCTCTAAGATCCTTGGTTTAGAAAGATTTTGCGAGCTTGGAAGGTAAACAAGCTCAGCTGAAGGTGTAAAAGATGGATTTAAAAAGTATTGGTGTATGTGTAGGATCAAGCAATATCTCATATTATGACGGAATTAAAGGAGAAAATGTTTCTCACCATGGCAATCCCATGGAGATTTTGAAGGAACTGATACCTCGTTTCTTGATAGATGGGAATGTCATTGTCACCGGTAGAAAAGCAAAAAAGATGGTGAAACTTTCCCAGATACCAGAGGTTGAAGCAACTGAAATTGCGTACAACACACTCCGGGATAAATACGGCGCTGTGGAGGGTATTGTTAGCGCCGGTGGAGAGAACTTCATACTCTACAAGCTCAACGAAAAGGGTTCGATAATCGGAATATATACTGGCAGTAAGTGTGCGTCTGGTACGGGTGAATTCTTTTTGCAACAGTTGAAGAGAATGGATGTATCCCTGGATTTTGCCAATTCCATCGAGATTGATGAATGCTACGAACTTTCATCCAGATGCACTGTTTTTTGCAAAAGTGATTGCACACATGCTCTCAACAAATGCGTGCCCAAAGAACTGATTTTGAACGGTCTTGGAAAGGTCATGGCAGAAAAAATAATGGAACTTGTTCATAAAAGTGGTGTGAAGAAAATCATGCTTGTTGGGGGAACTGCAAGAAACAAAGTAATGGTTAAGCATCTCCTAAAGCGAATCGATTTGGTAATCCCGGATGAAGCTCTCTTTTTCGAAGCCTTTGGTGCGCACGTGTGGGGAAAGAGAAACAGCGCATTTGCTTTCAAAGCTCAAGGCACGATATTCGTGGAAAGCCCGTCAAGCTTTTCCAGGCATGCACCTTTGAAGAAGTTCCTCAACATGGTGGAATTCAAAAAAATGAACTTTGAAAAAGCGCAAAATGGCAATGATTGCATCCTCGGTGTAGATGTAGGTTCAACAACCACCAAAGCTGTTCTGGTCAGATTGAGAGACAACGCAATACTCACCGGTTCATATTTAAGAACCTTGGGAGACCCAATAAGGGCGGTAAAAAATTGCTACAACGAACTGATAAAGCAACTGAAGGGAATCAATCTCAGAATCATCGGTGTAGGCATCACCGGTTCTGGGCGTAAGGTAGTGGGTTTGTATTCACAAACTAACGCGGTGTATAACGAAATAACAGCTCATGCCAGAGCTGCGGCTTACTTTGATTCTGAGGTGGACACGATATTCGAAATTGGAGGTCAGGACGCCAAATATACTTATCTTGTGAATCGTGTCCCGACAGATTACAGCATGAACAAAGCCTGCTCCGCCGGAACGGGATCATTTCTGGAAGAGGCCACCAAAGAATCGCTGGAGGTACATTACCTGGATATAGGAGATCTGGCACTTGAAAGTGAAAACCCTCCCAACTTCAGCGATCAATGCGCAGCTTTCATAAGTAGTGATGTTAAAACCGCCATTCACGAAGGTTTATCCAGGGAAGACATATGCGCCGGATTGGTCTATTCCATCTGTATGAACTACCTGAACAGGGTGAAAGGTAACAGACCGGTGGGAAAGAAGATCATCATGCAAGGGGGAGTGTGCTACAACCGTGCAGTACCTGCTGCAATGGCTGCATTGACTGGCAAAAGAATTGTGATACCACCCCATCCCGGACTGATGGGGGCATACGGCGTCGCATTGATAGTGAAAGAAAACATAAAGCAGGGATTTCTGAAACCATCGAATTTTGACCTCCGCGAACTTGCAAATAGAGAGGTGCAATACAAAGGAACCTTTATCTGTCCGGGAGGGAAAAAGAGCTATACTGCTCCCCTGAAGAATTGGACAGGTAAAAAGTAGAGAGATAAAATAAAGGCAAGGGGGTGCAGTTAATGGCAAAGAAACTCTCGACAGAAGAAAAGATGGCAATAATTCTGGAAGGGCTTCGTCGAGAAAAGAGCGTTTCTCAAATCTGCAGAGAACATGGGATTTCACAAGCTCAGTATTACAAATGGCGCGACAGGTTTCTCGAAGGTGCCAAAGAAGGCTTGGAAAACGGAAAGAAATCCAGGGTAAAGCAGCTCGAAGAAAAAATCGAAGAACTCCAGAAGGTAATTGGAAAACAGACCATCGTCATTGAGACCTTAAAAAAAACAGTAGTGCATCCAGGCAACGGGAAATAGTGACATTGCTCCTTAATGAGGGATTTAGCGTTTCAGAAGCTCTGAGGTATTTGAAAATCAGCCGGAGCACGTATTACTACAAGCCCAGGGAATACAGTCGAAGAACGAATGATGAAGAAATACTCAAAGAAATAGAAGAACTCAAACGAGAACACCCTTACTGGGGATATCGTCGAATCTGGGCGATGTTGAGGAAAAAGGGCAACAAGCTCAACCGAAAGAGAGTATACCGGATAATGAAAGAGAATGGATTGCTGTTCAAAGTTGAGCACAAAAAAGCTTGTAGAACCATTCAAAAAAAGATAAAGCCAACCAGGCCCAGAGAGGTGCTTGGGATCGACATGACAAAAGTATTCACAAGAGATGCTGGTTGGGCATATTACATAGCAGTGATAGATTGGTACACAAGAGAAATCCTTGGATCGGAAATAAGTCTCAGGTGTAGGACGGAAGAATGGTTGAAAGCGTTGGACAGAGCCTTAAATGAGGGGTATCCCGAAGGTGTGCGGGGCGAAGAAGTAATACTGGTGAGCGATAACGGCAGCCAACCGACAAGCACGAAGTTTCTGAAAGAATGTGCTGTACTGGGGATAAAACAGATATTCACGAGCTACAACAACCCAAAAGGTAATGCCAACACGGAAAGATATTTCAGAACATACAAAGAAGAAGTTGCATGGGTACTGGACAATCCGAGTTACGAAGAGCTAATCGAAAAGACCAAAACTTTTGAAACGTTTTACAATGAAGAATATCCACACAGTGCACTAGGTTACAAGAGTCCCAAAGAGGTATTCGAAGAATCCGTGAGTCTACACAAAATTGCTTGATTTTTTGTCCAGTTTTTCGGGGAGCATTACAGAGCTGTGATAGAAAATGCAAGATAAGGATTATCGAGATAAACGGCAAGAGATTTCCCTTTGGCGGAGCCTGCAATCGTTATGAGAACATAGTCAGACATGTAGTAACAGATACTGAAGAGTACAACCACGTTAAAAAGAGAGAAGAGATGATCTTCAATATGGAAGGAAACTCCGGAGAGAAGACCATCGGAATCAGCAGGTCACTGGCTATGACTTCATTATTTCCTCTATTTTATCGTTTCTTCAGGTATCTCGGGTTCAGGATAATAATTCCGGAAGTTTCAGATAAGAGAGGTTGGGATCTAAAAAACGCGGAGTTCTGCTTCCCTGCGGAGATGGCACACGGTTACATGTATGATCTTCTCACCAGAGATCCGGATTATATATTCCTCCCAAGAATAAGGGGAGTGAAAGTGGAAAACTCCAGAAATTACAACGTTTTCTGCCCGTTTGTGCAGAGTGAACCGGATTACCTCAAGTCCGCGTTTCCAGGTCTTGAATCTCGAAATGTTCTGGAAATGAACCTCGACTTTTCAAATGGATACGAAAGCGAAACTGAAAAGTTTGAGGAGATTGCTGAAAAACTTGGAAGTAAAAGAGAAGAAGGAAAAAATGCCTATTTCAAGGCCTTGAAAGACTTCAAAGAACTGAAAAGAAAGATAAAGAAAACCGGAGAAAATTTCTTAAGAAATCTGGAAAAGGACGAATTCGGTATTGTGCTTTTTGGAAGGTCTTACAACGCTTTCTCCTCGCATGCCAACATGGGAATCCCTGAAAAGTTTGCATCCAGAGGGGTATTGATAGTAAATCTCGATGCCTTGCCATACGAAAGCGATGAAGGCTACAGCAACATGTACTGGACCTGGGGAGAAATGATAACAAAAACCGCGAGATACGTAAAAAAACATCCTAAGCTATTTGGTGTGTATATAACTAACTTCAGCTGTGGGCCCGATTCTTTCATAATCTCGTATTTTAGAGATATCATGGGTGATAAACCCTCATTGATTCTTGAACTGGACAGCCACACGGCCGATGCAGGCATAGAAACAAGGATAGAGGCGTTCATCGACGTAGCCAAAAGCTACCTCAAAGCTCCTGTGTCAAAAGAAAAGAGGAAGGTCTCCAGACCCATCACAAAGCTGGAAAATGGAGAGCTGAAAGTTATAACCCCAGACGGCAACAAGTTTCCCATAAGCCATGAAAAGGTCCGACTGGTTTTTCCAACAATGGGGGAATTCAGCACAAAATGCCTAGCTGCCTCGTTCAGTTATCACAACGTTAAAACCGACGTGTGTCCCGAACCAGACATCGAAGAGTTCAGGCTGGGGAGAGGTAATTCTCTTTCCAAAGAGTGCCTGCCACTCCAGCTCACTCTCGGTAGTCTTATAAAATACCTTAATGGAAACAGCAGTGATGACGAAATTATTCTTTATTTCATGCCGGAAACAATGGGACCATGCCGTTTTGGACAGTATAAGGTTTTCATAGACCTCTGGCTGGACAACAACCACGTTGATAACGTCGCATTGTTCAGCCTGAATTCTGAAAACGCTTATGCGGGGTTAGGACTCCAGTTCAAATTACGTGCCTGGATTGCGGTCATCGTTTCCGATGTTCTGACAGATATTGAAAATACGGTGAAAGTCCTGGCAAAAGATAAACATGAAGCAAAAGTATTGCTGAAAAGAGTAAAAGAAAAAATACTGGACAGTTTTGCTAATGATTCCCTGTATACTTTTTTCAGAAAACTCAAAAGAGCGGCTAATCTTATCGCATCCATAGAAAAGAGCAGGAATTACACCGAAACACCAAAGGTACTGATAACAGGTGAAATATATGCTAGAAGGGATGAGTTTTCCCGAAAAAGATTGGAAGATGTATTTGCTGAAAACGGAATAATAACCCACATATCACCGGTGCATGAGTGGATATACTACACGGATTATCTGTTTCTGAAAAAGCAGACTTCGCCAAACTCAACCCATATTGACAGGCTGATGAAGAGAATGGAAATTCTCTTCAAAAGGGATATAGAAATGAAGGTGAAGAAAATTTTCAAAAAAACAGGATTCTATGAAGTGTGCATGATGGATGTAGAAAAAACAATTGGAGCTGCAAGAGAACACCTTCATCCCGAATTAACAGGTGAGACGATTCTCACGGTGGGAACAGCTCTTTCCGAAATTGGTGAAAAATACGATGGTATAGTTTCAATAGGTCCCTTTGGATGTATGCCAAGTCGAATCGCTGAAGCTATCATCAAAAAAGGGATTTTGAAAAAGACATTCGAGGATCCCGGAAATGCTCCAATAATCTACATAGAATCTGACGGCAATCCTTTTCCCCCAATCATAGAGAGCAAAATCGAAGCTTTCATAGTTCAGGTAAAAAGGTTCAAGGGTTACAATTTATCATAAAATGATTTTATTAAGAAACTCTTCGAGTGAGAGTTTCCATAAAGATGAAATTGCCACTACTAAAAAAAGCCCTGCATCCATTTTCCAATAGGATGCATGGCTTTACTGTTCGGATTTAAAGTTATCTCCAGCAGTATCCAGGGCCAAAGTTGTTCTGGACATCCATGTTCGTTCTGAAACCACCACGAGGGGCTTCCTTTCCAAAAGAACCTCTTGCTCTGCCAAAGCTTCTGCTCTGTACGTTCATCTGTGCTGCTCTTCCCATAGGTGCGTTGCCTGCCATTCTACCCTGTGCCCAGTTAATGAATCCATCTTCGTCTCTAAGAACTACTTTGTTCCCATCTACGTCTATGGCGTTCACTACGACATAGCTTCCGGAATCAGTTGTTACCAGGTTTCCATCGATGCTGACTGTTGCTCCTACCTTGAGTTCGATACCGTCGTACAACCAGACGGGGCCGGTGTGAACTTCATAAGTGCTTCCATCTTCGGTTTCAACGATGATCTTCATGGTTGAGTCGAATGTGATGTCAACGATAGTTCCTTCGATAGCAATCTCTTCACCGTCTAAACAGGTTCCGTCGCAGTACTGGTGTAGAGGCTGGAAATCATCCTGTGTAGTCCTGTACGCGTAACCTGCTCCGGGAACATTAGATGCCTGATCCGTTTGACTCCATCTGCCACCAAACGCAAAGATACTTGCACTTACGATAAGAACCGCTACCAACGTTGTGATAAGAATACCTTTTTTCATACCTTTCACCTCCAAATTTTTTGGGATTACCAAGCTTCGTCTCTATGATAGGAGGTGAAACTTAAAGCATTCTTAGACAGTACTTAGAGTTCGCTTAGAGTTTTTTTGATCGGTGAATCCACACAAACAAAAACGGGAGCACGAGCTCCCGTCTTCTTGTTGAATACTATACAAAATATAAATTCGCTTTTACCCTTTCAATTCAAACGCTATTCGTTCGGAGTATCATCATATATTCTTCTGGCAGAAATAACACCTCTAACTCCACCTGTTGGATCTTCAATATCACCTTTGTATCTTGGTATCACATGGATATGAACGTGCATTACAGTTTGGCCAGCAGGCTTTCCAACGTTTACACCAATATTATATCCATCAGGCTTAAACTTCCTGTCCAGAAATTCTTTTACTTCATCTATTAACCTCACCATTGCAATCTTTTCTTCCATTGTTGCTTCAAAATAATTGCTGAAATGCCTGAATGGGATCACAAGAACGTGCCCAGTGCTAACAGGGTATTTGTCAAACCTCGCATAACAGAGATCGTTTTTTAAGATAATTTCACTATTATCCGGGTTACAAAAAGGACATTTTATATGCTTCACACTACCCTCCGGTTATAGTTACACTCATTTTCAAGATTGAGGACGCGGTGCTTTAAGAACCAGTACCATTAAAGGTTCATCGCCAGTGTTCTTAATGCCGTGAGGCACATTCTTTGGGCCTTCAATCAGTTCATATTTTTCAAGTTCCAGACTTTCATCACCTACCGTAAAAACTCCCTTTCCTTCAAGAACCAGCATAAAAACATCCACAGGAGTAACATGTGCCGGCAGCTCAAACCCAGGTTGGATTGTTATTACGTTAGCCAGAGCGGATTCTTTGTCATATATCTTTCTTGCTTCGATTCCCTCTTTTTTGAAAATCGAAGGCAGTTTCATTATCTGTACCTTTTTCATAATTACGGACCTCCTTTTCGGAATACAGTAGTAGCATACAACTCCATCGTACCGTAGCAATCCTGTGAATTCAGTAACATATGTTACCTGATTCACTCCAGATTAATTCAGAGATCCGCAACGATTATCCCAACCAGCGGGTGCAACTTTATCAGATTCATTTTTTTCGCATGTTCTTCGAACATCTTCTTCAAACTGTAAGCATTTGCCGGAAAATCGGTATCACCTTCGTCGTAATATACTTCATCCCAGATTTCTTTGTATTTGCCGGGATCTTCAAACCACATTATGTCTGCGATTACTATTCTGGTTGGCCTTTTTGTGAATTTCATCATGGTTTCAATTGCCTTTTTCTTTAGATCATCTGTTAGATGGTGCATTGCGTACACGCTGACAACCTTGTTTATTCCAAACTCTTTCAAATCAACCTCTTCATAGGGATTCTCAAAAGAACCGCGGTAAAAAGCCACGTTGGTTATATTTCTCTTTTCTGCCTCCTCTCGGGCATCTTTGAGCAAATTCGAGCTTATGTCTATCCCTATAACCTCTTTGCAAAACGGAGCAGCATATAGAGCCCAGCGTCCTCTGCCCGTGCCAATATCCAGCAAAACATCATCTTTGCTTAATTCGAGAAGTTCAACAGCCTTTTTCCCGATCCTGCAAATGATATCATCACACTCCGCGCTCCTTTTTGCAATTGGCGAAGCCTCACTGATAGAATCAAACGTCCTCTCAACCTTTTTGCGTTCGTACTTCAAAGAAAAACCTCCCTATCTGGTTTATTACCAAAACGATTATACAGGGACAAACCGTTCAAAAGAAAAAACGAAAATAAACATTACTCGAATTTGATAGCACCATTTCCTATGATGTATTAGTATATGATATACTAAGGTTTAGTATATAGTATACTAACATATGAGGTGAATCATGGACTATCTGGATATTGAAAAAATTTTGAAAGCATTGAGTTCACAACTAAAAAGAATTGGCAAAAGAATAGAGATCATCGTCTGCGGTGGTTCAGCCCTTTCCATTATAGGACTGGTGAAAAGGGTTACGAAGGATATAGATGTTCTGGCAATTGTTGAAAAAACCAATGGTCATTTCAAGATAGTTAGAGCAGATTTTCCTGTCTGGCTTAAAAAAGCAATCGAAAAAGTTGCTAGAGATTTCGATCTTCCACCAAACTGGATGAATCCTGGTCCAACTTCAATGGTTGATCTTGGTTTACCTGAGGGGTTGGAGAATCGACTTATAGAAAAGAATTACGGGAATAATCTGACAGTATATTATATTTCAAGATTCGATCAGATACACTTCAAACTCTACGCTTCGGTGGATAGAGGTGGTTACCATATAGATGATCTCTTGAAGTTGAATCCAACAGATGAAGAAATAGAAGCCGCGGCTCGATGGAGCATGACTCATGATGTATCTGAAGGATACAGAATGGTTCTAAAAGATCTGTTGAAGAGGTTAGGTTATGATGTTGTCGCCGAAAGAATTTAAAAAACATTTGATTGAAACTGCAATATCAATATTATGGGATCAGTGGGAGAAATTAGGAGCCTGGATTGGTCCGGGGGAAAGGTTCAAATTCTATTCTGATCCTGAAGCTGCCGTGGTTTTTTCAGGGTATTTCTCAAGATATGAAAAACGGCTTCAGAAAATCTCAGAAGAATGGATTTCTGCAAATAAAGAACATCTAAATACGGTGCGTCTGAAACGAATGTCAAAGGAGCTTTCCAATGAATATGGGATCACTGTTCCAACAAAATTGAAAATAGAAGTTACGGGCAAATCTAAGTTTTCTAAGTTTATAAGAGAGCTGGACGTCCTTTTACCTGAAAACCTGTTACCAAGATTAAGGCTTCTCTTCGGTTGCTCAACCAAAGCAGAAGTTATTTTTCACTTACTTACTGCAGGAAATTCCAATTCAAATCAGATCGCGAAAGAAAGGTTTTTGAACCAGAAGGCCGTCTTTATAGAGCTAAACAAACTTGCTAGAGCAGGATTGCTCATCGAAAAAACGGTAGGTAGAGAACGAATATTTAGTATTTCTCCGAATTTCGTTAGTGTGTTGCCCAAGCCTATATCTTCCAATTCAGTGTCCTGGGTGCTTCTTTCAGCTGCCTTCATGGTTGAAAGATGTTTGAGTGACGATTATCTGGACGACGAATACCTTATCTTTTCTACTTTCAATGATTTCAGAAAGACTCTTGCTTCTATGCTCAATAAAGCAATGGAGTGTAACGTTTCGTTAAAGCAAGAAAGTGCTCAAGGGTTTTATTCGAGTGTTGTTGATTACTGGATCTGCCTTACGAAGAAAGCAACTGGAAGATAGGAAAATTCTATGCATGCGGGAAACAATTATAAAGGCACAGCATGCTGTGCCCTACGTAAAATAAAACGGAATTTTCAAAAGGTTGCGGTAGGTTCAATACCTGTAATTGTGCGATCTTTCAAAGCAACCGTTTCCAGATGATGCAACCGAAACAACCTCAACGATTTTAAATGGCAAAGGGGTTATAATGATTCCAAAATTTTCATGTTAGGTTTGCTGTGATAATTCAAGCATCAGAAACCTTTCAAGAGAGCTTTTAAAGAAAAGATGAAAGTTCTAAAGATTGACAGTAAACAATAACTGGAAACCCTAATTATTATGTATGTGCTTTAAAGCTCCAACTCTGATGCTACAATATAATCCACAAAACATGCTGGAGGTGAATCATGAAAGACAACATTCCCCCAATACTCGAATTTGATGGTACTACTCCCGCGGTAATCGAGCCGGGTAAAATAATAAAACCTCTTCCCCAAATGCCTGAAAAAGTCATACTGGTATTCTATCAGGAAGTAATCGATTTCTTGCGTGATGCTGGTAAACTTCGCCTCCTGAATATAAGAAGAAGCGAGGTTGGAGAGTTTCCGATTTACCTGCTGGAATATAAGGAACAGCAAATAGCGGTATTTAACCCCGGGCTAGGTGCACCCTGCGCGGCTGGTTTTTATGAAGAATTGATAGCTCTGGGAGCGAAAAAGACCATAGCCTGTGGTTCCGCAGGGGTTGTAAACCCAAAGTTGAAGAGAGGTAGTATTGTAATAGTAGATTCTGCGGTGAGAGATGAAGGCACGTCTTATCATTATCTGCCACCTTCCAGGGAAATCAAGGCAAATGAAAAAGTGATAAAGATTATCGAGGAAACTTTAAAAGACTTGGGTGTGCCTTATGTTAAAGGCAAGACATGGACAACCGATGCTTTTTACAGAGAAACCCAAAATCGTGTGAAGAAGAGGTTAGCTGAAGGTTGTGTAACAGTCGAAATGGAAGCATCAGCCTTGATGGCAGTTTCAGAATTCAGGGGGGTAGAGTTTGGCCAGATACTCTCATCCAGCGACGATGTCAGCGGTACTGAATGGGATCCGAGAATCCCTCCCGAGGCTTCTTCCCATAAAGAGAAAATATTCTGGCTTGCAGCGGAATGCTTGATCAGGCTTTGAAAACAAACGGGTTTCCATTGCACGAGAAATCAGACTTTCGTTTTTCTCTCTATTAATTCAACAACAAAAGCACAAACTTATGCTGTGGCGTTGATCTTGATTTAGACTTAGTATGTCATATACTAATGTTTAGTATATAGCATACTAATATATGAGATTATCGTATAGACAATTTTCTAAAACCGAACCCAACAGATGAAGAAATAGAAGCCGCAGCTCGATGAAGCATGACTCATGATGGCGGAGAATTTTTACTCGTTCTGGAAATAATAGGGCACAACATGTTGTGCCCCTACGGTACAGAAATCTATAAATGATCATAATAATAGGGCACAGCATGCTGTGCCCCTACGACAGGAAATACTGTTTTAGAACATGTTCTACCCCTACAAAATGTTTAAATCGATATTGATCCGCATAATACTGCTATACCTTACGCGGTAAATTATCGAATATGAGGTTGCTTTTTTCCTTACCTTCTTACCTTTTCTTTAAAGAGTGTATAAACACCAAAAAGTATCAAAGCTACTCCGATGCCTATCCCTGCACCTGGTTTAGTGAAACCTCTTAATAAAAATATCAACGTAAGCGCACTAAGAACCCCTATTGGAACGAGAAGTCCTTTAATCCTTCTCCCACCTGCCAGATACATCTGAAGCAATCCAAATGCCGGTGCAAAGACAAAGAAAGCCCAGCCTCCAGCTTCTATGAATCCCGGGAACAATGTTTCCACAGTTAAGACAGCTGAGACAGTAAGCAATACCCCTGCGGGAACAAGCAATCCCGGTATATGTTTCCGCAAGCCTTTTTCCTCCATCAGTATTCCGGGCAACCAGACGAAGACAAGCCAGAAACTCGAACCAAATTGCGGGACAAACAAAAAAAGCGCACCAACAACTATCAGAAATATTCCCAATATCCAGCTTCTAATCATTCACGTTCCTCCTGTCTATTCTCTAATAACCCAACAAAGGTCTTATTTTTCCCTTACCGGTAAATCCCACCGTCAATTTCACCGTGTTGTTCTTCTGGAAATAGACGATGCTTTCGTATGCCTACCTCAAGATAGTTACAGGTTATTATAACAGAGGTAAGGAAGCATCACTAAATACAGGATAGGTAGGCATTGATATTAATCAGATTCTTCAGCCTGATTTCTTTAACTTAAGATAATTCCTGTATCTTCGCTCTTCCAGGAGGCCCGACTCAATCGCTTCTTTCACGGCACACCCGGGCTCATTTATATGGTTGCAGTCTCTAAACTTGCAGTGTTTAGCAAGTTCTATGATATCCGGAAAAGCGTCTCTGATTCCCGTTCCGTTATCAATCACTCCAAACTCCCTCATTCCGGGAACGTCTATTATCCGCCCCCCGAAAGGAAGCTCATAAACCTGTGACGATGTTGTGGTGTGCTTGCCCTTGTAATGACTGGTGCTCACTTCATTCGTCTTTGTCTTTTTTTCATTAAAGATGGCGTTCACCAACGAGGATTTCCCGACTCCGGAGCTTCCAGCAAAGACAGAAATTTTATCTTTCAAGAGAGATTTTAGCTTCTTTATCCCTTCTCCCGTTATGGTACTGGTGAGCAGTACCGTATAACCAAGCTTTCTGCATTCTTTGATATCTTCCTGCACTTCCGATAGATTTATTAGATCTATTTTGTTGAAGCAAATGACTGGTTCTATTCCGCCGTACTTTGCCGATACGATGTACCTCTCTATAAGATTTTTTCTGTATTTCGGATTTTTAACCGCAAATACAAGTATTGCCTGATCGACATTTGCAGCCACAACCTGCTCCAGGTGAGAACCTTTTTTACCGGCCCCCTTTCTGACCAATTTACTTTTCCGTTCTTCTATTGCGGTTATCACTCCCCTGCCTCCCAGAACAGGTTGAAATTCTACGTAGTCACCTACCACGACCATCGACTTGGTTGTCTGGCTTTGTTTGAAAAGCCTGCCCCTAAGGGTACAGTTAATGTCTTCGCCATCGTTTACCGGTCTTACTTTGTACAGTCCTTTCTGAACATTTATTACAATTCCTCTCAATTTTCTCTACCTCCTAAAAAAGCACCACGGTTTTAGCCGTGGTTGCTCGTTTTTTACAAACAAAAAAGGCCACAGCTTCGACACAGCGTGGCCTTCCATTTGTCAGATTAAGAAATATTTAGCCAGTACTCACCGGGAGGACTACACTGTGTCGGATTGAAGTTATGAACTTGTTGAAAAATCTGGCTTCTATTCTCTTCATCATCCGACATCACCTCCCTGAAACGATATCTTGCTTTTTTCATTATACACAGAATCTTTCCAAAAACCAAACTAAGCTGTATCGCTTGTTACTGATAATTTACAGCATTCTCGATGGCCTTCAATATAGTTTTGCTGCTGTATGTTGCACCGCTTATTATATCAACCATAACGCTCTGTTCATCGATAACAGCTTCCACAATATCCTCCGCTTTCTTGCCTCTTCCCGTTATGTGCTCTACAATCTCGATGTCATCTATTTTTCCGTCACTAACGCTCACACAGACCTTTGCACTAACAATCCCCAACGAATAGCTTCCGTAATATTCTCCATCTTCAAGTTCGGAGAGTTCAAGTTCAGAAAATTCAATATCTGATACCTTTTCCTTCATATCCATATATATCAGGAACAGTTTGGATCCGATTCCCACTACAATAACAAAAATTACCACAACCAGTGCAAGAACAAGATATTTCGTGCATCTTTTCATGTTCACGCCCTCGCTTCTGGTATCAGGTGCTCAATATTCATTTTTAGCTTCGCGAGCAGTTTTTCTTTTGTGTCATTTGAAATACCGTAATAATGCGTGTATAACATCCCAAAAAGCACCGAAGTGATAATTTCTTCAAGTCTAACTACCGTTTCAGATTTGTATCCGTATTCTGAGGATAGTTTTTGAAAAAGCCCTATCCTGAGCTTTTGTATTTCTTTGAAATTTGGGATAAAGTTAGCATCATCTATCACTTCAAGACTCTCGTTCATGAAGATGATTTTGAACAGGTCGGGCTTTTCAAGGAAGAATCTTGCGAACTCGATATATAGGGCTTTGATCTTTCTAGCTGCCGGTAAATCCAACGAAAGTTTCTCCTGCAGCCATTCCATTATTTCAGCCGCGTAACTATCAATAACAGCGTTTAGTAAACCGTTCATGCTACCAAAGTAGTTGTATATGGTAGCGGGAGCATAGCCTGCTAGTTCAGCGACTTTTCTGACATTGAGGGCCTTTACGCCGTGTTTGTCGATGATTTCCCTTGCCGCTTTTATGAAATATTCTCGCCTTTTCTTTATGCGTTTTTCTTTCTCCGACATATCATCAGCTTCCCCTTTCGAAATCTTCTGCGAATTTTCTTATGTTTTCCACTTTTATGGAAGGATACTCCCGTCCTTCTGACATCTTCTTTATAACTTTTCTTACAATAAATCCCATTTTATCGAAGTTGAATTCTCCACCGAAGTATCCTTTTGCAACGCAACTATCAAGAAAGTCTTTACTGAAATTATTCGAAAGGTACTCTTCAAACCTATCCTGAGTTTCTCCCATGCAGAGAAACACACCCAGTCTTTTCTTTTTCAATAATTCCAAATTCTTCTCGACGAATTTTTTCACATTTCCCGGTATTCTACCCACGCGTATGCAACTTCCAAGAATTATGCCATCGAATTCGTTTGGATTCACTTCGCCCGCTTTTGCAAGATCAACCACAGAATTTTCTGATTTTAAATATTTCGAAAGAAGCCTGGCGCACTTCTCAGTGGTACCGGTCTTGCTACTGTAAAGTATTAAGATTTTCATAAAAAGCCTCCTCATGGCTGTTAATTGAACATTGTTCAGTATTTGAACATAGTTTACTAAAATTGGTAATGAATGTCAAGCGTGTAATCTCAAAGAAGGTTTTGATATAATATAAGAAATTCTAATGATATTAATTATTTACAAAATGGAGGAACTGAAATGAACTGGATACATTTTGAACCTACTTTTCTGCTTATAGGGTTAATCAAAGACAAAGAAAAATCCCTCGAAGAAAAAATCAAAGCAGTTACAGATTCTATGCTGGTAAGCATGTTTGATGAATTTCACGTTGACAATAACGACGGCAAAAATCTTCACTTCATATTCTTTCGATGGGATAACTTTTTCAATTGTTTTCCTCCAATTTAAAACCTGTTAAAATAGGTGGAACCGTTGAACTTCTCGGTAGTTGATTGTCTAACGCAAAGTCAAAGGAACCGAAAGGAAAATATTATCTTTATGCAGATAGCGAAGGTTAAATATGCAAAGTTCTAAGCAAAATTTGAAGAAAAACATCCCGCTGTTTTATATATACCATTTCCTCTCACAGATCAGAGTGGATAATGTTCTCTGGCTTTTATACATGCAGTACAGAGGTCTCAGCTTGCTCGAGATTGGAGTCTGTGAAGCCATTCTTCATGTAAGCGGATTGACCTTTGAAATTCCTACAGGGGCTATCGGGGATTTGATCGGCAGGAAGCGCTCCATGATGATTGGCTCCGGATTGATTATATTGACTTACATACTTATGCTTTTCGCACACTCTTTTTTGAACTTCGCACTTGCTTTTTTTCTATTTGGCTTTTCAATGACGTTTATCTCCGGATCAGATACGGCTCTGATTTACGATACTTACAAAGTTTTGGGAATAGAAACTAATTACAAAAAGGCTGCCGGGAGTTTTCTTGCCCTACTGGTACTTGGAGAACTTTTTTCAAATATGACTGGCGGTTTGCTTTCGAGAATCAACTGGACAGCTGTCTATATTGGGGCAATAATTTCCAGAAGTTTGTTTTTTGGGTTGATACTTTTTTTGAAAGAACCACCTTATGAAAAAAGCGAGAGGAACTTTGATGGATACCTCACGCTGATAAAAAACGGAGCCCGTCAAATATTTGGGACCCTGTTTCTGAGATGGATTTTTGTGTTTTGGGTGGGGATTTCCCTGGTGGGAGCTTCTTTAAGAATGTATTCTCAGACTTTCCTGGGAAGCAAGGGGTTGAGCCCTTTCTGGGTGAGTGTACTATTTACCGTTTCTGCATTGTTCGGGGTGATTATAGCAAAAACTGCGTGGAGAATGGAAGAGGCGCTTGGCCGCCGTAATTTCTTTTTGCTAACGGGATTGACTCTGGGGATTCCAACAATTTTCTACGGGATAGCCCCTTTGGGTATCACTGTTATGCTGTTCTTATTGATCAGTAATGCTGAAAATTTTCTTGATCCGTTGATGGGTTATTATATTAACAGGGAGCTGGATTCTCAATACCGTGCGACTGCAAATTCCTTTTTAAACATGGGTTTCAACGTATCAATGGCGGTTTTCTTCCCGATATTGGGGTATTCTATGGATAACTTCGGATACTCACCAGTTTTTGTTGCCATGGGGCTGTTTGGTATCGCACTAACTTTTCTTTCAGTAAAAAAGTTCAGAAAAATGCATCTTCTATGAGAGAAAGGTGAAAATTATGCGACCTCAAAAAAGGCTTCATGAAAGCACTTACGCAATTGTGAGAAAAATACCATTTGGCAAGGTGGCTTCTTACGGCCAGATAGCGAATATAGTTGGCTGCACGCCGAGAATGGTCGGCTTTGCATTGGCTTCTTTGAAAAGAGACGATGTCCCCTGGCATAGGGTTATCAACAGCAAGGGTGAAATCAGCCTCAGAGACTCTGAATGGAGAATTATCCAGAGGCAGATGCTTGAAGCTGAAGGAGTTGAATTCAATGAAAAGGGCAAAACCAATTTCAGCGAATTTGGCTGGAATGGAACTGAATCCAGTGACTGACATCCTCTAGGCTGAATCCTGAAGTATCTTTCTTTTCGAGTTTAAGTTTTCCCTATAGATACACTATCGCTCAAGTTATCCACTTTCATCTTCATCTTTGATCGGCAAGAGTGCCTTTCTGCACTACTATCTTACCGTTGGCTAACACGAGCTCCAGGTTTAGATTTTCAGTGTTAAAAACAAGCAAAGAAGCCGAATAACCTTTCTCAATCTTTCCATAACCAAAACGGTTCAACCCAAGCGCAGTAGCTGGAACGGAACACACGGGTTTGATAGCTTCTTCAACGCTGAGACCCTTTTGCAGCAGCTCTTTGAATACTCTTAAAAGTCCATCAACCGGTGCTGCGGTGATTTCAATAAGTTTGCCATCTTCGTCAAATTTGGGAAGGCTTCCGAGACCATCGGAAGAAACACTTATCCGATTGAGATTTCCAAGCTCTGCCCTTAAATTCATGATAATGCTTGACGTATTTTTTCCAGCTGTCAGATCTATGAATCCGTCATTTTCCTTGACCCATTTGATTCCTTCTTCAAGGAGTTTATCGTTTCTTGAAATGTGAGTTGGTATGAAGTGTTTTGGAGGTAGTGAACCGTTTTCGACCGCCTTGAACAGTGGTTTCATCCTTTCGGGCGCGTTTCCCATATGGCAAACGACTATTCCTTTTTTACCAGCAAGCATAGCGGCCACTCTCGTATCCATCGCCAAGCGCTGGAGTTCCGCTCCAGAGATATTGCTTCCCCTGTGATCAGAAACCGCTACTTCACCCACACCTATGACTTCGGGTATTAGTACGATGTCTTTAGCAAGGTCACCAGTAATGGTCTTGATTGGGTATCTATATGAACCTGTGAGCACCCATGCACCAAGTCCCCATTCTCTGAAAGCCCTCGCTTTGGCAAGAAGCGAAATGTGATCTCTGGTTATGCTATCAGTACCTAACATTCCAACAACTGCCGTAGTGCCACAGCAGGCAAATTCCTCAGGAGTTCCCTCTCGTGTCCGGGTGCTGAACCCTCCTTCTCCACCTCCACCAATGAGATGAACATGACCATCCACAAAACCAGGCACAGCAAAATGCCTCTTTGAATCAAAATAAAGTGTCTTAAGTTTGTCGATGCCGTCAATTGAAATTTTGTCTGCTATCGCTTCTACTCTGGTCCCACATATCAAAATATCTTTGATTCCTATATATTGAGAAGAATACACTGGCAAATCCTTGAGTAACAACATTTCCATCACTCTCCCAAGTTTTGAAAATTCCCAATTTACTCAAGTTTATCATTTGTCCATCGGTTGAATGGTATGAAAGTGAATCCAAATAAGGGTTATCAAGTAGTTTGCGAACGGGTGAAACCAGTAAATTAAAGCTTACGCAACAAAAGATGTTACAAAAACTTCTAATCGTTCGTAATAAGCTGGAAGAATTTTAAAAGGAATTTTTGAAAAATGATGAAATATGAGATTATATGGTTGTCCGTATTCTATGAATTAAGAGGCAATCGGTAATTTGTTTAGACAAAGGTATGAAAAATCCTGTCCTTACAACATGCAATTTATTTAGCTTCACATATTTACATTTCCAAATATGCATCATTTCATCAAAAACTATTGATTTTTTATAATTTAGCCTTTGAAAAACCGTGAATATACATTACAACGGGGGTGGGGAATTTGATACCTGAAATAACACTTGATATGGTCAGGGTTACTGAGGCTGCCGCTCTGATGGCCAGTTTGTACCTTGGCCGGGGCAACAAAGAAATGGTGGATCAGTATGCGGTTGATGCGATGAGAGGTATCCTCGATCTTATCGACATGCGGGGGACTGTTGTTATTGGTGAAGGCGAAAAAGACAACGCTCCAATGCTTTATCCTGGCGAAAAAGTTGGTAAATGGGGTGATGACGACCCGGAAGTTCTTATAGCGGTTGATCCAATCGACGGTACCAGGCTGGTTGCAGGCGGTCGACCAAATGCAATAAGCGTCATTGCGGCAACGGAAAATGGTGAAATTGCTCCTCTTCCAACCCATTATGTGGATAAACTTGCGGTTGGCAAAGAACTTGCAGGGCATCTCGATATTGAAGCAACTCCCAGAGAAAACCTCAGGATCGCTGCGGCAATACTCGGAGTCAAGGTTTCTGAACTTACGGTTGCTGTGCTTGATAGGGAAAGAAACGCTGAACTCATCGAAGCTATTAGGAGTGTCGGTGCGAGAATTAAACTGATTGATGATGGCGATATAGCAGGAGCAATTTCCACAGCGCTTCCTGAAAGTGGAATAGATATTTACATGGGCGTCGGTGGTTCCCCCGAAGGTGTTTTAGCAGCAGCGGCACTACAGTGTCTTGGGGGAGAAATCCAGGTCAAATGCTGGGCAAGAAATGATGAAGAAATCAAAAAAGTCGAGAAGGCAGGTTTTGATATCAACAAAACATACAGAACCAGAGACCTGATAAACGGTTCCGAGGTTATCTTTTCCGCAACCGGCGTTACCGATGGCTCATTCTTGAAAGGGGTTCGCTTTCACCAGAACCAGGCTGTCACAGATTCAATAGTGATGAGATCCAGCACCAGAACAATCAGAAGAATCATTGCTTACCACGACCTTGAATTCAAAACCATCACGACAAAAACAGAGGGTGAAAAGAAACTCATAAACGGCGCCAATTGGTTCTAAAACAGATATTTACTATCTATATGGAGATACAAAATGCCGTCAAATACACTTTAACAGCTGTTGTAATCTTCTCCGGTGGTTTACAAAATTAAATGCTACATGGTATAATGTAAACCAAGGAGGTGGAGGAAAACATGAGTATCGGAAGCAGAATCAAACAAGCTCGGATAAGAAATAATATGAGTCTAAGAAAACTATCAGAAAAAGTCGGTGTTTCTGCAATGGCCATTTCGAAATATGAAAGAGATGAAGATGTACCAAGTTCAAAAGTGCTCATAAGATTATCAAAAGCCCTCAATGTCAAGGTTGAGTATTTTTTCAGACCAGACCTATTTCCAATAGAGTCACTCTCACAAGTATCTTATAGAAAACATTCCAAATTGGGTAAAAAAATACTGAATGCAATCAAAGAATCTATTAAAGAATGGCTTGAAAGATATATTGAAATTGAAACCATTGTATATGGATCCCCTTGTGTTTTCAAAATACCGAAAATAGACCTCGTGGTTAATGAATACTCAGATATTGAAAAAATAGCACTTGACCTGAGAAATAACTGGGAACTTGGTATGGATCCCATTGACAACATAACTTTAACGTTAGAGGACAAAAATATAAAAATACTTATACTCGACACCGTTGACAGATTTGACGCCTGTACCTTCTGGGTAAACAAAGATATTCCCGTGATAGTAATAAAAAGCAACATCTCGAAAGAAAGACAACGTTTCAACCTTGCACATGAACTAGGACACTTATTATTGAAGATTAATGAAAACCTGGACGAAGAAAAAGTAGCTCACAGATTTGCCGGGGCATTTCTGATTCCTAAAGATACTTTTATTTCGGAAATCGGCCCAAAAAGAAAACGAATTGGTATAGAAGAATTGAGAATATTAAAACAAAAATATGGAATCAGCATGCAATCAATTGTAAAACGCGCAAGAGACTTGAATGTTATTAGTCAAAACACTTATAAGCAGATCTTTATTCAATTTAGAACTATGGGCATAAGCAAGGACGAACCCGGAGATACTGAGATAATGGAAACTTCGTCGCGCTTTGAACAACTCGTTTTAAAAGCATTAAGTGAGGAACTGATATCCCAAATGAAAGCAGCTGAGTTACTTGGAGTATCGCTGCAACAGCTACAAAAGGAGCTGTTCAATGAAACAAAAGAACTCTGCTGAAGCAACAGTAGTTATAACAGATGCCAATATATTAATAGATCTAAAAAATGCAAATTTAGTCGGTGCCTTGCTAAGAACCGAATGGCGAGTCATAACAACAGACTTCGTTTTCGAAGAATTGAATCCTTCAACAATAGCCGTAGATTCTTTTGGAATAGAAGTGATAAATCTCTCTGGGATTGAAATAGCTGAGATATTTGAAATCAGGCAAAATCACAATAGATTATCGATACCAGATATATCTGCACTTATACTGGCCGAGAAAATAGATGGCATTCTTTTAACAGGAGATAAAAGATTAAAATCACTCTGTCTCAAAAGAAATAAAATCGGTGTTCATGGTGTGTTATGGATATTGGATCAACTTGTCAATTTGAAAATAATAGACTCCAATCACGCTATTAAAGCAATTTTCAAAATGAAATTCAAAGGAGCAAGGTTACCAGAAAAGGAATGTCAGGAACTTATTTCAAAATGGAAGGAACTTTGAACGATTAAAGTTGTGGTTCATATGATAAAACAAATCAACACGGCAAAAATCAAAAGGATAATTAAAGTGATCGTTGCTTTTTCTCTGGTAATGATAGGCTTCGCATGGAACTGGGCAGTTGTTTTCTTTGCCCTTCTCGTTCTGAATATAAAAACTTTATATCGTGCCCTGCTGGGGAAACTGCCCCTGGACGTTCCGGATGAGTCATTCTTTGGCCCTGAAAGCCACATTTACAAACGCGAAGGTAATGCAAACCTAAAACTCGATATCTTCTATCCAAAAGAAGGGCTTACGGTGTCGGAAAATTACCCTGTTGTCTTTTTCGCTCACGGTGGAGGCTGGATAAGTGGCTCCAGGCGACAGGCTAACAATATCTCGTGGTGCAGGTACCTGGCATCAAAAGGCTTTGCGGTTGTAAACATTGACTATCGTTTTGGTTATCTCTCCCAAATAGACGATATTCTCAGAGATTACGCGGACGCTTTGGATTTCATCAGGAAACAGGCAGAAGAATTCAAAATCGATTCTTCCAGAATAGCGTTGATGGGACTTTCAGCTGGCGGTCACCTCTCTCTATTTCATGCCACCTACAATTCCTATTGGAAAAAAGTTGAAAATATGGAAGGCATTAAATGTGTGGTAGCATGGTACGCACCCTCAGACTTGATGGATCTATGGGACGACGACGTGGAATCACTCTTTGCTCGTTTTGCCGTTGCCGCCACACTGAAAGGGCTACCAACAAAGAAAAAAGAGAACTACATTCACTACTCTCCCATAAACTGGGTTTCAGAAAGGATGGTCCCCACTTTCCTCGTTCACGGCAGTGCTGATAAAGTTGTTCCGGTTAAGTCGTCCATCAAACTCTTCAAAAGACTAATGGAGTTTAACGTTCCATCAGTCTTGAAGATTTATAATGGAGCGGACCATGCCTTTGAGTTTGAGCTTAAAACACCTAAAACAATACGTTTTATAGAAGAAACGGTTGAATTTATACGTTCACACGTTTAGCGTTCTAAAAAGGGGAGGATAGCATGAACCCCACCTTTGATTACGAGAAAAGAAAAATAGATTTTTCCAGCGGCTATATATTCAAAGGTAAGCACTACAGGTGTTCCATAATCAAATATCCCTCTTTCTACGAACATGCCGCTAAAGGGACCGAAATGGTAGAAATCTACCACTTTACGCCAAAGGAAAAACCTGCGGGTTCTATTCTCATTCTTCATGGGTTAGGATCAAGAAACATCCCATTCCTGTTCTGGATGGGAAGCCATTTAGCGAGTGCAGGCCTTCAGTCTTCTGTCATGATCCTGCCCGGCAATTACACCAGAACGGCAGATCATTCAGTGAGTGGAAAAGACTTTTTCTCTACAGACTTAAACCGGCTCATTTCCTTCTGGGAACACGCCGTTGTGGATACAAGAACTACTCTCGACCTGCTCGAACAGGAAGGTGTCTGGCTCGATAATAATTGTGTGCTTGGTTATTGTCTTGGTGGAATGGTTTCAATTATTGTCAATGCCCTTGAGCAAGACAGGATAAAACAGGCAATCCTCATGACTGTTGGTGGCAACATGGCAAGAATTCTGTGGGAATCACCAACCCTGATATTTGCCAGGCGCAAATTTAAAAGCGGAGAGGGAAAAACGGGTTTTTTGAACGACAGAGAGAGACTCATAAGAACTTTCAATGATGATATAAAAAGGTTAAAAAGCTTCTCGAGTGTTCATGATCTCCTGAACTCAGATGTTCACCCTTTGTTCAAAGTTGATCCACTGGCCTACGCTCCCTTTATCCCCGCAGACAAAGTCACCATGATCGAGGCCTTTTTCGACAGAACTCTGCCTAAACAAAGCCGGAAGCTCCTCTGGAAGTTGCTCGGCAAACCCAAAAGATATATCGTTCCAATGGGACATGTTTCCTGGCTTCCTTTTGAATATGCCCTGGGAAAATTCGTTTTAAAGAAAATGGGGATTAAAGAAGCCAAAAAGAGAATGCGCTTGCTCGAATCCACAAAAGTGGAAGAACCAATTGATGACGAGAGTATCAAATGAGATAATAAAACGAGAGCCGAGAGTCCGAGAAAACGAGTGACAAGACTATCTGATCCATGAAGATTCTGGATGAAGGAGCGAATGTGATTATCGGTCATCATCCCCATGTTCTGCAGGACTTTGAGTGCTACACAACAGCTGATGGCAGAAAAGGCATCGTTTTCTACTCACTAGGAAACTGGACGACTGCCATGAACCCGGTTTACACAAAGACAACTTCGGTTGTTAAACTATTACTGAGTGAAGAGGAAGAACCACTTGTGGTAAAACCAGGAACTTTAAGGTTCCAAAAGATGTCTAAGCTTTGAATCCATCATTAGTAGTATTTCCGTTAGGGTACAGCATGCTGTACCCTGGTAAAGTCATCCGGGGAGGTGCCCAAATGAAGAAAGTATGTGTTATTTCGATTTTTATTCTGCTTGTTGGAATGCTTTTTGCTCAAACGGATATATCCAATATAACCCTTATGCCTGTTAAGAACGTTTTTGATAACATTCCTTTCAAACCTTTCGGTACGAGAACCACCAATGTTCAGATATTGAACCTAACCGTTCCCGAGTCGAATTCTTATGTGTTCATAATAGAAGGCTGGTGGTTTATCGGAATCTCAGACGTTAAAACCAAATATACTGAAATCAAGATTCAGGGGCCGGGATTCTTTGTGAAAAAAACTTTACCCCTTGTTAAAAGCACTTTCTATCTATCTCTAGAACCACAACTGTTGATTCTACCCAAAACAGCGGAGAAAATCGAAGTTCTTGGTATTGAAGTAGAAATCTTTGATGTTGTGAAAGTTAAGCTACCCTTTAAAACAGTGAAACTTTCTGTCCAGAATATTCGTGAGCCCGGGATATTTCCAGCACACTTTTTAGAAAATGAGCTCTCTCTTACCAATGAAATCAAAAAGGATGAAGACGTTTACCTGGTTGTTTCCGCCGGTGAAATGCCCACAGGTGGTTACTCTCTCAAAATAGAAAGTGTAGAACGATACGAAAATAAAATAGTGGTTACCGCCACCCTCAAAGCGCCGCCAAAAGGGGCTTTCACAACGCAGGTGCTAACCTACCCGACGCAAATCATAAAACTTTCCGGGATAGCCCCCGGATATTATAAGGTGATCTTACGATTGAAAACCATCAAAGACGGTGATGTTACCCTGCAATCCTTCGAGACAGAACTTAAGTACCACTGACGCGGTTTCTGCGGGCAAAAAACTCTAAGCAAACTCTAAGCATTGTCTAAGATTGCTTTAAGTTTCACCTCCTATCATAGAATCGAAGCTTGGTAATCCTAAATCTGGAGGTGAAAGGTATGAAGAAAGGAATTCTTATTACAACGTTGGTAGCGGTTCTTATCGTAAGTGCAAGTATCTTTGCGTTTGGTGGCAGATGGAGTCAAACGGATCAGGCATCTAATGTTCCCGGAGCAGGTTACGCGTACAGAACCACTCAGGATGATTTTCAGCCCCTACACCAGTACTGTGACGGAACCTGTTTGGACGGTGAAGAGATTACTATCGAAGGAACCATCGTTGACACCACATTTGATTCCACAATGAAGATCATCGTCGAAACCGAAGACGGAGGCACCTACGAAGTTCACACCGGTCCCATCTGGTTATACGACGGTATCGAACTCAAAGTAGGAGCAACTGTCAGTATCGAAGGAAGACTGGTTACGACTGATTCTGGAAGTTATGTCGTAGTGAATGTTATAGACGTAGATGGAAACAAAGTAGTCATTAGAGACGAAGACGGATTCATTAACTGGGCACGAGGCAGAATGAATGACAATGCCCCCATGGGAAGATTTGGAACAGCCCGAACAGCTCCAGGCAGAGCAAGAGGTTCCTTTGGAAAGGCAGCACCCCGCGGCGGTTTCAGAATGAACATGGACACCCAGAACAACTTTGGCCCTGGATACTGCTGGAGATAATTTTAAATCCGAATAACGAAAACGGGAGCATTAGCTCCCGTTTTTTATTTGTGCAATTCCACCGATCAAAAAATTCTGAGGAATTGTCTAATTTCTTTTTAAGATTTACCTCCTATCATAGAGTCGAAGGTTAGCATCAATAACATCATTATGGAGGTGAAAAGTATGAAAAAGGGTATTCTTATCACAACGTTAGTAGCTGTTCTTATTTTGAGTGTAAGCATATTTGCTGAACCACTGCATCAGTATTGCGATGCTGATTGCACCTGTACCAGCAGCGAGGAGATAACCATCGAAGGAACCATTGTTGAAATTAACTTTGACAGTACCACAGTAATAGTTGTGGAAGCTGAAGATGGAAGTATTTACGAAATTCACACCGGTCCAATCTGGTCATATGACGGTGTCGAGTTAGAAATTGGAGTAACCGTCAGCATCGAAGGAAAACTTGTTGTTGGCGATTCAGAAAGCTACGTAGTATTGAACAGCATAAATGTTGGTGGAACCGAAGTAGTTCTCAGGGATGAAGACGGAACCGTTGTCTGGGCACAGAAACGAATGGCAGGTAACGCCCCCATGGAAAACATTGGAACCGCACAGGCCAACGTTCAGAGCAGAAATACGGTAAGAACGAGAAGTTATTTTGGAAAGTTAGGTTCTGACAATGGATTCGGAACACCTGAAAATGTCCAGAACGAATTTGGTCCCAAAAACTGCCGTAAATAAGTAACTCAATAATTCTCAGCAGTCAAAGCGGGAGCTAATGCTCCCGCTTTTTATTTGGTAATTCTTGACAAACTAGTTGATTAGTGTTCTAATAAAGTAGAACACTACAACACTTGGAGGAGGTACTTCCAATGAACGAACGTTACTCTACGATTCTAAAAATAGCATTGGCAGCAGCTCTGGGGTTGCTAGCAATAGTTGTACCGGTATTCACATTCAAACTACTTCTCGCAACAGTTGGTATCATAATCTTTGCAATAAGCCTGAAAAAATTCAAAACACTTTTTATTACCCTCACGATTATCCTGATTGTGATACCTTTAGTCGTAATCGCAGGAATCAAAGGGCTTACGAACCTAGATTTTTCTTTTCTCAACAACTTATACAGTCAGGGTTTTTTAAAAAACCTGTCCCGTTTTGAAAATTATGACTACGATTACAACCCTGATCTGAAAAACTCAACCAAATATAATGAAATATTGGAACCAGAAATCTTCATTGATGATGCTTCTGATTTAGTTATTAGTAGTGTGGGAGTCATAATAGAAGCCGATCCACGAAGTGACAAAATTCTAATACCTGACGACTTGGAATACTATTACGACAACAACAATGTGCTTCACATAAACATGCCAAAAAGCTGGAAAAACAAAACGGCAAGAATCGTGTTAGGCACCAAAAACTTCCACTCTTCAATCAAAATAAACGCGGTTGCGGTAGAAATCCCGGATGGACTTAAAACAGACACCCTACAAATTGAAGGTGAGGCTATAAAAATCGATGGTTATATAAACGCCGAAAATGTCATTTTACAGGGAGTAGCCTGCAGCATTGCAGGGGATATAAAAAGCAAGACCCTTAGATTAAATGGCATGGTAGCTGTATCAATCAAAAACAAGATGGAAGTTGAGTATTTGACCATCAACAACAGCCAGGCTGTAAATATCAAAACGAGCCTACGTGGAACCTCAAAAATTATTATCAACTCCACAAGCATGAACGCAAAAATAACCTACATGGACACCTGGGAAGGCAAGCGATTTATCAATGCTGACAGCCTTGCGGGTAATATCAAGCTGTATATCCCGCGCAATAACAACGGAAACCTGGATATAAACACAAGTGGAATTATAAATGTTTCAAAATCCTATTATTGAAAGAAGCGTGGTAACATGCTACGAAAGGTTGACAAACATTCCGGCGTCCCGGCATATATTCAAATCATGAATGACATCAAAAAAGAGATATTGTTGGGACGACTGAAAGACGGTGACCGTCTTCCCCCTGTAAGAAAAATGGCTGATATTTTTGGAGTAAATACAAATACAGTGCTTCACTCACTGGAACGCTTACAATTTGAAGGTTTGCTTGAAGCGGAACATGGGGTTGGATATTTTGTGAAAGTTACAAATGAAGTTGGAAAAGAAGCTATTGAGATCATAGAAAGAATGGTAGCAGAACTGAAGGAAAAAGGTATAGATCTCGAGATGGCAAAAGTACTTCTGGAGGAGGTTTGGAAAAATGCTTAAAAAAATAGAAGCCTATTTTATGAAAGAAATGAGCGAAAAAGCTGGTAGAATAGCCGTTTTCTCCTTAGGATTACTCATTCCCAACTACGGATTCAGGATGTTGTTCTTATTTTTACTGGTTACCACCGTTTTGCCTGCAGACATACACAACAAAAGGATTTCAAACCTTCTGGCCTTACCATATTCTCATGGTGAGCTTTTCTGGATTTCACTCCTTTTCCTTGTTGGAATAACCACCTCAACAGAGTTTCTGGGAGCTGCACTTTTTGGACGCGGATTTATTTATACAGGGATAAATTTGTGGAGATCATTGAATTTTATTGGATTTTATTATGCGGTTTCCATGCTCAGTGTAATCGCTGGCCTGGACAACTTTGGAATCCCTTTTCTCATATTTATTCTTGACATTATTATGGGAGGTCTTGGCTCAACTTATGAAAATCCTTATTTCTATATTAGCCCGGTTTACCAGGGAAAATCGCTAGCAGTTACAGGTGTAGCAATAGCTACATTGCTGATCTCCTATCTCATATTTACAAAGAAGGGGGTTCAAAAATGATCGTAGAAATTAAAGGAATAAATAAAAAATTCGGTACAAAGCCTGTACTCAATGACATAAGTTTTTCTGTAAAAGAAGGAGAGATATTTGCTCTGGTCGGACCAAATGGTGCCGGAAAAACCACAACGCTTAGATGCCTTTATGGAGAGTTAAAACCCGAAAGCGGTTCAATAAATGTCTTTGGAAAAGAACTCTGCACTCCGCTCAAAACCGGAATAGCTGTGATGACTGAAGACCGTTTGACTTTCAGGCGATTCAAAGGCGAAGATTATATAAAAATGTGGAAAATGCTGTACCCGAATTGGCAGGATAAAACATTCAACAGTTTCTCCGTACATTACAGATTCAACATGGACCAACCCGTGGAAACCTATTCCATGGGGATGAGAACGCTTTTTAACTTAGCGCTGGTGGTATCGAGCAATGCTGATTTGCTTATACTCGATGAACCCACCCAAAATCTGGATCCCGTAATACGAGAAGAAGTAACCAATATACTGAGAGATTACAGTGTCCAGAAAGGAAAAACCGTGATTATTTCATCTCATGAAATCTATGACCTGGAAGAAGTCGCTTCATCTTTTGCGATAATCTTCGAAGGTCATGTCCTTTATACTGATTCCATTGATAGAGCAAAAGAAATCCACAGGATGGTTTCAAGAAACGAGAACATAGATGATGGAGAACTGATCGGTCTGGTAAACGACGAAATTCTCGTAAAAACCGATAAAAACATCGGAAGATACGCTAACTTCAAAGAAATAGTCCTGGGCTACCTTCAAGGGAAGAAAGCATTCAAACCTTTTGAAAACAGCACCTCCGACAATCAGATCAACGATAGCCCTTTTACCCTTTGATAATTTGATCAAAACGCCCTTCATGCAAATAAATTGCTGAAGGGCGTTTTTACTTCCTAAAAACTTATGAAAATAATGGCTTATCAGGCACCTTTTCCTCAGGCGAGCCAGATCAATACCAATGGTTCATCGCTTTCTGTCCAGACTACGTGACTCGTATTCGGTGGAATGTAATACGACTCGCCTTTCTTTACCTTTACAGTCTTATCCCCAATCTTAGCAAAACCCTCGCCTTCAATAAAAATCATCGCTTGATGAAATGGATTCGTATCGCCTTCCTGATTCAAACTCTCACCCTTTTTCAGCATATACCAGGCGCTTCTGAGCCCCGTGGCATAGTACAAACCTATAGCATGTCCTCCGTGAACAACCCTTGAATGTTCTTCATCCAACAAAACCTTTTCAGGATCACTTCTGTTGAAAAGGTGCATACCAAGATAATTGAATCGGGCAATAGTATCAGGAGTAATCTTCTTATTATTCGAAAATCTCCAGTCCAGAGGCGCTTTATCCAGATAATTGGCTTTCGCAGCAGCTGTAATTGCGTTGAACTTCCCTTCGTATATCTGGCGCAAAACATCATAAGTTGTAGTTAAAATAACATCGGCTTCGTTATTTACACCTTTGCCCAGGATAACCTCGCCATTATCAATCTTGATGTAGAACGATTCATTCGTATCTTCTACATTTAACTGTGCCAGAAAGGTGTAATCTGGTTCTACCTTGCTTTTAAAGTTATCAGCCATTTCTTTTAACATCTCATACACTGTCATTTCTCAAATCCTCCTTAATTTATTTTCAGAATTACAGGACAGTTTTCCTAAGCAATAATATATTGTTACTTAGTCTTTACTTGAATAGTCCAATGTTTTCTGTTCGGAAAACCGTTCTTTTTTTTCAGTAAGAGTAATTTTATGGGGATCAAGTAGTATAATTTAAATAAAAGTTTATATCACAAGCGTGAAAACATTTTTTCTTTCTCTTTAGTAATCAAAATTCGATCAAAAACAATAGAAGGAGGAGTATTTCGATCTGACACAACTTTGCTATCTCAACTCATCGTTTCACTCTAAAACAAAAGCGGGGGGAAATTTTAATGAACAAGCTTCCGATGGAGCACCGATATTTCGAGAAACTCTTTGAAAGCAGCCCTGAAGGGATTGTAATTTGCGATGAGAAAAATCGTATCCTTCGAGCGAACCCAAAATTCTGCGAAATGTTCGGTTACCAATACGATGAAGTTATTGGACATTTCGTGGATGACATAGTCGCTAAAGACCCGGAATTAAAAGCCGAGGCAATGCAAATAACAAAAATCACTCTCTCTGGAAAAAACATAAGCAATGAAACCATAAGACAAAGAAAAGACGGAACACGTTTACCTGTATCAATTCTTAGTGCACCTATCTATGATGGAAAAAAAGTTGTCGGGGTAGTTGGTATTTACAGAGATATAACAGAACTAAAAGAATCCCAGAAAAAACTACTCGAAAGTCTGAGAAAAAACCAGGCTCTCTTAAACGCCATCCCTGATATGATCTTTGTTATCTCAAGAGACGGTACCTATCTGAATTTTAAGGCAGACAGAAAAGATTTACTGGCAATACCACCGGAAAAAATCATTGGCAACAACATAAAAAATACTGGTTTTGATCATAAAACCCTGAATCAGTTATTTGAGGGAATTGAAAAAGCACTCGATACCAATGAGGTACAGACTGTTGAGTATTCATCGAAAACGTTTACCGGTCTAGGTTATTTTGAAGCCAGAATAGTAGCATTGAACGAAAAAGAAGTTTTGATGCTGGTAAGAGATATCACTGAACAAAAAAAGAACCAGCTCAGGCTGGAGCGTTTTGCCATATTTCACCGCGCCCTCACAGAAATGTTCAACGAGATACTCCAAATGGAATTAGACGAAAATCCCTATCAAAGATTGGTGGAACACGCGGTTGAGGTAGTCCCAGGTGCTGAAGCAGGAAGCCTTCTGATGAAAGATGAAACAGGGGTCTTTCGGCTTGTTGCTGCTGTTGGATACAACCTTGAGAAATTGAAAAAAATCTTCTTCAAACCGGAAGAACTGGCGCAGGGAAATACAGATAATGTGTTGATTGTTACTGACCTCGTTAGCATAGACAAAAATCTCGACGCTGAAAGATTGGAAATCCTGAAAAAATACGGGCGCATTGATGAAATCAAAACCATGCTTTCCATTCCGGTCAAAATAAATGGTGAACCCGTAGCTTATTTCTGCCTCGACAGTTTTAGTAGCTCGAACGCTTTCGATGAAGATTCCATAGAAATGGCAAAGATATTAAGCCAGCAGGTTGCCGTTATTTTGAAGAGAATAAAACTAGAGGAGGAACTTAGAAGACAAAAGAAACAATTGAAATTCATGTCCGAACACGATCCACTGACTGATCTGCCAAACCGACGCTTATTCGCCGAAAGAGCCAAACAGTACATTGCTCTTGCGAAACGGAGAAAATCACCTTTGAGTATTCTATATCTTGATTTGAATCACTTCAAAGAAGTAAACGATTCATTCGGACATGATGTTGGCGATTTGGTTCTCAAAAAAATTACCAAAAGATTCAAATCCTGTTTGAGAGAGGGTGATCTTGTCGCCCGCCTTGGTGGAGACGAGTTTGTATTCGCATTGCCGGACACAGATGCTGAAAATGCGGCAAAGGTAGCTAAACGCATAATTGAAGTTATAGAAAAACCAATAAACATCAAAGGCAAAAGTGTGAAAATCAGTGGAAGTATAGGTGTTGCCGTATTTCCAGATGATGGTGAAAATATTGACCAACTCCTGAAACATGCCGATATGAATATGTACCGTGATAAAAGATTAAAATGCAATAACGGAGAAGAAAGGAACATAAGAATTCTGGAGAATTCAAATGACAGGAATTGAATCTGTGTTCTTGGTGGTACCTTAAATAATTCCATCATCAAATACTTGTTTTTTATCTATTCCGAGTATTTCGAGATTAACATCATTCTCAGTCCGAAGCTTGTATATTCGAACAGAATCTTCTTCAACTTTTATTATGCGTTTTAGCTGTGATTTCAACGTTTCAAGATTTGTTTTGGTTATTTCGCCTTCAAGTACAGAGTTTTGTACCCAATCTAGATAACGGCGGCAAACTTTCAAGACTCTGTTTACCCGCTTCTCTCCTATGTCGTACACAATCAAAACGTACACTTTAACCTCTCCATGGGATATATTCTTTTTCCCCTGTAATATGTTTTTCTATCTTATAGAGCTCAAGCCTTATGAGATATCTGTATGAAACATTTCTTTTTAACTGTGGGTGTTTAAATGTGGATTTTAGCTTTTCATCTTTGCTGTAGAAACCTACTATACCTATCCTTATTAGCACATACAAACTACATATAGGTGGGATACAAGGCTCATGGAAATCAACGATAATACGGTTCTCCAAACTATGCACTTAGCTAGATGAACCCAGTAAGGAAACTAAAGAACACTTTATGATCAAGGACAAATAAGGTAAACACGGCAAAGTATGCTATCTTACGTGTTGTTAAATAAATTCCTTGAATTCAATTCGGTTTCTGACATTCATATGGTACCCCGCTATCATCGGGACAAATGGAGAAATGCTGTTTCAACGTATTTTTCGGTAGAGTGTTACGAAAACAAACATATTACAGATGGAACTGTAATTTTTGAAATGAGATGCGGCAAGATTTGTATAATAATTGAGTAGTGGTACTTTGTATTAAGGCCTTAGAAAAAATTTCTTTGCACATAGAACTTAAAAAGTTGATGAATATTAATTGTAATTATTGGTATCTGTTTGTTGTGTTTAACTCCATAACTAGTTTACCAGCTTTCTATGCCTTTTCGGTAATTTTCTTTATTCTTTCTTCTAAGTGTATAGTTTGAATTAAAGAGCTAAGTGTTTCAGAACTCCTCTACTATTATTTTCTAGACTCCTGTCGATCCCTTGGCAATTTCTACTTATCAGTGGTTGACATTGAATAAATTATGATTCGAACTTCCATATGCCTTTTTGACATATCAAAAAGCTATATTCTTCCTCGAACACAGTTCCAGGCGTCCAACATATTTTTGCTGTTGAAACTTTTGAGCCAAAATTCCCGTTTTTCATATTAGTTTCAAGTCCAACCAAAGGTTCTATGTTTCCTCTCACAATATGATTATTGAGCTGTTCATCAAAAAGCACATGGGAAATTAAGGCATAAGGCTTAGAATCAGATTTAGAAGCTTTTACTATTGGAGTATCCTCATTAAGTTCGACCTTATAGCCAGGGTAATCTAACTTATGTGTCTCCATAATACTAGAAACTACTACTCTACCCCAACCATAGGTTCTTTCACCACCTAGCTGAACTTTGGATAGTACCTCTTTCCACTTTAACTTAGAGCCATCTCGCTCGAAGATATAGCCAATAAGATACACTTTCTTATTTTCTCTTGTTTTTTGAGCAATATATTCTATTTCATGTAAGCTGCCACCCTCAGCTTTTCTTGTATTTGAATCTAACGCAGTGGTAACATAGCTTTGTATATATTTCCACTCAAATTCGTCCAGGTTTTCCCAAGGGAAAAGGGTTATTTTTTTGTCATCATCTGAAGGATAGAAATAACAGAATCTGAGAAACTCGTCAACATCTTTGCCTGTTTTTTCATAATCGAAATTTTCATACTCTCTTGCTATTCTGGCTGTCAACGCCCCCCAAAGAGTTCTGCCTGGAACATAATATCTAGTTTGTTGAAGATTTCCGATCTTCCTCTTACCTATATGCAGCGGCGAGAGGAGTTGAAGAACAACTTTATACATTTTCCAGCTCATTATTCTTTCACCTTCGCTTTAGCACCATATCGAGCATAGATAAGAGTTCTCTCCCAGAGATCTTTCACGAGGAAAAGAAAATCAGTATTATTACATATCTTTTCATTAACTAGATTTAGTGCATCTTCCGGCGATTGTATTTCCTTGTCCAAATTTTCAAGGTCGATTTGCAAAGCTTTACCTGCTGTACTAAGTAGCTCTTTAACAATTTTATCTGCAGTTTGGTCTTTTTTCTTATCCCGTGCATATAGATAAAGAATACAGGCGTAGACGCCTTCTCCATGAAGAACTAAAAGAGTATCATTAATGAGTTTTTCAAGTTCTTTTGCATCTATCGCATTCAATTTGTTGAGAATTTCATTTCCTGATTTCGCGGCAATGTAATCAAGGTTTTTCATTAATCATCACCGTCCGAAGAGACCAGTTTCATTCTACCGAAGCCCCTTGTGACCATTCCACCTATACCAAGATATTCGATAACTTTGAACCCATCCTCAACAACATCCATGGGTGACTTCCAGTTATTTATAATCTCATTTGTCTTCCCATTTTTCTTAAATTCCATCATTACCTTTTTAAACTTCCCGGGAGAATAATCATCTTGAATAACTGTGGAGTACAACCATGTGGCTCTTGGAATAGCTTCATAAGTGAAGAGAGCACGATCCTCCGCAGCACCTGTTTCTGGATTTATCGCAACAGAAGTTCTTGTTTCAAGATTATCATTGACTATCCGTGTAAATAACTTATCAGAGACTATATAAATCCTATCTTTGACAAGTTTCCAGTCATTGCTTTCTTTCAACCCATCAAAACTGGGCTCTTCAGCATTTATGCCTTCAACATCGATGTATAACCAGCCAATTTTGATTTTTCCCTTTGCAGCATTGCCATTCAAGAGATAAGCCTTTTCTTCATCAAAACAAGGTTTGACATCAATTCCAATTTCACATAATAGATTCTTGGTGGTCACCCACACTGTTCCTTCCGGTGAATAAACTGGGAACAGAATTATTCTTGCATCTGATAAGCTAACCATACCCGCTCTACCCGATTGCTCAGAACCGGAGCCATTTATATAACCAAAGGTATATGATACTGGATTATTTGGATTGCTATTCTTTACTGCTTGTCCAGCAACATCTAGGTTGCCAATAAGCATCGCAGCGTACATTTTTGCAGCCCCTGAAAGGCTTGTTCCTGGGATTATTGGTAAATTTGAACCAGCTTCTCTCACTATTGTGTTATCAACTATCCCCAAATTTGCTCCACCTGTTCCTATATGTATCGGGTCAAGTGTCATGAAAATGAATTTCTTCTTTTTATAAAGTTCATTGTTCATTCTATCACCCCCGTTTTATCCT
Organism: Kosmotoga olearia TBF 19.5.1; assembly: GCF_000023325.1. Lineage (NCBI taxonomy): Bacteria > Thermotogati > Thermotogota > Thermotogae > Kosmotogales > Kosmotogaceae > Kosmotoga > Kosmotoga olearia. The sequence goes on from NC_012785.1 coordinate 705,816, forward strand.
TTAATATGCTCATGTGAATTTCCAGCACATCAGAGAGTTTCCCATTCACGCAGAAATCAATGATTTTCTTTCTTTCATCGTTGCTGAGCGATGGTTTCCATTTAAGATTGCCAACAACATACTCAACATAAGCTTTGAAGACTTCATCATTATCCTCCAAAGAACTGGCCCAATCCCTTCGCTTTTTTTCTACAAGGCTGTTCAATTTCTTTATCTGGCTGTTTGGGAGTTTTGTTGAGAGCGTTGCCCATACCCTTTCGATATCGTCCAGATCGTCGAGATAATATGGCCGCTGCTTTCTGTTATCCGAACGCCTTTGGACTTTGTTGTTTTTATCGTTATAGCTTATCTCAAACCTCTGGGAAGCCGAAGAAAGGTATTCAAAATCAAAATATGATGGTATGACGAGAATTTCATCACCTATCTTGAGTTCTGACACATGAATCAACCACTCTCCAGATGGCCCTTTGAAAGAAAGAGACCTATTTTCAAGTTCAGCTTTGTCATTATTTACAACATAAAAATACGGATACCATATATCTTTTGAACCATCCCCCATCTTTGAAGGGATTTTCCAAATCTGCCCATTTTCAAATGACAATTTGAAATGATCAGGAAATTCATCCGGTTGCTTTGCTAACCTCCAAGTTTCCTGTTTATTATTTAATCGCATAAATCGGCGTCCGGCATCTATAATTGCTGGAAGTGCTGTATGATATCTTGCATACACTATCCCAAGATTCATAGGTAGCCGATTTCTGACTTTGCCCATTTCTTTCTCGTATTTTTTCTTTATCTTTTTGGCAACCTTAAGCGCTTTATTGGCTGGAACAAGAACCATGAATCTTTCCGGATCTTTTGTTATTTCAATCACTGGAGAGTAACTACATGATTCAATTTCAATATCCCCGATCCTTGAAATGGCTAATTTTTTTGTGGGGCTATTGGAGTTGTAGAAATCTATATTTTTACCATTCAGTATTTCTTTAATGCCATCAACCAGATTTTTCCAATTGCTTTTAGTATCAATATTTAACTTCTTAGCTAATAGTTCAAGGTTCTCAATTATCACAAAATTGGAGAATTCATTAGCGCCTTTTGGATTATTAGCTTCGTAGAATACAGTGAATCTGATGCCATTGACTTTAACTTCATAAGCATTATTAACATTAAGATCTCTTAGATTATTTGCTTGGATTTTAAGAATAAGCCTTTTATCTCGCATTCCCACGGTTTTTCTAATGTCAGCAAGTGCGTCACCCCAAAACTTGCTTGTTGTCTCCCAAACTCTACGAACCCTTGCAAATGAAGGAGGTTTCCGCCAAATTGAAAGGGCCAATTTCTCATATTTTGTGAGCTCTTTGTTAACTTCGAGATCTTCAGAACCGACCATGAAGTTATAAAGACCATCAGCTGTCTTACGATCTCTTAAAACATATTTATTCCCAATACTTTTGAGTTTTTGCATTTCCAGCAATTTTACCGGTGTCGTTAGCTCTCTCATGAGTTCTGCGAATGAAAAACCAACGGTCTTCTTGAGATTTCTGAATGTTGAAAGACTGTCTGCATTACCGATCCAACTATTCAAGTTGAAACCAAAACTAAGCAGTGCTATTTTTCCCTTTGAATCTGCGATTTCATCGATCCATATAGTTTGTTCTTTCCTACTATCTAACCACTGTTTTGCTCTACCCGTAATTCTCTCTGAACATTCTTGGCACAATCTCTTTTGCTTATTTCTCATGGAATTACTATCAACAGGCTTTATGCAACAAGAAGAGCATAGTTCGGCTTTCTGAATCCAGAGATTTTGCAATCTTAGCGAAGGAATATTGGTATCAGTTTTCTTTGATATCATGGAACCCAAATTATAAAGATTTCTGGAAGACTTTTCGCTGATATAAAAGTATGGAGTTATTTCACCCTTCGTAATGGCAATAACCTCATCCAAAATTCTCTGTTTCAAAGTAACACCTTCATTGATGATCAAATCATCAATTTCTAGTTTTTCACTTAGTTTTGGAATTAGGAAGGTTATCCCATTTATGTCTCTATATATTTCTAAGCCCAAAGGATACTCAACTTCAATAATCAACTTAACTCCGTCAAATGCTTCATCAATCAGCTTTCTTCGACTTGCAATATCGCCAATCCCAATCCCTTTTGCCAAATATTCTTCACCATTAAATGTCATATGGAGATATCTGAAAGTGTATTTGCTGTTCTCATCAAAAGGATCCTTATAACCATTTATAAGTCCTTCTGCAAGTTCTGCCTTGAAAAAAGCAACCGAAGAAACTGTTTGATCCCAAAGTGTAACATCGTTTATTGGTCTTCTTGTATCTCCTATTGTCTTTGTAAAGTGTTGATTCACGGCATTTATTATTCCTATTCTAAGTTCATTCCATTTTTCAAAATTACCAGTCTTGTTAATTTGTAAAAGTTTCTGTGCCTCTATAATGGCACTTTCGATAAAAATATAAAGATCCTTGGAATTTAGATCAATTTCATTAACATCTATGGGATCCTCTTCATAGCCAAAAGCAGTTGATATGCGGATACTTGAATTGTGTTGAGACGAGTAAGCACCACTTTTTAAAACTCCTTTTTCTGTACCAGAACCACGACCATGAGCATCATTCATCAGTTTATTGAATGCATTTGGGTCATTTTTTATTTTATTGTTCCCTAGTTCATGTTTTGAGATAAATTCTTCTATTATAAGGGGAGTCTGCAACTCTTGTACTGGTAGCTTTTTTTGGGAATTTTTGAGCAAATCTTCTTTAAAGAGTCTCCTAAGATTTTTGGATATACTGTTTGGCAATTTTGAAGACATTGAAAGATCACTATCTATAAATTCTTTAGTATATTTTCCTAACATATGCAACCAAGCCGCTATTTCGGCAGTAAGCAAAACATCTCTGTTTTCCGCAAGAACTGTCAAGTCTTTACTCATCTGAAATACCTCCCACTGTTTCTGAATGGGAATTCAAAGCATATATTTTTTTAACATATCAATCAGTTCATCAAAGCTATTGAACTCACACATATTTTTTGGAGAATCTTTGACATTTAGTTGATTTCTATAAGCTTCTCCCTTCTCCTTATACCAACGTTTGAATTGAGAGAATTCATTACCGCTCTGAAAACCGAGCTCACCTTTCTTTTCCTGAAATCTGTTATTACTGAGCAGTTCTCCAGTTTCACTATCTACAAGTTCACTTCTCACGGTACCATTTTCATTGAGATATTTACGAAAATTCTTAGGCAGTTTTATTGCTTCGGTTTCTTTCTCTATCTTTATGGAAATATCAGTGTAGACTTTTCCGTTTTCTATAATGTTACTGGCTAGTCCATATCCGCTTGATGTTTTTGCACCAAAACCATATACAGTGAACATTGCCTTAAGTCCTTTAACTATAAGTTTCAGATCTTCAAGCGTTTGATTCTTGATTTCTTCCTGTTCTTTTCCAATAAGATCGAAAGGAACATACAGAAGCGAGAACTTCCCTTTTTCACCGATGGGAACACACTCAATAAGTATTGGCATTGTACCGGTACGAGTCTTTCTATCATGAGGATTTATGATTTCGAAACTGCATTTACTAAAAAATGTTGGAAAGAAGTGGAGCCGTCCTTGACGAAAACTATCTTTTTCCTGTCTTTCATTCCCAAATATACGAATGATTTGCTTGTTGTTTTCTTTCATACCTTCTTGCCATAATGCCGAACGAAGGCAACCCTTCCAGGTAGATCCTGGAATGTAAGGGCAACCAAGCACTTTCTCTCGCTTTATAGAGTTTTCAATAATCGTAAAATTTTCATCATCTTTGGATATATAGGGCTTTTCAAGAGTGAATTCAAATTCGATAATGAATGAATATGGCGGTAAAATTTTAAGGATTTCCTCATCAATTTTGAGGTAAAATTCCTTACTTAATCTGTTATCATTAATATCTTCGCTTTTCTTTCTTCCCTTATAAACCTTTCTTACGTAATTTCCCCCATCAGAATTTTCTTGAGTTTCGAAATATTTGAAAACTACTGTTAGCTCTGAATTGCTTAATTTATTGAGAACTTCTATGATTTTTTTCCCATCTGGTTGTTCGTTCTTGAATTCTTTGGTGAGCTCCCTTATGATTCCTTTCCCCTGAATTTCAAAGATGGATTGCGAATTATAGTCAAGAATCAATTTCGGTCACCTCTCTTAGCGTCTTGTTTAGAGTAACAATCTCAATGTTAGAAAAAATTTTATTATATTCTCCATTTTCAATAAATATTTCGCGAATAATATCTGCAATATATCTCTCTGTAAATCCCCAAATGCGCAACTTATATTTATCATCATGCTGGTTCTCTTTATAGAAACTGCTTACAAATACTCTACTCGCCCATTTATCGCCTTTTGTTCCTCCGAAAATTTCTGATGTCGCTTCTTTTGATTTGCTCTTTTGGAGATATCTCTTTCGCAACATATATCTAATATCAAAGGACATTGATATATATAAATCATTATGATTACTACCTATATATTTTGGATTCTTGAGAAAAGTATTCTTAATATCATTCGCTTCAATTTCATCCGTTTCAAATTTCCAATAGTTCTTAAGTGAAAAAATTCCTTCATCACTATTACTTTTCTTAAAGTTATTTTTCTCAAGAAATTTGTGAATTTTTCGAAGTGATTCCTTTGTTTCTTTCTTATCTATAAGTTCAAACAGACCATAACCAAATTGAGGTTTGGCTCCAATCGAACCAAATTCACTCATGATTGAAAGAACGGCTTTCAGCTGATCTTCAACTTGTTTTTCACTATTTCTAGAAAGAATTTTGAGTTCAAGAGAACCAAAGAAGTTTTTATCATCAAGATTCTGTTCAAAAACCTTTCTCAACCAATTTTTATTAATTTTACTATTAGTAACCTGACAAAATATTTTATTTCCTTCAACTGGTTGTTTCCCCTCACTTGTTATCTGCAAATTGAACATTCTTTTCCATCCCGTTGTTCCAAACAAATAGCAAGCAGGGCAAAGTTTTGAAATCCTCTCTTCATTGTTCTTTTCTTTACCGGATAAACCACAGCGATTATCTGAAGTCGGATCACAAACATGATATCCCAAACCCCTTGCAACAACTTCATACCACCAGCGGATACTTCCTATGATTCCTGTTTCGTGTATTCTGTCCATCTTTTCATCTGCTCCGCCTGTCCATAACGGGGTCAATGTTTTGATTTTGAATGTGATTGGCTCATTCCTCACTCTCGATCACCTCTGGTTTTTTATATTATTCCATTGTCTAACACTTGTTTTTTGTGTATTCCTAATATCTCAAGCCTCAACATTTTTCCCGTTCGAATTTTGGAGATTCTGATTGAATCTTCCTCCTTGTTAGTAACCTTGGTAAGTTTCACTTTGAGTTTTTCGAAAACAGCTTTTGTTAATTCTCCTACATGCACTGAATTTTGAACCCAATCAAGAAATTGCCTGCAAATCTTCAATATCTTGTTTACACGTTTTTCCTTAACATCATAAACAATCAGAATATAATTTCTTATCCTTTCCAGGGAGCGTATACTCTTTCACCGGTGATGTGCTTTTCAATTTTATAGAGCTCAAGCCTTATGAGATATCTGTATGAAACATTTCTTTTTAACTGTGGGTGTTTAAATGTGGATTTTAGCTTTTCATCGTAGGCTCTTACAAAAATCTCCTTACCTTTATCATTCATATATATCCCCTCAAGATGCTTTGCAAAGTGTTTTGCCTGTATTTGTTTTTTGTTTATGAGAGAAAATATGAGCCTATCTACAATAATGGGCTTGAATATCTCTGCAACGTCAAGATTTAATGAGAAACTTCTAAAGTTAGTTGTATGAAGAAATCCTATACGGGGATCAAGGTGCGTTCTGTATATTTCTCCAAGAACCGTTGTATAAAGCATTGTATTACCAAAACTGATAAGCGCATTGATTCTGTTCAACGGAGGTTGCCTTGATCTATTCACAAATTCAAAGCTTTTATTGTCAATAATTTTATCGAAGCATTTATAGTAAAGATCTCTGAAATTACCCTCAATCGCCATTATTTCATCTACTGATGCCATTTCTTCAAGACGGTTCATAAGTTTTTTAAGCTTTTCTATATCCTCTTCCAAATCCTTCCCACGTCTGTTGTAATAAGCCAAAACACTTATCATATTACCCATTGAACCTTTCACAAAAATTCTTGCCAAATTAATTCGCTTAGCCCCATCATTATAGAAATTTGCCTGTTCTAAGACCAGAAAGCCAGAATTCAAGTGTTCGCGTGGATAATACGTTCCAGAGTAGTAATCATAACGATTGAAAAAGTGAATTGGAATCTGCTGTTTTGTAAGAAAATCAAGTACCCTTTTGTTCAGCTCAAGCTCTCCAAAGACACATATAGAATCTGTTTGCTCCACGGGTAGATGAACCTTCTTCCCATCTTCTTTTTCAAAAACAAGCGTATTATTCATTCTCAGTAATTTCCCCGAAGTGAATAGATATAACACTCTCTTCATACATACATCACACCCAACAATAAGTGTAATAAGCGCAATTCTTACAACGATTTTGTGATCTTTCTATTGGAGGAATTGGACCATCAACCAATTTTTGGATCTCGTCGCTCATTTCTCGGATACGTTTTTCTTCTTCCGCGGTAAGAATAACAGGTATCCGTTTTCTTTCCTTTGGAACAAGAAGCAAACCTTCAGCTTCAACTCCCATTTCTTTGAGCCTTCTTAAATAAAAGAGCAATTGATCGCGAGCTCCATCAAGGGAATACTTCGATTTCTTAATCTCGCTTACAATTGTTTTGCCATTTTTTTCTTGAACAAGATCCAGTTTTATGTTATCTATGGCAACATCCTTTTCCCCTTTGTTTTCGTACGAAGTTTCGTGAAGAAGTCTTCCAAGGGCAAGATTAGTATTATCATTTTCAGGGAAAATTCTGTGAGCTACAAGCCATGCTTCGCGATGGCAGTTTGAATATGAAAGTATAAGATAACCGTTTACGTCTATCAATAAATATCACTTCCTGCAGAATGAAAACCAGTTACGCTGTCATAGTATCTTTGAAGTTCCCTTTCGTCGTTAGAAACATAGTGGAAACCATTAACAACAGGTGGCAAAGCATTTTCTGACTCATTCCATTTCAATCGGTAATTAACTATGTAAGGAGCAAGTTTCCTAATAGCATCTTTTTTTTCAGCTAGAAGCTCAAATTTGTCCTGTGTGCTTATGTCTTTTGAAAGTATTTCCTGATAATTTTTCCAGGCATTTTTTGCATTTTCGTCGAGTTCTATAAAAACAGGGTTCGTTGGTCTTTCTTCTATGAGCTTAAATTCATTAATTTTTGAAAATTCCAGCTTATAAATGTTTTTGAGTATCATTCGCGATTCTTCTTCAAATCCCTTGGTTTCGATTTCTGCAAGATAAATTTCAACAAGATTATAAAGCATGGATTCACTGTAGTTATCATTATTAGAAAGTACTTTTCTAGAAGCAAACAACAAAACCGAATCGTATATTTTACTTGGATCTCTTTTACCCATGAATTCTTTTATATCTACAAGAATTACCTGTCCTTTCTTTTTCCTGTTCGATCTGTTCACCCTTCCTGCAACCTGAACAACACTATCAAGAGGACCAATATCACGAATACAATAATCAAAATCCAGATCCACACCAGCTTCTACAAGTTGAGTCGTGACTAATACACGAAAACCTTTAAGATTTTTTAACTTCTCAATTCGGTTTTTTCTTACTATCGGGGGAACTTCGCTAGATAGATAATATAGATATTTTTTATCTACGAATTCCGATATTTCTTCCAGTACAGCTTTCGCACAGCCAATTGTATTTAAAACCACCATAAGTCCTTTGCTCTCATCTCTGGCTTTTTCTACGACCTCTCTAAGAAATATTTCCTTGAATTTTTCGAAAGTTACTTCTCCGATATAATGAAGATCAAATCTATCCAGAGGAATTTCCCCAGTATAGAGATGTTTTCCAGAGATACCAAAGCACTTTGGCATAGTAGCAGTTGAGAATACGAATTTAGTTCCGCCATAATCAGCAAGAAGCTTCAATATTTTTCCTGTCAGTTCCCAATACTTCGGAGGTATAGCTTGAATTTCATCTAACAAGACTATTGACCCAGGTATCCTAAAAAATTTCATGTTTCGTTTATTTGTGAAAATAGAATGAAAGAAACTGACAAAAGTAGTTATAATTATCTCACTATTCCAGGAATTTATAAGAAGATCGGCGAGATATTTCTCATAGCCTTCGCCTTCTTTAGTGGAGTATTCTATATCAGATAGGTGATGTTGCTGTAAAACCTGATTCTCAGTTGGAAATGATCTACCAGTTTTTTCGAAAAGTTCTACGGCTACTTCATATGTTTGATCTATTATGCTCAGAAAGGGAAGGCAATAGATTATTCTTGGTACATAATCACTATTCGTAAGTTTTTCTCTGAGTTTTAGCCCAAGTGAAAACAAAGTCAAAGTTTTGCCTATACCTGTTCTCCCTTTTAATATTCCTATGGAGAAGTCGGTATCATTAGTAGCTTCATGATAGAATTTGTTTCTAAGCTGGTTCATTGGATCTCTTCCAGGATTGTCAAAACCCAAGACTTTTCTATACTCTTCAACAAGGTCTTTGGGAATTGGATCCCTTTTTGGTAGTGGTCTATCCCTGAACGCTGCATCTGTTTTGTCTGCCCAATCAAGCAGGGATGAAAGATACATGTAAAGAATGAAAGACTGAATGTCATTAACTTCGTAGAAATGATCCTGGAATTCATCCTGCCATTCATCTACATTATCTTCAAGTTCCAAAGGATCCAACTTAGGTATCTGGATTTTATAAGCAAGTTCATTTAGAAACTTAGAATCGAGATTGGCTACCTGCCATTCCAACAAATCGACTTCATCATTTAGATCACAACCAAATTCAGGATATTCTGCTTTTCCGTGATGTCTTCTTACGAGAGTTACTATAAGAGGAATCAAATAATGTTTCTCTTCAGGTAGATTTGCTTTCAAATATTTCCCAACAGCAAATGCTCCCAGAACAGCATGCAGAGATTTTTCTTTATCATATTTTAACTTCCGGATCTTTTTCTGAAACTCCGGTGTTGCTTTACCCAGATCATGCAAATATGCTATCGCTTCTACGAGAAGTTTCAAGGTTGAATACTCAACTCCAAGAAACCTTTCAAAATCCATGTATTTCTTTGCAGTTTCTATTTCAGACATCATCAGGTAATATACGCCTTTGAGATGGTCGATCAATAATCTTCCAGGTTCATTTCCCATTGGAGGGTGTGAATAAACCTCAGACAAGCATTATCACCTCTTTTTGCTCACCGATGACAAGAGAAATAACACTTGTTTTCTCTGATTTTTTCAACAGTTGTATCTTTTTACCATTCTCTTCATATACTATTTCCGAGTATTCCTGAACTTTTCTCTCACAATCCATCCTCACAGCATGAGTTTCATGGAAAAGATTCAAACCACTCTCGAATTTGATTTCACCTTTATCAAAGAGATAAATTACCGAATCCACAAGCGTCGGGATTTCATCAACACGTTTTCCTTCAAAAAAACCAACATAGCTCACTGAGGCTAAGAACTCCGAAATTCCAAGATATGGAGTGTAATAACATTCTTTGTTTTTAACCACACTTTCTAGCTTTGCCAAAAAATCTTCGTTTCCAGATACATAAATCCTGTAAATCGGGGAAACGACACATTCAACAGGAACCAAGATGCTACCACCATTTTTTGTGTGCAGATATTTAAGATTGAAAGTCGTCTTTTTTATGGAGGTTAACAATCGCACCCCTGTTTTTACATTGTTGGTTTCAAAAAACTTAGAATGTTCACTTTTTCCAAATCCTCCACTTGAAATCCCAAGAATACTACCAATTATTCCAAGAACTGCTGTACGTGGCGGGATGGAGTACGTTAGAGCAGAAGTAGTTGTATATGGTTTTCTGAAATGAGCATAATCACTAGAGATATCTAAGACGAGGACTTTCATAAGCCCTCACCTCACTTTGCCAGCGGTTTCATCTTACCATCAATCAAATTCTCAATTTTGAAAGGTTCACCATTTAAGGTTAGCTTGAGTCTTGGATCTATCCTATATCTAATTTCTTTGATCTTATCGTTATATCTTTCAAGTAGTCCTTTCAGCTCTGAAACCTCTAAAACAAAATCGGAAATCCCTCTTATTTTCTCATCCAGAAGATCGGATACCAGCTTAATTGCTTTATCGAGCTCTCCTATATGGAAATTTTCATTATCGTTATATACAACATCTATAAGCAACCTGGGAAGCTGTTCCATCTTCGAACGAGTTATAAGGTCCCTGGTTCCATTCCACAAGGCTTCGAAGAAGAAATCGATGTCGACTTCACGAAGAAGAGTTTCCTTAGCTGTATTTTGATTTATTACACCATAAAATGCTATGCAAGAATAAGGGAGTTGCCATTTTTCACTGAAACTTCTTCCTTCTCTATCTTCCTTAGAAGCAAATGCAGCTGTCCCTTGAATAAAAACTGGATCTACTTTGTGTAGAGAACGTCCAAATCTAAACTGAACAGGTCCAATCATAGACATATTTAACTTAGAAATCGGAACTGTTCCCCCAAAGAGTCTTAAATCTATACATTTTTTAAGGAGTGCCTCTGCAGCAGTTTTTCTGTCATATTCTTTGCTGGTTATGTCGGGTATCAATTGTTTTGCCCTCTGTTCTGAGGTGACGGGGTCACCATTTATAAAAACTTCAAATTCGTACTCATCTTTTTCTTTATTAGCTGAAATCATGTATTCGCGACATGTCTTTTTTAGTCTTACATCTGAAACTATATTTACCCCCGTTACTTCATCCATCCTTGGCTTGTTTTCATCCAATGGATCTCCATTTGGATTTCCATCTTTCACATCATAAACGAACACAATCTCATGTCTGTTTTTTATAAATTCCATATCTATACCTCCTTATCCTCAATTTCTTTTTTATTCTCATTTGAACTCATCAACAACCTTTTCGAAGCTTCTCCACAGAGAAAAGCATAATTTAAGTCAGTAATAGAAGATTTCCATTTCATTCCAGCTTTTAATTGATATTCTCCCGCAATTTCAAAAAGTCTCTTCATAAATTCCACATGAGAGGCATCTTTGATTTTTGTCAAGTAATACTTGAACTTACTTTTCATATAAGATAGATGCTCCTTAAAATCATCTGGCTTCATCCTGTAGCCCTTTATTCTTTGATCCGCTGTTCCAGTATAACCCTGTGATTCTTGGATATCCACGAATATTGAATGAATCATCCCAATAATAAAGGTGAGTTTTAATTCGTCATTCTTGAAGAAATCCGGGTATAACTCAAAAAAATCTTTTAAAATCTCAGACTTCGATTTACTCAAATCTAATCTCCCCCCTTCATGAAGATTGTTCAGTCTGTCCAAAAAGTATCCCATTGCCACTATGTTGCCTCTTTCAAAAAAGAGATTTTTTCTTTCTTTTTCATCAGCATTCATTTTAAATGAATGTATATATCTCAACGCTGCCTTTTTGTATGGATCAAGATTTATCCTAAAACCTTTAAATATTGCCTGCATACACTTTAAGAAATCAGAAGGAGGAACTGGATTTTTGTCCGTTGCTTTTTTCTGGAGCTGAGAATAACCTTTGAAAACCTTCCAAAGAGTTTCAAACTTTATATATGGAGATCCCAGTGATTTAAGTTCATTTTCAATACTGGTTGCAGCAAAATTGATCATTTTCAAACGAGAAGGGGGAACGTCTTGAATGTTCAGGTATAACTTAACTTCGTCCTTTTTCCTAGCTTTCATGAAAAAAACAAAATTTAGCGTTGAATAGGTTTCTTCTTTTCCAAGCTTTGCAACTATCTTTCTTTCAAACTTTTCGTATCTCCCATTTTCTTCCTTAAAAGTATTTGTCAGGCTGTCAAAAGCAGCTAAAGTATTTTGAGCAAACCTGTGATGTTTTTCTATCCTTTCTCCAAAAAATCTAGGTAAGACATAAACCCGTGAATCATAAGAATCACAAGAACCATAAAAGTTTAGTGTTAGTTTTTCATCAGCTATCTTTTTACCAAGAGCTAATTTTGCAAAACATTCTGAACAAAGTGGCATTGTGATATCGTGACTTTTTTTGTTCATCCTATATGCAAAACCTGGTTGATCTATGGTAGCGAATTTTAGGATATCACTAACTTTGGCACCTACTTCGGTTTCCTTTCCACAGATAAAACACGTTCCTGCTCTCGACTTTGGTAATTTCTGAACTTCTCCCAAGAAAATCTTTCGAAATTCTTCTATCTCACCCACATAACGTCCACTTATTACCACAGTAACAAAATAGCGTTCATTTTTGTCACAATTTTTAGCTGCAACTTCAATATCCCTAATTATGACTTCTCTATTTTCTTTTAAAACTTTCTCTATACCAGAGATCAATTTTCCTTTATGAACCTCACAGTATTTAATAAATCTATCTATTATTCTTTCAGGTCCATGTTTGGCTGGTTTAAGTGTAAGAGAATAAGGGTCAAACCTTGCAGATGGAGTTTTTCTGTAAAGATAGTTTACATCCTTTTTTTTCTCCATAGAACAGCCAGTATAGATTAAAGAACCATTTTTTGTTTCCACGTTTATTGTAATTGTTGCTGTATATTTCGCTCCCAGATCTTCTGTAAATTGTTGAGTTTCATCATAGTTCTTTTCGTGTATTTTACCGATTTCATATAACGCTTTAATCAAAAGTCATCACCTCTTTCGCATCAATTCAACCATTCCAAATCCCTGCGCGTTTCTAGAGCCAAGACCCCAGTTAAAAGCCAGTTTAATTAATTCAGTATTGCCAGATAGTTCGAACTTCCCATCCCAGGCTATTATTGTGAATCCTTTGTACTTTATAATCCTTTGCTTCATTTTACTTATTGGTTTTATTGAAAATTCATCATTTGAAAGTTCTAATCCTATCGCTTTTGCTTTTCTTAATAAGTTTTCTCTGATTTGGATTCCAAAATCCTTCTCAAACGGGTTATAGTAATAGCTTTTCTTTTTGCCTTCTGGAGTTACCAAAGTAGAACGAACCGTAATTGGTGATAAAGTTATCACCTTTATAGGAGACTCTTTAACTTTTTGATCAGAAACATCTAATTGAACAAGCTTTAATTTTTGACCAATAATATCCAATTCTTCACTCTTTAAAAATTGATTACCAATAACTTGTATGATTTCATCAAACGGAGAAGCAATACTAAATGAAATTGGGGATTGAAAACTTATTCTGCCATTATATAAAGTGTGCTTACCTTTTATTCTCGAAAAAACAAAAGGGCGAAATTGCCTGCTGTTATAGAGGGGACCGCTTTCATGAAAATCTGGAAGTTTCTTCGAGACAATTTTGAAAATTAATGACTGAAGCATATGATTATAACTTATAGGAAGATCAATACTTTTATTACTCTCAAAAGCCAAAACGATTTTCACTTATTTCCTCCTATTTTTACCGTCAAGACACAGAAACCAAAAACACACCTTAAGTTTTGCAAGGGCATTTCTTTACGCAAGTATGCTTATTTTATGAAGTAACTCAATTAAATACTAACATATTAATTGTGTTGAATGCAAATATTTAGCATTATGTTATTTTTTTCAATCTGCTGCCACATATAAGAACATGTCGATGTCTAATAAGCAGAAATTCCTAGGAGATCGACAGAAACTTGTGAACTAGCGCAAGCGTCATTATTGGGTGAAAAGCTAAAATAAAGGGTGAAAAATTCCTTCAAAATTGATATTTTTGAAAAAACCACAAAAGGTTATATAATCTATATAGTAATTGGTTTATAGAATACCTATGAGGAATTGAAACTTCCCCTCATTCTTTTAAAAAAACCACGCTGGTGGAGCGTTTATAGAATACCTATGAGGAATTGAAACATCTGCCAAGATAAGTAAAGCTGTGCATTTGACTAGTTTATAGAATACCTATGAGGAATTGAAACAAAGGTATTATGAAACAGGCAGCGACCAAGCAATAGTTTATAGAATACCTATGAGGAATTGAAACTTCCACACAGCCTTTTTTTATCATTTTTTTCTGGTTTATAGAATACCTATGAGGAATTGAAACCTTCTTTTTGCACTTCATTGATAGCTTTGTCTAGTTTATAGAATACCTATGAGGAATTGAAACCACGAATTACCCAAAGAGGTGCATGCCTAATCTTCAGTTTATAGAATACCTATGAGGAATTGAAACCAGAAATAGATATGGAAGACGTCATAAATACAGTGTTTATAGAATACCTATGAGGAATTGAAACTCCTCCAGCTTCGCCGGAATAAAGACCCTCCCGTTTTGTTTATAGAATACCTATGAGGAATTGAAACTATTTAAGATGTCGAGAATAGATTTCAAGACATCCAGAGTTTATAGAATACCTATGAGGAATTGAAACGTCGATAACAAGTATGCGCTGGTCCCCGGTCAATTCCGTTTATAGAATACCTATGAGGAATTGAAACAAGTGCCATCGACAGCCTCTCTTGCAGGCGGTACAGTTTATAGAATACCTATGAGGAATTGAAACTTCTAGTGATAGGTCGACTCGAAATCGACCACAGAGAGTTTATAGAATACCTATGAGGAATTGAAACAGGTGTAGTTTTGTCATGCAGGCGTGGCGGAATTGGGTTTATAGAATACCTATGAGGAATTGAAACTGCCATCAACCAAAATAGAAAGTGTACCAGCGTGTTTATAGAATACCTATGAGGAATTGAAACAGCTATCCTCTCGCCTTTCTTGATTTTCTGCCCCTCATGTTTATAGAATACCTATGAGGAATTGAAACACCTGCAAGCCGGAACGAAAACGAAGAAGTGGGAGCGTTTATAGAATACCTATGAGGAATTGAAACTCGATAAGAGCTTCAAAAGACAGTGTTCTAAAATATCGTTTATAGAATACCTATGAGGAATTGAAACTACATTTTTCTCCATGTGTGTCAAAATGGCAAAAAGTTTATAGAATACCTATGAGGAATTGAAACACCAGATGGGAAGAGCTAATGAAAGAAGGCGAAAAAGGTTTATAGAATACCTATGAGGAATTGAAACTACTGCTCCATGCTCTGGTTCCCATTGTTCCCGTTTATAGAATACCTATGAGGAATTGAAACTCGTATATTTGCGGCCAATTTTCCGATAGATAGGTTCTGGTTTATAGAATACCTATGAGGAATTGAAACTTGAAATATTGGGTACAAGACTGCAAAAATAGAGTTTATAGAATACCTATGAGGAATTGAAACCGAATAGCAACGGCCAATACAGCGAACAAACGAATAGTTTATAGAATACCTATGAGGAATTGAAACCAACTTCTCGAGAGGCTGCCAGAGGGTAAGATTCTGTTTATAGAATACCTATGAGGAATTGAAACTACTGCTTAACGGTGGTACTTGACCGTTGCGAATAGTTTATAGAATACCTATGAGGAATTGAAACTCGCATTTTCTTATTGCATTCTAATTACATGAAGTTTATAGAATACCTATGAGGAATTGAAACACGCCAACCACGCCTTCAAATATTTCTTCGCTTGTGTTTATAGAATACCTATGAGGAATTGAAACCTAAGAATACCATTGAATGGTTAGATAACATTTTCGTTTATAGAATACCTATGAGGAATTGAAACCGGAAATGCGTGAAGATGTTGATTACCTCGGTTTCGTTTATAGAATACCTATGAGGAATTGAAACAATTTATCGAAAAACTTCGTAAGCGCACCAGCCGCCCAGTTTATAGAATACCTATGAGGAATTGAAACTTTGCCAACGTAGTTTTCCCAATCATCTGGAATTTCGTTTATAGAATACCTATGAGGAATTGAAACAAGCTATCTCAGAATCTTTTGGCAAGCAAGTTGTCGTTTATAGAATACCTATGAGGAATTGAAACTTTCCTTGTCTTCACCTTGATCATTTACAAGCTTGTTTATAGAATACCTATGAGGAATTGAAACTATCACCTTTAGCCGAATATAGTCTAATCCCATCGTTTATAGAATACCTATGAGGAATTGAAACTCGGTTTCCCGGGTCGAGGGTAATGCGCTCTCGCGTTTATAGAATACCTATGAGGAATTGAAACAAGAACTTCCGAAACATACGGAGTATGCCAGTATTCCGTTTATAGAATACCTATGAGGAATTGAAACTCCAGCATTCCTGCGGTATCTGCACCGAAGATGTAGTTTATAGAATACCTATGAGGAATTGAAACCCTCAAATCTTTTTCATACTCTCTGCGCGTTTTATCAAGTTTATAGAATACCTATGAGGAATTGAAACATATATAGCATGAATTCCAACGCCATTATTTTGAGGTTTATAGAATACCTATGAGGAATTGAAACACAAGATAATAGTCTACCCAGGCAGCTACATGAAAGTTTATAGAATACCTATGAGGAATTGAAACAAACTTTTGGGAGATATAATCCGTTGAACTTTATGTTTATAGAATACCTATGAGGAATTGAAACTCCTTTAGAACACATGGGGCTCAAACGTCCGCGTGTTTATAGAATACCTATGAGGAATTGAAACAATACCTTTCCGCTTCCGCAGGATACTTTTCACTGCGTTTATAGAATACCTATGAGGAATTGAAACTTAACCATCTGGAAGCGTTATCGCTGTCAGACTCGATAGTTTATAGAATACCTATGAGGAATTGAAACCTCCTACCATAACCTTTCCACCATATCCAGCTATGTTTATAGAATACCTATGAGGAATTGAAACACTAGTATCATCTGATATAATTGCGATATTTTCAAGTTTATAGAATACCTATGAGGAATTGAAACGCAACTCCTCGCAGCGATAGCGATGGTTGAAAGTTCGTTTATAGAATACCTATGAGGAATTGAAACCAGTATTCTGATAACCCACGGTACTGACTATTTTCGTTTATAGAATACCTATGAGGAATTGAAACGACCTATACACGGGAATGTTGTGGCGTCTTTCGGGTTTATAGAATACCTATGAGGAATTGAAACAAGGCAATCACCCCCTTTGGTTCGTTTTTACTACCGTTTATAGAATACCTATGAGGAATTGAAACTCCATTTTACTGCTTTCGACGCCCCTGTTTTTAGTTTATAGAATACCTATGAGGAATTGAAACAGTGTTGGTAACAGTACGACCGCTTCTCAAGTATCTGTTTATAGAATACCTATGAGGAATTGAAACAACTACTAAATTTCGCTTTTTCATCTTATGCCTCGTTTATAGAATACCTATGAGGAATTGAAACTTCTGCTCTTGAGGGGAAAGCTCGTAAATCTTTAGTTTATAGAATACCTATGAGGAATTGAAACTGATTGATGGAGATCCTCAAAGCCACATGACTCATGCTCGTTTATAGAATACCTATGAGGAATTGAAACAGATAGGGCAGGATGCTGACGGCAACGGATACGTGCGAGCGTTTATAGAATACCTATGAGGAATTGAAACCTGCAACACCACCTCCCAATTTGACCATGTCAAGTTTATAGAATACCTATGAGGAATTGAAACTCGGTTTCTCGGGTCGAGGGTAATGCGCTCTCGCAAAGTTTATAGAATACCTATGAGGAATTGAAACACTTCATCGTAGAAGCGTTTGTACAGCTCATTCCGTTTATAGAATACCTATGAGGAATTGAAACTTTTGTTTCTTTTCTATCTCGCTCATTCTCTCCGTTTATAGAATACCTATGAGGAATTGAAACGCGGATGCTTCCGCTTTCGTTGTCGGTGATTCTGGTTTATAGAATACCTATGAGGAATTGAAACTACGAAAAACTAAAGAAAAGGGGTGGGGAAAATGGTTTATAGAATACCTATGAGGAATTGAAACATGAATTCCTTAAAGAAGTTAAGGAGGGAGAGGAAGAGTTTATAGAATACCTATGAGGAATTGAAACCTGCTGGTTCTACGTCTGATGCGATAGGGATATCGTTTATAGAATACCTATGAGGAATTGAAACTGTGCAAGCCACGCTCCGGTAGCGCTTCCAATCTGGTTTATAGAATACCTATGAGGAATTGAAACCTCGGAGAGATAGATATAGACTCGAAACTAAGCTATGAGTTTATAGAATACCTATGAGGAATTGAAACAAGGAAGCGCTAAGAGAATACATGGAAAAGCTTGACGTTTATAGAATACCTATGAGAAATTGAAACTACCTTATTACTTTTGGAAGAGGAACAGCGGTATTGTTTATAGAATACCTATGAGGAATTGAAACCTACGTCTCCTTCTTCCATCTCAATCTTTATTCTTGGTTTATAGAATACCTATGAGGAATTGAAACTCGTACATGCCCTCCAAAATCTTCGCGAAGTTGTTCGGTTTATAGAATACCTATGAGGAATTGAAACCTCCTTCATGGGCATTCAAAATGCGGTCACGGTCGTTTATAGAATACCTATGAGGAATTGAAACGAAACTTCAGATTCTGAAAGGCCTGTTTCAAATGCTAGTTTATAGAATACCTATGAGGAATTGAAACCATTTTAGCTCCTGTTTTTATGATATGTGGTGCCGTTTATAGAATACCTATGAGGAATTGAAACTATGGCCTTCATATCCCAGTAACCCACATAACCGGTTTATAGAATACCTATGAGGAATTGAAACAAAACGATAGACGTTTATGCCTATCTCTATATTGTTTATAGAATACCTATGAGGAATTGAAACTTTGCCAACGTAGTTTTCCCAATCATCCGGAATTTCGTTTATAGAATACCTATGAGGAATTGAAACTATCGAATAAAGGTATAAAGCACCATGATTGCATAGTTTATAGAATACCTATGAGGAATTGAAACAGGGCATTGTTGCCCTCATGGAGGCAGCGAGGTAGTTTATAGAATACCTATGAGGAATTGAAACGGTAATTGAATGCGAGTACTCGCAAGGGTGGCGGGGTTTATAGAATACCTATGAGGAATTGAAACTTAAACAGACTCCGAAGTTATATGGATTTAGACCACCGGGTTTATAGAATACCTATGAGGAATTGAAACCACCTCTTGCTTCGCCAAGGGTTTCGTCGATATGCCGTTTATAGAATACCTATGAGGAATTGAAACTGAACCACACAGATGAGGGGCAGAAAATCAAGAAAGGCGTTTATAGAATACCTATGAGGAATTGAAACATTTGATACTGAAACATTTCGAATTATTATTCTATAAAGTTTATAGAATATCTATGAGGAATTGAAACTAAAAATGGCAATAATTTTGTTGCCGATCAGGTTTGTTTTTAGGTTACCTATAAGGGCTAGAAGCGTACACCGTGATACCACTACTATTGACACTCTACCGGTTTTTAGGTCATCTGTAGGGGGGAGAAGTTCCGACAACATGATATACTACATGTAAAATTGTGTTATGTAAGTATTTATAGATTAACTACAAGGAGTTGAAACAATTCCATCTTCTGGAATTTGATGTTCTGACATTTATTTGTAGAATACCTATAAGGAATTACATTATTATTATTGTCAAGATAAGTTGGATCATTTGGTGTAGCGTACTTGGATGGAAGTTTCTCTTGCACAAAGATTTGTCTTATTTATAAACCAGAATCAAATAATCTCAGGTGTGGTACTACACATTTTAATTACCAAAAACATTATCCGCAACAGGTTTTAGGCTGTAAAAAAACATAAATGTTTCGACTGTGATTGGCTTCCAATAATAATTACCGATAGTGATTTAAGGGAAGTTTTAACCCCCAGGAATATAAAAACATCTTTCAAGGTAAAAAATGCCATGCGAATCCGGAATTACAGGCCAACCTTAAAAGCTGAATCCCTTGTGACTCACGATATTCCGTTATCTTCTGAATTCTGTTGGTGGCATTTTTACTATTTTATAACCGCTGCCGACACCGTTGAATCTTTTGACCTCGTACATGTTTATCACCTCTTATCCATCTCCTTGAACAACTTGTTTCTATTATCTCGCTCAAGAAGGTCTTTTTTTCCAGGGGGTAACGGGTCAATTTTCTATGGCCCTGGGGGGTCAATTTTATTTGACCACATACAGATGAGGCAACGAAATCAGACAACTGAGCGCTGCGCTTCAAACCTGTTGGAATAGACAACATTCACACCAGGCTTCGATTTTAATGATTGGGTGTTCGAGTTTTCTCGGTATATCTCGCTCACATTTTTACCTAAAAATCAACCAAGAAATTCTTTCCTGAATTCTTCCATATTGACAACTGTTCCGGACAGCCGTGATCTTTCCGCAGCAAAGGCCATGAAATGGCTCTCAAGGGAATCCATGGGTGAAGTCAACGTGCCTTTGTAATCCGGTTCAGTAAGCATGCGTACGAAAGCATCCATCATCTGGAAATCCCCGCCGTTATGTCCGCCTTCTTCTGGAGGAAAAACCTTTATCTTGAATTTTTCTTTCCCGAAAACAGCAACCTCAATCTCATTTTTCTCAAAATGCCCTATAATCTCACCTTTTGTGCCAAAGATATTGATTTTTCTGGTTATCTCTTCTGTAAATGCTGTAAGGGTGAAATTTGCCGTTATCTCGTCTTCAAATTCGATAGAAACCACCTGATGATCCAAAACATCGTTATCACACGAATAAACGCAACGACCGTAAGGCCCCTCCTGTAAAGCCTTCAGTCTGCCTTCATAGGAAAGATCCTGGGTTATGACGCTCACAGGCCAACCTGTGTTTTTTCCCAGGTAGATCTTGATTGCGGAATATGGACATTCTCTTTCCACCAAACAACCATCGGTACAACGCTCTGTCGCACCTGCAGGTTTATTTTCCTTTCTGAAATGGGAGAGATGACCAAAAGATGCTATCGCTCTGGATTTCTTACCAACAAGCCAGTACAGTATGTCCATATCGTGACAGCTTTTGGTGAGTATTATGGGGGCTGTTTCGTCTTCCCTTCGCCAATTACCTCTGACATAGCTATGAGCCATATGGTAATAACCTATGTTTTCCTTGTGCTCTATCGACATTACCTTGCCAATTATCTCTGACTGAATCAATTCCTTCAATTTAGAAAAGAAAGATGTGTAGCGCAACACATGCGCCACTATAACTTTCCTATTCAATTTTTGCGCAAGAACAGCGATTTTTATAGCATCTTCTAAATTGGTAGCCATAGGTTTTTCTAAGAGCAGGTCATATCCTTTTTCCATAAAAGCGATGGCTGGTCTGACGTGTAAATGATCCGGAGTGGAAATGATAGCAGCATCTGCTATTTTGTCCTTGCTGGCCAGTTCTTCCCAGCTTGCGAAACATAATTCTTCGGGAATACCGTGAATTTTAGCTATGCTTAAGCGTTTTTCTTCGTTAGGTTCAGCTACAGCAACGATTTTAAGTTTATCTGGATTATGTGCTGCATAAAAACCGTAGGCATCCTTTCCGCGGTTTCCAGCTCCAACAATAACGGCCGTTGCCCTTCTCATTCCTGCTTTCCTCCTTCACTTGCAATTCGTTCACACTTTTCTATAAGTTTCAAAACTTCTGCTGAACTTTCAGGTGAAACTGGCGGTGGTTTACCATTCACATATGCGTTGTAAAAATCTATGTAGTAGGCTTCGAAAGTAGTTGGAAGGTTTTTTGGACACTCCCACGATTCTTCGTGCCATGGTATTTTTTCACTGTTGTATAAGCGACCGGGAGCTGCACCTTCTTCGAGCCTGCGCTCGACAATATCCTCTTCTTTCACCCATTTCCATTTAATCAAGGTTTCAGTTCCCCAAATTCCACCGCGGGTTGCCATAATGAGCCAGCGTTCTTGAGGGTAAGCACAACCTCTGGATATTTCAAGATCGCAAACTAAACCCGATCTTCCTTTCAGTATTATCTTTACATGGTCTTCTGCATCCCCAAGGCTTATTGTCCTTTTAAGGTCGCAAAACATTACCTCCGGTTCTTCATCATGATAAAATCCGAGGAGCTGATCTAGAAAATGCGCACCGGAGTTTCTCAATTCGCCACCACCAAATTTTTTCAGGGCTTGCCAATCCCATCGTCTGGAAAACAAATGATAATTGCTTTTTATAAGAAATGGTTCCCCTATTTTTTTCTCATTGATTATCTGCAGTATCTTTTTATAGTCCGGATCATAGCGTCTATTGTGAAACACTGAATATATTAGCCCATACTTTTTTGCCAGATTTATGAGTTCTTCCGCTTTTTCCGAATTCTCAGCCATAGGTTTTTCACACACAACGTTTTTTCCCTGTTCAAAGGCTTTAAGGGTCTGCTCTCCATGCAGATATGTTGGGCTAGCGATAATTACCAGTTCTACCTCTTTATCTTCCAAAAAGTGATCATAATCATCGTAGGTTCTGCAGTGAAATTTCTTAAAAGCCTCTTCCCTTCTTTCTCTCAAAGGATCGAAAATAGCTACAATTTCATACATATCCTTGAGTTTGGAAAGAGTCTTCCCGTGTATGTTCCAGCCGGCACGTCCGATCCCGGAAATACCTACTTTGATTCTTTTCATTGGCAACACACCTCGATCACCACAATAAAATCAATTTAGATGCTATCAGAACCAGAGGCCCGGGAACAAAAACCAGGCCCCCGAATAAAACTATTTGGTGCTGTCAGGAAAATGACCTTATTCCCCAACTATCGTTACCTTTACCTTATCTCCAACATGGAGATGTTCCAATAGCCATCCAGCTGCCGTACCGTGTCCAGAAAGAACATAGCCCATTGGCGGTATTTTTGCATTTCCAACGTGTTCCTGAATTTCGAGTACATACCAGTTATCGTTGATTATAACCTCAACGCCGTATGGGTTGGTGTTCGTACTCGCGCCGTAATCGGATGTATAAAGTATCAATTCATTGGGGCCGCGGCCACCAGGCCATGAAACGGGTGTGGGGTTTACCTTATCGATTATGCATACGGCTCCATCAGGAGCGGTTACTGTGCTCTTAATACCACTTTCTATCAATGTTTTGATAACAACTTCCACTTCAATTTCTTCCGATTCGGGAACGTAAATGTAAACCCCTGTTGGAGTATAATCTTCTTTAGCAAATTTGAGCGTATGTGGTCCTTCAAGCAAGAGGAGCGAAACAATTCCAGAAGCAACATTTACTTTCGTATTGGGAATGTCTATGGTCATTTCCACATTTTCCAGAAGTGTTCCTTTTGTATCTTTCAAGGTTATCTTAACATTTTTCACTCTGTCCCAAACAATAAGCCTTCGGAACCACGGAAGTGCTTTCCTTATGACCTCTTCAGCTTTAGGACCGCCAGACATAACATAGGGAGCAAGTGTCATCGCGTTGTACCATACCCGCATGGTCGGTCTGCCGCTTCCATCATACCAGCCACCCTGTCGCTGGAATTCTTCACCATTGCTCGGGAAAACTTCCTCCCCCTGAACCTTGTCCCAATCCAAAGGAAGCTGGGTGGTTTCAACAAAGTCCCAGCACCATTCCATTCGCTTGTGTAGGTAATTTGAAAATCCCTCAGGGGTAAACAGCTCTTCTGGTGGCTTATCCTTCCAATAACGAGCTATCCATGTTTCCTCGTCTGGCATGCTGATACCACTGTCTATGAGCTGTTTGTAAGTGTACGCGGCCCAGCCAACTTCATTTGGCGAAAGATCCGCAATATTGAAAGCACCGCTGAAATGCGCCTCGCCACCATCTCTAAAATCGATCATCAATCGAGCTCCAGCTGCCGCGACCCGGTAATAAGCTTCATCATTGAAATGAACATATCCATTTACCAATGCTCTCAAAACACTCTGCTGGCATATCCCCAGCCACCATGGATCGTGTTTGTCGGAACCCGGGTACATTTCATCCCGGATGTAGTAAGGCCACATACCGGTCCACATCTCGTTGGCTCTCTCAATGGCTTCAGCTTTGTCAAGTTGAAGCTCTACAAGTCTATCTAGAATTTTTCTCGCCATTTCTTCGGCTTTATCCGCCTTTTCGAACATCGATTTACTTCGGCAGTAGTCTGCATATTTCATAAGAACCGTGGCATTAATAGCCTTGTTCTCAATTTTTCCTTCCGTTGTCCAGCCTTCGGAGTTTGAATCATACGACTTTTCGAGATTTGAGCAGTATTCACTCACCGCTTCGATCATTTTAGGATCGCTGCAGTAGTCATCATAGGAAAGAATAATATCCGCTACACTCCTGTGCAGTGGCGTAAGGAAGCTGAGTTCTTCGGAAGCCTTTAACAAGAAGTCAAATAATAATTCCATTTCCTGTTTTATCGATTCATCCCTTGTTACCTGATAGCTAACCATAAAAGCTTTTAAAGCTTGAAAGGTATCCCCGTATTTCCCAACGGTTGAAACGGTTCCGTTTTCATGAATGGTAGTCTGAATGTTGACAGGAAATCTCAGGTATTTACTGGATTCTGTACCGAAATCCCCTGAGAAGAGTGCAAGAGATGTGAGTAAAACCATCAAAATAAGTATGTGCTTTCTCATGAAGAATCATCTCCTTTGAGCCTTTCGGCTCTTTCAAAGCAGTTGCACACTAGAAATAAGGCGGGGTGTGCCCCCATAACATGAAAGCACACCCCGCCACGTGCCGAGATCAGAAACCTTCGAGTATAAAGTTAACTTCTTTTTCAGCATCGTTAAGCGCTTCTATGACTGTCTTTTGCCCAACTATAACAGCCTGCTGGGCTTCTTTTATAACATCCATAACCCTTCTTTCGTCCTTTACGATAAGACCTCCGCGGGTAAAGACCTTCTGAGTTTCAAGAACTCCAAGGAAAGGGTTGTCAGCATATAGAGGTGGCGCGCCTTTTAACGGGGACATGTATCCTATCGTCTTATTGTAGAAAGTGTTATTTTCAGGGGATATGAGGAATTCAACCCATTTTGCTGCTGCTTTGGGATTTCTCGAACCCCTGAATATAGCCCAGGCACCCATTGTACCGTAAGTTATCTTCTTGTTTTCCTTCAGGATTGGTCCGAATTTCGCATAATCAGCCAAATTAGGATCTTCTGCCAGAAGCTGTGAAACACCCCAGGCATCGGCTCCAAACCACATGGCTATTTCATCGTTGAGGAAGTAATTCGTTGAGAGACCAGCCTGTATGAGATCTTTTGGAGCGTAACCCTCGTCAAACAATAACTTGACAAAGGTCAAAGCTTTAATGCCCGCCCAGCTATTGAAAGCAGCCTTTTTAAGATCAGGAGTGAGGACGTCTCCACCTGCCTGCCAGATGAGTGGATAAAGGGTCATGTTAAGCGTATCTTCCATTGATGCCGGATAGCCAATTGTCCAGATCTTTTCTCCTGTTTTCATCGCGTATTCTTTGACCATTTTGCAGAGTTTGAGAAGGTCGTCCCAGGTTTCAGGAAGCTTGTTGACATCCCAGCCAACTTTCTTGAGAACCCTGAGGTTGTACAAATATCCGACCGTAGAGACAAGAGCCGGTGCTAAATAAACGTGTCCGTTATAGGTTACCGCATCGATAAGGGATTCCGGATACCTTGCCAGAGCTTCCCTGGATAAGTACTTTTCCAGAGGAATGAGAGCTCCACGTGCTGCAAACATCTGAAGGAAGAACTCATTCAGGTATGCCACATCTGGTGGCCTTTTTGCCGCCACAGCCGTAAGAAGCTTCTCTGCTCTTCCTCCCCAGGGAAGAATCTCGACTTTGATTTCAATATCTGGATTCTGTGCTTCAAACTTTTCAATGAGCGGTTTCCAGAGAACTTCCATCTCGTTCGCTAAAAGAGGGAAGTTCCACTGAGTTACCGTAACTTTTGCACCTAATGCCAGCGTTGAGAATATTCCAACCAGCAAAAGGCTTATTAACAGAACGCCAAATTTCTTACTCATAACATACCACCTCCAAAATAGAGTTGAACCTTCTTTCGTGTTTTCATTACCCCACCCATTTACTTAAGATCTATGGCTATCCCCTTGGTGATATATTTTTGGAATAAAACGAATATAACGATCGTTGGTATCAATGCCAATGTTGTAGCTGCCATAGACCAGCTCACGTTCTGACCGAAAATCCCCCTTAAAACCGACATACCGACAGGCAGCGTGTACATATCCGATGTAGTAGTCATGATCAACGGGAAAAGGAACTGATTCCACCACGAGATAAAGAGGAAAATAGCTAGAGTGGCTAAAGCTGGTTTTATCAGGGGAAGAACAACCCTGAAATAGATCTGCATCTCGGATGCGCCGTCAATTTTGGCTGCTTCGATTATTTCGTTCGGGATATTC
Source organism: Kosmotoga olearia TBF 19.5.1 (assembly GCF_000023325.1). Classification (NCBI taxonomy): domain Bacteria; kingdom Thermotogati; phylum Thermotogota; class Thermotogae; order Kosmotogales; family Kosmotogaceae; genus Kosmotoga; species Kosmotoga olearia. The sequence goes on from NC_012785.1 coordinate 732,198, forward strand.
TGATCGATAAACTGTCGTATCAAAAAAATTCCGAATCCGCTGGAAGCTCCTGAAAGGATGAAAGGCCAATAGGTATTAACCAATCCGAGATAGCTCATTTCAATGAACATGGGTATGATCCATGCCTGAATTGGAAACATCATGAACGCCATAAAAGCCCAAAAGAGAAATTCCTTTCCGGGAAACTCCTTTTTGGCAAAGACGTAACCACCCATAGAAGCCAGAAAAGTGGCACACACGGTAACACTAACGGTGATGATAACACTGTTGAGAAACCATCGAGATAATTTGGAATTTCTTAACACCTGTATGTAATTTTTAAGGGTTAGATCCGTCCCAAACCAATCACCGGGCGACGAAACGGGCTTTGCCTGAAAGGAAACAGATACCATAGCCACAAAGGGACCTGCCATAACTATGGTGAGGATACAAAGGATAACATAGGTTATGATTTTCTCAAATGTCGATATCTTAAACATTCAGATCACCTTCTCCTAAAAAGGGTCTTCTGGAAAATACTTAATCCAAGAATAATAACGAAGAGTATGATAGCCACAGCCGAAGCGTATCCCATCCTCATGTACTTGAATCCGTAGTTGTAGATGTAATAAACCAGCGTCAAGGTCGCTTTCGATGGTCCACCCTGTGTAATGATGTATGTCAGATCGAATAACTGCAGAGCCCCAATGAGATTGATTATCACCACGAACATGGTTATAGGTCTCAGTAAGGGAACGGTGATTTTCCAGAAAACCTTCCAGCGCTTCGCACCGTCAATCTGGGCACTCTCGTAGTAGGATCTTGGTATTCCCTGAAGCCCGGCAAGGAATATCAGCATATTGTAACCAACGATCTGCCATATAGCCACGATGGCAAGCGATGGTAGCGCCCATCTGGTTGATGTTAGCCATGGAATCGACTCAATGCCAAAAATTGCCAGGAATCCATTTATAAGCCCCTGGTCTGTGCTGTACAACGATCGCCAGATCATGGCAACAAAAACTGGTGACGTTATGAATGGGAAGAAAAATAGGGTACGGAATACCTTCATTCCTGGTATATCTTTATTCAAAAGAACAGCAAGTAAAAGTCCAAGAAAAACGGCTGCCGGAACGACGTAGGCTGTATAGAGTAACGTGTTTTTGAACGCTATCCAGAAATTTGGGTCTTTCCACATCCTGGCGAAATTCGCCAGCCCCACGAACCTTGGAGTTTCCACCATAGACCAGCGGAACAGACTCAAACCAAAGGTCCCAAACAGGGGAATAAGCCTTACCAGTATGTACAGAATGATATTTGGAAGGAGAAGCAAATACGCTGCCATGTATTTTTTTGAGCTTATCTTCGTCATTTGTATTCAACCCCTTTGACTCTCCCAGATTTTTTTGCCCAGAGCTTCCAGATGACTTAAGGTCATATCAAAACTCGCTCCAGGTTCATCCGGTACATAGATCTTCCCATCCGTCATGGTGTTCTCAACCAGATCATTTCCCTTGCCGTACCATTTCTCGCTGGCCGCTACATCAGCAGGAAAAACAAATCCTCTGAAAGAAGCCAGGCTAATCAAAAACCTCGCACCCAGCCCGCTTTCTGGCATAGTACCGCCCCAAAGTTTTATTCCGTTGTCTGTGGCAATCTTGTAGATCTTAATGGCTTCCAGCAACCCTCCAACCCGCTGGATTTTTATGTTCCAGATATTGGATATTCCCAATTTCGCCACAAATTCGGCTACTCGCGAGGAAATCAAAGACTCGTCAAGGCAGATCGGCGTCTCTATCCTTTCACCAAGCTCTTTCAGATCTAACAGAGCCTCATAATGTAACGGCTGCTCGTGAAAAAGGCATTTGGCTGCATCCATAGCTTTAAACGTTTCCCACTGATCGAGCTCAAAAGAAGAATTTGCGTCAGTCCACAGAGGAAAATGATCTCCAACTGCCCTTCTGGTTTCTTGAAGAGGCTCCACGTCCCATCCGGGTTTTATCTTTATCTTTATCCTCCTGTAGCCTTCCTGAAGAGATTCCTCCACCTGGTGTATCAGGGTTTCGATCCTGCCATCTTCCGGTATTCCAAGAGCGGCACCCGATTCTATGTAATTATTGGAAGCAAGATATTCTTGTTTTACTCCTAAATTTTTCATTTTCTTCTCTATCATTGCTTTCAAAGATATCTTGTTTTTCTTTGCGATGAGATCCCAGTAAGCGTTCTCCACTCCACATCTCGCGAAGTGGTTACCACGAATCCCGTTTTTGATGAGGTGATTGAACTCTTCAATCGACAAAGGTTCTTTTCCAAGAATCATCGGAAGAAGATGATTCTTCAGGATAACTTTGGTTGTTTCCAGAGTTTCTCCCAGATAGAAGGGTTCTTCAAAAGGAGCTGATTCTCCATAACCAAAAAGGTCACCCTCACGAATCTCCACAACAAGGGATCTTCTCGTATAGCAGGTACCCGAGCTTATCTGGAAGGGTATCTTCATTGGGATTACTATCTCATACAAACTAACGCCATCTATTCTTGCTGATTCAGTTATCATCACTACAGCTCCTTTCAATGCTGTGATCAAATATGTCCAGGAATCTTAAAAGATCATCTACCCTAAAGAGATAACCTTTTTCTTCAAGCCATTTCATTGCAACCAAAAGCCCTTCTTCAGGGTGGAATAAAAGTTTATGTAAAGCTCTCTCAGATCTATTTCCCCTTTTCATCCGGTATTCTTCAAGCGGCAATTGGAAGAAGGTGTGGCACTGCCCATTAGTAGCGCCTCTAAGAGCGTACTCGATCATCATTTTTCCTGAACAAATATTTCCTGTGGCAGAAATGGTAAGCCCTCTCTCTCGAGCTTTTAAGATCTCGTTTTTGAGGGAATCCAGAATGTATAGATTAGTATCGGAGAGGTCGTAGCCTCCGTAAGTCATTCCTTTTTCTTTATCCAATAATCGGTTAAAACATGTCAGGTAATCTATTTCATCGTGGGAATTCAGCAGCTCCTTCAGAATCTTCTTCTGAAATTCAGAACCACGGATGGTGTTGAAAATCTTAACGCCCAAAATTGTCTGTTTCCCAACTACTTTACGAATCAAACGGGGCACTTCCCTGAACCATCTCAGAACGTTCTTTTCATCTTCTGCACCAGGGTTTAGATTAACGGTTGGACTAAAATCTATCTCAAGGATGCAAGGAAGATTACCTTTCACGCTCAAGTAAGCATTTACAATCTGCTGTCCTGTGTACTGATATTCTTCTCTTCTGAATTCTTCATCAACCTCAGGGAGATGGAACTGACTGGAAGCGGCTACTGGAATTCCATTTGCATTTCCCAGAGAGTAAGCCTCTTTGTAAAATTCCAGATACTCCTCAAAAGACTTATCCCAGCCTCTTCCTTTCCACGTAACACTCCAACCCTCTCTTCCCGATCTGCTTCTGATCCTCTCTACCTTCATTCGAGGTCTGCTGACCTTCCATTCCTCCATAGCCGAACTGCCCGCTTCATCCTGAGCGATCACGGTCTTGAGAACCACAAAACCAATCCCGGCCGTTATATCATCTTTTACCTGTTTGATGTTCATCGAAAGCTGTCCGGAAGCTTTACCAAAGGGATTTTTGATCTTTACTCCTGCAAAGGTAGCTGAAAGATCGATTCGGAATTTTTGAAGGATGTACTCTTCAAGCATGAAAGGCATTCCTTCATCTCCGAAACGCTCATAATCTTCGGATACCATCTTCATGAAATCTGAATCGACATCTAAGGTTTCCGGCAGAAGATATACAGCCATCTCAAAGTGCCCCCAATTGTTCCAGAGTTTTGCGAATCCTTTCTTTATCTGTGTCACTAATACCCGGACCGTACGGATCAAACACGCAATCTTCAGGAATTATGTTCATCATCGCCAGCGCTTCTTCGACCCTCTCGATGTAACCTTCCATCGGATCGACAAACAACGCCTCAGCCAAAAGGTCGACCTTTTTCATGATAGAAATAAAAGCAGGATCTTTTTTTAGGTAACTTTCTATCAACTCTTTTTGCAATTGCGGTAATACCGATCCAAGCCCAATCAACGCTGAGCGGGAGCCCCTGGTCAGCGAATAGCCAAACATCCTGTCTTCTCCTGTAATTAAAGCTTTATCGGGGAATCTTTCCAGTACGAATCTGGAAATATCCTGCATCTTTATTACCGAATAAAGCGTGGCCAGCTTGATTCCGACTACGTGATCCATAGAGAGAAGTTTTTCAAGAGTCTCGTAAGAATAAGAGAGCCCACCAGCTTCTTCGTAAAGGTAGAACAGTATGACAGGCAGTCCAATTTGTTCCAATTCTCTATGATAACGAACGATCAGGTCATCATCCTCGCTGAGTTTCTTTAAAGGAACGGGAGGGAAGGCGAGGAGGCAATCTGCCCCACCAGATTTTGCCTCCTCCGCCATCATAAGGAGCTCTTCTATGTAAATCTTTATATCTTCATAATTCAATTCCTTTCTCTTCGAACCAACACCGGCGAAGATCGTCTTTTCAGGTAAGGCTTCTCTCCACAGCTTCAGAATGAAATGTCTTTCTTCACGTGAGAGAAATAGACCTCTACCCGTATGCACCCAGACTGCTACTCCGTCTATCGGCGTTTCTCTGAGATACATTGCAAAATCTTTGTTTGCCTGTATATCAATACTCCCGGTTTTCTTGTTGAAAAGAGTTGGAACCGCTGGGAAAAGCTTTCCATCTAATTCACACATCTACTCTCTTCCTCTCTGTTTCTATTGAACCGCTAACAAGCGCGTAAACTTTTGTGGGACGCCCAGCTCCAATATTTGAGCGCGTCCCCACTACGCGGACTATATCCGCTTTGATGAGTTTTGCGAGTATCCTTCTGGCGGTTTTCGGACTTATTCGCAATATAGAAGCCAGATCAGTTGCCGAAAAATGTTCGTTCAACATCTCAAGAGCTTTCAACGTTCTTGAAAGGTTACTGATAGTGAGCCCTGTTTTTTCTGAAAGTACTGTCAGGTTATTGTCCTGAGTTTCAAGCTCGAAAGATCCTATCCCATTTTCATCGAGCGGTCCTATTACCGTAGTCCCATCGAAGATGTAACAGCCCTTGCCTCCCTTTTTCATTGTGAGCTCAACCGCGTTCATTGCGTACTCTTCAGCCATGGATGCGTTGATTCCGACACCGTAGCCAACGCATACATCGATACCGGTAGAAACCAGAACCTGCGTTCTCAGCGGATCGTGCTTGAAGTTATCCGTATCCAACATGAGCTGTCCGTAGGTTTCAATAAGAATAAAAGAAGACTCCATTCGCGGGAATACCAGCAGGTTCTTTCTGTTCGCATATTCCAGAAGCACATTGTAGATCTTCATCAGGTCTTTCCGCTTCTTCGCTGAATTATTTGAAAGCTCGTTTGGAACGATAACACCAACGACCGTTCTGAGAAGTTCCATTTTATTGCTTTTCATTTCAAGTATCATTCTCTGAAGGGTACCCCTTATGGTGTGCACAGACGGCGTGATGGTAAAGACGGGAATACCTTTGTCTTTCAGCACTTTGTAAGCCGACTTCAAGCAGGTAATGCACACATCGACCTTCTTCTCTCTGAACATCGCTTCATGAAAATCGCAAAAATCCTGGTTGGCATTTGTATTAGGAGAGAATTCTCTAGTGTAAACAGCCTTTACTGGAATTTGAGCTTCGTCGATAATTTCTACAACCTCTGATTCAGCAAGGGTATCGACGGAGATGCTGAATTCTTTTTCTAAATACTGCGGAAATACCCTGAGAACATCCAGCAAAGACATAACAAGCCCAGTGGAACGATAAGGCACATAATCCCACACAACAAGCTGATTTATCTCTGAGGCACAGAGATAATAAGGGATCGGACCTGTGAAGAGGATGCCGTCAAAAAGATGCTGATTGGCTTCTACAATTGCCGGCGCTTCGGTCTCGATCTTATACTCAAGAGGAACAGCTTCTAAATTGCGAAACTCTTTGCTAACTGATACTACTTTTTTCACAAGGTCTTTCGGCCCTATAACTCCTATCTTCATGAGAAAGCCTCCCCATATTTTTGGACATGTCCCTAATTAGCGCATAATTATCTCAGCCTTATGATAGCACATGAGAACAACATATCCAAGGAACAAAGAGAATAGCTATACTGTATTATTTGAGTTTAATTAGGTCTATTTGGAAGTAAACAAGAGTAAGCAGGAATTTGGACTATTCCTCAACATTCAGGGTGAGTTGCGAAATAGTAGTCATCAAGAACAAGGGTAATTCGATCTTTTATAAGGCTTATTGGATCCTTTCTTAGCAAACCGTTTCTGATTTTTTGGTACTGCATCGGCATGAACTGGCTTATAAGCGTTAACGGGATTTCTTTTGTTTCAAGGTTGGTTATCAGCTTATTCACCGCTGTTCTAACCTCAGGAAGATTCCAGTAATACCTCAAGCGATCGAGAAAGCTGTATTTACGGGCTAATCTATTTTCTCTCTCTTCTCCCTGGTAATATTTTTCCCAATGTTTTGGATTGTCAAGCATCGCTCTCTCGACAACTTCAACAAAGTTTGAACAAAGCCCGGGTGTATCATAAAATAACTCTTTTTCAATGCTGCTCAACGCAAAAAAAGCCTCTCTGAGCGCAAATGTTAGAGCTGGCCCAACCTTGAGTATGGCTACACCGTCTTCTACCATTTCTTTCAATGCTTTTGCCGTTTGATAATCTGTCGAGTGACCTTCAAAAACTATATTTGGATGCTTTTTTATCGCCTCAGTAAGTTCTCTCGCTCGATTTCTATCATATTCGAATATATGTTCATTCCCGAATTCTACTCCCGGTTGCACAACAACCGCAATCACCCTTCCCCAGGCTTCATACAAACCATGGTCGAAAAATGCCTTTTTGGTCAACTCAACGGTACGCTCAAAATCCTGAACACTGGTTACATGAATCGATTTACCTTCGTTTTGCGCTCCACCCGGTGGCGGAACATCCGTACCAATAACGTAAACAGGCCGGAGAGAACCGGCGGATTCTTTAAAAGCCCTCTCGGCTTCAAGACAGAGAAGAGCTGTTCTTTCCGCTATAACTTCCGGGTTCAGCGGCTCGTTTTCGTTCCCCGGATCGTCTGCAAGACGCATGCTGGCATCCAGATGAAGCTTGGTAAACCCAGCTTTAGCGTATTCTCGAATCATTTCAATGGCGTTACGCATAGCCTGATCTGACGGCTGACCCTTCCAGGGATTTGGGCCAAGATGGTCGCCACCAAGGATGATTTTATTTTTGGGAAGTCCAATATCCTCAGCGATAGAAAAAACCATTTCTCTGAAATCAGCAGGAGTCATACCGGTGTAGCCACCGAACTGGTTTACCTGATTGCAGGTGGCCTCTATAAGAACCGTTGTCCCTTTCATCTTCGCATATTCCAGAGTGGTTTCAATAACAAATCTATTGGCACTACATACAGAGAAAACCCCTTTGGGTATTCCCTGTTTTTGCAATGAAACAATGTCCTGAAGAGGATGTTTTTTCATTATCCTGGTCCCTCGGTTATGTTTATTCTGAGGCTTTGATATTCCGGAGAAATTCAAAGAGTCTCTCTTCGCTGTATACCTCTTTAGCTGCCAGTATGATCGCACCAACATGCGGTGGTAATGTTGAGGTTTTTATGTAAAAATCTTCGGTTTTATCAACGTAATCCCGAAATCTCTTGTATATATATTCACAGTTGAAAATCCCTCCAGCTACCGCTACGGGAATCGGGATTTCACGGATCTTTTGCTTCACCGTATTCAGGGTGATTAACAGCTCCCGCAACGCTTCATCAAGAATAGCGGTAGCTACTTCATCACCAGCCTTTGAAGCTTCACATACAACCTTTGAAAGTGAGGCAATATAGGTTCGCGAGTTGTCACCTTTGCAATACAGAAGAATCTCTCTGAGATCCGAAACTCTGGCATATTCCTTTATCATTTCGAAAAGAGGTGTTCTCTTACTTATTCTCCCGTCGTACATCTTGAATACCGTCTGGAGCGCTCTTTTGCCTATGTAGTATCCACTGCCCATGTCGCCGGCGTGTTCTCCCCAACCGTCTATCTTGAACACCTCACCCTGACGATTTTTAGCCATGAGCATTGCACCGGTCCCGGCAAGCAGGATAACTCCCGCTCCAAGAGGGTGAGCCCCTTCAAGGGCTAATCTCACATCGTTTACAACCTTTACCCTTTCAGGGATTATCTTTTCAACTAATTGCTTTATCTCCGGATCAAATTCGGGAATATCGCCAAAAACAGGCATTCCAAAACAGGAAAAGGTGAGCTGCTCTCTGGTGATTCCGGCGGCTTCAAGAGCTCTGTCAACAGCATCTCTGAGATTTTCAATCACTTTCTTTCGTGGACGGTTCAAAACGTCGGCTGAATCTGCCCGGCCCGTCCCCAAACATTCACCCGTGCCAGAATAAACTACCGCGAATGTTTTTGTGCCACCACCGTCAACACCAAGAAAGAAGTCATAAGATTTCATCAGAATTTCACAACCTTCGTTAGATGTGTTGGTTTATCAGGATCAAGCCCCTTAGCAACTGCGCGCCTAATACCTATCAATTGCAGAGGAATCACTCTCAGGAACCAATCACCAAAATCATCTTTCTCATATGAAATCTCGATTCCGTTTGTTCCTTGAAATTTTCTATAAGCGATACTGATGACCGTTCCGCCGAGTTCCACGATTTCGTGCGCCATTTTTTCTTCTTCCTCATACAATTTTGAATTTGCAAGGATGACCGCCAGTGAATTCGCTTTGATCTTCGATTTCGGACCGTGTCTGTACTCCAATGTCTGGTAGCAGTCAACATCTGAAAGAGATGTCTCGGTAACCTTTATAACCCCTTCCATTGCCGCACTGAAATACTCATCATAACCAAGAAAAACAAAGTGCTCAAATTTTCCGGGATTCAACTTATCAAAAAGAGCTTCCGCATCATCAAGCACCTTTTTAGATAGTTCCGGGATCTCTTTCAAATAACTCTCTAAGTTTTCACTTGAAAAGAGATCTTTTGCCAGCGCAGAAATAAGAAAAGCCATGGAGGTGAATGATTTTGTCATGACTATGGATTTTTCTTCGATAAAATCCATCTCTACAGTAACATCCGCCACCCGCGTCATTGTACTGCCGGGTTCGCAGGTAACCGCAGCTATATAGGCTCCATAATCTCTCGCCTTTTCTAGCGCCCCAATCGTTTCAGATGATTCACCGGAACGTGAAAGTCCTATCAGGAGTGAATCAGCAGGAAGTTTGCTTAGCCCAAACATTATCTCGGAACCACTGTAATAATTCGATCTGATTTCTCCATCAGACAGACGGTTGAAGTGTCTGGAAAGCCCCATCGCAAGATAGTAAGAAGAACCACAACCCACAAAGTTGATCTCTTTCGGCTTTTTATCCAGAATTAAATCTTTTAGTTTCTGAATTACTTCTGGATACTTTTCACTGAGTAATCGATGCTTCTCTGGCTGCTGTCTTATTTCATCGAGTGTTTGCATGTCTATTACCTCCCCGATCCATAGAGCTTTTCTTTTCGATATTCTTCCATGTTTATAACCTTATTATTCAGTCTCGATTCTTCAGCCGCAAATGCCATTAGATGACTTTCCAGGGAATCCATTGCTGAGGTAAGTGTACCTTCATATTCTTCGTTCGAAAGCATCTCAACGAAAGCATTCATCATATGGTAGTCTGCCCCGTTGTGCCCACCTATGCCTGGATCTTCTATCTTTATTACTTCTGGCTCTTTACCAAAACGGGTTACTTCCAGTTCATTCTTTTCAAAGTGTCCACGAATTTCTCCCATGGTTCCGAAAACACGTATTGTTCGCGAAATCTCTCTAGTAAACGCGGATAATGTGAAATTAACCATCACATCTTTGCCAAAAGTCATTGAAACCACCTGATGGTCGACGACATCGTTATCACACGCATATACACATCTACCGTAAGGTCCTTCGTTCAATGCCTTCAATCTACCTTCATACGATAAATCCGTTGAAATCACATTGACAGGCCAATCTACATTATCGCCAAGGTATATCTTAATGGCAGAATAAGGACACTCTTTCTCCACCAGACAACCCTGCGTACATCTTTCTGCAGCCCCTTCAGGCATGTTTTCTCTCCTGAAGTGGGACAACTCGCCAAATGAGGAAATGTAGGTGCATTTTTCGCCCACCAGCCAATAAAGGAGATCCATATCGTGACACGATTTCGTCAGAATTATCGGTGCTGTTTCCTTAGAATTTCTCCAATTACCACGAACAAAACTGTGTGCCATATGAAAATATCCGATGTTCTCTTTATGCTCTATACCCATAATCCTGCCTATGATGCCGGAGTGCATCAGTTCTCTGAGTTTCGAAAAAAACAGTGAATAACGGAGCACATGGCAAACCATAACTCTTTTTCCGTACTTTTGAGATGCGAGGGCTATTTTTATGGAACCTTCAAGGGTTCTATCCATAGGTTTTTCAAGAAGTATATCGTATCCAAGTTTCATAGCTTCTATGGAAGGTTCTACATGAAGGTCGTCCATCGTTGCTATTATCGCACCATCTGCTATTTTCCCTACGGAAAGGAGATCTTTCCAGTCTTCAAAGCGTCTGGCTTCAGGTATTTCCAGTTCGTCAGCCAGACGGTTTCTCTTTATCGGATCCGGTTCAGCTACCGCTACTATCTCCAGTTTGTGTGGATTATTCTTCGCATATGCGCCAAAGGCATCTCTTCCTCTGCTTCCAGCGCCCATCAGTACTGCCGTAACTTTACTCAAAAAGAGCACCTCCTCAAAGAGAGTAGAATTGCTTAACGATTGCCCAATACAATGTTATTGAATAGATTTGTCATACCCCAGTTAGCTGGAAGTTTCTGCGATGTTGAAATAATCGTTTCCTGACTTGGACCATCTGTATCCGTGTCAGATACCATAAAACCACCAGCAAAAACCAGACCGCTTTTGACTTCCATACCCAGGATCGACCATGGAATCGATGCTTCAAGGGTGTACCCTTGTTCAGTTTTCGTGGCTGCTACGCAAATTTCCTTAAAGGCTTCATCTGAAAATGGAACCCATATCCATGCTTCCGGAGGCAGCGAATCAAAATCACCGGTAGATAATCCTATCTGGAAATCATCATTGTTGGCCGGTTTTGCTTTAACATCAAGAAAACTCGTATCGAACCACAGTTCAACGTGATCGCCTTTCCACATGTTCACACCCTGCTGGGTTTGTCTCAGTCGATCATCTGTTATATCAAAGAAGAGATAAAGTTTCTCTTCATCCCACATGGAATAGACCTTCGCTGAAAGATCCTCAGGACCATCCCAGAGACTTTCAAGATAGCCAACAGAAGTTTCATCGTTGAGAACGGCTATCATGTAGTTTTTCCAGTTATCTTCCATAACACCATCAATAGTTGGAGGTTCATCAGTGTAAAAGATGGTAATCGTTGCAATATCAGGTTTACTGGGAATTTCGATTGACAAGTCTTTTTTCTCCGCAGGCTTTATCAACTTCTCGGCAAGCTTGATATCGCTGCTTGAACCCAGTTGAGCAACCTTTACGCCTCTAAAACCCAAAGCGATTTGGATACCTTCTTTTTCAGGCATTATGTCGAAAATGTCCTCTTCCCAGATATCAATCTTTTCGCGTTTGTATTCTCCGGAGAAACCGAGTTGTAATCCTTTCAGAAAAATCCTTTTTGCAAACACGTTCCCGGCCAGCGAACCTTCACCGATCAAAAAGACGTACCCAGCTGGGAGATTGCCTACCTCGTCTTTGTATAATATGTACACGGAGGTGTTTGCTTTTTCTCTCAATGTTAGAACAACAAAGCTATTCCAGCCGATGCCCGCTTCCCTGTAACTGTGTCCCCCATCGTAAACAGGGTCTGACCATTCTCCGTACACAAACGAGTAAAACTCCTGACTTCTATCTCCTGGTGCTCCGAGATCAATACCCAAAACGTTGTTATCCAGGAAATCGACAGGCTTCTGGAATTTCTCTTCAGTTTCGGCGTCATACACCCTTTCAAGATAGAGTGTCGAAACATACGGGATGAATCCGCATTTCCTGGCAAAATTCCGCGCAAAAGTCCTGAGTTCTTTATCTTCAGGTGCGGCATATGACAGTGATAAAACTCCAAAGCCATCCTTTTTTGAAAGTTGCTGAACTCTTTTTATCAACAGATCATCGATGAAAGCTTTTTCATATCTCGCTGTGTTGAAGTTAAAGGTCGTAGCAAAGCTTTCCCAGAGAACGAAATCTATATATTTTCCTGTTTTTTCCAGTCTGTCAAAGGCACCGTTCTGGATGATAATCATGTCTGGAAAGGTGTCGCGGATTTCTCGGATAAAATCTGCCATAGCACCTACACCATCTGGATTTGAATCTACCGTGTCCATGAAAATGCCTGTGAACCCTCTTTCGAGTTGGCTTCTGATACGCCTTATCACTATATCTCTCCAGGCCCTGCTGCTGGCTGCTACCCTCGTTGAACCCCATATCTCATTCACTGTTCCCAGGTCTTTCGGATTAATAGAGAAGTAAGCAGGATCTCCAGGTGCAAGTTCTCCAACACTTATATAAACAACAGGATATTTCCCGGCTTTGACCATCTCATCGAGTTGATCTGCACTGTATGTACCCGGCGCAACGATTGTAAGATCGAAATTTTTCAACTTTTCAAAATTTCCCGTGCCATAGTAAACCGCAAAAGAATCTATTTTCACACGAGCTGCCAATACAAAAAGCACGATCAGAAGAAACACAACAATCATCAAATACCGTTTCATCAGATCACCCCTTTAATCCACTGAGCTTGATCCCTTCAACGAAATAGTTTTGTGTGAAGAAGAAAACAATTATTATCGGCACGATCGAAATCACTGAACCGGCCATAAGATAATGCCAGAAACCTGCATACTGAGTCTGGAAAAAGGTTAAGCCCAGTGGTAAGGTATATTTCTCTATATCGTACAGATAAATCAACGGGTTGATCAGATCGTTCCAGCTACCTATAAAAGTAAATAGACCAAGCGTTGCCATGGCAGGTTTAAGAAGTGGAAGTATTATCTTTAAGAATATAAACCCTTCATTTGCACCATCAATACGAGCCGCATCAAATAAATCCTGCGGCATTTGCATTATGAATTGCCTGAGAAGAAATATCCCAAAGGCACTTCCTGCAAACGAAGGTATTATCATGGGCTTGAAGGTATTTACCCACCCAAGATTTCTCATAAGCAAAAACATTGGTATTAAAATTACCTGATAGGGTATCATCATCGTGGCCAGAAGAATGGTGAACAGAATTTTGTTTCCTACAAACTTGAGCTTCGCAAATGCATATGCTGCGAGAGAGGACCCAAACAAAATTCCTACAGTAACCGTTCCCGCAATCAGAATGCTGTTTAAGAACCATCGGCCCAAGGGAACTATCTTCCAAACATCAATGTAGTTCTTAAAGTTCCACTTGTCAGGCAACCACTTTGGTGGATAGGAAAAAATTGAATTGGCGTCTTTAAAGGAAGAAAAGAACATCCATAAAAACGGTAGAACCATAGCGATGGTGCCGATAGACAACACCACATATATAATGAAAGCTTGAATAATTCTCTTATGCTTTTTGCTCATGCGTAAAACACCCACTTCTTTTGGACTTTTAGTTGTATGAGCGTAAGAACAAGTATCACTATAAACAAGCCCCAGGCAATAGCTGAGGCATAGCCCATTCTGAAGAATTCAAACCCATTTTTGTAGAGATAGTAAACAATGCTCAACGTGGCATCATTTGGCCCACCTTTGGTCATCGCGTACATCTGGTCAAACACCTGCATAGAAGTGATTAAGTTCATTACCACCAGGAAGAAAGTGATCGGACTCACCAACGGAAACGTTATTCTCCAGAATTTCTGCCACGAGGTGGCCCCATCTATCTCTGCTGACTCATAATAAGATCTCGGAATATCCTTTAACGCGGCAAGGAAGATTATCATGCTATAACCAAATCCTTTCCAGACACTCATGATAACGATAGAGATCATGGCCCATTTTTCATCCCCAAGCCAATCAGGACCTTGAATACCCAGAAAATCCAAAAAAGAATTGAATAGTCCATATTGCGGCTCATAAAGCCATATCCACACCATCGCTACAGCTATCATGGGAGTAAATACCGGCATAAAATACAAGGAGCGGAAAAATTTCATACCGGGTTGTTCTCTGTTCAATAAAACGGCCATCAACAGTCCAAGGAAAATTCCGCCAGGTACTGCCAACCCCGCAAAGTAGAACGTGTTCCACAACGATTTCCAGAATAAAGGATCGTGCAAAAGTTTCACATAATTTGCTAACCCAACGCTTTTGGGTTCTGTAAACAGGTCCCAGCTATGAAAACTGATTATGAAAGAGGCTAGTAACGGTCCTACAGTAAAAATCGCTAACCCCAACAAGTAAGGCAACAAAAACCAAATCGCTTTTCTCCAACCTCTCAACTTCATCACCTTCGATCTCAAGTGCTTAATAATGGGGGAAGAGTTTCGGCCCTTCCCCCGCATATTCTTATTCTAGTTGAACGATGATTATTTGGAGTTCAAGATCTTTTCCATTTCCATGTGCATCTTCTTGACACCGTATTCAGGTGACAGCTTCCCACTGAAGATGAGCTCAGGATATTTTGACCAAACATCCCAGAGTTCGTTCCATTTGGGATGGAATGGAAGGATATGAGAATAAGGTATCTCAATAAGGAATGCGAATTTATTGTCAGGTTTCTTTGTAGGATCCATAAATTCAGAGGAGAAAGCAGCACTCTTAGAAGTTGGAACAGAGCTTCCGAGCTCAAGCAGATATTTTTGTCCTTCCGTTGCTATAAACTTCAGAAGTTCTACAGCTTCTTTTGGGTGCTTTGTTTTCTTGAAGACGCTGAAACCAACAGCATTGGCTATTGCTGCCATTTTCTTGCCTCTTGGTAGGACCTGGACATCCCAATCGAAGTTCTGGATAGTGCTGTATGTTGGAACCATCCATTTACCCGTTATATACATACCAATCTTTCCAGAACCGAAAGGATTCCACCCGAAAGCTGCTTGTTGCGAGATGGTCGGTGAAACGTGATACTTGAGGATAAGATCAGCAAGGAACTGGAAAGTTTCAACGTTTTGTGGAGAATCAAAAAGGCTCTTGGTTTTGTCAGCGTTAAGAATTTCTCCACCGTTCTGCCAGATAAACGGCATCCAATAGTCTGGATTTATTGGAATAATCACACCCCATTGATCAATTCTTCCATCACCGTCAACATCCTTCGTAAGTTTTTTGGCTATATCAAGGAAATCTTCCCAGGTCCAGTCAAGAGCAGGATAAGGTACACCAGCTTCATCAAACATCGTTTTGTTGTAGAAAACAACGTATGTATTGAAATCTCTTGGAAGACCATAAAGTTTTCCTTGATACTTAAAGGTATTTACCGCTTCCGGGAACAGTTCAGATTCAATAAGATTCTTTGAGGCAGGATCACCGTAAATAAGATCCGTGATGTCAAAAAGGACACCCTTTGATGCAAATACCTGAAGCCATCCTCCATTGACGGCAAAAACATCAGGTGCACTACCAGCAACTATTTTCGTCTGGAGCTGTTGCCAATATGCTCCCCACGGCTGAACGGATACCTGTACCTTTATTCCAGGATTTGCTTCTTCAAACGCAGCGATTATCTTCTTATAAACCGCTTCTTCGTCCGGACTTCCCCACATAGCAAGATTCAACGTTGTAACCGAAAAAGCCACCCCAACCACTACCAACATGGTGAGAATAAAAACAAGGGCTTTCTTCATAAAACCACACCTCCCAAAAAATTTTTTCCAGACCCAAAATCAAATTATCTTGGCCCCCAGTTGTGTATAGGAAAATTTCGTTTCTTCGGGTATAGCATCTGTAATGATCGCATCAACCTCTGCAATTTCAGCGACTCTCGCCGGTTTGGTAACTTCAAATTTTGTGTGGTCTGCTATCACATACTTCTCCTTGCTTCTCAACATAAATTCCTGGGCTACGGAGGCCTCATCAAAACTTGAAAAAGAAATTCCTCCTTCGATTGAAATACCATTTACTCCCATAAAGAACTTATCGATATTGAATGCTCTTATAGTCCTTAATGTAAATTCCCCTACACACTCATATGAACCCTTTCGAGGTATCCCGCCGGCCATTATGAGAACAAAATCCTTCTTGCTCTCAAGGATCAGCGTTGCTATGTTGATAGAGTTAGTTATAATCTTTAAACCTTGAAGCTCTGAGTTTATAAGCTCAGTGGCAAGCATGTAGGAAGTGGTCCCGCCGCTCAACGCTATGAACTCATCGTTGTTGATAAACGCCATGGCTTTTTTAGCGATGAGCTTCTTTTCTTCTCTCATATAGTTGTAGTTGACAAGAAAACTGCTTTCAGCGTGGGGAGAGTTTATGACCGCACCTTTGTGTGTGCGTTTTATGAGTTTTTTAGAAGCGAGGTTTTCAAGATCCCTTCTGATGGTGCTGGTTGAAACGTTGAAATGCTCGGCCAATTCCTCGGTCGTAGCACTGAAATTCTTTTTTATGTATTCAAATATAGCCATGCGCCTTTCATCTGTAAGCATATAATCACCTCATCAATCACAAATAATCAAATATGATAATTTATAATGCACATTAGTGATTATATATGAATACATCAAATATAGAAAAGCGAATGTAGGCTAATTATGGACATATATGAGCAATGAAAGACGATGAAGTTTGAAAATCGACGTAAATAAGAAAAAACGAAATCGAGAACCGAGAGTCCGAGAAAGCGAGAGGACGAAATAGCCACTTCACGGCTGAAGTGCGGAGCTACGCTCCAGACGTTTGCAGAGGCTATCAGTTGGAGAAACGACGCGAACCGCAAGCGGTTGTCACGAACTCCTGCGGAGTTGATACGAACCACTTCGTGGTTGTCACGAACCGCTTCGCGGTTGTGCCCTTTTGTCAGCGGTGTAGCCGCTCCAAGCATCAATCAGCGGAGCTGATTCCCAGCATCAATCGCGACAGCGATTCCAAGCGTCATTGCCAAAGGCAATCCCAGCATCAGCGCACGCTCTTTGCGCTTTAGTACGAGATCCTGAATCAAGTTCAGGATGACTGGTAGGGGGCAGGATGACGGGTAGGGTGTTTAGGATGACTTGCAGAGGGCCGATTTGCCTGCTGTGTCAACTGCGAAGCAGTTCGCGACAACTCCGCAGGTGTTCGTAACACCGGCGTAGCCGGTCGTGTCAATCCCGAAGGGATTCTTGACGCTGCGAAGTAGCTTGTGCATAGCCGGTCGTATCAATCCCGAAGGGGTTCGAAACGCCGCGAAGCGGCTCTCTCAGACTCTCGGTTCTCGATTCTCGATTTTCCATTGACTTGACGAGGCAAAATTTGGTAATATATACCAAACACGTTCAGAGGTGAGCAAAAGTGCTGAATTTCTCTGAGATAAAATTCAATAGGTTCTGGTGGTGGCAGGAAGCCCCTTAATGGGGTAGTCCTGCTGTGCTGAAATTAGGATTACCCATAATTAAGGGGCTCTCTAAACAGAGAGCCCCTATTTTTTTGGAGGTGAAAAGATGCGTTCGAGAATCAGAGTAAATCTTCCGGTTGAGGAGATGCCGAAAAAATGGTACAACGTGAAAGCTGATCTACCTTTCAAGCTCGATCCACCACTGCATCCAGCGACTCAGCAGCCGATGAAACCGGAGGAACTTTCGAGGATATTCCCTCCCTCCATTGTTGAACAGGAAGCAACTGAAGAAAGATTTGTAGAAATTCCAGAAGAAGTCCTGGAAGAGTATGTGGTCTTCAGGCCCACACCTCTAATAAGAGCTACCTTCCTTGAGGAATATCTCCAGACGCCTGCTCGCATTTATTACAAATATGAAGGCACCTCACCAACGGGAAGCCACAAAACCAACACCGCCCTCGCTCAAGCTTTTTACAACGCGAAAGATGGAATCAAACGGCTCGTTACCGAAACGGGAGCAGGTCAATGGGGAAGCGCGTTGTCATATGCTGGAAGAAAGTTTGGGTTGGAAGTCAAGGTTTTCATGGTGCGTATCAGTTACGAACAAAAACCGATGAGAAAATACATGATGAACCTATTTGATGGAACTGTCACACCGAGTCCAAGTGAACTCACTTCAAGCGGGAAGAAATTTCTGTCGCAAGATCCCTCACATCCCGGGTCTCTTGGTATTGCTATAAGCGAAGCGATCGAAGAGGTTATGGCTGATCCCAATACAAGGTACTCGCTCGGAAGCGTTCTAGATCACGTTCTTTTACACCAAACGGTTATTGGATTAGAAATAGAAAAACAGCTGGAACTGATTGGCGAAAAGCCAACGATTGTTATGGGCTGCCACGGTGGCGGCTCGAATTTCGGAGGAACGGTTCTCCCATTCATTCCAAGAAAGCTTGCTGGAGAGAATATCCGGTTTGTGGCTTGTGAACCGGAATCCTGTCCGACATTGACAAAGGGTGAATTCAGGTACGATTCCGGAGATTCAGCAGGTTTTACACCGCTGATCAAGATGTACACTCTCGGAAAAGAATTCGTACCGCCAAAAATCCATGCTGGAGGACTTAGATACCACGGGTCAGCCCCAATCATAGCGCGTTTAGTTCACGAAGGGATAATTGAAGCAGAAAGCTTTGATCAAGAAAAAACTTTCGAAGCTGCAAGGCTCTTTGCAAAATTGGAAGGAATTATCCCAGCACCAGAAGCCGCCCATGCAATAGCAGGAGCCATAAAAGAAGCAATAGCTGCTAAAGAGGAAAAACGTGAAGAAGTAATAGTTTTTACTCTCAGTGGACACGGGTTAATGGATCTTACAGCATACGTTTGAAAGCTGTAAATCCTGGTAATCACAGAAAGGAGGAGCTTAATAAGCTCCTCCTTGTTGATTTTTTCAGCTCAATCATTTTCTGTCCAGAGGATCACGGATATGTAGTATTTGTCTGTGTCACTGTAACCAACGTAAGACCATCCAATGTATTTTCTTATTCTTTCATCGACTTTGTCTCTCGTTCCAGCGTCATCGAAACCACCAATGGTGAGAACCGCGCATTTTAGGTTATTTACGGTATGCGGATTTCCCCCAGCATCGTAAACCGTCCCGGTTATGTAACTTTTCCAGTATCTGAAAGTGGTATTCCACGGCGTATTCTCTGGGAGAGCCGAAAGATAAGGTCCATTCCACTTTCCGCTACCATCATCTTCGAAAAAATACTTAAACCCTCTATCATCTTCTGTTCCAGGGTCATAAAAGTCCAATCCGGCCTTCGGAAAATCCCCGGTATCAAAAAAATAGGCATGAACTGCTGATTTTATCGCTTTTGCATCCATGACGATACTCATGGCCTTTCCTTTAACGAGTACGTTGTCAAGAATGGGAACGATAGCCGTCACAAGCGCTGCCAGTATCGCAAGGACTATCAATAATTCTACAAGACTGAATCCCCACCTCATAAAAGCTCCCCCTTGTTATATATGCAGCTAATCTATTTTGTTGTATAAGCAAATTCATGCCAACACAATATTTTCGATACACCGGTAACCGGTTCAAATCAGTTATTATACATATTCTTTTTTATGGATGAGAACTTTTAATAGTCCTTAAAATTCTACCATTACTGATCTTTGCCACACATATTTGAGCTTGAATTAGTTTTATGCAGGTTTAGCGCATTGTCTGTGTGATTTGTATAATCGCAATTTTTCCGGAAATTTGGGATTAGTTTTTCTTTATGGAAAAGGTGTTATAGGCATTACAGGGCAATTTTGAAGTACGTCAAATCTCATGATATAATGCTGCCATGTGCCAAAATGTCGAAAGCAAGCTGAAAAGAAACATTCCTCTGTTTTACATATACCACTTCCTCACACAAATCAGAGTTGACAATGTACTCTGGCTTCTTTATATGCAGAGTAAAGGGCTTTCGCTCTGGGAAATTGGGATCTGTGAAAGCGTTCTACACATAAGTTCTCTTATTTTTGAGATCCCAACCGGAGCAGTCGGCGACTATTTCGGAAGGAAACGCTCCCTGCAGATCGGAGCTTTTCTACACATAGTAACTTACACTCTCATGCTTTTCGGGAATTCTTTTTATGACTTCATCATAGCTTTCTTTGTTTTTGGTTTTGCCATGACATTCATTTCAGGTTCCGATACCGCTCTCATATACGATACTTACAAGGTGCTCGGCATCGAGAAAAACTTCAAGAAAGCCATAGGAACCTTTATGGCGATTTTGATAATCGGAGAATTAACTTCGAATATGACGGGCGGCCTGCTCTCTAGAATTAACTGGAATGCGGTTTATATCGGTGCGATCGTTTCAAGAAGCTTATACTTTTTATTGGTTAGTTCTTTTTATGAACCACCCAGGGTCTTATCAGAGAAAAACAGAAGCTATTTTCGTATCGTGAAGAATGGGGTAGCGCAGATACTCAAGACGAAGTTTCTGCGCTGGCTCACTATTTTCTGGGTTTCCATTTCCTTTTTCTCTTCCACTGTATATTTTTACTCCCAGACTTATTTCAAGAGCAGGGGCTTGAGTCCTTTTCAGGTAAGTGTATGGTTTACCGTCGGATCGATTATCGGCATCTTCGTTGCGAAATTTGCTCCAAAGCTTGATGATCTTATCGGAAGGGAAAAGGTCCTTCTCTTATCAATCGTTACCTTTTCGGTTCCTCTGATGTTTTATGGTTATCTCCCAATCGCACTTTCAATCCTTGTGATGCTCGTAACATCAAATGTCGTAAACATTGTCGATACACTGATGGGATACTATGTGAACAGAAAGATCGATTCGGAGCACAGGGCAACCGCCAATTCAGTGATCGGCATGGGCTTCAGCCTGAGTATGATCATCTTTTTTCCGCTTTTCGGATTGCTCAGCGAAAGATTGAGCTATCCTACCGCCTTCCTGTTTGTAGGTGTAGTAAGCCTTCTACTCCTGGCACTTTCTTTGAAAAAGATCTTAAGATATTCCAGTTACTAATCTGGTCTTCTTTCAATGCTTCGTTGAATTTCCTGTGAGGCTTAACAGCATAAAGAGTTATATTCTGTGAATTTGGGAGCGAGAAATATACTGTTTTTGACTTTATCTTTACCACTGGAAACACACAAAAACTTACGATATTGAAAAATCTTCCTGATTCTCCTACTTAGGTGTATTTAATGGGAACTGTCCAAGCCCTTGAGGGTAAGTAAGATATCAGCTAAGATATAATTAAAATATCAGTATATGATCCTGATTTTTTGTTGACTGGAGGTAAAGATGATACGGGGTTCGATTCTTTCCATAAATATTTCCAGAAAAAAAGGGATGAAGAAAATCCCTGTTCAAAAAGCTGTTCTCATCGAGAATCACGGTATTGAAGGAGATGCTCACGCCGGAGATTGGCACAGGCAAGTATCCATGTTAGCACTTTCCAGTATCGAAAAGATGAGGGCTATGGGCCTTCAAATTGATTTTGGAGACTTCGCCGAAAATCTCACTGTGGAAGGCGTAATCCTTCATGAACTTCCTCTTGGTACAAGAGTAAGAATAGGTGAAGCTGTATTGGAAGTCACACAGATCGGTAAGCAATGCCACAACGGCTGTGAGATTTCCCGTCAAACAGGGGTCTGCGTGATGCCTCGTGAGGGAATCTTTCTGAGAGTTATTAAAGGCGGCGAGATTTCTGTGGGAGATAGTGTGATTTTCGAAATTTCAGAAAAGAATGCGGCGGTGATAAAATGACTGGAAGATATATGAAGTTCGTTCCTCGAGAAGAAATATATGAGAACTATGTCAAGAAACTCTCACCTATTTCGACTGTAGAAATACTGGATGTTCGGGAAGCCTTAGGAAGAATCTGTGCTCAAGACGTTCTTTCTGGAGAAACTTTACCTGGCTTCAACAAATCCACTTTCGACGGTTACGCAGTGAAGGCAGAGGATACTTTTGGAGCCAGTTTTGAGACTCCGGCGGTGTTAAAGGTCAAGGGACAGGTGGAGATGGGAAAAGCATTCAAAGGTGAAATTACCTCAGGTGAGGCTGTCAAAATCCCGACAGGTGGTTTTGTCCCTAATGGAGCCGATGCCTGTGTGATGATTGAAAGTACAAAGGAAATTGGAGATACTGTTGAAATATATGCAGAGGTTCGGCCTGGGGAAAACCTTGTCAGATACGACGAAGATATACGGGAAGGAGAAATAGTTGTTGAAAAAGGAGAAAGGATCAATTTTGGACATGTCTATACCCTATTAAGTCTCGGAATAACAACTATAAAAGTTTTCAGAAAAGTTAAAGTAGCAGTGATTTCTACCGGCGATGAAATAGTCGAACCGGAAAGTGCAAAGGAACTAACCCAGATTAGAGATGGAAACACCCATACTCTGGTTTCATGGCTAAATCTTTTTCCTGGAGTAGAAGCCAGAAGGACCGCGCAGATTGTAGATGACCTCAATTCGCTGATAAGCAGTATTAAAGAAGCTCTCAAGGACAACGATGTGGTGGTTATTTCTGGAGGAAGCTCCGTCGGTGAAAAGGATTTTACAACAAAAGCTATTTCTTCATTGGGAGAAGTTAGGTATCACGGTACGTGGATAAAACCCGGAAAACCGACTGTTTTCGGAGTATGTGATGGTAAACCTGTTCTTGGCTTGCCAGGTAAGCCTTCATCATTTATTGTGAGTAGTTACCTCTTTTTATTCCCGATTTTAAAACGTTTGGCAGGCCAAAAAGATTTTCTTCCCGTACCTGCCGGGATGGTGAAGATAGAGGATGAAGTCGAAGCTAAGATGCGACGGGAACGTTTTTTCTTTGTGAAAGTGTTTAAAAAAGATGGGAAAATGTGTGCCACTATAATTCCAGGACAATCTATGCTGATATCTCCCTTCAGAAAGGCTGATGGAATCATTGCACTGCCTCCCGGTGAAGGAATAAAAGCAGGCGAAATCCGGGAATATTACAGATTCGATTGGTGAGAACGCTATGAAAAAAACTATCATATTCTTTCTTACAATCGTTTTGATGCTTATCGTAACGGGTTGCAAAAGCAAACGTGTGGAAATCAATACATTTGAAGATCTTGCCAAGGAAGGTGTGAGGATATCTATTGGAAACCCCGAACACGTTCCTGCAGGTATGTACACCTTAAAACTTCTTGAAAATCTTTCGAAGGAATCGCCTTCCCTGGCGGAGAAGATTATGAATAACGTGGTTTCAAAAGAGGTACACGTTATAGCTGTTCTTGAAAAAGTCCTTTCAGGGGAAGTGGATGCGGGTTTTGTATATAGAACAGATTTTCTTTCAAAAAAAGAAAAACTCGAGGTCATTGAAATACCAGAGAATGTTCGAGTAAGAGCAATATACGCTATTGCATTACTTTCCGATGGAAACAAAAAGAAAGGTGAAAAGTTCCTGGAATTCCTGAACTCGAAAGAAGGTAGAGCTATTTTGTCAAAATATGGATTCCACAATCCGAAAAGTGGTGAAGGAGATTTCGTTTCTACTCCACTTTTTGGTGAAATCATTGTATATGCGGCTGCTTCTCTCACAAAAGCTTTTAAAGAAATTGGGGCCCGTTTTGAGGAGCTTACAGGGTGCAAAGTAGTTCTGAATTTCGGAAGTTCCGGGGCTCTGGAACAGAAAATTGAAAGCGGGGCAAGAGCTGACGTTTTCGCTTCAGCGAACATAAAGATGGTGGAAATACTTAAAGAGAAAGAATTTATTGAAGGCTATACTATTTTTGCGGAGAACGAACTTGTGGTTGTAAAAATCAAAAAATGAAAAAGTTGAAAGTGGTGCTTAAATGAATTTTTTCAAGGTTTCTATATTAATAGGGATGATTCTTGCAGTTTTAATACTGATTTTGCCTCTTATAGCTCTTTTGGTGAATATAGCGACTTCGGAAGTTCATCTTGAAGTACTGATGACTTCGTGGAAACCGCTAGGAATAAGCCTTTTAACAGCCACGGTTACGACGTTGATTGTTTTTGCGTTAGGAGTTCCCGTAGCTTATTTTTTTGTATTCAAAGATTTTCCTTTTAGAGATGTTCTGGATACTCTGGTGAATTTACCGCTTGTTTTACCTCCAAGTGTTACTGGATATCTGCTTTTACTAACTTTCGGAAGATATGGACTTGTTGGAAAACCCCTTTCAATTTTTGGGATCGAAATAATGTTCAGCCTTCCCGCTGTTATTATTGCCCAGACATTTGTTTCTCTACCTTTCATGGTAAGGAGCTTCAAAACAGCCCTTGAGGAGATCCCAGGCGATCTTCTGGAAGTATCGAAAATTACAGGCGCAAGTGAGTACGATATATTTATAAAGATCATATTACCTTTGTCTAGAGAAGGGTTAGTT
This sequence comes from Kosmotoga olearia TBF 19.5.1, assembly GCF_000023325.1. Taxonomy (NCBI): domain Bacteria; kingdom Thermotogati; phylum Thermotogota; class Thermotogae; order Kosmotogales; family Kosmotogaceae; genus Kosmotoga; species Kosmotoga olearia. The sequence goes on from NC_012785.1 coordinate 756,645, forward strand.
TCTGGTGTCCTTTTGAGTTTTGCAAGAGCTATAGGAGAATTCGGTGCAACTATGATGGTCGCCGGGCTTTTCGAAACCCTTCCTATATCAATTTACAACAATGCTATGGCAGGCGACAGGGAAGCAGCAAATCTGCAGTCTCTGGTTCTTGTCGGATTCTCTCTCATGACCCTGATGCTTATTAAAAAACTTATGGAAAGAAGAGATTAGATGGTGAAAATATGAAGGAAGAGCTGAAGGATAAAATTGGAAGGAATATTGATTATCTCCGATTTTCAATCACGGACCGGTGCAATTTCAGGTGCTTCTACTGCATGCCTGAAAACACCTCTTTTTTACCAGAATCAGAGCTATTAACCCTTGATGATATCCGCTTTGCTGTACAGATATTCAAAGAAATTGGTTTTAAGAGATTGAGGCTTACCGGTGGAGAGCCAACACTACGAAGTGATCTCCTTGAAATTGTTTCGATCGTTTCAGAAACTTTTGGGAGCTGTGCTATGACTACAAACGGTTCAAGGTTGAAGGAACTTGCTCTTGAACTCTATTCCGCGGGTTTGAGGGAGGTGAATGTAAGCCTCGACTCAATCGATAGTGAAACTTTCTTCCGGATAACCCGTGGCGGGAATCTCAAAGAAGTTCTGAAGGGAATCGATGAAGCCATTTCTGTTGGCATAAAGGTCAAACTCAATACTGTGATAACACAGATGAACTTCCATGAGATTCCGGAACTGGTACAGTACGCTGAAAAGCTTGGAGTACCTATAAGGTTCATTGAAGAGATGCCAATAGGGAAAAACAACAACCGTCATTTCATTCCATATAAAAAAGTTTTGGAATTACTACACGAAAACGATTTTATCCAAATAGAAACTCGAATAGGTTATGGCCCTGCCAGGTATTATAAAACCTCACGAGGAACAATTGTAGGCTTTATCACTGCTATTACCCATAACTTTTGTAACGGATGCAACAAGCTCCGGCTTTCCGCCGATGGAAAACTGTTTCCATGTTTGGCCTATGATTATCATGTTTCTTTGAAAGGCGCAATAAAAAGCCGAAGATCCGATGAAGTTAAGAAAAATATTTATAATGCTATTAGCTTAAAACCTTTAAGACACGAACTGCTCAACAGAACTCAGAGCAATGGCATGAACCGGATGGGAGGATAACTATGAAACTAAGTCACATGGACGACAAGGGCAATGCAAAGATGGTGGATGTCTCTGCCAAAGAAAATACAAAAAGAACAGCCAAAGCTTATGGAAGAATAGAAATGAGGCCAGAAACCCTCGAGCTGATCGTAAAAAATGGGCTTCCCAAAGGAGACGTATTCTCAACCGCCAGAATAGCCGGGATAATGGCTGCGAAAAAGACCTGGGAGCTGATTCCCATGTGCCACAATATTTCTCTGACTCATGTGTCTGTCGAGTTCAAAATTGACAGAGACCGTTCTGCTGTTGAAATCTTCACAACGGCGAGTTCCGTTGGAAAGACCGGAGTCGAAATGGAGGCGTTAACAGCAGCTTCTGTCGCTGCATTGACTATTTATGACATGGCCAAAGCGGTTGACAAAGAAATGGTCATAGCAGATATCTACTTATTGATGAAAAGCGGCGGCAAAAGCGGGGATTGGAAGAGAGGGAGCGATGAAAAGTGAAAATCAGATACTTTATCCTTGTTTTGAGTGATAAAGCATATAAAGGTTTGAGGAAAGACGAATGTATCGAAGCTGTGAAGAGTGTTATTAATAATGCGAGCTTCGAATTGATCGGAACAGAAATCCTTCCTGATGAATTGGAGCTAATAAAAAGGAAATTGGAAGAACTTGCTGATTCAGGAAAAGCCGATCTTATAATCACCAGCGGCGGCACAGGTGTGTCACCAAGAGATGTAACTCCAGATGCTACTTTGAAAGTGATTGAGAAGAGGATTCAGGGGATGGAGTACGCTATGGTTATGGAAGCACTTAAACGTACACCCAGGGGTTCAATCTCCCGGGCAGTGGTTGGAATTCGTAACGAAACTTTGATCGTCAATCTCCCGGGCAGCCCAAAAGCTGTTAAAGAAAATCTCAACGCTATAATAAATGCTATTCCCCATGCTATCGAAAAACTTAAAGGATCAGAAAAAGACTGTCATTGACTTCTTTTTCTGTATTTTACTTTTTTCCTGTTGAGGGAAGCCTTAAGGTGAAAACTGTTTCAAGCATAGGAAGTGACTTTACCTGAATTTTTGCGTCGATGAGGTCTGAAGCGTGCTTGACTATTGATAAACCTATTCCGAGACCGTTTATCGAAAGTTTCTTTGCATTTGTTCCCCGGTAAAACCTTTCGAAGATCCGGTGAATTTCATCCCTTTCGATTCCGATTCCTTCGTCCTTGACCGATATCTGGATTTCATCATCTTTCTCTACTGCATTAATTTCTATGTTCCCACCATCGAGGGAGTATTTCACGGCGTTTGAAACCAGATTGGCAAGAATTCTGTAAAGCAATAAAGAATCGGATTCTACGTAATGTTCCGGGGACACAAGTGTTTTTATCTTCAGTTTTTTTCTTTTGATCTTCGTCTCAAAATCCTCTATAATCTCTTCTATCAAGGATTTTAGATGGATAATTTCTCTTTTCACCACATAGTTACCCAGTTCAATATTGGCAAGTTCTCCAAGTTCTTCAATTAGTTTGGACAATCTTTCCGAGCTTTTGAGGATACCAGAGGCTGCTTCACTCAGTTCGGGCGGGATCTCATCTTTTCTGTCGAAAATAAGCTGCGCATAACCACTCACCACAGCCAGAGGTGTAGAAATCTCGTGAACGAAGAAGTTCACAAAATCTGTTTTAGCAGTTTCAAGAATCTTCTTTTCGGTAATATCTTTTAAAATCAGGAAATTCTTCCTGATCTTTATAATCATGTATTTCGTGGAGCTTTCTGCTGAAAGTTCAACCTGAAACTCGCCATTCTCTTTATTCAACAGGCACTCCGCAATCTCGAAAACTCCGGGAACTTTAAGAACCTCGTCGATAGATTTCCCTAAAACATCACCAAACAATCCCTCTGCAACACGGTTACAATCAATAATCCGCAGAGTTTCATCAACCTCTAATATGCCATCAGAAAGGCTGTCGAATATCGTTTTAAAATCACGGTTCAACTCTTCTCATCCTCCGGGATAACGAGTTTGTACCCAACTCCTCGCACAGTTTTTATGAATTCGCTCCCGATTTTCTCTCTGAGTTTGCTTATATGAACATCAACGGTTCTAAAGTCTCCAAAGAAGTCCATCCCCCAGACCCTATCGAGGATTTCCTGGCGGTTAAAGACTTTTCCGGGGTTCTCTATCATGAGTTTCAAAAGCTCAAATTCCTTTCTGGGAAGTTCCTCTTTTTTCCCATCCTTTATCATGCTGTATGAATTCATATCTATTTCAATGTCACCCAATTTCACAACGTTTCTGTCCTTTGGACCCATTTCGTAACGCCTGCTCACCGCTTTAATTCTGGCGATAAGGGTTCTTGGATTAAAGGGCTTGGTAATATAGTCATCAGCACCAAGTTCAAGGCCAAGGATCATATCAAGATCGGATTTTCTGGCCGTAAGAAATATCACCGGTATCTCTTCGTATTTTCTTTTAAGTTTTTTTATGACATCCAATCCACTGGCATCGGGAAGCATTATGTCCAGCACGATTAAATCCGGTGGGTCATTTTCCAATGCTTCCCACATGTTCCGGGCAGAATTTGCGGTTCTAACATTAAAACATTCCTGTTCGCAAGCAGTTTTCACTATGTTCAGGATATCCGGATCGTCATCTACCACTAATATTTTCACCGGCGCATTTCCTCCTTCAGGTTTTTTCCCTCAACTATGAAATATACTTCTTCGCAGATATTTGTAATATGATCAGCAGCCCTTTCGAGAAACCTGGTAACAAGCATTAGATCTATAAGTTGATCTGTAAACCCTACATTCTCAGGTTCTTTCATCTTTTCGATTATTTCATTTCTTATAAAATTATAGATATCATCCACTTTTTCATCGGATTTCCAGATGGATTTTGCAAGTTCTATATCCCTCGTGTAGTAGGCTTTTATTACGTTATCAAGCATGCTTTCTACTATGGCCATCATTTTCCTCATATGAGTCAGAGGTTTAACTAACGATCTACCGGTATTTGCAATCGCAACTTCCGCTATATTAACCGCGAGATCACCAATTCTTTCCAGATCAGTGGCGAGTTTTATCATCATCATTATGTAGCGGAGATCCTCAGCTAGAGGTTGGAATCTTCCAATAAAATTCACTGTCTCCATGTCGATTTTTCTCTGGAGATTGTCTATTATCTGGTCAGAATTTATGACTTCTTCTGCCTTTTTTTCGTCAAGATCTTCAAGGGCCTCGACAGATTTCACAAGATTGAATCTAACTCTCTCCATAAGGTCTGAAAGCATGGATTTCAATCTGTGGAAGTTAGCTTCAAGGTGCTGTTGCCTGTCCATTCTATACCTCCATTCAACTAAAAATCCCTCTAAGATAATCGCTAGTCCTGCAGTCTTTCGGATTCGTCGTCATTACATTTGTTTCGTCAAATTCGACCAACTCGCCCATGTAAAAAAACATCATGTAGTCCGAAATTCTCAGAGCCTGTTGTAGGTTGTGGGTTACTATCACTATTGTATACTTTTCTGACAGTTCCTCAATCAACTTTTCTATCTTTTGTGTGGCTATGGGATCAAGAGCGCTCGTTGGTTCGTCCAAAAGCAAGACCTCAGGTTCTACCGCTATGGCTCTAGCAATACACAATCTTTGCTGCTGCCCCCCGGAAAAATTAATGGCGTTCTTCTTTAATTCCCCTTTTACTTCATCCCACAGCGCCGCTTGTTTTAAAGAGCGCTCGACTATATTTCTGAGTTCTTCTTTATTTTTAACGCCATGGATACGCGGTCCATAGGCCACATTATCAAAGACACTTTTGGGAAAGGGATTTGGTTTCTGGAAGACCATGCCCACCTTTTTTCTGAGAACAACAGGATCGAGGGTCATTATATCCTCCCCATCCAATTTGACCGTCCCTTCAACCCTGTACCCGGGTATTAAGTCGTTCATTCTGTTAAGAACCCTCAAAAAGGTGCTTTTTCCACACCCAGAAGGTCCCACGACAGCTGTAATTTTATTTCTCGGAACTGTACAGGTAACGTTCTTTAACGCTTGTTTATTCCCATAATATACGTTAAGGTTCTCGATCTCAAAAACACCGTCTTTGCTCATAAGCCACTCTTTCTCCTTTCAGAAAGGCGTTTCAAATTAACCACGGCAAAAATCGCTACCACAATTATCATCATCACGGAAATTGTGCCTTCCAGATTCGACGTAACTGCTTCAGGATAAACTGTCGAGAGGACAAAGATATGGGTTGGAAGCGACATGGCAGGATCCAGAAGACTGTCTGGATTGCTGGTTATGTAAAACGCCGCACCGGTGAAAAGAATCGGTGCAGTTTCGCCTATTATCCTCCCTACGGATATTATCACGCCGGTTAAAATTCTCGAGATAGAAGCCGGGATAACAACTTTGAAAACCGTTTCGCCTTTTGTTGCCCCTAAAGCCATTGACGCTTCCCGATAAGAATCCGGAACAGCCTTTAAGGCTTCATGTGTATTGGATATGATATACGGAAGAGCCAGAACCCCGAGTGTCAATCCTCCAGATAAAAGCGATGTCCTGAACCCAAAAGTTATACTAAACAACGCCAAACCAAACAACCCGAAGACAATGGAAGGAATGCTTGAAAGCACGTTTGTGGATCCCAGTATTATTTTCTTCAGCCAATTCTCCGAGCTGTACTCACTGAGAAAAACAGCTCCCAATATTCCAATTGGAATAGAAAAAGTCAAAGCAATCAGTAGAAAGTAAGCACTTCCAAGGATAGCTGGAAATATTCCACCGGATTCCATGGAATTTGAAGGAAACTTCGTCAAGAATTCCCAGGATATACTATCAAGACCTTTGGCAATTAAAAAGGTAATCAGTGATATTATCGCAGCAGCAAAAGAGAAGCTCACTGTACCCATCAAAATGCCCATGAATTTATCCAGCTTCATATTCTTTACCACCTTTAAGTTTCATGGCTATTATTGTAAACAAGGTTGAGATAACCAAGAGTACGACCCCAATCATGAAAAGTGCGTGGTAATGAGTACCCCCGAGCTCTACCTCCCCCATCTCACCGGCAATAGCAGAAGTAAGCGGCCTCACAGGATCAAAGATGCTGGAAGGTATCATCGTAGCCCCACCAGAGACCATCAACACGACCATCGTTTCACCAATAACCCTGTTAGTTCCAAGTATTATCGCATTCAAAATCCCCGACCTGGCCTGAGGAACAACTACCTTAAATACCGTTCTTGTTTTGTTGGCACCCAACGCCAGTGAAGCTTCACGTTGATTCTTTGGTACGGAGCTAAGAGCATCCTCGATGAAAGTCACAAAATACGGCATGGCAAGAATTGAAAGCACCAGAGATGCATTGAATATATTCAACCCCGTCCAGACATCAGGAAAAGTATTCATTATCCACTGAGAGACGTACTTCAACCCAAAAGCACCAAGCACCACTGAAGGAATTCCAGCAGTCAGTTCAAAGACAAATTTCATAAGTTCGCGAGTCCTTCTTGAACTATATTCGGACATATAAACCGCAATGATGAACCCTAACGGAATACTGAATACCAATGTAAGTCCCGTAACACTCAATGTTCCCACAAATAAAGCCAAAATGCCGTATTCAGGATCTTCGTAAGTGGGAAACCAACGCGAGCTGAGGAAAAATTCCTTCAGGCTCACGTCTTTAAAAACACTTATACCGTTGGAAACCAGAAAGTATAGTATTCCAAAAACTATTACTGTCGTTAGGAAAGCAGAGACAAAAACCAGTACCTTGATAGTTGCTTCTCTGTATCTCTTCAATTTATCTACCTCACTTCTCTATACCATAAGCATTAACATAGCCGACCTTCAAAACAAGAGCCTGTCCCTCTGGAGAAAGCGCAAATCTTATGAAATCCATGACCAAACCTGTTGGAAGCCCTTCCGTAGCATCGACAAACATGAACAGAGGTCTGGATATCGGATATTTTCCGGAATTCACGTTTTCTACGGTTGGTTCTATTCCCTCTACTTTCAGAGCCTTCACCTCATCGGTTACGTATCCCATTCCGATGTATCCAATGGCATATTTGTTTTGCTTCACCCGTTCCACTTCGGCATTGGTTGAAGGCAGCATTTGAACGTATGGGGCAAACTTCTCCTTTTTCATAACGTGTTCCACGAAATATTCGAATGTACCGCTTGCGTTGTCTCTCGAATAAACTACTATCCTCTTTTTAGGAAGAGAAGGATCGATCTGATTCCATTTCGTAATCTTTCCAGAATAAATCTTGTAAAGCTGATCAATGGTTATTGAATCAATTCCTAGAGACTTGTTAACGATAATAGCTATCCCATCGTAAGCAACAATGAAAGGTATAAAATACCTACCTTCAGCATTCATCTTTTTAATTTCGGAAGACTTCAACCATCTGCTTGCATTGGCTATATCCGTCTGTCTGTTAAAGAGAGCTTTAATTCCCGTTGATGAACCGGCACCTTCGATGCTTATATCAACATCGGGATGCAGTTTCTTAAATTCCTCCGCCCAAAGCTGGGCAACAGGATAAACAGTGTTTGATCCCTTTATCACCAGAGTTTCAGCAGATATTATGAGTGCAGTAAGCAGAAAAACTAACAAAAATGCCTTTTTCATTCTCTATCCCTCCTTGTGAAGATTGGTGTCATTAATCTTATACAATTCTTGTTTTATATGAGTATTAGGTGATTTTTATCGTGGAAACAAAAATACGCAACCAACTAATCTTCTATACTACTTCTACCTATGGCACCTATTTTTCGGATATACCCATATAATATGTAATATAAGATGAAGATTAATTCTTTTAGCCTTTGGCTGCTATATTTACAAATTCCTGGCCAGTAAAATTTGCTGGTGTTGTTTTTTAGTTATCGAAAAGGTACTTTCTGCAAAACATTTCAAACGAAAGGAGGCATTCTGATGGAATTGACGCTAAAGAGACATATCTTGAATCCCCTGCTATCACCCAAACCTCATCATACCTGGGAGTCCAAATACGTTTTTAACTGTGCTGTGATTAAAAGAAATGGACTATTTCACATGATCTATCGAGCTCAAGGAGAAGATATGGTATCAAGATTGGGGTATGCGGTAAGCACTGATGGTTTGAGATTCAACCGACTTGAATCACCTGTATTTGGTCCGGCCTCCCAATGGGAACTATACGGTGTAGAAGATCCCAGACTCACTGAGATCGATGGAAAAGTGTACATGCTTTATACCGCTTATTCGCCTCACGGGGTAAGGGTCTCCATGGCTTCCACAAGAGACTTCATTAGATGGGAAAGATATGGTGTTGTAATTCCGGATATTAATAACAAAGATGCGGCTTTATTTCCAGAAAAGATCAATGGTAAGTATGTAATGTTTCATAGGATTGAGCCAGACATGTATCTGGCTTTCTCGGACGATCTGATTCACTGGGATAATTTTGTATCCATTGCAGGGCCAAGAAAAGGTTACTGGGATAATCTCAAAATAGGTGTTGGAGCTCCACCAATAAAGCTTGAGGAAGGTTGGCTTGTACTCTACCACGGAGTCGAAAAAACCGCCAGGCCAACTTACAGACTTGGCTTTATGTTACTTGATCTCAATGATCCATCGAAAGTCATTAAAAGGAGCGAAGAGCCAATTTTAGAACCTGTAGAAGATTGGGAGATTTTTGGTGGAGTTCCCAATGTGGTGTTCTCCGATGCGATGGTAGAACATGATGGTAAGTTCTATGTGTATTACGGAGCCGCTGATAATCATATAGCTCTTGCAACAATCGAAAAAGAGGAAGTTCTCAGGTGGGTCCGATCGTAAAGGAGGACATTAAACATGAAAAAATTGGGAATCATGATTTTTATACTTTTTGCTTCACTTGTTCTTTCAATCGGCTTAAAATTTGAAGACCTGAAAGACCTGAAAAGATTGAGTCTTTCCCCTGTTCTCATGCCACAGGGTGTAGACTTTGAAAGCAAAGCTGTTTTCAATCCAGCCGCGATTGAAATTGAGGGAACAGTTTACCTTTTTTATAGGGCTGAAGATTGGACTGGAGTAAACAGATGGAATGGAACTTCGAGAATCGGATTGGCTAAAAGTCAAGACGGATTAAACTTTACCAGGGAATCCAGCCCTATAATAGAGCCCACTGAGAAGTATGAGATTCCTGGAGGTTGTGAAGATCCAAGGATTGTAAAAATCGATGACCTATATATTATGACTTATACAAGTTATGATGGAAGCACAGCAAGATTGTGCCTTGCATATTCGAAAGATCTGAAGCACTGGACTAAAATTGGCCCTATTATAAAGACAATGAAATGGTCAAAATCTGGTGCTATCATCCCTAAAAAGATAAATGGAAAGTATTACATGTACTTTGGAGATTCCAAGATTTATCTGGCTACTTCCAACGACCTGAGAAACTGGCAGGTTTATCTAAAACCTGTACTTTATCCCAGACCTGGTAAATTTGATAGTCGTCTCGTCGAACCGGGGCCCCCTCCGTTAATAACAGAAGAAGGTATCCTACCTTTCTATAATAGCGCTGATTATTCAGGCATTTACCGACCAGGAGCTACACTTTTCGATCCTATGAACCCCAAAAAACTGCTTAAAAGAACAAGAAAGCCTTTGATAGAACCTGAGCTTTCTTGGGAGAAAAACGGCCAAGTACCAAACGTAATATTCCTTGAAGGAAGTGTTATACACAATAATTTTCTCTTGATCTATTACGGTGCCGCTGATACATACATAGGCGTCCTCGGTATGCCTTTGAACTAAAGCAATAGCCTCATAATCCCATAACCAAGCCGGAGTTTCCCTCCGGTTTTTTTGTTTGTCTTCATTTTCGTTCTATCTGAGACAGCTCTTCTATGACCCTCTTTCCGCAATCTTTTTAACAAATATCAAATCATCTGAAGTATTCAGATAGATCTTGCGGAGTTTCCTCCCACGTGTTCAGCAATGATGGAAATTTTTCTATTTTTAGATAAGCTCGGGCGAACTCTATGTTATCTCCATTGTTATCTCCATTCAGCTTGGCATTGTTCATAAGAATACTGGTTCCACCAAAGATCTTCGCTTTCAATCTTTTTCTGTTTGTACCAAGAACCATCATATCGTTTATCAGGCGGTCCATGGCATTAATTCCCAGCCTACAATCAGGATTCACATAAAAATCCTCTGAGATATATCCGCGCTGCCATTAGTGATCTCATCGGTACTGTTAGAAACGGAATCAGCGTTGTTCCAAATGCCTTTGAGGTTTCTAGGAGCAAAAAGAAACAGTAAGTTCACAGTTTTAGAGCAAAAGGAACGTTGAATGTTTACATTTCTGAGTGTAGATTAGCTCTTAAAGAGAAGTTTTAAATATATCCTTGAAATGGTGAACTAATTTGGAAAATGAGTCGTTTGTCCAAACAAAAAAATTATCGATCCTGGAAGGGATCGCTTTTAATGGCGTATTTATACTAACGCAGGGCTTCCTCCTAACGGGGTTGGCCCTGCAATTTAACGTTTCGGAGAAAATTCTCGCAATTCTCGGTGTTATTCCTATGCTATCCCAAATGTTCCAGATACTCTCTCCAAAGCTCTTGAGACTCGCCAAAAGTAGAAAGAAAGCGATGCTCATTTCAGCTTCAATCTCGAGACCTTTGTTCCTCATTATCCCAATTCTGCTCACGCTTAATTTGAGAAATCAATATCTCCTCCTTTTGATAATGTTGGTATTCGGAGCTTTTAACAGCCTCACAGGAAATTTCTGGGTATCCATTATGAGAGATATCGTATCCCAGGAATCCTCTGGAAGGTTCTTTGGAGTTAGAAACCTGTTGATCTCGCTGTTTTCTATGGTAATGATTTATTTTTATTCCTGGATAATCGACAGTATGGGAGAATCTGCAGGATTCATAACTATTACTATAATAGGAAGTATATTTTCTCTCAGTTCTTATTTTATGCTCAGGAAATATGAAGATCCTCCCAAAAAGGAGTACCTTACTGGTAACATATTTAAAGAAGCTTTTTCAGACGAAAATTTCAAAAAGTTCATCATTTTCTCCTTCTTCTGGAATTTCACCATAGCTATTAGCGGTCCGTTTTTTTCCTATCACCAGATCGTCAACCTGAAACTCGACTATTCCTATATGAGTATCCTTGCTTTCATAGCCACTGGTATATCTATGGTTTTTTACATAATATGGGGAAAGATTTCTGACAAAATAGGCCATCAGAGCGTAGCAGAATTTTCGGTTTTCCTTGCTTCGCTAGTTTCTTTTATTTGGGTATTCATGAATCCCCTAACCCAGGGCTATCTCCTGGTAATTGATGCTTTTATAACCGGACTTGCCTGGAGCGGGATCAACTTAACACTATTCACTATAATGCTTGGAATAGTTAACCCCGGAAATGTAGAAGCTTATTTTGCCGTACTGTCGCTTACTAACGGCATAGGAGCATTGACAGGCTCTTTGATCAGTGGGCTTTCCGCGACTCTTCTAAAAGATATCTACTTCGAAATCGGCGGAATGCCGTTTTACGGGATACAATTTCTTTTCCTCACAAGTGGTATATTGCGTGCAATTTCATGGCTTCTCCTCAAAAAGGTTAAAACCAGAAAAGAAGTATCTGTTCCGGGGTACTTTTTCAACGCCCTGTACATCGTTGGCAGAAGGGCAGTATCACGTCCTTACGAATACGCCTCTATCTTAGCCAAAACAGGAAGACAGCTAAAAAAGAAGATTTTTAAGAAAAAATCTATCAAACCACAAAAATAAGTTAATCGCTCTAAATTATTCTTGCCAATTTTCCATGATCAATACAAACCCTCTTACTTTTTTGATTTGACAGTAAAATGTGCTAAAATATAGGTAACCCTATATTTTAGAGGTGAGACTATGGTAATTACTCCCGCGTTGGAAAACTATATCCGTGTACTCTATGATCTGCAAACTTCTGAAAAGCTACCCAGAGTAAAGCACGTAGCAAAAATGCTCAAAGTTAAAGTACCTACTGTGGTTGAAAGCTTGAAAAAACTGGAAAATGCCGGGATTTTGGAACACGAAAAATACGGATACATTCGATTAACTCCTAAAGGAATCGCATTAGCAGAAAGGATCCACAAAAACAACAGGATAGTTTACGAGTTCGCCACCAGGTTTTTAGAACTTTCATCAGATGAGGCACAAGATCTAGCTTGCAAACTGGAGCATATAAGCAACATTCGATTTTTCACAGCTCTTTCTGTGATGATGGATTTTCTAAATGAAAATCCTGAACTAAAAAAGCGCTTTTACATACATATCAAAGACCACCAGGAGGTGTTCGGTTTGACTTTGGCTTCGGTTGAGCCTGGAAAAATTGTGAGAATAAAGAAATTAAAAGGTACAGAAAGCTTCAAAAAACGCCTGATGAGCATGGGCATCATGCCAGGAGTAGAGGTTCTGGTAGAGAGGATTGCTCCCCTTGGCGACCCCATAGAAGTGAAGGTGAAGGGTTACAGATTGAGTCTTCGAAGAGAAGAAGCCAGGAATATTTTAGTGGAGGAATGATAATGCCGTTAAGTATGGCTACTCCTGGAATTTATAGAGTCAAAGCGATAAATGGCGGTAGAACGATGCTAAAACGTCTTACAGATATGGGGCTACGAATAGGAAGCATCCTACAAGTTGTTTCAATAAATTCCTTTGGACCGGTAATTGTACAGGTAAATAACACAAGACTTGCGCTAGGTAAAGGTGTAGCACACAGAATCATTGTGGAGGGGGCAGAATGAGATGGAAAACATAAAAGTAGCTCTAACTGGCAATCCTAATGTTGGCAAAACCGCTATATTCAATGGCCTCACCGGAATGCGACAACATGTAGGAAATTGGCCAGGAGTAACCGTCGAAAAAAAAGAAGGCACATATATCCACAAAGGAATCAATTTTTTGGTGACTGATTTACCGGGCATTTACTCTCTTTCGGCGGTTTCTATAGACGAAAGAATAGCAAGGAATTTTTTAACTGAAGAAAATCCAGACGTTGTTGTTGCCATCATCGATGGAATGAATCTTGAAAGGAATCTCTATCTAGTTTCCGAGTTGATGGATCTTGGGGTGAATCTAATAATAGCAGTCAATTTTATGGACGAAGTAGAAAAAAACGATATGAAAATAGATATTCAGAAGCTTTCTGAAGTTTTTGGAGTCCCGGTTGTAGGCACAGTGGCTATTAAAGGCCATGGTATCCAAAAACTTAAAGATGAGATATTCAAAGCTTCGCAGTCAAAAAGCGTTTCATTTATTAGATATAGCGATGAGCTGGAACAGTATATAAAGCAGATCGAAGAAATATCAAGGCTTTTCAACATAAAATCACCCTTTAGGACACGATTTCTGGCTCTAAAATTGATTGAAGAAGATCCGGAGATCTTTGAACAGATGAGACTCTCTGTTAATAACGCCAGGCAATTTTCGCGATTGTTGAATGAAATTCTTTCAGATATCAAACAAAAACATGATGACCCCTCGGTTTTTGTGGGTGATGAGAAGTTTAAATTTATCAAGAGAACTCTAAAGAACATTGTAGAAGGCAGCGGAACAAAATCTGAATCTTTGACAAATAAGATGGATAACATATTCACCCATCGTATTTGGGGGCTTCCAATCCTATTCGGAATTATGTATACCGTTTTTCAATTAACCTTTACGCTCGGAGGTATTTTCGCTGATTGGCTGGATTCTGGAATGGGGTTCTTAAGCGATTCGGTACTGAGTTCAGTTCAAAATGAGATACTGGCATCATTTCTTGCTAATGGAGTAATTGGTGGAGTGGGATCGGTTCTGGTATTTGTACCGAACATCTTTATCCTTTTTCTCTTGATCGCTGTACTGGAAAATGTAGGTTACATGGCAAGAGCAGCCTTTGTTATGGATAAAGTGATGAATGCAATAGGGCTTTCTGGAAAATCCTTTATACCCATGATCCTTGGTTTTGGTTGTAATGTACCAGCAATTATGGCAACAAGGACTATAGAAAAAGAAGATGACAGAATAATCACAGCTGTTCTTAACCCTTTAATTCCATGTTCAGCAAGAATTCCGATCTTTCTCGCATTCGCTGGAACGTTTTTCCCGAAACACCAGGGATTGATAGTTTTCTCGATGTATATTATAGCAATCGCTTTAATAGTCATCCTGGCTAAAATATTGAAAACAACCTTGTTCAAAGGAACACCTGCTCCATTTGTTATGGAATTACCTCCTTATAGAGTCCCAAGCTTTTCACAGGTAAACAGCGAAGCGTGGAAAAGAACCTCTCTTTTCGTGAAAAAAGCGGGAACCATTATATTTGCGGCTGTCATAGCAATCTGGTTGTTAGCCTCTCTGCCAACTGGTGTCGAATACGCATCGAAAAATAGCTACATCGGTTTAATAGGAAAGGCAATTGCCCCAATCTTCAAACCAAATGGATTCGGGAACTGGCAGAGTTCTGTTGCTTTAATATTCGGATTTATGGCCAAAGAAGTTGTTGTTGGAACTTTGGGCGCTCTCGCTGGTGGGATTGAAAACCTCGGAAGCTTTCTTTCAAACCTTTTCACACCTATTTCAGCGTACTCGTTTATGTTATTTAGTTTGTTATACGTCCCCTGCGTAGCTTCACTGGGGATTCTTTTGAAAGAGGTTGGAATGAAATGGACAGTCCTTTCAGTAGTGCTGCTTATTTCACTCGCATATTTCGTTTCCATGGCATTCTATCTTATCGGCTCCTTATTCATTTAGAAAGAGAGAATCTACCTTTTGCCTAAACGGTAGATTCTCTTTTACTCAAAACGCAGAAGCATTTTCCTGATTAATCAGCTTCTTCTTATTCCATGTTCATTTTTTCCTTTATCTCCTTCACTTCCTTCTTCAGGTCCTTGATTTCTTCGAGAAGCTCTCTTATTTGCTTTTCCGAATCCAAGCCAGAGTCCAAATTCGTTTTTTGCTGATAGGGCGAAGAAACATACCTTAACAGCGCTAACGCTGCGCTTCCTATAAGTCCCAGAATCAAAATCCAAAACAACCATCCAATAAACGAAGGAACAGGTGGTAACATCTTTCCATCCCCCTTTCACCTTGTTTCCTAAAATTTTTTCTAAATCCTCCAAATAGGGTTAAAAACTTGAAATCTGTCTGCCAAGAAAAACTGCTTCTGCTTCATTTTGATCCAAAATGAATCCGGTTCTCTCATATAACCTGCGTGCCGCAGTATTTTCGATTTCCACCCATAACATCGCCGTTTTCACGCCTTTTTCCTTTGCCCTTTGTAGGCCCTTTAACAATAATTCTTTTCCTATCCCTTTTCTTCTTTCGCTTTCTGCTACACCTATATTTCTAATCAAGCAACTCTTTTTGCCTGCTCCATAGATATTGATCACAATAAACCCTTTTAATTTCCCATTTATTTTATTAACTAAAACGATGCTCTCGTCGCTGTTAATCCATTTCGTTAATTCATTTTTCGTCACATTAAATGAATCAAAAATAGTTCGCTCCAGATCTAAGAATTCTTCAATATCTTTTTCTTTCAATTCTTCAATAAAATGCATATTTTTCGTTTGAAATCTTCTGTTTTCCATATCCAGATAATAACCTACGTGTACACATTTAACTCTGTATCCCCATCGAGATATAATATCTTTCTTCTCCATTACATCATTGAAATTACCCGCATATCTAAATATGAAATCGGTACCATCTTTTTCGACTGTTTCAAGACCTCTTTTTAGATCATCAATTGTATTTGCACCCCAGAGTAATTCATTCTCCGTGCTGGTTCTTACCAACAAAAATAATCCTTCAGGCAACTCATAAATCTTTCCAATTTTACTCACATCACCATAAAAAAAGTTCTCAGGATAAGATCTTCCCTTTTTTAGTATTTCTTCAACATCCATTTCGTGTTCACCTCAAATTATTTTTTCTAAATATACACTTAGAAAGAATGCATAGAAGCCCAACATAACGGTGATACCCCCACACCCAGAACCAATATATCACATATTTCAAAAAATCTAAATGGCTTTGTATCAAATACTAGAAGTCCTTTTTCTGAGAAACCTCTGGTTCTTTCTGGATCCGGGGCTTTTTCAGGTAATCATAAAAAAGCCGGGCAGTGAGAAAGCTCAGGTAAGCTAGCAGAAGTTTGGACGTTCCAAAAGATGGGTTCATATATTTCAAAACCTGAGGGAATACAACGAGGAAAAGTACAAAGAAACCGGACAACACTTTGTTCTTGATCGTGAACGTATGGAAAAATAACAATCCTACGCTGAAGAAAAGAGCGATGTCAAACACAACCGCAATCTTTTCTGTGAACAACTTCGAAAAAACATCGTTTAACTGCACATAAATCGCAAACGTCGTGTACACCGGGAACAAAAACCACGAAAACCAGCGAAAGCGTTTCAATATCCAGCAAGAAAAATATACGAACAACGGTACCGCAATCCCGACATAATTAGCAAGCAGGTCGAAGTTATCATAGGCTCTGTACGACAGATAGCCTTGAATTGTTTCAAGCCCGAAGGGTATCGAAAGCAGGACTGTTCCAAAGAATACGCACAACCCTTTACCAATACCGCTCTTTACGAGAAATAGATACAGGACACTGCCGAGCGCAAAGATTCCAAAGTGCACGACTTTATCAGCATTGTGTCCGGCATTTTCTATACTGAAAGGTGCCGTATATAGATATGTAAGGATAACTCCATATATCACAAACAAAATTACCGCAATTTTCGATTTTAGATTCATAAGTTTATTTTAACCTAAATCCCTTTTTTTCACCACTCATTATTAAACAAAGTGCCTGAGAAATTAGTTTCCGTATTTTGGAAATGTCTTTCCGGGAATCGAGATCCGGTGTTCGAGAGCCGAGAATAGAGAAGGACACGTTTTTCCCTCTATTCCCTATTCTACACGGGAGAAGTTAAGACCTGTAGATCCTGCATCAGGTTCAGGATGACGAGTTAAAATTGCTAGGCTGTAATAAAACGCTGTTTTTTATCGTAGGGGCAGAACATGTTCTACCCTTCGTGGTTAATATAATTTGCTATTGGTCGTCTTGCCTTCTCGGATTCTCGTTTTTTCAGTTGGCACGGTTTTGTTTATGGAAAGTCGAGGCAAAAATTCCAATTTTTAGGAGGGGTATTAAATGAGAAAAAGAGGATTTTCACTCGTTGAACTTCTTATCGTTTTGGCGGTTATCGCTGCGTTGATCGCTACAATCACACCGGTTGCGTTGAACGCTATCAAGAAGGCACAGGCTACAAAGGTTGCACAGAACCTGAAGACACTCGCTAGCTCCTTTGAGAACAAGGCATATGTTGATGGCACAGCTCCATCATCCATTAGCGATCTTGGAAGAGATATCGACACAGCCAAGTATGGTGTTGCTTATACAGAGTCCGCCGGGGATTACACAGTCGTAGTATTCACAACAGAAGATGTCGACTTCAACACTGTTCAGGGAATCCTGAAGGATGCGGTAAATTCCGATCCAGGTACCAGTGGTTACACTTTCCTGAGTGGTGGTCTTAACAGCACAACTGGCGGAACAGTATTCTACGAATTCAGCTTTGTAGTCTATTGATGAATTCAAATAACAAAAAAGCCTCCCATGTGGGAGGCTTTTTCTTTTTCCAATACTTACAAAGGTATTTCTATAAAACTTTCATTCACAACTCTTATGAAATCATCGAAATCTTTTGGCGCAAGCAAAAGAATATAATCCTCGTTTTTTAACTCCAGAAGAAGAACTCTTGTTCCCACTGCCACTATTTTTGCCTTCTTACCGTTTTTCAATTTGAAGCTTCCGATTCGATAATCCCCGGCTGAAGTTCCAAAGGTTCTCAAGACAGGTTTATACTCATCAACTTCTTTCCAATCTAGAATTCTTGCGGAAACCACATCTTCTCTGTTAACAACGATCTTTGTGACCCGCGATATATTAACCTCAAGCTTCCCATCTCCAACCTTAACGCCGGCTCCAGAAGGATTAACTATCAAAAGCCAGATCATAAAAAACGTTGTTGCACCAAGAATATAAGAGGTAATCCTCAACCTTTTATCACTTGTAACAAAAAAGGTAACCAGGGTCATCACAGCAAGCAGAGCAACAACACCGTAAGAAATCAAATTTACAAGGTGTGTGCTCCCAAGAGCGAAAAATTGATCCATACCATTTGCCTCCTTTGCTAGGTACAGTATGTACCCATATTAGAAATAATTCTTATTCTTTGGATTTTTGACTTCTAAACCCTAGAATTTATATTCTGTGGTGTCTTAATGTCTCTTTTGTTTCGCAGAGCACGCATGCGTATTCCTTCACCAGAGTATTTAACCAGCGCCCGATAGCCTTCTGTACTATATCACATAGTACAGTTTCCTGTCAAACATGCCATTTAATTCTTAAAATGAGAGGTGAAAAATGCTTTAATGCTGGAATACGGAGGATCGTTCTGTAAGTTTGCGATACTGTGCGCTGTTTCGCAGCGCACAGTATCTGTTTCTCTGGTCTTCAGTTCTCAAATCTGTATTATTCATCGTTCATATTTACGTGCCTTATTTCGTCTGGTAACTGAAAAGTACCATCGGCTGTGGGTTCAAAACTTACAACATCAACAACCGCGTCAAGGTTCAGTGAACCATATATGTGAGGAAACAAATCACCGTTACCCGGATCTTCGTATTTTATGGGCGATATTAGTTTATCCCTGTCTATTACAAGAAGCACAAGTCCTTTTTGGCCAGCAAAAAGAGTGTTCGCTACTTCAATCACCTGATCAATCTCGGATGCATGGATAAATCCTTCCGTTTCAAGAGTATCCCCAAGGTAAATACCTCTATCTAGAGCTTCTTTCCACTTTTTTTCAGAAACGATATGATAAATGAGATGCAAGGTACCACCCTCCTCATCATGCATGATCCATTTAAAAACAAGGGACAGAATATATTCTATTTCTACAATAATACCAAAACTCAAGATCCGGTAAGTATGCTGATACGTAAGCAAGCTACAGGATGATATAAGAGCCGGTTTGAGAACAGGTATGGTGTTGTAGAGATTCACTCCAAATCTCCCAGACCACATCAATATCATAGCGACAGCCAAAGCGGTTCCGGGAATAGCTTGCGGAAGGTTGAGAGTATGTCCATGGCTTTCGAATGGTCATTTATGGAATCAAGCAAGCTGTTGGGCTTCATTACACGGTGAATGCTTACTATAAGGTATAATATGGATAACTACACTGAACTATTTATAAAGAGGAAGAATTCCCTATGGTTGAACTACTTAAGCTGTACGTTAAGTCGAAAGCTAAACCTTCAAAAAATACAGAATTGATGGGATATATTTTTCCTTCCGAAAATATTGGTTTGTACCTCCATGTACCTTTTTGTAAGCACTTTTGCGATTTTTGTCCTTATCATAAGTTGAAGTATGATCCTGCTCTTGCTAGAGAGTATGCGGGATTAGTCAAAAAAGAATACCGGCTTCACGAACCTAGAAGATTTAACTCGCTTTATATAGGTGGTGGTACTCCTTCGGGAGACCTGACTCTTTTGAAGGAATTACTGGATTTTCTCAGGGATAACGTTATGGGTGAAATCGCGCTGGAGGTGCATCCCATTGACGCAACTTCAGAAAAACTGCAAGAGATGAAAGAATTGGGGATTAATTACATTAGTCTAGGCATTCAATCGTTGGATGATGATGTTTTGAAACATTTCGGTAGAGGATACAGTGCAAAAACCAATTTTCTAGCTTTAGAAAATAGCATTAAAGCAGGTTTTGATTTTGTGGATGTGGATTTAGTCTTCGATCCGTTGGCTTTTGCAGATAAAAAGATCCAATCTGATCTGGAGAAGATTATGAAACTTTCGCCACAGCAGATTTCCGTTTATCCTATGATGCGTTTTTCCTGTACCAAATTCAGAAACACGCGGAACAACAGCAGAAAAGAATTGAAAATTTTCGATAGGTTAGACGAAATCGCAGACAAGAATGGTTATGAGCGGGATACTCTCTGGACTTATAAAAAGAAAAATTTGGTTGGAAGATACACTTCTGTCGCGAGAGAGTTCTACCTTGGTCTTGGGCTAAGCGCTTCAACTTTTTCGGGGGAGATTTTTGCGGTAAATACCTTTTCAATGAACCTCTACAGAAAAAGGCTTGAAGAAGGAAAACTTCCGATTGAAATTGTGTACCATTTGAAAGGCTTACAGGGAGCACTATATTACTCTTTTTGGGCTTTTTATGCAGGAAAACTGGATTTTGCCAGATTGTCCAGATTCTTTCCTGATTCGTCTAAAAAGCTTCGAGTTTTGTTTGAAACGCTTCGATTGACGGGGTACCTGTCAAAAAGCAGTATGATCTACCATCTCACTCCACGTGGTCAAAAAAAGCTTCATCAATTTGAAGAATGGTTAACGTATGCGTTTATAGACCCAATATGGTGTCAGCTGAAAGAGAACGCCAGAAACTTTAAGGACTTATTTTAATTATTACCAAACTCTCATTCCGATCAATCTCAGTTTTTTCTCAGATAATGTATCGCTATCTGTTCTATCGGAAACGGCAACAAGCATATTGAGATATTCGTCAATATTATCTTCAGGAGCACCAAATCTTTCACCAACAAAAGAACCTACTATGAAAAGCTGGGATGCTTTGTTACCAGAAAGTACGGTCCCAACATCTGGAAATCTAAACGTACCACCTTTACCATCTTCATCTGGCAAAGCAAAGAAACGACCGTTCAATACCCTGACGCCATGAGATGCATTTCCAACGCCACTAACCCCCTGACCATAAGTTATGATTATATCTCCTCCAATTGAAATTACAGTGAGGGATTCATCATTTTCTTTGCTTGAAACTTCTACCACAAAGTCCTTTACTGAATTAATCGCGTGGTTTACTACAGGACTCCCGCCATTGCCGTTGTTGAAATCAGTGTAAAGTGAGTCGTAGATTAAATTAGAATGCAATGTGACGTCACCCTCAACTAATATTTCAAAATTTCCGTCTATTCTTTGTGCCTTCTGAGCATCAGTGCTTGGTGTATTTATGTTATAGTCAAAAACTGCGTCTCCGTGTATCAAGATTCTGAGCAAAAAGTCCTGTTCTGGAATGGTCACCAGAGGGATTCCGTTTGCTCCTAATATTACCTTTCCACCGTCGAACTCAACCAGTACTTGATCTTCCGGTGACGGTGGATACACTTCAAGAACTAATGTGTCAGCCAGTTCTGGTACAACTGGGTTGTCAAGATTTAGCACCGTACTCTCATAGCTGCTGAACTCCTCCAGATATTCCTCCCTAAGGTCTGAAAGATAGGTTTCAGCAGGTGTGGATATCTGGGTATAGTTAAAATCGTAACCTTCGCTAAATTCAACTTGATGAGCTGCTACTCCCTGTAAAAATATATTCGCTGGATCATTTTCTTCAGCCACTTCGATTTTACCCAACACGGTTACAGGACCATATAAAAGATCACCAGTAAATACTTGACTACCAAATCCACGGCCTTTTTTGGCTGATTTCAACTCAGAAAATTCCCTTTCGATGGTCCCAAAAGAAAGTACGGGAAATATTTTTTCTCTTTCTTCCGTTGCAACTCCTAAAGCATATCCTCTAACATTAGGCTTTTTAGCCCAACCTATAATAATATAATCGCTAATATTATCACCTGTTTCATATTTGTAGATCACTGCACCAAAATCGTAATCACTCACCCATGGTAAGTTTTCCAGGAGACTAATAAAATCTCTTTCCTCAGAAAGATTCCAGCAATTTCTCGCCGCTATTTTTTCCAGGGCGTTTCCCCAATAAGTACCTTCAAGGCCACTTCGAGAGGTCACAAATTCCTTAAAGTTGGCGAGATCTTGCCAATCGTCTTCGAAATTTGAATCCACGTAGTTTGCTACAAGGTAGCCCAGAGCAAGTTCAGTAACATTGGCGGCTACATTCTGAGCCATAGACATGGTCTTGAAAGTTCTTATTTTGTCTATCGACCTGCTTACCTGCAGACTAACTGTATAAATCATAACAGAGCAAAATACTAATACAATGAGTATCATCGGAAGAATGAAGCCATTTTTATTTTGACAACGAGTATCTGACAACATGGAAGGACTCCTCCCTTCCCGTGCTTATATCCTCAAGCGTGACCGTAAAATCCACAATATTTTCTTCGAGTCCTTCAATATTTCTAACAGTTAAATCTCTCACCAGAATATTATTCAATCCGGAATCTTCAAAAATCTGATTGAGTAAACTTTTGCTTTCAGCCCCCGCTGATGGTGAATTCCTCAAAAAATCTTCTACGATTTTTTCGGCCACATGAAAATTTACAGTAAGAATACTCTCGCTGGACAGCTTTTTATAGTGCACAAGTAACGGGAATCCAGCCGAAACAAAAATCCCAAGTATCACCAATACAACAATAAGTTCAACAAGTGTGTATCCCTTTCTCAAAAATACTTCACCGCCCCTTCTATCGTCTTAGAAAGGTTCTTATACTCAAAGGTTACTTTATAAAAGAGCCACTGATTGTGAGGGTAAACTGAAAAGTCCACAATGTCTTCAGCTATAACTTTGGATGTCAAATTACCATCAGAATTCGGAAAATAAAAGATCAACTGCTTCGTGTCAGCATCATGAGATATGAAAGCGGTGAGCGTAGCATAATGGGTTTCAGAAGACTCATCCCCTGCATATGGAACAGCAATGTTCAGGTATATGGTGTCAGAAGTTTCAGTGATGGACGCCAAACCCGTCCAGTGACGGGACACGATATAACGCAAAGATGTTTGAAAATTAATGATATTCTCTTCCAGCTCTATCGATGCATTTATTACGTTGGCATTCTTAAGTATCATTCCGGTGATCAATGTCGCTGTCGTTATAATAATTGTTGATAAAATCAAGGCTACGAGCGTTTCTGTTAAAGTGAATCCCTTCTTCCCAATAGATTTCTTCATCGATATCTCCACCAATTTTCAGGGAAAAACAACCCTTGAATTCGTATATACGACTTAGTCTTATGATTACTTCCTAAATAATTATAGCACTTTCCTGCTATGTCAAGAAAGTGCTGTAAAAACATCCCTGTATCCTAAAACAGGCTAAGATTCCAATGTTTAGATATCTCCTTCCAAGTAGCCATTCTTCGTTAATGTCAAGCAAAATAGCAACAGCCAACCTCAAAAGTGCCGCATCATTTGGAAAAGCTCATACCACTCTAGTACGCCTTTTTAGTTCTTTATTTATCCGTTCCAGCATATTCATCGTTTTTATCTTTTCCAATGACTTCGTGGATTTTTCTGGTAATTAAACAAGCCGAATATGAATCTTTCACAGGTTTCCGCCGCTTTTTTGAACCCTTCTTCTTCAAGTTCCTCAATAAAGGCTTGTAACTTTTTCTCATCTGCAAGGCTCTCTTTCAACCGTTCTGCTATCTCTTTCCAACGTTTACGAGGTACTTTTTTCAGCACATCCCTCACGAAATGTACATGGCACATCTGCCAGCTCGCTCCAATGAACGCTTTTTTCACCGCTGAGATTATCCCTCTGTGACCATCTGAGATAACAAGTTCTACCCCTCTCAATCCGCGGTTCTTTAGTTCTTCAAAGTAGTCTTCCCAGAAGAGTTCATCTTCAACATCGGCGATCTTTGCACCAAGTATCTCCCTATGTCCATCTTTTCTCACACCAGCTACCACGTACAGAGCTTTATTAACATATCTAACTCCATCCCTGACTTTGAAATAGCTGGCATCCACGAAAAGATACGGTATCTCCTCTTCTATTTTCCTGTTGAGAAACTCGTACACTTTTTCATCCAATTCCTTGGCTATATTAGAAACTGTTCCAGGTGAAAGTTCTTCAGCTCCAAGGGTGGATATTATTTCTTTTATCCTGCGAGTAGAAACACCCTGGAGATATGATTCGACAATAGCATTCTTCAACGCTTTCTCTACTCTTGAATATTTTTCAAAGACCTTGGTTTCAAAGGGGAATTCCCTGAATTGAGGTTTCTTCAATTCCAATTTCCCTAACCTGGTGTTCAAGCTTCTTTTTCTGTAACCGTTGCGGTGTGCTCTTCTGCTTTTTGTTCTCTCGTAGTAGTCTGCTCCAGCCTATATTCGAGCTTCGTATTCCATAACCGTGTTCAAAAACCAGGTTAGAAGACTTCTCATTCCCTCTTCATTTTCTGTTAGAAATTGGAGTATAATATCTTTGATTTCCATAGGCCCTGTATCCCTCCTTTATATGGTTTGTGTGTTTTTCCTATTCTAGGATACAGGGCTTTTTATGTTTTTACAGCATTTATTTTATACTGCCTTGAAACTTCCAATTGAAGAGAAAAAAATCGAGAATTTAACGATAGGCGAACGGGCAAAACCCGGTATAGAACTAATAAAAAAACGTAAATTACCACCTGAAA
The DNA here is from genome assembly GCF_000023325.1 of Kosmotoga olearia TBF 19.5.1. Lineage (NCBI taxonomy): Bacteria > Thermotogati > Thermotogota > Thermotogae > Kosmotogales > Kosmotogaceae > Kosmotoga > Kosmotoga olearia. Next base: position 781,295 of record NC_012785.1, read on the forward strand.
TTGCGCAGGCAAAAATCTCAATTCTGAGGTTTTCAGGTCTTTCGGTCGTATTTCTACCCTTTGAAATGTTCTTTGAAACCTGTTGCAAAACCAAGGAAAACGTCGTGATCGTGAACTACGCCAATATGTACAGACCGTACCTTGTCCCGGAAAATATTAGAGGAACATACGAATGGATTGTTTCACCCTATCCTGATGAAGCCGAAAACATTGTTCTATAATTTTTGGAAAAACACACCTGAAAACAAAAGAAATAGAAGTATAATTTAGTAAATGCTGTTAACAGAGGTGATGATATGTTAATCGAGCGAGTGCTGATCGTTGACCCCGTAGACGGAGAATACACCGGGAGCGTGCAATTCGGAGAAAAGATAGAACGAATAATGAAAAAAGAAACGGATTACGATTATATACTCATGCCAGGCTTTATAGATCCTCACACGCACGGTCTCGTTGGAATAGACACGATGGAAGCCTCAAAAGCAGCCTATGAAAAATGGATAAACGAAAACTTTTCTCGGGGAGTAACCCACTTTTTGCCAACAACTGTCTCAGCATCAAAAGAGGATATTTTGCATATTTTAAAAAGATTCAAAGGTGTCAGGAAATCAATAGGCGGGCTTCATCTTGAAGGCCCTTTTATAAGTATAGAGAAAAAAGGTGCACAGAATCCCGAACATATCAGAAAACCATCACTTGAAGAGCTAAAAGAAATAATAACTGACAGCGTGCGGCTGATCACAATGGCACCGGAAGTGGAAGGTTTTTATGAGGTTTTACCGTATCTGACTGAACGTGACGTAAGGGTGAGTATTGGCCACTCAAACGCTGTATTTGAAGACATGGCAAAGGCGTTCCAGAACAATGTTAGGAGAATAACCCATTTCCCTAACGGTTTGAGAGCTCTCCATCACAGGGAATTAGGAGTTGTTGGCGGAGCGCTATATCTGGATTTTACAATAGAGCTTATTGTGGACGGTGTTCACTCTTCACCGGAATTCGTTGATTTCACGTATCGAATAAAAGGGGCAGACAAGATCATACTGATAACAGATTCAATATCTGCCACGGGGTTGAAAGATGGAAGTTACACGCTGGGTGGTCTTGATGTGAAAGTAGTTGGCGGTAAAGCGACCCTCGCTGATGGAACCCTCGCTGGTAGTACACTCACTTTTGACAATGCGGTAAAGAACTTTCACCGTTTTACACACTGTACGCTGAAAGAACTCGCAATGGTTTCTTCTTACAATGCAGCGCGTGATCTTGGAATAGACGATGAAGGCCGGATTAAAGAGGGGTACAGAGCAAATTTTGTTCTCCTCGATAAAGAGTTGAATGTTGTAAAGACGGTCTTTGAAGGGAATGTGGTTTACGAGAAGTGAGATCCGGGAAAAACATGACGCTCGCGAGGCTGTCAGCTGATGGAGCGACATTTGTGAAAGCTGTGCGCTGCTATGCAGCGGCTGTGCTGAGCTTCGCTCAGGCTATGCGTGACTTCGTCACGGCTATGCGCAACGGAGTTGCGGCTAAGTACATTAAAAAGCGAGATTGGATGTTGGAGACTGGAGAAAGCTGCTGCGCAGCGACAAAAACCTTGTCGGTTGTGGGTTGTAGGTTGTGCGTGAAGAACTTCTTGAAAAGAGCGGGTTTAGGGTTTAGAAAAAGGGACGTACAACGTACAACCAATAACGGTTTTTCTCGAATCTCGGGTCTCGGATTCTCGGTTCTCGGACGTTACGTACAACGCACAACGTACAACGGTAAATCAGAACGGAGGGAAATACCTTGACAGTTATTGAGAGAAGGGAAAAAATTCTCCAGATTCTGAAAGCCCAAAAGAAAATAGACATTAAGTTTCTTGCAAAAATGATCGATGTTTCAGAAGTTACCGTAAGAAGGGATATAAGAATTCTTGAGAGAGAAGGAAAACTGCTGCGCAGTCGAGGAGTAATCATACTACCTGACGTCTCAGAATACGAGTTGTCCTTTATGGAAAGAGAAAAAGAGAACGTTGATTTGAAAAGAAAAATAGCCAGAGAAGCGATTAACTTCGTGAAAGAGGGAATGGTGGTAGGATTCGATGCAAGCACTACGGCTTTACAGATCGCGAAACTGGTAATAGAAAAGGGAATAAATATTACACTGGTTACCACCAGCTTGCCAATCTTTCGTTTGGTTACGTACTCTAACAGAGCGAACGTCATACTTATCGGCGGGGAATATGACATGAAAAATCTATCTTTCGTTGGTCCTATTACCATTAGAAACCTTGATATGTTCTGCTTTAACCTTTGCTTCATTGGTGCAAGTACCATAATTCCCGAGCGAGGGTTTTTCACACCGGATTCCAGAGGTGCGGAAGTAATAAGACATTTTGCATTGAACAGTTCAAAAGTAATAGGCGTAACGGATAGTTCGAAATTTAAAAAAAGCGCTCAATACCTGTCGGTAGACATTAAGCAAATAGATGTTGTGATAACCGATGACAAATTCAATGGGGAATACTTAAAAAGATTTCCATCCAGTGTGAAGGTCATTATGGCTAAATAATTCGTTGATTGGGTACCTCCCGTGAAGCTATGGGGGTGATTGTTTTGGAGGGGCCAAGAGGACTTAGAAAGGGAGAAATTGATTCTGCTGTTGAACTTGCTGACAAAGTCCTTGCAAGTGGTGAAAAAAGGATGCAGAAGGTGTACCCTTTACTTCTTTCTGAAGATAATGCTGAAAATCTAAGGGTATTTGTGGATAAAGGGAAGGTTGTGTCACTCGTTGGCATGTTGCCGCGTGAATTGAATATCTACGGTCATAAGGTTTATGTTGGACTCATCGGCTCTGTTAGTACAGATCCAGAGTATAGGGGGAAGGGATTCGCTACAAAACTTTTGCATGATGTTGAATTAAAAGCTTTGAAAGACGGGATTGCTTTGTTCTATATATCCGGTGGAAGAAACCTCTACAAACGTTTTGGTGCAGTAAATGCTGGTGTTTTTTACACCACCACAATCTCTGGAAAAAAAGAAAATCCTGAGGTCAGAAAAGCAACCGTCAAGGATATCGCTAAAATTTGTGAGATTCATTCGAGAAAACCCGTGAAATTCGTAAGATATTTCGATGATTTTCTGAAGGTCTTTCAGACCGGTCATGCTGTCGATAAAGAGGCTGAGTACTTCATTTTCAAGGATTCCTACGCCATCTTTGTAGAACGGGACGGTCAGCCAAGGATGGTGGAATACGGTGGAGACGAACAAGATGTCCTGGAAATTGTAAAGCACGTTTTGAGCAAGAGTGATCACTATGAAGCTCTCATTCATTTTCCGGGTTTTTCTGCGTTTAAGAACATTGTGCCTGAGAAAAAGAGAAGAGGGTTCTTTGGAACTGTTAAAGTCCTGTCGAATGAAATGTTTTTTGATCAAATAAAAGGCTATTTCCTGGAAAGATTACCAAAAAGAAGAGTTGAAAAACTAAAAGAACAACTCTCCTGCATGGATACCCCTTCTCTTACAAAATTTCTTTTTGGTTCAATCGAAGGAGATCCTGAAATACCAGCAGATCTCGAAGGTGTTTTGCCTATACCTATTCCAGATTATGGAGCAGATTTTATTTGAAACTTAGAAAAGGAGCGTCTTACTATGGATATTCTCGAAAAGCTTGTCAACACAGCTACCGGTCCTGATGTATCCACCGAAGAAAAGCTCAAGAGAACAGCCTTTCTTCTTGATATTCTGGTGGATTTTGGGTTCAAAGTGCGCAGCGGCAACGGGTGTCACGTTGCCGTACGTGGCAATCCTCCTTACCTAACCCTCATCGGCCATCTGGACACAGTTTTCCCGGAAGGTGAAGAGAAGAAAAGACCGTTCAGTATTGTTGGTGATAAAGCGTACGGTCCCGGTGTTGCGGACATGAAGGGCGGTATTGCGGTAATGTTTCAGGCACTCAAGGACATTGACCGGGACAACATAGCAATAATACTAAACGTTGATGAAGAGATAGGTTCACCAGAAAGTGAGATTGTTTTCAGTGAATTTGCCAAGAAAACCTCTTACTGCCTTTCATTTGAACCCGCTTTTCCAGATGGAAAACTTGTCGCCTCCAGAAAAGGGGTTGGTGCGCTCTTAATCAAAACTCACGGAAAAAAGGGACACGCTGCGAGGATACAGGAAGGCGCGAACGCTGTGGTGGAACTCTCAACCAAAATCCATAAAATCTGGGAATTGAACAGAAATTTTGTGGATTTAACTGTGAATCCAACGATTATCAAAGGTGGTATCAAAAGCAATGTAACTCCAGATTACGCGGAATGCTATTGCAACGTCAGATATTACGCGATGAATGAGGTAGAGAAATTCGAAAAAGAAATCGCCAGAATCTCTAAAGAAACCGTTATTAATGGTTGCACTACGGAATTCGAGTACAAGCAATATAGAAAACCCATGAAAGAATGCCCTGAACTCGTTGAAATCGTTAGAAAGGAAGGGTTTAAGGTCACACGATCATCTGGAAGCGGTGATGCGGCATTCTTCAACAGAGCAATCGACGGACTCGGTCTTCCAGGAGGCAATCTTCACTCTGAGGAAGAATACGCTATCATCTCAGAATTTGATAAAAAGGTCAAACTCGCAAAAAAACTAATTACCTCAATTTAAGAGTTTTCCCCAAAAGGATAACCTTTTGGGGGTTTGTTTTATCTTTTTGTTCATATATAATCAAACTTACCCATGTTTACTAGTTATATATGATTGTTTTTGGAAAGTACAGGATGATGAAAGGAGTGAAATACCGTGACAACTGTCGAGAAAGAAATACGCGAGCAGATAACCGATCTTCCAAATATACTCAGTTTTATGAAAGATTTTGTCAAAACAGGGAAATTACCGGATTTTCTGTTTGATGCAGACCTGGTCTATTTTGTCGGATGTGGAAGTTCCCATTACAATGGTATAGCTGCATCTCGTTATTTTATCCAAAAAACAGGAATAGAAGCCAGAGCACTGCCGGGCGGTGAAATCTTCTTTGCAAAAAATCAAAATATAGGCAGTAACACAATGAAGAGAGCAGCTGTGCTTATTTCTAGATCTGGAGAATCAACAGAAGTTCTGCTTGCCGGGAAGGTTTTCAAGCAACTTGGAATACCGACGCTGGGAATAACAACGGTAAATAACAGTTCTCTTGTAAAGATAGTTGATCGTTCTATTGTACTGCCTCTCGATGAAGTTTCCATAGTTATGACGAAGTCGTTTTCCGCTATTCTTCTAGCTTTACAGTTACTTGTTGACTATTATTCCAATGGGAATTTCGAGTATTACGATGAATTAGTCCGTTTGATACCGGACATAATTGAGAAAAGTTTTGAAATGATTGAGAATGACCAGCTGTGTTCTTACAAACGTTTCATCTTTCTTGGTATAGGTTCCTTTGAGGGGATTGCCAGAGAAGGTGCTTTGAAACTGGAAGAGATGTCTCTGAGCACAACAAAGGCTTTCTCAACCTATGAATTCAGGCACGGACCTAAATCGATGGCAGATGAAGAAACACTCGTCACGATTTTCGGAGATATCACAACAGAAGAAAGAAAACTCGCGGATGAGTTAAGATCTTACGGATCAAAGATAATTTATGTTGGTTCAGGTGAACCTGATATCTATACGGGTGGAGAAATGGGACTATTCCTGTCTCCTATTTTCTCACAGATATTGGGGTTAAAAATTGCTGAAGCAAAGGGCTTGAACGTTGAAGCTCCAAGGAATCTTACAAAGGTTGTACGCTTTGTGCACAACGCGTGATTGATTAAATTTTCAGATCAATGAAAGTAAGATACTAAAGCCCGGAGGTGAAGTTATGAATCTTACGGTAGGAAAGTTCAGAGGTTATACCAGGATTTCCAATGAGTTTGGACAATTCAATATGCTTGCACTTGATCAAAGAAATAGCTTACAGAAATCGATAAAGGAAATTAAGGGTGATTGGAATTCAGAGGATCTCGCGAATATCAAAAAAATGATACTGAAGACCCTGTCTTTTTATGCATCGGCGGTTTTGATAGATGGAGAATACGGTTTTCCTGAAAACATAAAATACGTTGCTCCTCAAACAGGAATTATTTTATCCGTTGAAAAAAGTGGCTATGTTACTGACGAAAGCAACTTCCAAGACAGGCACTCGGTACTTTACAGAGAGGATGCAGTTAAACTTGCTAAAAAACACGGACTTGATGCGGTAAAACTGTTGATCTACTGGTCTGATTATGCTTCCGATAATACGAAAAACTACCAGAAAGAACTTGTTGAATCAGTTGGAAAGCAATGTAGGGAAGAGGATATTCTTTTTATACTGGAGATCCTCACCTACAATCGCGGTGAACGCGAGAAAAACGAAACCATATTAAACGCCGTAAGAATTTTCAAAGATGATTCCTTTGGCGTTGATTTGTTCAAGATAGAAGCCTTCTCTCAGGATCCAGAGATTTCAAAAGAAACTGTTTTTGAAGCGACCGGGGGCAAACCATGGGTCATTCTGAGTGGCGGAATGGATTTAGACAAATTCAAAGGTATAGTTAAGTGGAACATGACTCTAGGGGCCTCTGGCTACCTTTGTGGACGCGTTGTCTGGAAAGGGGCTGTTAAATACGTTGAAGACCTGGCAAAGATGGAAGCTCATTTAGAAAATATAGGTAAGTACAATATAAACGTTTTGAAGCTAAACTCTCTGGAGGCTTTACCTTTTTATAATGCACCTTATTTTGGTGGTATGGAAAATATAGATCTCGTTTGACATGCTGTCTACTCCCTAAAGGGAATGGGTATTTTCAGCGGTTGTACTATAAATGTTGCTTACCCTTTCAAACTCTTTTTCGCATTCCAGGAAAGCATCGACAATATCGGGGTCAAAGTGTTTACCTCTATCTGCCTTTATTCTTCTGAGAGCTTCCTCGTGCGGCAGCGCATCTTTGTAGGGCCTTTTCGACCTGATTGCATCGTAGGCATCGCACAGGGCGAAAATTCTAGCTTCCAGGGGAATTTCTTCTCCTTTCAAGCCTTCCGGATATCCCTCACCGTTGTACTTTTCATGGTGATACGCACAGATGTTTCTTGCCATAGTAATAAACGAGCCTTTCAGTTGATACTTATCGATAGCATCCTGAAGTATCTGTTTTCCTATTAAAGTGTGTTTTTTCATCTCTTCATATTCCTGTTCTGTTAATTTTCCTTCCTTCAACAGGATAGAATCCCGTATCCCTACCTTCCCTATGTCGTGCAAAGGGGTGGTATCGTAAAGGTTCTCAATGAATTCATTTGTGATGATTTTCCGGTATTTCTTGTTTTTGCGCAGTTGTTTTGCCAGTATCGCTGCGTACTCTCTCGTTCTTTTTAAATGGCGCCCTGTTTCGGTATCTCTTCGTTCAGCAAGCGTGGCAAGAGAAGACATGATAGCTTTTTGTGCACCTATCAGATCTTTTGATTTCGATAAATTTAAATAAATAACTACCAGCATGAGTGTGAGAAATAAGATGAACACCAGTGTTGACGTCAAAGTCAGGTTTTGGAGTGCCGCTTTCAATGTTGGATGTTTGTGATATGCTGCAATGATCAAGCGATTGCCAGGAAGAAATTCAACAGTTGAATAATGTAAGGTTTCTATATCTGAAAGCTCTATATGACCAGAATCATTGGGGAAGTTGTAATTGGATTTACGGAAATTAACTGATTTGTCTGGATTTAACGATATTAAGTATCCGTCTTCCGTCTGAATAAACATATTTTTATATAACAGTTCAAGAACTTCTGAAAAGCGTACATTTAGAATCACAATCCCCATTTTTCTGCCTTCAGAATTAAACAAAGGGGTTGCCAGCCTTATTACCGGAGTGTAGGGTATTTCTATCTTTCCTTTTTCAATGTTCAAATCTATCGGAGAAACGTAGATCTGGTTTTCATCCATTTTCATGGCTTCTTGAAAATAGTAACGGTCCTCTTTATTTTGCAGTCGTGAATCGGGAACAATTATCGTAGTACCATCCGGGTTGTGATTGACTCTAACTATTTCCTGGCCTGAAGAATCGATAATTCTTATTTGATAATACCACTTGGAGGCTTTGGCAAGTTCATAGAATATTTCTTTAATTGTGTTTTTGTGGCTAATAGATTCAAAATTACTGTTCACGAAGTTTTTGGTGTTCGGAATGTTTTTTAGTAAGAGCAAATCTCGTTCGAAATTACGGAATAGTACCCTGATGACCTCTTCGGTAGTAAGTAATTGAGAAACAATACTTTCATGCCGCCATTGCGCTTCGATTTCGTATATTCTTTCGCCACCAAAATGTATAACCACCCAAAAGAGAACAGAAAGAATCACAATAGTCAACAGAAATATCCTGTTATGTTTTATAAAACTTCCCACACAATCAACCTCTTTCGAAACATAGTAACGAAAATATATCGGGAGTAAAGAGATAAGTATACTAAATTCCCAAACTATGCACTTAGCTAGATAAACCCAGAGAGAAAACAAAAGAACGATTCGGGATCACGAACAAATAAAGCAAATAGGGAAAATAAAGCTTTTTCCAGATGGTACTGTTCTATCTGCCGTTCAATGAATTCTCTGAATCCTATCCGGTCTTTGACATTCAAATAGTATCTCGCTATCATCATCGCTGTGAAGTAGAGAGCTACAAGCTCCGTGTGTTTTTCAGTGGAACGCTGTGAGTAAACCTGTGTTTTCAGCCCCAATAGACCTTTTGCCTGCTTGAAGTATTCTTCCACAGTCTCTCTTTTGCTGTAATGATTGAGTATCTCATACTCTGTCATGTTCGTGTCGCTGCAAAGAATGATTCTCGTTTCGTCAGCACTGTTGTCAATGACTATCTTTACCTTTGCTTGGTAGCTCGGAACTCTCGCAATAAATGATGTGACTCCCTTAGTTTTTTTCTTGAGCTTTGAAAGCAAGAAGCTTTTTCCGTCAATCACAACCTTGAGATTGGTTCTCAGCCTGCCGATTATAGTCGAAGCAGAATTGACAACCTTTGCAAATATCCTGCCGCACATAATGGCTCCATCTACAAGGACAATGTTGTTTTCAAGCTTCGAGTACTCAAGAATGGAGATGAGTTGCCCTGTGAAATCACCCTTTGTTCTTTCTCTTGTAACCAGGGGAAAAAACAGTCCGTTCTTTACATATAGTACAGATGAGATAAGCGAGATACTGTTTATTACCTTCTCTGCTGTGGAAGAGTAATACTTGCCAAGGTTCTCTATCTTTGAGCCATACCTCTCAATAACGGTCTCATCCAATATGATGTATTTGGGTTCAAGACCATTGTTAGAAAGAAAGTTTTGGATGAAATTCAATCTGCTGCCTGTGAGCTCTTCAGTGGTAACCATGGTGTTTGAAAGCATTCGTGAGAAAGATGACTGAGAATGCCCCATTTTCCTACCGATTGAACTGAGGCTTTTGAAATGAGATATGGCAAGGCCTCTGGTGTAATCGAGCAGCAGTGTTTTGTGCTCAGACCTGGGAAAAGAAATCTCTTCACACATAGAATTTAGAAGTTGTGGTATATTAGTTGTGGGCATGGGAAACCTCCATATGTTGTGTTTGGCTTCACAACTAATTTACTAGGTTCCCATGCCTTTTTCAATGACCTGTATTTCCTCTTTCTTCTAAGTGCATAGTTTGGGAAATTAGTATATCATAACGGCATCTGTAATCGCTTTTTGCAGCGGAATGCCGAAAACAAAACATCCTGACCCGCATAACGTTGTCTGCTTTTTTGATAATATAACAAAACGTTATAAATTACGAAGGATTTGTACACTCTTTCTAAAATGAGATTAGAGAACCGAGATTTGAGAATCGAGATCCGGAAAACAAGAAACATGGTAAGTTGTAGGTTGTGGGTTGTGCATGAAAAGCTGTCGCTAACCGAAAGAACGAGAAATGACGCCGATATTGTAGATCTCACTTTACCGGACAAATTCACTGTGGGGGATGTCCCTCTCAGAGAAGTGATTACGAAAAGAAGGAGCAGAAGGAAGTTTGCAAAAAAGCCCCTTACGCTTGAAGAGCTTTCGTTTCTTCTCTGGAGTACCCAGGGAGTAAAAGAAGTGTTCGATAACAAAGTTACACTCAGAACAGTGCCTTCAGCTGGCGCCAGACACCCCTTTGAAACATACCTCGCAATTCATGATGTTGAAGGTATAAAGCCAGGACTTTACAGATATCTGGCACTCGAACACAAGCTTTTATTCTTAAAAGAGGTAGATGAACTTCCTCGAAAATTAATAGAAGCTTCCTTGGGACAGCGTTTTGTAGGAGAATGTGCGGTTACCTTTATTTGGACGGTCATACCTTACAGAACCGAATGGCGGTATGCGCAGGCTTCTCATAAGGTAATAGCAATAGATATCGGGCATGTGTGTCAGAACCTCTATCTTGCAGCTGAAGCCATAGGGGCTGGGACTTGTGCTGTTGCAGCGTATGATCAGAGTAAAATGGATAGTCTGATAGGAGTGGATGGTGAGGAGGAATTCGTTATTTACATGGCTCCAGTAGGAAAATTGGAATAAAATGATAGTGTTTTTTGGATTTAGGCATCAAATATGGTAGAATAACAAAAATTTCTAGCGGAGGTTCTATGTCAGAAGAAATGAAGGTACGTAAAGTGTTTGTTTTGGTAGAAACGAGCAAAGATAATAACAACAATAACAGACCGGGATCGGTCGGTTATTGCTTTATTTAAAACATTGTACAAGTGACCGGCCGATGGGATGAAAACCATCGGCCTTTTTTTATACAGTTGTCCGGGAACGCTACTTAAATAGAAAATACAGCAAAATATCGAGCCCTGATTCGAAAACTACCGTTATCGAGATATTATAAGCGTTAAAGTAATGAAATTTAATCGAATAAATGCCATAAGGGATTGCAGAAGAAAAGGGGGTATGATTGAATTGTTATTTTTTACATATTCGGTCAAAGAGCTAACTCGAGGAGTGATGATATGAGGAGCGTATTGATTGATGGTCAGATCGCTTATAATGCTGTTTCACAACTTTTCAATTCTGATACCTTCCGGATTTTGCTTTCGGAGCTCATAGAAGATTCGGCGAAAAAAAGAACGTCGCTTATTAACTTTTTCAATTTGTTCATCAAGGATCCAACAGCTGTTTCTCTTGAGGACAGGTACGATATTGATGCTATTATTCAGCTTCTCCTGGCTTTGATGGTTAACCCAATAGAGAAGATAGACAGTTCAGACTGTTACTCCTTCCCAAATCTTAGTGATAAGAGGGAGCTGGTCGTCAAGTTCGTTGAAAGTCTCTTCAGTTTATGGAGAAATAAACACAGGTTCATGATTCGCCAGGATTCGTACACCTCAAGAAGATTGAAGAGAATTTTCAAACAGATGGTGCTGGTAAAAAACAACACAGACCTTAGAAGTCTTGTTCTGAGCACTTACAGGCAAATATTGATAAACATTTCCGATGTAAGCCTTAAAATTTTGAGGCAGGAACCCGGCGGTGCGCAGGTTGGCTTCCTTGTGGATACCCCGGAAGTTCTTCCCGAGGCGACACTCAACAACGCCAAATGGCTTTACGATTTACAATTCGTATGGAGCGCCGTTTTTGAACCACCTGTGATTTTCTATACCCGTTCAAACAAGAGGAGAGGAATCTTTAAGGTAGTTGATCGCCCGATACTTGATAAAATCTCAATAAACGATCCTCAAAAATGGTTCCTCTTCCCGATCCTTGCCGGAGCCAAGCTGATATTCGTTATCGTCAATAAAGAATATCTGGCGCTCGCTTCAGGGCTGGTTAATCTCTTTGAGCTTGCCAGTTTTGGCAAAATAAAAAGTAAGAAACCTGATGGACTATACATTCTCGGTTTGCCGCTGGATTTCTTTGAAAACGAAGAGGATTTCAATGGCATTATTTATAGAGAAAATGACGGAACATACGTTGCTATGGTAGGCGATCATCCATCAATTGATTACTTTGGTTATATGAAGAAGATGGTTCTCACAATCCACAATCTACTGGTTATAGATGAAGGAAGGTTACCGATTCACGGAGCACTTGCAGAGGTAAGTCTTAGAAATGGAAAGAAAGCAAATATAATGATCATCGGAGATAGTGGGGCCGGTAAGTCAGAAACTTTAGATGCGCTAAATCAATTAAAAGAAGAGGTTTCTGAAGTGAATATTCTGATAGACGATATGGGTTCTTTAGATATACTGGACAATGGGGATGTTGTGGCGTACGGAACGGAAACGGGAGCTTTCGTCAGACTCGATGACCTTCAACCCGGTTATGCTTACTCCACGATGGATCGAAGTATCTTCATGAACCCGAACGAGACGAATGCCAGAGTAATTGTTCCGTACTCCAACTATGCGGAAATTGTAAGGCCAACGAAAATTGATTATTTCTTCTACGCAAACAATTATGAAAAGTGCGATGAAGGCGAAGAAATAAAGTTCTTTGATGATGTTGAAGAAGCACTTGAAGTCTTTTCGAAAGGTGCAAGGATGGCTAAAGGAACAACCGCCGAAAAAGGCCTCACCTATAGCTACTTTGCTAATCCGTTCGGAGCTGTTCAACGCAAGAATGAGCATCAGAAAATAGCCCAAAGATATATGGAAGCTATGGCAAATGCCGGGGTAAAAATTGGAGAACTGAGAACACAGCTTGGGATAAATGGATTTGAGCAAGAAGGTCCATTACAGGCAGCTAAAGCTTTATTGAAATTAATAGACTCTCAAAAATAATAACAAACAAAAAAGAAAAGGCTGGTGAAAACCAGCCTTTTCTTTTACTTTCTATTTTAGCTCAATGGTTTCAGAGAATCTTCGTAGATCTTAGCAATAACCTCTTTTGTTGCCTTAATAGGAGCAAGGCTCAGTAAGAGATCAAGGGAAGGTGTTGTTGCAAGTTCAACGAGTTTTGGAATATCGTCTTTTGTAAAGCCCATATCTTCGAGTTTTTCTGTGATACCAAGGCTGAACAACCATTTTTCAATACCAGCAGCGATCTTTTCTGCCTCGCCCGGAACACCCTTTAGACCGGGAACAATTGGTTCATAAATGTCAGCCAACACTTCAGGAACAGCCGGATATATGTGTTTAACAACCGCCGGGAGGAGCATCGCGAGACCAAGACCGTGTGGAAGTTCAGGTTTTATAGCACTTAGTGGGTGTTCAAGTGCATGTGTGAAATGGAGCAAACCGTTGTCGAAGGATATACCGGCTATGGCTGAAGCGTAGAGCAGGTAATATCTTGCTACAAGATCTTCTGGGTGTGAAAGAGCCTGAGGTAGGTATCTTGTAATGAGTCTGATTGTTTCCTTGGCGAGAAGTATTGAATACGGGCTGGCAACGATAGTGGTTGCAGCTTCTGTTACGTGGTTAATAGCGTCAATCGATGTGAATTTTGTCTGGTTTGGAGGTAGCGTTTTCATAAGAGCGGGGTCATCAATAGCGTAGGTCGGGTAAATACAATCGTATGCAAGAGCGGGTTTATATTCTTTGTCAAGGATAGAAGCAACAGCAAACCTGTCAACTTCGGTACCAGTTCCATGAGTGGTGTTTACAGCGATGATTGGTTTGGCTTTTTCCGGAATAAATTTCTGTTCGTACAGTTCGCTGGCAGTTTTGTCAGTGTATTCCAGGAGTATTGCTACGCTCTTTGCTGAATCGATGGGACTTCCTCCACCTATTCCGATGACGGCCTGAGCCCCGAATTCTTTTCCCATTGCTGTGGCTTCGTCAATCTGTTCTACCGTTGGATTGGGTGTTACGCCCGTGTACATTATACTATCGATTCCGACCTCTTTAAGGGCAGGTTCTATAACATCCCAGGCACCGGTAACTTTGTAAGCAACTTCATCGGTAACCACAATAACCTTATTTATTCCTTGCTTTTTGAGGGCTTCAGCAATGTCTTTTATCTTTTTTATGGCGCCAACGCCAAAGTAGCACAATGTTCTTCCTCTGAGTTCAAAAACGTTGTAAATGTCCATTTTGCTTTCCCACATAATTTCACCTCCTGCTTGTGAATTTTTTCACTTATATTTTACCACTACTATTATGTAATTCCTGCGAAGATAAGGTAACTTGATCAGAACGATTATGTGAATTTTTTCACAGATACTTGCGGGCGTACAACATCAACCAAAAAATTTTTTGAAAGGAAGCATAGCAAATACACTGCTATTAAAAAGTTTAGCACCATTGGGTATAAAAACAAAGCTAACCTAAGAGAGGAAATGAGGAGATGCGGTTTAACAATACAAGTAACTTTTCTTGGAGAAGTTTCTGTGAAAGCCATTGTGATAAGAAAAAACCCCTTCAGGGGTTTCTGGTGGGTGCGACAGGGATCGAACCTGTGACCTCTTCCGTGTGAAGGAAGCGCTCTCCCGCTGAGCTACGCACCCCGGTAACTATCACGATTTTAGCACCCATCACCAGGGGTGTCAAGAAGAACCTTTTTATTCGAGTCCGTACCATTCCCGGAGAAATTTCTTTACATACTCCAGAGTGAATTCATGGCGCCTTTCAGCAAGTTTCCTGGCAGTTTCAGTCCAGAAGGAATCAGGATCTATCTTCAGAATCTTTTCAAAAAAATGGTTCAGATATGTCGAGGATTTGCCGTTATAGTTTTTTGAAGGTTTTATTTTTGGATCATAGAAAACCCTTTTTTCACCTTTGTGAGCAAATACCCGCGCGATAGCTATCGCTCCTATCGCATCGAGTCTATCAGCGTCCTGTAGGATCTTTCCTTCAGGATATTTGGGTGTTTTTCGTAATGAATATCTATGCGAACGTATGCTGTCAACCACTATTTCTATCGTTTTCTCATCGAATCCGTGTTTTGCCAGCAGCTTTCCTGCAAGTTTAGCGCCTTCTTTGGCATGATCAAGCCCCGTTAATACTTCGTCTTTCCTTTTTATATCATGAAGCAAGACAGAGATATGCAGAGCGCGACGATGCTTCACTTCTTCGTTTTCCAGAATCTGTATCGTGAGTTTCCCTACACGTTCGATATGACTCCAATCATGTGCAGGACTATCAACACCCTCAAAGAAACGTTTCGCTTCCGTCAATAAACCCTCTAACTCCGGATAGTTTTTTATTAGATATACCGAGTAACTTAACACCTTCATCACTCCTTATCGGTAATAATACCCTTTACAGGAAACGATAAATTAAACTTCATGATGTAAAATTAATACAAAGGGAAAGGAGGAAGATCATGAATATACTGGTAACGAATGATGATGGAATAATGGCTCCAGGTATAAATATTCTCGCACAAAAACTAGCAGAAAAGCATAGTGTTCTTGTTGTTGCTCCTGATGTTGAAAGAAGTGCTACCGGACATGCTATTACCATCAGAACGCCTTTGTGGGCAAAAGAAGTCAAGGTTGGAGAAAAAACGGTTGGCTACGCCATAAACGGAACACCTGCCGACTGTGTAAAACTTGGAATCCTGGCTATTGCAGATTTTGAAATAGAGCTGGTTGTAAGCGGAATAAACAAGGGACCGAACCTGGGAACAGATATACTGTATTCAGGGACGGTTTCAGGAGCGCTTGAAGGTGCTGTTATGGAAAAACCTTCTATCGCTATATCAGCCGCTGATTGGAACAATCCAAAGTACGAAACAGCAGCTGAATTTCTTCTGGAGTTTCTTGATACATACGATGTAACAAAGATGCCGGAATTCACAGCACTGAATATCAACGTCCCTTCGGTTGACAGAGCAGAATTGAAGGGTTGGAAAGTCACCCGTCAGAGCAGAAGGCGTTATCGTGACTATTTTGAGAAAAGGAAAGACCCTTATGGAAACAATTATTACTGGATGTTCGGAGAAATAATAGAGGATGATCCAGGTGAGGACTCTGATTACGCCGCTGTTCGGAGAAACTATGTTTCAATAACTCCCATATATGCTTTCATGACCAATCAAAACTATATGCCCAAGCTAAAGGAGGAATTGGAAGGAGGCAATTGAATGCATATTGTCTATATCGGAAATCCCGTATTGAGAGAAAAATCCGAGGCGATAAAAAAGTTTGACGATAATTTAAAAACTTTCGTCAAAGAGCTCACAAGCATTATGTACAAAGAAGATGGCGTTGGTTTGGCCGCGCCGCAAGTTGCTGTTTTAAAGCGCATGTTTGTTTTCGACGACGGTTCAGGCCCTAAAGTAATAATCAATCCGGAGATACTCGAAAAATCAAAAGAACTCGTCATAATGGAAGAGGGATGCCTTAGCATCCCGGGGGTTTACGCTGACGTTGAAAGGCCTGAATGGGTTAAGATGAGATACCAGGATGTTGACGGTAACGTTCACGAAGAGCTATTTGAAGGTTACGCTGGTAGAATTGTTCAGCATGAGTACGATCACCTGAATGGCATTCTTTTCATAGATTATCTATCTCCCGCAAAGAAAATGATGATAAGGCCAAAACTGAGGGAGATAATGAAGGGGAAAATTCTAAAATGAAAATAGTTTTTATGGGAACACCTGATTTTGCAGCGGAACATCTAAGAAAACTTGTTGAAAAAAAATACAATGTTGTTGGTGTCTTCTCGCAACCAGATAAACCGAAAGGTAGAGGAAAAAAACTCATTCCTACACCGGTTAAACAGGTGGCCAGGGAATATGGGATACCGGTATTCCAGCCAAAATCCGTAAACAAAGGCGAGGGATTCGAAGCCCTAAAAGAGCTCAAGCCGGATATTATCATCACCGTTGCTTACGGAAAGTTACTCAAACAACAAGTTTTCGAGCTACCACCTCTCGGATGTTACAACGTTCATGCTTCATTGCTGCCTAAGTACAGAGGAGCAGCACCGATACAACGTGCTTTAGAGAATGGCGAGAAAGAAACAGGAATAACTATATTCAAGATAGATGAGGGTATGGATAGTGGCCCGATAGCGCTGCAAGAAAGAATTGAGATTTCTTCTGATGATAACTTCGGAACGCTGAAGAAAAAGCTATGCAATCTTGGCAAAAAACTGCTTATAGAATTTCTTAAAAAAATCTCTGCTGGCGAGATTAAACTTACTCCCCAGGATCATTCCCAGGCAACCTACGCACCAAAGATAACTAAAGAGGATACCATTCTGATAGAATTTGACAACGGAGAACGAGTTTTTAACAAGATACGCGCCTATGATCCTGAACCCGGGGTTACCACCAGACTCGGAGAGCTCAGAGTTAAGCTCTTCGGTGCGGGGATTTGTGATAATTGCTGCGTTGATGCCGAGCCAGGGCAAATAATCTCGATCAGCAAGGATTCTATGGTAGTTGCCTGTAAAAAGGGTGCTGTTAAAATTTCCAAAATTCAGTTTCCCGGGAAAAAAGTGATAACTGTCTGGCAAGCGAAATCTGGCAGATTGATAGAAGAAGGAATAAAACTAGGAGGTTGAAAAATGGCAAGGGCTTTGAAAATGTACCACATAAAAAATCTTGAAACACAGGAAGATGAAGAAAAAATCAAAGCGGTACTCAAAGGTGTTTCCGGAATTATCCGCGTGAATCCAGAAAGCAGGTTTGCTATCATCGAGATTGAATTTGAAGATGCTTTGATCGATGCCGCTACGATCAGAGATCTCCTTGCAAAAGAAGGATATCAGATGATCATCTAAGATCCTTTGTTGGCTTCTCTTTGGCAATGATTTTGCAGAATAATCCTGTTGACAAAGAGACCCGGTCGCGTTATAATGATTTTGCGTGTGCCGAGGTGGTGGAATTGGCAGACACGCATGGTTGAGGGCCATGTGGACACGTAGTCCGTGCGGGTTCAAGTCCCGCCCTCGGCACCAGAGACCGGGTAAAATCCCGGTCTTTATTTTTGGGGTGATTTTCTGAAGCAAACTATGATTTACCTTTGCAGAGTTTTCAATTATAGAAGGAAACAGAGAGTCTCTTTGACTCCTCTTAGCGGGAGCGAAAAAAGCTTTTCTGTCAATTTCAAAGAACTTAAAGAGTTTTTGGGGAAGCACCCTGTGTGCTTATTTCCTTTGAATGATGAAACCTACAAATTGTTGTCAAATTATCCCGAAGTTATCGACGAAAACTTTTTGAAGAGGTTTTTAGTTTATCCTACAGGTAAGGAATCCGATAAACATATCAACGAATATCTTCAATTACTTAGCAGTTTTCCTGCCTCACTTACCGATATCCTTCCACATTTTTTTGAAAAAAATGACGGACTTGGAAAATTCCTGCAGATGGGTCTTTCGAGCGGAACGAAAGATTCCAGGTGGGAGGATGAAGTTTGTTCTAACCTCACGAAATTAAAATCCGTCGATCACAAAGGTGCTGACATAGACCTCATCAAAACTGTGCGAATGGTTTTCAGCGAGGGCGGACTTCTTGAAGACATCCTTGAAGGCTATGAATACAGACAGGAGCAATTCATGACAGCGCTGGAAATAGCGGAATCCATAGAAGGAAAACAGGGAATAATGATAGAAGCTGGAACAGGTACAGGTAAATCCCTCGCTTATCTAATACCATCTGCTTATTATTCTATTTCCAAAGGCGAACAAATAGTTGTATCCACAAGAACAAGAATGCTTCAGGATCAACTTGCCAGAAAGGATGTTGCAATAGTCAAAAAACTTCCCAATCTCGAAGAGCTTAGAGTCTGGACTCTGAAGGGACGAGAACGTTATTTTTGTCTCAAAAAATATTTCGAAGAACTCGAGTACGCCGTCGGATCAGGAAAATCAAAAAACCGTACAGAGCTCTTTGGAGTTTTATTGTGGTCAATAAAAACCGGAAGCGGCGATTTAGACGAACTGCACCTTAAAGAAGAGAACAGAAACAGGTTCACAGCAACAAGATTTGAATGCCTCAGAAAGCTTTGTCCTTTTTTCAATAGATGTCCTTACTACAATTCCAGAGACAACGCTCAAAATGCCGATATAGTGATTACAAACCACTCTCTTCTCTTCAGCGAGGCTCATATACGTCTTGAAGATAGCCGCGAAGGCGAAGATGAACCTATTGGCATGCTTCTTCCAAAATTCAAGGTGTTGATCGTAGACGAAGCCCACGAATTGGAAATGTCACTCACCGAAGCCATGAGTTTTAATCTCGTCCCCCACGAAGCAGTAAGTACCATTAGAAAGGCTATAAACTGCTCAAAAGATGCGTTAAGAAGCATTAGAAATCATTTTGAACGTTCCTTTCTTGAAGAATTATGGGGACGTCTGAGAAAGTTCACTGCGGAAATAGAAAAGATCCTCAAAACAATCGTGGTTTCTTACAACAATTGTTCCACTGATGAAAAACACTCTATTGATAACGAGGAACTGGAAGCGTTGAAAAAGGATATTGGTGAACTTTATACCATTATCCAGAGATTCAGGGCTGTGTTAATTCAATTATTGAGAATGGTGGAAGAGGTTGCCGAAGAAGAGGAAACACCTGTTCTTGAAAAATTGAATATGGAGTTGAAATCAGTAACTTCAGAGCTTGACGGTTTAATCAGACAACTTTTAGGTTTATCGAGGGAAGAGGATGGAAGGGTCGTTTATGTCAGAAGAACCGTAACCAACAATGGAAACCATCTGATCATAACATCCGCACCAATTAAAAATGATCAGCTCATGGCAGCCATTTTCCCTGATGTACCTGTAAAAGTTTTCATATCAGCTACATTGTGGGTATACAGTGGAAGAAGCGATGGATTCAACTACGCCAGAAGAATACTGGGATTGAATGAATCTTTTCATGCAATAAAACTCGGAAGTTCTTTCGATTTTCAAGAACAACTCAAGTTCTATATCGTGAAGGACATGGCGAAGTACCAGCCTAACAACAGAGAATATCTAAACCAGGGTGCCAATCTAATATCCGAAATGCTCAAAATAGTCAAGGGCAGCGCAATGGTTCTTTTTACTTCTTACAAAGACATGTACTATGTCATTTCGAAGATTTCAGAGGAACTCCTTGATATTCGACTGCAAATTCAGGAGCCCAATAACAGTCCAACTGCTATTGTCAATGAACATGTAAATTCGGAAAATTCCGTTATATTCGGTGTAAGAAGTTTCTGGGAAGGGATAGATCTTCCGGGTGAACACTTAAAACTGTTGATTATCTTCAAACTTCCTTTTGAACGTCCCGATGATCCTTTGATAAATGCCAGAATAAAGCATTACGGAACGAAAAATTACGTTGAAGGATTAAATAAATACTATTATCCCAAGATGATTACAGCATTCCGTCAGGGTATTGGACGGTTGATAAGAACTCGAAATGACAGAGGTGTTCTCGTGGTTCTTGACAACAGAATCGTGGATGGAAACAAAATCTACTCAAGGAAACTTTTGCGTTCGTTATCACCCGATGTAAAAATAAACGTTATTGATGGTTCAAGAGTCATATCAGAATTAAGGAAATTGAGGAGAACAAAATGGTTCTGAACTTTCTCGAAAGATTTTTTCCAAACAGCTGCACCTCTTGTGGTGCAAGAATTCCTGTTCGGAATTTCTTGTGCGAACACTGTGAAAACCAGATTAAAGGCCCCCTTCTGGAAAATTTTTCCATTTCTTACATCAATAAAACCTATGCTTTTTGGTGGTACGAACCTCCCATGAATGACCTTATAAAAGCCTACAAATTTCAGGGAAGGTTTCGTTTAGCCGAGCAATTCGCTGAGATGCTTTTCAAAATGATTTTCAAATTCAACATAGATGGTACAATTATCCCCGTTCCTACAACGTTTTCAGCGCTAAGAAAACGCGGTTTTGATACCAACGCTCTAATACTAAAAAAATTAAACAGAAAGCTCGACATCACCGTTTTAAATGCCCTAACGGCACTAAGGCGCCCAATGCCACAATCAAGATTGTCGGGAAATGATAGGGTAATTTCGGTGAAAGGGAAATTCCAGCTCGTTAACTCAACATTGAAGCTTCCAGAAAGAGTTATTCTGTTTGACGATGTTATCACTACTGGAGCAACCGTTTCAGAATGTGCTAAAATTCTCAAGTCAAACGGTGTCATAGAAATTATAGGAATTTCGCTGGCTAAGAGTCATTAACCCCGTAATAAAAAAAGAGGGTCATCAAGACCCTCATAATGGCTGGGAGGGGAGGACTCGAACCTCCACCGGCGGATCCAGAGTCCGCTGTCCTACCATTAGACGACCTCCCAAAGACACATCGATTATATAATAGAGTTGTTTGTGTGTCAATCAATCTTGATTCAGTTTTTCAGGAGAGCTCAATTTGTCGCTAAAAAGGAGGAAATTCCTTATTTATGAAAGTACTATTGTACTCAGAGAATCAAAAGCTCTTTCAAAAATCCGGGGTCGGAGTAGCTTTAAAGCACCAGATGGAAGCGCTCAAGCGTGCTGGAGTAAACTTCACCTTGAATCCAAAAGAATCCTTTGATATTGTTCATATAAACACAATTGGACCGGGTGCCTGGAGGTTATTAAAGACTTCAAAACGAAGAGGGATACCGGTAATTTACCATACCCATACAACCTATGAAGACTTCCGAAACAGCTTCTTATTCAGCAATCTTGCGGCACCAACAATCAAAAGACTCCTAAAAAAAAGATACGGAGCGGCTGATTATCTGATTTTTCCATCGAAATATACCCAGGAAACAGTCAGAAACTACGCTGTTAAAACCCCTGGTTCGGTGGTTTCAAACGGTGTTGATATCGAGAAATTCAGAAAAAACGAAAAGCTTTCGCACAAATTTCTCGAGACTTTTTCTATTAAACCACCTGTAATATTGAACGTTGGGCTTCCCCTTAAAAGGAAAGGAATTCACGAATTTATATCCGTAGCCAAACAATTGCCAGAATATACATTTGTCTGGTTCGGCGCAAAGTTCTCGGCTCTCCAACCCCGTGAAGTGCGAAATATCTTAAAACACCCCCCAAAAAACGTCCTTTTCCCGGGATATGTTCCTTCTGAAATATTGTTAGGGGCACTTTCGGCAGCAGATGTTTTCTTTTTCCCGAGTTATGAAGAAAACGAGGGCATTGCCGTACTTGAGGCGCTATCAACAGAATGCGCGGTGTTAATCAGGGATATACCGGTATACAGAGAGTGGATGCACTCCGGCAAAAATTGCCTGAAAGGACGTAGCGTCCCTGAATTTGTTGACGCAATACGAAAACTCATCGAAAACCCTTCTTTCGCAAAAAAACTCGGTAAAAATGGTAGAAAAACCGCAGAAGAACGCAGTCTAGAAAAAGTTGGTGCAAAGTTGAAAAAAATATACGAAGAACTTCTTGGAGGTGGACTGTGAGCAAAACTCTTCGGAACTTGTTGATCGTAGTCTTGATAACTATTATCACACTTGTTATAATCTCGCATTTTTCAGATTTTAAAACCGCGTTTGCCTATATTATCCAGGCTTCACCATTCTGGGTATTCATCACCTTTGTCGTTGCAGCCACAGCCTGGGTACTGGAAGCATTGACGGTCAAGATCTTCTCCAAACTCTCCGGCCTTCATGCAAAATTTATTTACCTTCTGAAACTTACAATAATAGGAGCCTTTTTCTCTGCAATAACCCCTTTCTACACCGGTGGTCAGCCAGCTCAAATAGCCTTCATGGCAAAAAAAAGGCTAAGCGCCGGCAAAGCTTCCGCTATGTTGATGGCGCGTTTTGTGGCTTATCAGATCGTCATTACGGTCTTCGGCGTAGTTGGGGTTTTCTCAGCTTATTCTTTTGTCTCTAAGGAAATATCTAACTTAGCGCTTCTTGCTATATTTGGGTTCATCCTGAACTCAGGTGTCTTGTTCTTCATAATAATGTTTTCAATCAGCGCCCGTACTACTGAGAAAATTGTGAGATTCTTTATTTTTCTGTTGGCTAGATTCAGGGTTATAAAAAATCCTGAAGAAAAAATCGAAAAGATACTTTTTGAGGTAAGTCGTTTTAACAAAAGCATGAAAAAGTCTTTTGAAACCCCGAAAACTTTCCTTCTATCGTTAACTCTGTCTTTTTTACAAATGATGGCGGTAATCTCTATTCCATACTTTGCATCACGCTCCCTTGGTATAACCGTCGACTACTTCCAGTTGATCTCCGTTCAGTTGGTTCTATTTTTGATAGCTTCAATGGTACCAACTCCGGGAGCAAGTGGTGCCTCTGAAGGAGGCTTTATGCTTTTTTTCACCCCGCTCTTTGGAGCTAAAACCGCTGCAGTTATGCTCTTATGGCGTTTCTTTACCTATTACATGAACATACTGTTCGGAGGGTTCCTGACTGTCATTGAAACACACAGCCATAAATCCTAATCTCTTGAGTTCAACACAGTTTCATATAGAGCTATTGTCTTTTTTACATGCTTCTCCATGGTAAAGGATCCCGCAATTTCGATGGAAGCTACAGACATGTTTTTCATGAGTTCGTCTGATGATAAAAGACTTTCTATTCCTTCGTGAAGCCGATCTTTTGATCCAATTAAGAACCCATTTATTCCGTTTTTCACAATGTCACGAAAAGCGTCGTCCGCATAAGCCACAACCGGTAATCCACATGCCATTGCCTCTACAAGAACGACTCCGAAGGTTTCGGTATGGGAAGCAATGACAAAAATATCACTGCTATTGTAAGCCAGTACCACTTCATCCGGCCATTTCAAATAACCGGTAAAAATAACCCTGTTCTTCAATCCCAGTTCCTTTACCTGCGTTTTCAAGTTCTTTTTCTCGGGACCATCACCAACGATCAATAGGAACGTATCGGGATATTTCTTCACAATCCTTGAAAAATTCTCCACAATGGCATCCACACTTTTTTCTTTTCCAAGCCTTCCCACAAAAATCAGCACTTTAGCATTTGAAGGAATATTGAAACGCTCTCTGAACTCTTGGATTTTTTCTTCAGATATTTTATTTTCAAAAGGAGTTAAATCTATTCCATTTGGAATAACCTCTATATCGGTAGAAACACCGTAATCCCTGAGCAATTTTTCCACCTTACGCGACGGTACAATGACCGCTTTATTTTTATTGCAAAAACGCCTTGAAAGATCTATAACAAATTCTCTCAAAACGCTGTTAAAAAAGGGAATATAATGGACATAATCCTCCATAATGGTGTGGTAAGTCGTTACAGAGGGAATTGATTTCCTCTCAGCTATTATATTCCCGATGTACCCCATAACGAGCATTGTATGGCTATGAATCAAATCAATCTGCAATTTTTCTAAGGTTTTTTCAACATCAAAATATACAGTTGGAATTACAACCCTATGCTGTCTCTCCCATGGAAATGGAAAGGACCTAAATCTGAAGACGTTCTCTTCAAAATGGGATTTCGGATGCGCTCCAGTAAAGATAAAGACCTCGTGACCAAGAAGCGCAAGATGTTCCTTCAACTGCTTGACCATCGTGACAACGCCATTTACTTGAGGTTCATACGTATCGGTAAACATCGCTATTCTCATTTTAATACCTCTCCTGATTTATTAGTTTCAATCTGCTCTTACATTATACAACGCTTTTTTCACTGATATATTTATTGTTGTCTCCTCTGATACTATTCCTCCACAATAGCAAAAATACATGCAGGAAACCTGAACCATCGCTGAAAAGCAATGGAACAATAATCAGGAGAAAGCTTTCCGGAAGAACATCGAGATTGGTAATGCTTTCCATATGGAAAGCATTATGTAATGCAAAGAGTTTTCCTGGAAGAAAATCCTTGCTTAGCCCACCATCAACACCATGAGTATCGATCCCTACTCACGAAAAAGCTGCTGACTCCCTATTTTCGCACCGTTATGCCTTTATGCACCGGCTTTTTTACGAACCTTATCGGCAGTTTTTTCCCAGTTACCTGAAAGTAATCTGAATACTTTAAGGGACATTCTGAGGATCATATCAATCATCATACCTATCCATGCCCCCATAAGTCCCATACCGAAATATTTTACCAGAACAAAACCCACAGGTATCCTGACAAGCCACATAGCGATCATAGAGGCAATCATAGGAAACCGTGTATCTCCCAGCCCGCGCAGCGCACCGGTAAAAGCAAAATCTGTCCCGAGGATGATTTGAAACAACCCGATTATCCTGACTGGCAGGCTCGCCATCTGAATTATCTCAGCGTCGTTTGTGAAGATCATTATAAAAGCACGCGGAAACAGAAAGATCAAAATGCCGATAATAGAGGAAAAACACATTGAGATAATCCAGCCCTGTCGCAAGGTCCCGATAACCTTGTTTATCTGTCCTGCTCCATTATACATACCGACAAGAGCCGTAATGGAAACACCCAACCCCCAGGCAGGCATGAAGGAAATCGACTCAACGTTTATACCTATTCTATGCGCCGCATACACCCTGGCACCAGCTAAAAGCAGTATATTAGCAAAAACCATAATTCCCACCGAAAAAGATAGATTATCAAAAGCCGTTGGCAGACCAACTGAAAATATATTTCTCGTTACTCTCGAAGAAAATCTGCACGGTTTTGGTCCCATTGCTATTCTCTTATTCCTGAAAAGAAGATAAAGCAAAATAGTTGCACCAACAAACCTTGAAATAATTGTAGCTGTCGCTGCACCTCTTGCTCCCAATTCGGGGAATCCGAACCTTCCAAAAATGAGTGCATAATCGAGAAAAATGTTTATCGCATTGGATATTGCCACGGTTATCATCGGGGATTTGGTATCTCCTGCCCCTCTCAGAACGGATCCAAGAACGATCATAAAGCTGAACCCTGTCGCACCAAGAAGGATAATGGCTAAATAATCCTGTGCGGCTTGCTGAACAATGGGTTCAGCCTTCGGGAAAAACCACTCTATAAAACTATCAGAGAAAAAAGCCAAAAGAGTCATCGCTATTCCAACAGCCGCTGCAAGATAAATCGAATGCCAGCTTACTCTATTTACAAGCCTTTGATTTTTCGCGCCAAGCCCATTTGAAATATAAACCATTGTCCCGGTAGATACTGCTATAAGAATCACCTGAAGTATAAAAACCATCTGGTTCGCTACCCCAACGCCGCTCATAACCCGCCAATCATAATGCCCAAGAAATGCGGTATCCGCAATACCGAGAAGCATCTGGAGGATGTTCTCACCCATCGCTGGAAGAGCAATAACAATTAATTTTTTTCTTATTTCAGCAGCTTCTTCGTGAGAAAGATAACTTCTTAGCAGGCTATACTTCATTGACATCACCATATCGTTAGGATTCCTAACTATTTTAGTTTTTTAAGATTTATTCTCTATGATGAAAGTGTGAAAATTAGGGTAAGCACACTACGCACGGGTGCGCTCCGAAAACGGGGACTGTACCGCAGTGGACCGTACCCGTTTTTCGGAGGAAAAGCCCGATAATGTCAGGGGTGCGAACTCCTTGCAGCTTTTTCATTCAACCTCACTGCTGTATCAGCTCTTTGCTGAAGAACCCCACTATGTACACTATTCCAAACACAAGAAATAATCCTGTAAAAACCGCTATATAGTTTATTAGGCCCATCTGCGAAACTTTTATCCACACCTGTTTATTAAGGGCAACAAAATATATCAGCAAAAATAGAGCCATTCTGATTATAAGCGGATTCCCAAATACAAGAAGTCCTATTCCTAAAAGTCCGCTAAGCACTCCAGACCAGATCGGAAGAGCTATCAAGCTTATAATAATTGCTTCAAGAGTAGGAACAGAGCCCCCACCAGAAAAAGTACTTGTTATAAAGCCTGCAAGTAAACCCCATATTGTCAATGCAACGCTGATAAAATACACGGCTAATATCTTACCCAAAAAGATTTCTCTCATACTCAGGGGCGATGCCAAAAGGTATGAAATGTTCTTGTTTTTTTGCTCTTCCAGAAAAGCAATCCAGCCAAATCCATAGGACACAAAAAGCGCTCCTATCAAAGAAGTGGCGACATAAGGATCAAATTCATACAAATTTTTGGAATTGAGCGCCACCGCAAATACCGTAACTACTGCAAATAACAAGAAAAACTGATATCTTTTACGCATGAATATACGAATTTCTTTCTTAATCAGCGCCATCATATTTCCTCATCCTCCTTAACGATGGATGTGTATATATCCTCAAGCGTTACCTTCTCTTCTTCAACCCTCTCCACATCGATACCCTTGTTCACAAGGTATCTCACCACCAGTTTCGTGTACGTTTCATCTCCAGAAACCATAAGTTCATTTTCTTTACTTATGCGTACTTCACAATCACCTGAAAACTCGTCCACAATCTCTGGAGGAACCTTGCCACTCACCTTGATTTTCACCTGTGTGCCAACTCCCAGTGCTTTTTTCAACTCTTCCATGTTTCCTTCCACAACTATCTGCCCTTTCCTCATAAGAACTATTCTGGTACATATCCTCTCTATATCGAATAAATCGTGAGAAGTGATCAAAAGCGCTTTGTTTTGTTGCGAAAGCTTTTCAGAAACTCCACCATGTTTTTCCTTGCAACCGGATCGAGATTGGATGTCGGCTCGTCCATAACGATAATTGAAGGATCATGTACAAATGCACACGATATTGCAAGTTTCTGTTTCATACCCGCAGAGAGTTCTTTGGTTAAGCTATTTCTTTTTTCCCACAATCCCCACTGCTGAAGCAACTCCTTGCAGCGACCATCAGAAACTCGATACAATTCTGCCCAGAATTCCAAGTTTTCTTTAACAGTTAAATCATCATACAAACCCGGAACATCCATAACGAATCCTATTTGTTTCCTATCTTCTTTCGTCATTTTATCGATATTTTTGCCCAGAATTTTTACCGTTCCTTCTGTGGGCTTCAAAAGGCCCAACACCGTCTTCGCCAGTGTTGTCTTACCCGCGCCGTTTGGTCCAACGAGCCCTACAACCTCACCACTTTCAATTGAAAGATTTACCCTCTTCAAAGCTTCTACACCGTTTTTATAAGTCTTACTCACGCCTTTTAGTTGTATCATCTCCATAGCTTACTTTCCTCCCCATATACAACATAAAATAACAAATTAAGAACACCGATTATCACTACTGCTACGGTGAATTTTTCTTTCTTATTTACTTTTCCCGAAGATAATCCCGGATTATTCGGACGAGGAATAACCCCCTTTTTGAGCCTCTTTGACAATCTTAAGGGCTTTATCAAGCATAGGATCAGCTTCACCAATTATCCATGAAATCTTTTCCTCAAGGCTCAGGTTTATGGGAATATCTGGCTCTATATGTCTCCCCTCTTCAAGAAGCAAAATCCTCGCTTTTGACAGATTTGCGATGCATTTTGTGTTTGGTAGTAAGTATCCTTTTCGATTCGAACCGAAGTTAGCTGTTTCACTGGACCGTTCCCCAAGAATCGTTCCGATATCAGCTTTCAATGTATAACTAAGGAATCTGAGACTTGCAGAGAAAACATTCTCATCTGTCAAAATCCACACTCTTCCAGAAAAATGCTTTTCAGCTGGATAGATGTATATGTTGTACTTTGAAACAATGTATTTGGTTCCCTCCCTGGTGTGGGATTTTGATCCGATTCCTATGGTTAACTCAGTTGGTTTATCTACAAGATATTCCATCAGGCTTATCACAGGCTCTAGATCACCTCCCGGATTGCTTCTAACGTCTATAATCAGATCAGTAATGTAGCTATCCAGAGCTTCTTCCATCCTGTCTATTATTTCTTGTCGAAATGACCCATTAAAACTTGGGATTTTCAATACCCCGATAGAACCATGTAGTTCAAATGATGGGCTTCTTTTTCTTACCGGTTGGGGGACCCATTTATAGTCTTTTGAAGATGCAGATTCAATCTTCAGTGTTTTTTTCCCATCTCTGCGAAGATAGGTGATCTCGAATTCCTCGATTCCCCACCATTCTGGTAGTGCCTGGATGAAGTAATTAACCCGCCAGTTTAAGCTGCTTTCAAGAGTTTCAGAAGATCCATACACTTGCAGCTCTTCAATAATATTCTCAATTGGAATACCGTTGATCTTTGTCACAATGGCTCCGACTGGCAGTTTACAGATTGAATTAACTACCACGGCATACCCGTTTACCCTGCGCAATCTGAAGGGGAAAACCTTGATCTCGGCATCCGTAGGAGGGCATAACATGGAATGTTGATCATGAAGAATGGCTATTAACGGAGCAGCTATCATGTAGAATTCCGACCAGGTCATATCGTGGTCTAATTGAGCCCTTTTCTCTGCCACAAGATTCCAGAATACATCTTCATCTACCTTTAGCCATGGATTGTAAAACTCTGCAACGATTTTGGAGACAAGAAAATCTAAGTCCTCTCTCAACTGCTCGGGAGTAAAAAGCTGTTCGGCTATTGTGAAAGTGGAGATGAGTAAAAGGACTCCTATGAGTATACAGCGAGTTTTATTCACCGCAATCTCCACCTCATATAATATTAGCTGAAACTTTTTTCAATACTTTGGATTTCACACTTATATATCAAAGCTTGTAATGACATGAGTGTGTTTTTCACGGTAAGGCTGAAACAACTCTAATGTTTGCTTGTTCAATTTTTCAGGTGTAATTTTCCATTCTCAAGCTTGTATACTTTGTCGCAAAAGTCCAATATTTCTTTTTCATGGCTGATTACGATACATGTTTTTTTCTTAAGGTATTCCTTTATGAGTTTTATTACGATCTCTCTTTTATCTTTGTCCACAAAAGCGAGGGGTTCGTCTAAAATAAACACTTCACCTTCATTATTAAGCGATCGCCAAAGATTTATTAATTTCTTCTCACCACCAGATAGATTGGAGCCTTTCGAGTATATTTTCTTGCCTAATTTTTCATTTATGAATTCTGCGAGGTTGTTAGGCATGGTTGTGTTTTGAAGAATTAAATCTTTTTCAAGATTTCCAAAAACATATGGATGCTGGGATATCAGAACGATCTTTTTACGCAAAACTTTATTATCGATATTCTTATAATCGATTTGGTTGTAGTAAATTCTTCCGCTATCCAATTGTATTAACTTCACCAAAACATTGGCCAGTGTAGATTTTCCTGCTCCGTTCTCACCGATTACGCCTATTTTTTCTCCCTTTTTAATTGAGAGATTCAGGTTGCTAAAGATCTTTTTGTTTCCGAATGATAGGCAGGCATCTTTTATTGTTAATTCCTCAAAATCATCTAATAATTTATCAATAGAACCGCTATCTTCCTCTTTCAAACTTAGAAATGATCTAATCCTATTCAAAGAGACCGTCTTTTGTTTGAACCTTTTCTGAAAACCCATAAAATACTCGACAGGACTCCACAATCTTGAAAAATACAGGGTAAAAGCTAACAAAGTACCGATGGTTATTTTTTCGCTAAAAACGTAGTTTGCTCCCAGCCAATAAATTAAAAGGTGAGCTGCATTCATAACTCCAACCACAAGTATGAAATCATAAAGAATTTCGTACTTCACCTCTTTTATTTGTGTGGTGTAATAGCTATCGAGTGTGTGAAGAAATTCCGTTTCGAAGAAGCTTTGATGATTTCCAGCTCTAACAGCATAATTATTATTGAGTAGCTCTTCCACCTGACTGTTTATTATCTCTTCGTTTTCTAGAATCTTTTGACTTAAACTCTGTATTTTTGGAATGACAAGTTTGGAAAACAGAACAAATATAGGAAACAAGAGTACCAGCAAAAGGGTTAATAACAAATTCAATTTGAGCATTATAAACAATATAGCGGTTATAAAGAAGATGTTTATGGCAAACGTCGTAAAATCCTCTACAATTAAACTTCGTACCCTACCAACATCATTATTCATCCGTTGTATAAAATAACCGGAATCCCTTTCTATCAAGTCAAGATAAGGTATGTGGTTTATCTTCTTAAATAACTCCATCCGTAATTTGTTGAGAACCTTCACCTCAATAGTATTTTGGAAATAATATCTAAGGGAAAGAAATACGATGAATGCCAGAAACGTGATAGCTAAATAAATCCCATACCTGTTTAACTCATTTATATCACCATGTGTGTTTGCTGTATCGATCAATTTTTTAGATAAAATGGGGATAATTATCAGGCAAACTTTTTGGGATATGCTGAATAGAAAATATAATAAAGCTTCCCATTTGTTAATGTATTTATAAAAGAAAGCCAGAACTTCTCTCATTGGTTTGCTCCTTTTCACTAAAGACTACTAATTATCTATCCCGGATTATTCGGACGAGGAATAACCCCCTTTTTGAACCTCTTTGACAATCTTAAGCGCTTTATCAAGCATGGGATCAGCTTCTCCTATTATCCATTTAATCTTTTCCTCAAGGCTCAGGTTTATGGGAATATCCGGCTCTATATGTCTTCCCTCTTCAAGAAGCAAAATCCTCGCTTTTGATAAGTCTACGCTACAGTTTGTGTTTGGTAATAAATATTCCTGTTGTTTAAACCCAAAATTCGCTGTTTCGCTTGACCTTTCTCCTAGAATCGTTCCAATGCCTTCTCTTACCAAAAAACCAAGAAATATGAGAGTACCGGAAAAAATATCTTCATCCGTTAGAATCCACAGCTTTCCAGAAAACTGTTTCTTCGCAGGATACACATTCACACCATAATCTAAAATAGCGTATTTAACTACTTCCCTTGTATAAGATTTCGCCCCGATTCCTTTGGCCAATTTCGTTGGTTTATCTACAAAATATTGCAGGAGACTCAATACGTTTCCTGTACTACCTCCCGAATTGCTTCTAACATCAATAATTAGATTGGTGATGTCGCTATCTATCGCTTCCTCCATTTTCTTTACTGTTTCATTCTTATATGATCTATTAAAACTCGGAACTTTCAAAACTCCAATAGAACCATGCAACTCAAATGATGGGCTTCTTTTTCTTACTGGTTGAGTAATCCATCTATAATACTTTGAACTTGTAGCTTCCAAATTCAGTACTTTTTCTTCATTTTTATAAAGATATGTAATCTCAAATTCCTCGATTCCCCACCACTCAGGCAATGCTTGGATGAAGTAATTCACCAGAAAATTAAGTCTACTCTCTGGAGTTTCATAGGTTCCATACATCTCCAGTTCCTGGATAATATTCTCAACCGGAATGCCATTGATCTTTGTTACAATGGCTCCGACTGGCAGTTCGCAGACTGAATTGATCACCACCGCTTTATCTTTCACATTGTGCAACCTAAATGGAAATACTCTGATTACTGCATCTGATGGAGGATGCAAAAAGGAATGCTGGTCGTGAAGAATGGCTATTAACGGAGCAGCTATCATGTAGAATTCCGACCAGGTCATATCGTGGTCTAATTGAGCCCTTTTCTCTGCCACAAGATTCCAGAATACATCTTCATCTACCTTTAGCCATGGATTGTAAAACTCTGCAACGATTTTGGAGACAAGAAAATCTAAGTCCTCTCTCAACTGCTCGGGAGTAAAAAGCTGTTCGGCTATTATGAAAGTGAAGCAATCAAAAGGATTCCTATGAGTATATAGCGAGTTTTATTCACCGCAATCTCCTCCTAGGAAATTGAACTTGTAATATTGTATTGCTTACTATTATCACGCCATCAGTTGGCTTTCCAGGATTTTCTTGTACATCAAACCTTTTTTCACCAATTCCTCGTGTGTGCCCTCTTCAACCACTCTTCCTTTGTCCAATACAACCACCCTATCTGCCTTCCTTATTGTCGATAATCTGTGGGAAATGATGATAATCGTCATATTCAGCTTCTTCAGGTTGTTGAATATTTCCTCTTCTGTCTGTGAATCAACACCGGAGGTAGCTTCATCAAGTACGAGTACCTTTGGATTTCTGATAACCGCACGTGCTATTGCAACCCGCTGCCTTTGACCATCGGATAACTTTGAACCTCTCTCTCCTACAATAGTGTCGTATCCGTTCTCAAGTTTGTCGATGAATTTATCCACACATGCAATTTTGATGGCTTCTCTAAATTCTTCTTCACTGAAGTTATCATCAAGGACTATATTTTCTCGTATACTCATATTGAAGAGGAAATCATTTTGGTGTACCACAATCACTTTCTTTCTAAGTTTGTTTAACACGTACCTTCTTAAATCTTCACCGTTTATCATTACGTTTCCCTTTTCTGGATCAAAGTACCTGGGAAGAAGGGTAATTAACGTACTTTTTCCTGCACCACTTGTTCCCACGATTGCGACACGCTCGTTTGAGTTTATTTTCAAGTTAATTCCATTCAAAACAGGCTCATTGTCATACGAAAAGCATACTTCTTTGTATTCGATCTTGTTTACACCTTCAAATATCTTTTCTCCGCTCTTCTCCTCGTCCATTTCGTGAATTTCACGAATTCTTCTGAAAACGGGAGTCGCACTCTTTAGGGAGATGAGAAAGTGACTCAGAACCCTTATGGGTTCATATATCCAGTTCATGAAATCGTAGAAACCTATCAACGTACCGAGTGTGATAGTCCCTTTCATCACAAGAAAACCACCGAAACTCAAAACGAGAACGGGACTTATCCCTCTTATAAATGTTACAAAATCCTCTATGGTCTGTGTGACAAGTTGATACTTGTTGCTCACCTTAAGCCACTCTTTCACCTTTTCATCAAATTTTTCAGCGAAATATTCGTTCTTAACGAGATTTTTTATTGTAGCGGTTCCATCTATTTTCTCTCTAAAACTCTCGATAACCTGGCTGTTTTTTTCGCGTTCGAGGGTGGAGAATTTTTTTAGTTTCTTGTTAAAAATGTTCACAGAGAAGTTATAAAAAGGAATGGTTGCGAATACAACAAGCGCCAATTGCCAGCTGAAGTAAATTAATACCCCACCAAAAAGTATCAATTCTATGATATTCAACACGATAATTGGGATAACAGAACTTATTGTTCTAGAAAGTTGGGGGATATCCGAAGTTGCTCTTGAGATCATGTCACCTGTGCTCTTTTTGGCAAGGCTTTCTACAGGAGATCGCAAAACTTTTTTTAGAAACGATACCTGCTCATCGTGTGTTATCTGGTTACCGCACTTAAAGATGTTGTAGTTCACAACAACAGAAAGCAACCTTTCGAGCCCTTTGATACCTATAAACAAGAGTACGAATACCGGCAGTTTGGAGAAGTCAGCCTTTGCTATTATATTATCAAATAGATATCTTATAAGAAATGGGCTTAAAATCCCTACGAAGAGCAGAATTGGTGCAAACACGAAAATCAATTTCTGATATTTTGTGTACCGTTTTGCGTAGTTTAGAAGTTCGTGAACTTCAGGATCACGTGTAAGAATTCTCAATATAACCACTCCCAAACCTTTTCATCAAAAATTTTCTTGACAATTTCCATTTTTATTTTGCAGTACTCGTGTGGAATAGTTGCATCACTAGATTTTCCTAAAACATGCTCTTCAAAAACACAGCCTTCACAGAGATATTCTAAAAAGCATTCTTTGCACATTGTATCGTTACTTTTTGAATTTAAAACCTTATATTTTTCTTTCATGACTTCCAATTTTTTAGAAACTTCACTTAAATCATCGTTGACGTTGGCAATTTTAAATTTGTTCTTTCCAACAACAAGTTGGCATGGGTAAATATCACCTTGGGCTGAGACAGCAAAACTTGTTATGCCAGCTCCACAAAAATATTCTGTTGGATTTGAATTAAATATGTTACTCAAATATACTTTTATTCTTTTAGAAATTTCGTCTTGGTTTTCAAATTTACGTGATGTTTTTAATTTTTCTATTAACTTAAGAATGTCGATAACGCTATTTGTAAACAAATCAGTTCCTATTAATAGGTCAGGATGATTTGATATAACGGGTACAATCATAAGACTTGTTATTCCTAGTTTCTGAGCAAAAAAATTCTTTAAATCCTCACGAGAAAATCCAAACTCCAAATGTTTTTTCGTGTAAGTTACTTCAATCGCCTTTGGTTGGTAGATATTCCTCAGGATGTCAAGATTTTCAATAACTCTGTTATATGAAGGACTTCCGTCTTTAAATGGTCGTAAAGTGTTTTGAATTATTTCAGGCCCGTCAAGACTTACAACTATTTCAAATTCAAATAGTGAACTGTTATCTTTGATTAACTTCACCAGCTCCTCTACATTTTTCTGGGAAACACCCAATCCTGTTTCAAGGCTAATTTTTGGTGATGCTGAAATCTTTTTTTCGTTTGTCAATATTTTCAAAGTCTCTATTAATTTTTTAATTGCTTTGAGATTTAACAGTGGCTCACCACCAAAAAGCTGAATAGTTTCAATATAACCGTATAAATTATAGAAAACTGTCAATGTATTTTCTAATGTCGAAATATTCATTAATCCGCCTTCACCATATGTTCCACCATTTGCGTAGCAATAAACACATTTGAGAGGGCACTCTTGTGATACTAAAAGAGCCAATCTTTCCACATGGTTTTTAGTTACTGTTTTTATTGAAAGAAGCTGCTTTAATTGGTTAATAGTATTTTCGGAATTAGGAAGCACAGTTAGGATTTCGTTTATTTCCTCCGTGTTATTTTTTAGAAGTAGCTTGAAGAATTTTGTGTTTGTTTCGTCTAAAGTGTATATAGATAACGTGGGCTTGTGCCATAGTATAGTTTCATTGCTGGTAGTTGAAAAAAGATAAAATTCTCTTTTTATAGTTGGTAGATTATTAACTATGAAGTGGTAATTTCCCATTTTTCCATCCTCCTCTTTATATTTGATGAGTCAAAAACTAAGATTTGTCTTTTATTTAAACTTTTGAATTTAGTATATGAATTCAAAAACCCGCCACATTGCATAAACAATGTGGCGGGAGAGAATGATTTACGCTAGAACTTACGGGGTGAGTTTACCATCTTTACAACTTCCGCAGATTGCATACCCCCTGCATCCAGAGCTTGTGGTTACGTCCGTTTCAACAGGTATTAGTACTTTTTTCATAATCTTACACCTCCCTTCACGTTAACTTTCTAGTACCCCCTCACGGGAGTTAATTGCCTCTTTGCCAATATTTCTGCTCTCGATATCTCCTCACAGCTCAAGCTTTAGCAACTTCTTTATAACGCAGCTTGGTGACACCGTTTTCAATCTTTCGACAGTGCTTTCACTCAGTTTTTGTAGTATTGTATCCATGTGTGAGCGGTGGGCTGCTGAGATTTTCAAGTTTGGAAATCAAAGAACTTTTGTATATGTTTCCCGCACTGCCCCACTTTAGCTGTTTTCTTGTTACAGCCTATTTCACTTTAGCCTTTTTGTGCAATTCTGCGAGTTTTGTCCATGGCCGGTTGTGATAGAATGAGAATGAGTCAGTTGTCGGCATGCTGGGTTATCACAGGATTTGTGTTTTCTGTGTTAGCATTTGCATCTGTTTCATCAGCAAACGCTATTGTTACTGTTAAGAACAACATTATTAATATCAGCAAAATCTTTATGGATTTTTTCATTATTTCCCCCCTTATTTGCAGAATAATACATTCTATGTGATTTTTCAAATTTTTAAATTCTGTAATTCGCTTCTGTAGTAAGTTTCAGAGCCTAAAATTGCTTGAAATCGTTACATTCGCATTTTTCCGTTATAACTGAAACAAGGGGTTGGAAAAGTGAAGAAACTGCCCGAATTGTTCATGCCTGTATTCAGATATGGTGCATTTGCAAAACCTTTAATAATTAAAGTCATCAATTCCAATTTGTCAGATAATATAAGGTACACTGCGCTTTCTTTTGTACATACGTGGAAAGGTGACTATAACAAAGCGCTTTATTACACCCATAAGGCACTTGATCTTTGTGGAAATAGCAGCATGCGCTATATGCTTTTTGCAAGGGAGCTGTCGTGTAAGGCAAGTCTCGGGAACAAAGATGAAAAGCTTTACCAATTTCTAAAAAGCAATTTGAATAAAATAAGCGGAAGGACACGAGAAGAAATAGAAGCAGTTATTTTAAACGTAGAAGCGAGATGGGGAACAGTGAAATTGAAGAGAAAAACAAGAATTTGGGGGGATAAAAAGATATTATCTGCCATCACTTTTCATCATCTTGGTTATGCGCGAAGACTCGCTGAAGAAGGAAAACTCGGGTCTGTTAGTAATTTTGTGTAAACTCCCTCCGAAATATGAGAAAATAACAAAAAGCTAAGGAGGGAGAACAGTGGGAAACTTCGACAGAGAAGCAATGAAGAGATTGGTACGAGAAAGGAAATTAAAAACGACAAAAGACGCGGAAAATCTAGTAAAGGAATTATTTGGAGACATCATTAAAGAGATGTTGGAAGCGGAACTTGAAGAAGAACTTGGTTATTCTAAGCATGACTACAGAAACAAAGAAACGGATAACTCACGAAACGGTTATTCGAAAAAGACAGTGAACAGCTCTTACGGTAAAATAGAACTTTCGATTCCCAGGGATCGCAAAGGTGAATTCGAACCAATAGTGGTTAAAAAGCACCAGCGAAGCATAGCTTCCATAGAGGACCAGATATTGTCTATGTATGCCCGGGGAATGACATACAGGGACATACAGGCACATCTTAAGGACATATACGGTTCTGAACTGTCAATTGAAAGTATAAGCAGGATAACAGACAAGATAATCCCTATTGTTTCCGAATGGAGAAACAGACCCCTTGAAGAGGTATATACCATAATCTACATGGACGCTATCTTTTTCAAAGTTTCTGAGAACAACCAGATAAGAAACAAGGCTTTGTATATAGCCTTTGGGGTAAATCTGGAAGGAATGAAAGATGTCCTAGGAATGTGGATAGCTCAGAGTGAAGGTTCAAAATACTGGCTTGGTGTGCTAAATGAACTGAAAAACCGAGGAGTTAAAGGTGTAATGTTCTTTTCAATAGATGGATTAAAGGGAATGGAAGAGGCAATAGAAGCGGTATATCCCCAGGCTAAAATCCAGAGATGCGTAGTACACCAGATAAGATATTCCATGAAATTTGTATCCTGGAAAGACAAAAAGAAATTCGCTGCTGATCTGAAATCGGTATACACAGCGGATACAAAAGAAGCAGCATGGAATGCTCTTATGGCCTTTGAAGAGAAATGGGGAGAAAAGTATCCATTCAGCATTAAAAGCTGGAAAGATAACTGGGAAGCCCTCACGACCTATTTCGAATATCCCAAAGAAATTAGAAAATTGATTTACACGACAAATCCCATAGAATCCCTGAACAGCCAACTCAGGAAGGTAACAAAGAACAGAGGTGTTTTCCCCAATGATATGGCTCTCATGAAACTTGCATATCTCGCCATTAACAACATAACCAGAAAATGGACCGTGAGAATAAACGAATGGGATAAAATCCTTGCCACTTTGATGATAGAATTTGATTGGGTGAAATCCTATGTCTGATCTTTTCCGGAGTTTGGAGTTTACACAAAATATGTGACATGCCCGAAAACTCTGTAATGCACCCCGAAAAACTGGACAAAAAATCAAGCAATTTTGTGTAGACTCACGGATTCTTCGAATACCTCTTTGGGACTCTTGTAACCTAGTGCACTGTGTGGATATTCTTCATTGTAAAACGTTTCAAAAGTTTTGGTCTTTTCGATTAGCTCTTCGTAACTCGGATTGTCCAGTACCCATGCAACTTCTTCTTTGTATGTTCTGAAATACCTTTCCGTGTTGGCATTACCTTTTGGGTTGTTGTAGCTCGTGAATATCTGTTTTATCCCCAGTACAGCACATTCTTTCAGAAACTTCGTGCTTGTCGGTTGGCTGCCGTTATCGCTCACCAGTATTACTTCTTCGCCCCGCACACCTTCGGGATACCCCTCATTTAAGGCTCTGTCCAACGCTTTCAACCATTCTTCCGTCCTACACCTGAGACTTATTTCCGATCCAAGGATTTCTCTTGTGTACCAATCTATCACTGCTATGTAATATGCCCAACCAGCATCTCTTGTGAATACTTTTGTCATGTCGATCCCAAGCACCTCTCTGGGCCTGGTTGGCTTTATCTTTTTTTGAATGGTTCTACAAGCTTTTTTGTGCTCAACTTTGAACAGCAATCCATTCTCTTTCATTATCCGGTATACTCTCTTTCGGTTGAGCTTGTTGCCCTTTTTCCTCAACATCGCCCAGATTCGACGATATCCCCAGTAAGGGTGTTCTCGTTTGAGTTCTTCTATTTCTTTGAGTATTTCTTCATCATTCGTTCTTCGACTGTATTCCCTGGGCTTGTAGTAATACGTGCTCCGGCTGATTTTCAAATACCTCAGCGCTTCTGAAACGCTAAATCCCTCATTAAGGAGCAATGTCACTATTTCCCGTTGCCTGGATGCACTACTGTTTTTTTTAAGGTCTCAATGACGATGGTCTGTTTCCCAATTACCTTCTCGAGTTCTTCGATTTTTTCTTCGAGCTGCTTTACCCTGGATTTCTTCCCGTTTTCCAAGCCTTCTTTGGCTCCTTCGAGAAACCTGTCACGCCATTTGTAATACTGAGCTTGTGAAATTCCATGTTCTCTGCAGATTTGAGAAACGCTCTTTTCTCGACGAAGCCCTTCCAGAATTATTGCCATCTTTTCTTCTGCCGAGAGTTTCTTTGCCATTAACTGCACCCCCTTGCCTTTATTTTATCTCTCTACTTTTTACCTGTCCAATTCTTCAGGGGTGCAGTATAATCTTTCCCATACTAATTCCTCCCCACTATATCAAAGAACAGATCTTCAAGACTTTTATATTTTGATAGGGTATCGTTTATCAAATTATCGACCAATATCTTTCCATCTTTCATCACGATTACTCTGTCCGCAAGTTTCTCAACTTCTGCCAAATCGTGAGATGTTAGTAAAATACTCTTACCATCTTCGTTCAACTCAAGAATCAGATTTCTCATGTTTTTCCTTGAAAGGGGATCAAGACCACTCATAGGTTCGTCAAGAATCAGAAGATCTGGGTCACTCAAAAGCGCCAGGACAAAAGATAATTTTCTCTTTGTACCTTTTGAATAAGTGTAGACTTTTTTTGTTAGAAATCCTGAAAGGCCTAACATGTTTATGTAGTACTCAATCTTTTCCCTAGTTAAAATTCCTTTGAAATAGTCAAAACATATTTTTATGTTCTTCCATCCTGTGTATTTTTCCCAGAAAAAATCTTTCTCCGGCATTACAGAGATATCTAAACCCTCCATTTTATTTATCACACCGGAATCAATATTGAAAATCCCCGATAAGCAACGAACGGTAGTCGTTTTTCCCGCACCATTTGGGCCAACAAGTGCTAGGATTTCTCCGCGTAATATATCAAAAGAAACGTTTTTTAGGATATTTCTACCCTTTATTTCTTTGGAAATAGACTCAATGGAAATAATTTTTTCGATTCTTTCAACTGTTTTTTCCATACGCAATTATAATTCCCTCCAAAAAACTGAGAAAAAGAATCAAGCAGATTTATATAACCCCATGAATCTTCAAATATCTCTTTTGACCTTAAAATAAGTGACCCACGCTTTTCTAAACAAAAACTTCCGATTTTTCTAACCTCCGAAGTCGTTTCAAGACTAGTATATATTTTTCTATATGATTTTCATATTTCTTGCCTTCTGAAATGCAGGTGAGCTAGGGGTTTCAGAAGAACTTTTTTCTTGCGTTTTCGATGTTTTGAAAAAATCCACCTCTAACGCATCAGGAGATATAAAAAATTTTTCCAAACATTTCCAACTGTTGATCAGGTAATAATCCAGAAATTATCTGTGAATCTTGATCGTTGTCGGGATTTTCAAGTTTGGAATTTGACTGTCATAAGTTCTTCTGGATTTTTTATAATTTGATTTCATTGTCTATCATAAACTTTCATTTGCTTTGTTTTTGCTTCATGTTTGAAGGCCGAAGGAAATCTGCTAATCCTTTCTAATGAATAGCT
Organism: Kosmotoga olearia TBF 19.5.1; assembly: GCF_000023325.1. Lineage (NCBI taxonomy): Bacteria > Thermotogati > Thermotogota > Thermotogae > Kosmotogales > Kosmotogaceae > Kosmotoga > Kosmotoga olearia. The sequence continues at coordinate 822,085 of NC_012785.1, forward strand.
TCAATATTTCAGTAGAATTCCCTTCAAATCACCTCGAATTTTCTATAATAGAACCAGAGTTCAGTTTTTCCTTTATTCGTCTTGTTAACTCGAAGTGCATAAGTTGAGACTCATATTAGTTATCTTTAATGCAAATCATACAGTCACGATTTTTTAAGATATCTTTGGTAGGCAAATGGCAAGTAAACATTCTTAATAACCTCCATTTCTTCGCATGAGCCTTCTAGAATTGTGCCATGCTTTACGTATGCAGAATAGGCACAACCTCCACCACAAATCGCTGAGAATTCACAGCCAGCACATTTCTTCAACATAAAAACAGATCTCGATTTCCACCTTTTGCTTGCTTTATTTAGTTTAAATGAGGGATAAAATCTTCCGATGGAAAGTTCAGATTGCCCCACAGCTTTCCAGCAGGGATAAATCATTCCGTAAGGATCAAAAATCATAAGCCCCGTATGCGCATTACATGCGAAGAAACGAGGACTCCATACTTTGTTTATGAACAAATCCTTAAAAGGATAGACTATTGGTTCGCTAAATATTTCGTTTAATAAACCTTTTTCATAATACTGACAGATCTTCTTCCAAATTGCTACCTTCGAATAGTTATGTAACGTGTTGCTATTAGGGGCCGACGTGGATGCAAAAAAACAAGATAATTTGTCTTGATTCGGCCAATTATGGTATTTTAGGAATTTTATCAGTTCTGGAATAGTATGTTCGTTTTCTGAATCCACAAGGATTCGGATCGATGTTTTTATGCCTTTGAGTAACACTAACTCGATATTATGAATAATTCTATCGAAAGTTCCATTTCCGGAAATACTGACCCGTCTTTTATCATGTTCATTTTTTGGACCATCCAAACTCACCTGGACAAAATCTATTCTGTCTTTGTATTTTGCCAGATAATCTATATACTCGTTAAGATAGATACCATTTGTAATAACTGCAATTTTTCTATCTCTTGTTATTGCGTTTTTTATTATATATTCAACAGCTCTTCTATTTTCTGGCATTAAAGGTTCTCCGCCATACAACTTAATAGAAATCTTTTTATTATCTCCAAGATCATCAAAAAAGTCAATGACCTCGAAAGCTTTTTCTATTCTCCGATCATCTATGACAGTAGTTCTTTTACCCACAATACCCTCTTTCACAGAAGCCTCAAAACAGTAGGGACAAGCTAAATTGCATTTATATGTAATTACAAAACCATATTCTTTGTTCTTAAATAAAGTTTGGCAAACTTCTGTGAAGAAACGTTTCATATCACTTTTCTCTTCAATTATTGTCTTGCTGGTAAGATAACCTCTTGATATTAAGTATTTTTCGACTCTATCGTTAATTAGTTGCCCTCTAAGGACTTTTACAACCGCTGAATCTACTAAGTCAGCTGAACCGGATAACGAATTGAAAAGCAAAAAAGCGTCTGTGTCTACTTTCATTACTAAGTTGTAATGACTTTCATGCATCACCCTTACACCTCACTTTTGCTAATCTACGTTAGGGGCAGAAAAGCATCATATGGGCATTAAAAATTAACAATTTTCAAAGTACACTACTCGATAGTATTGAATGAAAGAATCAAGAAATAGGCCTTGATCTTCCAAAGCTAACTCCCTGTTGTGGTGGGAACAGAGTTCGATTTTTTTCGCGCTACCTCAACAAATGACAATTCGATCGCTTTTTTCACAAACTCACAGTAAACACGAAAATGCTTTTCAGGTAGTCCGATAGTAGCCATGCAAATACCAGAACATAAATTACGAGCCCAACAGTTCTTGCATTCTTCTATTTTTGAACTCAATTTATTCAACTTTGACTTAGATGTTAGTACTATCTCCTCAAATGTATTTGAGATGACATTTCCAATGAAGAAGCTAGATACACCGACCTTTCTATGGCAAATATACACATCACCATTACTAGCCAGAGTAACCATCGTACGCCCCGCAGTGCAATTTGCGGAGAATTCTTTTGATTCAATTTTCTTAGCTGTGCTTGACACCAATCCAAGAAAAGTACCATTCTTGTGTCTAAAATACTCATAGAGTTTTTGATAGCTGGAAGTTAATTCGAAGCTTTCGGGAATCATGTGTTCATTACTGGTGCTAACAACGGCAACATAGAGTTTCCTAATAGATAGTTCTTTGAAGACTTCTGCAAAATTCGATAAATCTGAATTCACAGATGTTGAAGTACATCTTATTGACGGTTTTAGCCCCTTTTCGTTCAACAGTTTTATACCATGAATCGTTTTGATAAAACTGTTCTCTGAGTCTTTTAGAGGACGTAAGATATTCTGGGTTCTCTCTAGGCCATCAAGACTAACTAAAACACTGAATTTTTTCTTAGTAAGAAAATCTGCAATTTTTGTATCTATCAAAGTAGCATTTGTTGTTATACCAAAGGAAAATCGATCTGGCCACATTTTTTCTACATATGATACTATCATCTCTATCAAATCGAAATTTAGCAAAGGCTCCCCACCAAAGAATGTCAGTCTTCTTCTTTGATTATCCATGTCTGGCTTCAATAATTTAATAATTGCTTTTTTTGCTGTTTCAGAATCCATACGAGATAATCGGTCAAACTCTTTCGAATTTTCATAACAATAAGCACATCTCATGTTACACTCTTGTGTTACATCTAAGGTTAAACCTCGAAAATGTGTTACTTGTTTTAACTTAGTTTCTTCACTTTTTGTTTTATTCAACCTACCATATTGTTCGAAAATTTCGAGTACCTCTTTTGGAAGAACGATGTTCTGGTAAGTTTCACCCTTTTTCAGTAACTCAAATAACTTATTATCTATCTCTAATAGAGAAATCGTTTCAGGAAAAAACACGAAATTCTTACCCAAAAGTGATGTAGTATAATATTCAATCTCTCTGTTTACGTAATGATTCATATTCACTTCACCTCCATACCCTTTCATTCTTCTGATGCCCTTTCAACAATTCGCAGAGCTTCGTCAATCATGGGATCAGCTTCTCCAATTATCCATGAGATCTTTTCATCAAGGCTCAGGTTTATGGGAATATCCGGCTCTATATGTCTTCCCTCTTCAAGAAGCAAGATCCTCGTTTTTGACAGATTTGCGATGCATTTTGTGTTTGGTAGTAAGTATCCTTTTCGATTCGAACCGAAGTTAGCTGTTTCACTGGACCGTTCCCCAAGAATCGTTCCGATATCAGCTTTCAATGTATAACTAAGGAATCTGAGACTTGCAGAGAAAACATTCTCATCTGTCAAAATCCACACTCTTCCAGAAAAATGCTTTTCAGCTGGATAGATGTATATGTTGTACTTTGAAACAATGTATTTGGTTCCCTCCCTGGTGTGGGATTTTGATCCGATTCCTATGGTTAACTCAGTTGGTTTATCTACAAGATATTCCATCAGGCTTATCACAGGCTCTAGATCACCTCCCGGATTGCTTCTAACGTCTATAATCAGATCAGTAATGTAGCTATCCAGAGCTTCTTCCATCCTGTCTATTATTTCTTGTCGAAATGACCCATTAAAACTTGGGATTTTCAATACCCCGATAGAACCATGTAGTTCAAATGATGGGCTTCTTTTTCTTACCGGTTGGGGGACCCATTTATAGTCTTTTGAAGATGCAGATTCAATCTTCAGTGTTTTTTTCCCATCTCTGCGAAGATAGGTGATCTCGAATTCCTCGATTCCCCACCATTCTGGTAGTGCCTGGATGAAGTAATTAACCCGCCAGTTTAAGCTGCTTTCAAGAGTTTCAGAAGATCCATACACTTGCAGCTCTTCAATAATATTCTCAATTGGAATACCGTTGATCTTTGTCACAATGGCACCAACTGGCAGTTTACAGATTGAATTAACTACCACGGCATACCCGTTTACCCTGCGCAATCTGAAGGGGAAAACCTTGATCTCGGCATCCGTTGGAGGGCATAACATGGAATGTTGATCATGAAGAATGGCTACCAACGGAGCAGCTATCATGTAGAATTCCGACCAGGTCATATCGTGGTCTAATTGAGCCCTTTTCTCTGCCACAAGATTCCAGAATACATCTTCATCTACCTTGAGCCAGGGATTGTAAAACTCTTCAACGATTTTGGAGACGAGAAAATCTAAATCCTCTCTCAATTGCTCGGGAGTAAAAAGCTGTTCTGCTATTGTGAAAGTGGAAGCAATCAAAAGAATTCCTATGAGTATGCAAATTATTTTATTCACTTTTTAATTCCTCCTTTTTGTCATTGATGAAAATAGGAGGAGAGCTTATAAACTGAATTTTAGTTGTAAATAGTACTTAAAGTGCCCACTTGTAATCTAAATACATTTAGGGAGAAATATTCTTTTCACGGAAGCGGAAGCTCACAAAGAGGAGAATCCGCTTGTTCTATCATGCACTCAGGACATGGTGCATCCTTTTCAGGTCCACAATCGAACAGAGTCTCGGTAACGGGACAGCTAAGAGTTTTAGGCTTACCCGGTTCGTTCAGTGGAATAATTCTGTAATCCATATTCAGTCTCCCCCTTTTCTTTTTTTGCTCTCCTCCAAAACATTTGATTTAAGGGACTATATATTACACAAAAGTCTTACCTAAAAGTGATGTAGTATAGTATTCAATCTCACTGTTTATGTAATGATTCATATTTACTTCACCTCCATACTTCTTTGCTCTTCTGATACCCTTTCGACAATTCGCAGAGCTTCGTCAAGCATGGGATCAGCTTCTCCTATTATCCATTTAATCTTTTCCTCAAGGCTCAGGTTTATGGGAATATCCGGCTCTATATGTCTCCCCTCTTCAAGAAGCAAAATCCTCGCTTTTGATAAGTCTACGCTACAGTTTGTGTTTGGTAATAAATATTCCTGTTGTTTAAACCCAAAATTCGCTGTTTCGCTTGACCTTTCTCCTAGAATCGTTCCAATGCCTTCTCTTACCAAAAAACCAAGAAATATGAGAGTACCGGAAAAAATATCTTCATCCGTTAGAATCCACAGCTTTCCAGAAAACTGTTTCTTCGCAGGATACACATTCACACCATAATCTAAAATAGCGTATTTAACTACTTCCCTTGTATAAGATTTCGCCCCGATTCCTTTGGCCAATTTCGTTGGTTTATCTACAAAATATTGCAGGAGACTCAATACGTTTCCTGTACTACCTCCCGAATTGCTTCTAACATCAATAATTAGATTGGTGATGTCGCTATCTATCGCTTCCTCCATTTTCTTTACTGTTTCATTCTTATATGATCTATTAAAACTCGGAACTTTCAAAACTCCAATAGAACCATGCAACTCAAATGATGGGCTTCTTTTTCTTACTGGTTGAGTAATCCATCTATAATACTTTGAACTTGTAGCTTCCAAATTCAGTACTTTTTCTTCATTTTTATAAAGATATGTAATCTCAAATTCCTCGATTCCCCACCACTCAGGCAATGCTTGGATGAAGTAATTCACCAGAAAATTAAGTCTACTCTCTGGAGTTTCATAGGTTCCATACATCTCCAGTTCCTGGATAATATTCTCAACCGGAATGCCATTGATCTTTGTTACAATGGCTCCGACTGGCAGTTCGCAGACTGAATTGATCACCACCGCTTTATCTTTTACCCTATGCAACCTAAACGGAAATACTCTTATTACCGCATCTGATGGCGGTTGCAAGAAAGAATGTTGGTCGTGAAGAGTGGCTACTAATGGAGCAGCTATCTTGTAGAACTCAGACCATGTCATATCATGGTCTAATTGAGCTCTTTTCTCTTCGACAAGATTCCAGAATTCGGTTTCATCTACCTTTAGCCAGGGGTTGTAATACTCTTCAACGATTTTGGAAACGAGAAAATCTAAATCCTCCCTCAACTGTTCGGGAGTAAAAAGCTTTTCGGCTATTGTGAAAGTGGAAATGAGTAAAAGGATCACTATGAGTATGTATCTCGCTTTATTCACTTTAATCCCTCCTTTTTGTCATTAACGAAAATAGGAGGAGAGCTCTTAAATTGAATCTCAGTCATAAAGAACACTTAAAATAAACACTTGTAATCTAATCCAAATACATTTAGGAGAAATTTTCTTTTCACGGAGTATCACAAACATCAAGACTGCCGCATTCATCTAGCATACCTGGTGGACATGTATCTCCACATGGTGCATCCTTTTCAGGTCCACAATCGAACAGAGTCTCGGTAACGGGACACCTAAGAGTTTTAGGCTTATCCGGTCCGTTCAGTGGAATAATTTTGTAATCCATATTCAGTCTCCCCCTTTTCTTCTTTTGCTCTCCTCCGAAACATTTGACTTAAGCGATCACATATTTAGTAATTAATAAAACAAAGGGAAAAACACGAAACTCTTACCCAAAAGCGATGTAGTATAGTATTCAATCTCTCTGTTTATGTAATGATTCATATTCACTTCACCTCCATACCCTTTCATTCTTCTGATGCCCTTTCAACAATTCGCAGAGCTTCGTCAAGCATAGAATCAGCTTCACCAATTATCCATGAAATCTTTTCCTCATGTCTCCCCTCTTCAAGAAGCAAAATCCTCGCTTTTGACAGATTTGCATTGTATTTTTGATTGACGTTTTCTTTATTTGGGGAATTTACTAAAAACTGCTAACAGACCCCTTTTACAAAATTCTCTACGCAATCTCTATTTTCATGCACCAGCAGTTCGCCCACTTTTATGCCATTGTGTATAGCTATTATCCTGTCCATTTTCTTCAAATCTTCTATCTCATGTGTTGCAAAAATGACTATCTTCTCTTTTCCAAGCTCGTTCACTATCTTGTGTATTCCACCTCTCGTCTTTATATCTATCCCCGCACATGGCTCGTCAAATATGTATACTTTAGCTTCTTTCAGCAGCGCCCTCGCTATGTCCAGCCTTCTCTTCAGTCCTTTTGATAACTCCATGTATCTTATTTTTCCGTATTCCTCAAGCCCCGTCTTTTCTATCACTTTTTCTACTTTTTTCTTTAACTCCTTCCCTACAAGTCCGTTCAACATCCCAAAGAATTCAAGGTTTTGTTTGACAGTTAATCTGTAATAAAAGCTCCTTTCCATTCCAGTGGATATGGTTATGTTTTTCCTTGCATATTTGTTGTTTTTGATGATATTTACTCCTTCAAGGGTAACCGTCCCCTCATCTGGCAACAAAAATGTGGCAATGATTTTTAGTAGCGTTGTCTTCCCCGCACCATTCTCTCCAAATATCGCTACTTTTTTCCCGGTTTCTATCTTTAGACTCACACCTTTCAACGCTTCTATCCCGTTTTTGTATTTTTTCTTCACACCTAGCACTTCAAGCATTCCATCTCACCTTCAATACCATACAAGAGTTCCTTCTTTTTGTGCTTTGCGCAGGTTGGTTTGGAATACTATTATTCCCAAGGGTAGTAAAAGTATGCCCATGACTATTAATATTAACAATCCGTCTTTTATCTGAGTCAGTGTGTATCCTTTTATTAGCGTTTTTCTCGATAAATCCATTCCAAATGTAGTGGGAAGAAAATACGACACAGGTCTTATCCATGTTGGCAGTATTTCGACGGGAAAATATATGCCTGAAAATATTCCTGCTGTCGTTGAGTATATCCATCCTATGGGATCACCTCTCTTTGTTACCACCACCATAGCAGCGCTCAAAAGACCGATACCGGAAAGAGGAAACATCGTTACTATCAGCACCACGAAAGTTGCAAATATATTGGGTGTTATATGCACTGAAAATAACCACACAAGGGCAAAGAACATGATAATAATATTTATACTTGTGAACATAAAAGAGCTCAGAAAATTGAAGGTAAAAAGTTCCCAGAAAGGTGTTTCGGAAAGAAGAAGATATTCCAGCGTGCCCATTGATTGCTCACGCTGGATAGATGCTTTGAAAGTGGAAAGAGCAAGGTTCGTATATGACATGAAAACGGTACCTGTAATAAAATAAGCAAGGACATCACCTCCGTATTTTTCTATCATAGGAAAGTAATTGCCACCTGCTATGAACTTACCAATAAGTCCAAATTGGATTATTCCCACAAATCCACTGAGAAACCCAAGAACAAGCTGTACCCTGTAAGAGAGCCATATCGCTATGTCTCTTCTAAAAAAGTAGCAAAATTTGTATATTAATGCTTTCACTTTTAATCAACTCCCGTGATTGGTTATTGCGACTTTGTTTATTCGTTTTATCGATAGCCATGTTAATAACGCAAGCCACATTGCTCCGTACATCAATGCCTTTTTAGGATCATCAAGCCAGAACATATCAACAAGAACTTTCAAAAATTTGCTGTCTTTAAAATTGAGCATCAAAAAGAATGTGAGTTTCATGGCTATGAATATAATCCCTGCTGACATAATGCTGCCAATCATCAGTTTCCCAGGTAGAAAAGTCGTTATCAGCACAGCCAGCGCAACGTATACCATCGTTTTCAAGATATTGGAACTTACTTCTTCAAGCGCTTTTGTTATTTCTGGATTTTGACCCGCTGTTTCTATTCCTTTCAGTGTGAAATCTCCGGTTACCATTCCTGAACCTATCGAAATGAGCGCAAAGGCTATAAAAAATTGCAAAACAATGAAAAGATAGAAAGTCAGCAATCTTTTCCACATCCACTTTGTTCGACTTTTCCCACACAGCAAATGCGTAAGAATGTACCTTCCACATACTCCACATTGAAAGCAAGATCTGCCAACATCAGTGATAATATTGGTATCAATAATTCCTGTGTATTGGATATAAAATGCAGACCTATGGCCATACCTCCAAACATTTTTCCGTTTGATTTAAAAATTAACGCGCTTAAAATACCAATAATCAGGTATATCGCCTGTATAACTATCCAGTGTCTATGCTTGAATAAAATTCTCATATTGTCACCTCTTTTTCTATTACTCTATCTATGAGGCCTTGATACATATCTGGATTTGTACCGGCAATTATGCAGGTTTTACCGTTTTCTTTATAATCACGAAGTAAATTTACTAAAGTTTCATGGCGCTTTTTATCAAGTGCGAGTTCTGGCTCATCCCATATCAGAAGTTCAGGATCATTTATCAGCGAGAGTGTTAATTTAGCTATCTTCCTCATGCCATGGGAGGATTTCTTGTATTTTCTGTTGAAATCTATGTTCCACATTCTTACATATTTTTTCAGTGCTTCTTCTGCCATTTCGGGTGTTACACCTTTTTGTCTGGCGAAGAGTAATATATTTTCTCTCAAGCTAAGTTCTCTGTATAATCCCATACCATCAATCACTATTCCCAACCTTTTTAAAATTTCAGGGTTACGATGTGGTTCTTTTCCAAAAACGCTAACATTCCCAGTTGTTGGAGGTATTAATCCACAAAGGATTTTTAAGAGCGTACTCTTCCCGGAACCGTTTAGACCTTTTATATAAACAAATTCACCCTTTTTCACGCTCAACGAGAAGTTGTCGAATATTTTCGGCCCATTGGCAAAAGAAAACGATACATTCTCCATAGACGCAACCGTCATCTTCTAACCTCCGAAGTCGTTTCAAGACTAGTATATATTTTTCTATATGATTTTCAAATTTCTTGCCTTCTGAAATGCAGGTGGAATGGGGGTTTCAGAAGGGCTTTTTTCTTGTGTTTTCGATGTTTTGAAAAAATCCACCTCTAACGTATCAGGAGATATAAAAAATTTTTCCAAACATTTCCAACTGTTGATCGGTAATAATACAGAAACTATCTGTGAGCGTTGACTGCTGAGTTCTTCGAGTTTTTCCTCGAGCTGTTTTACCCTGGATTTCTTTACGTTTTCCAAGCCGTCTTTTCTTCCATCGAGGTTTTCTTTGCCTTTATCTGTACCCCCTTGCCTTTACTTTATCTCTCTACTTATATGTCCAATTCTTCAGGGGAGCAGTAAATAGTTTTTGTTCCATATTTGGGAGCCGAAGGAAATTCATCAATCCTTTCTAACAAATAGCTTCAATATTTCAACAGAATCCTGTGGACAAAAAATGTGATTATCGGAGATGTTTTCTTTTCCATACACTGATCCATCGAAAGGTTTTTCGACACATTTTGAACATAGCTTGCATTCTTCTGTGGAAAGGCTCAAATCCCATTTTGTGGATTTAGAAAAAATATTGCTTTCCAGGGAACAATTGCCTTTTCCAGATAGTATTACTGCAACATGGTTGCGATAGAAAATATTCTTCGATAAATCTAGTTCTGAGACATCAATAAATTTTGCACCAATTACATTTTCAGAAAATTTGTTGTTCTGACTGTATAGCGTATCTACGTTGCTTACAAGAAGACCTGTTCCCATGTGTTTTACCAGGTTGTTGGTGAATTCTATGTTATTAGCTGCTGATACAAGCATTGCTGTTCCACGGTATGTGAAACCTCCTTGGATTTTTTCCCTAACACCATTGAATACCGAGGTAGATATCGAAAGCGATCCACCAGAAAATAATATAGCGGTGCCGGAGGTCTCAAACTTACAATTTCTGAAGCTCACGTTGCTCATTATAATTTGAAAAAGCCTTCCATCCCCTCTGAATTTTATCCCCTCAAATTTTAGTTCATCAGAACCAATAACAACGATCATGGGGATTTCCGAATCAACTGGTTCAAAATAAACTTTTCCTTTCTCACCAACTATCTCAAGGGATTTGTTTATGACAGCTTTTGTATTATAAACACCTGGCATGACTTTAATAATGTCACCATTTTGAGCGATATCAATAGCTTTTTGAAGTGAATTTATGTCACCTTCTGGATTGACTGTTATCGTTCTTCCCATCTCATCTGCAATCAAAAGTGTTGAAAGAACCAGTAAAACTGTGAAAAGCATTAATGATTTTCTTAATGACATACCTGTCCCCCCCATAATTCACATTAAAAAGCTTTGCTTCAAATTCAGGCCTACTTCACGGCGACAGCATGTCTCATAAGGAGTATCGAGAAGTGAATACCAACTACATGGATAAATCGTTACACATTCATATTCACCAACACAGGTTTCAGGATAGGTGCACTGTGCGAGACAATACGCAGTACATGCTGCATAACAAACAGCATTTGTTCCACAAGTTGCACATCCTGCTACACATTGAGCGTAACAGGTCCAATCAGTGTATGCAGGTCGTACTTCCGTACACCAACATTCAGTGCGGGGTTCAGTTATACTGTCATCACATTCAACTCGAAGTGGTATTATACTTTCTACAGAAAACAATACTGTTGAAACCATAATTAGAAGAACAAAAACCATCCTTTTTAACATGCGAATCCCTCCTTTTGTTTCTTTATTTCCTAAGTACATGTTCCTTCGACCCCCAAATATGGGAAAAACTATTTGTTTTTAGGATATAAAAATCAAAAATCTTGCTATGTCAAGAAAGTGCTGTAAAAACATCCTTGTATCCCAAAAAAGACTACAACTCTGTATTTAGACATCGCAATCTTGCTTTACCTCTAACACAACAAGAGATATAAAAATCCGGCTCATATATTTCCAACTATCGATCAGGTAATAATACAGAAACTATCTGTGTGTCTTGACTGCTGCTGAGTTCTTCAACTTTTTCCTCGAGCTGTTTTACCCTGGATTTCTTTCCGTTTTCCAAGCCTTCTTTGGCTCTCTCGATAAACCTGTCACGCCATCTGTAATACTGAGCTTGTTAAATTCCTTGATCTCTGCAGATTTGAGAAATAATTTTTTGCATGCTTTAAATAGTTCTTATGCTAGATGAGATACTTCTTTTTTCCTTAGACACCTCTGGTTTCTTTCCCCACCACACAGCTTAACCATAGGTTGTGTTAATTCAGCACAATCCTATCCATCAATTGTCTGAACAACAGGTGGTCTTGTGACCTCTGTCTGCTCATTGTAATCATCTTCTCCCGCAAAAATAAGCGTTACAAACATAAAAATCACCAGCAGCATTATCATCACTTTTCTCACTATCTCACCCCTTTATTCCCAACATAGCACCGTACATTTGAAAGTCAAATTTCATGCATTCTGTATCCCGCTTCTGTTGCAAATTTTGGTATGGTAAAATTTATATGATTTGTATATTTCATGTTTTTTTTAGTTATAACACCTCAATTACTTGGTGCAATCCATGTATTTATCTGTATGTTGGGTGATCAATTTGAATAAAAAGCTCTATGAGATCTTAGATTTACTTTTCAAGCACGGACAATATGTAATGCTCCCCGAAAAACTGGACAAAAAATCAAGCAATTTTGTGTAGACTCATGGATTCTTCGAATATCTCTTTTGGGCTTTTGTATCCTAAAGCACTATGGGGATATTCTTCGTTATAAAACTTTTCAAAAGCTTTCGTCTTTTCGATTAGCTCTTCGTAACTCGGATTGTCCAATACCCATGCAACTTCTTCTTTGTATGTTCTGAAATACCTTTCCGTGTTGGCATTACCTTTGGGATTGTTGTAGCTCGTGAATATCTGTTTTATCCCAAGTACAGTACATTCTTTCAGGAACTTCGTGCTCGTTGGTTGGCTGCCGTTGTCGCTCACCAGTATTACTCCTTCGCCCCGCACACCTTCGGGATATCCCTCATTTAAGGCTCTGTCCAACGCTTTTAACCATTCTTCTGCTCTACACCTGAGACTTATTTCCGATCCAAGGATTTCTCTTGTGTACCAATCTATCACTGCTATGTAATATGCCCAACCAGCATCTCTTGTGAATACTTTTGTCATGTCGATCCCAAGCACCTCTCTGGGCCTGGTGGGCTTTATTTTCTTTTGAATGGTTCTACAAGCTTTTTTGTGCTCAACTTTGAAGAGTAATCCATTTTCTTTCATTATTCGGTATACCCTCTTTTGGTTGAGCTTATTGCCTTTTTTCCTCAACATCGCCCAGATTCGACGATATCCCCAGTAAGGATGCTCTCTTTTGAGTTCTTCTATTTCCTTGAGTATTTTTTCATCATCTGTTCTTCGACTGTATTCCCTAGGCTTGTAGTAATACGTGCTCCGGTTGATTTTCAAATACCTCAGCGCTTCTGAAACGCTGAATCCCTCATTAACAAGCAGTGCCACTATTTCCCGTTGCCTGGATGTACTACTGTTTTTTTTAATGTCTCAATGACGATGGTCTGTTTCCCTATTACCTTCTCGAGTTCTTCTACTTTTTCTTCGAGCTGCTTTACCCTGGATTTCTTCCCGTTTTCCAAGCCTTCTTTGGCTCCTTCGAGAAACCTGTCACGCCATTTGTAATACTGAGCTTGTGAAATTCCATGTTCTCTGCAGATTTGAGAAACGCTCTTTTCTCGACGAAGCCCTTCCAGAATTATTGCCATCTTTTCTTCTGTCGAGAGTTTCTTTGCCATTATCTGCACCCCCTTGCCTTTATTTTATCTCTCTACTTTTTTCCTGTCCAATTCTTCAGGGGAGCAGTATAAATATTCAAAACCTTTTGTGGTAAATTTCCTCCAATTTTTCACTGGACCTGAATGCTTTTATCTAAAAGCAAGACTTTTGAGCTGGAGGAATGAATACGATCGAGCACTTTATGAAATAGAAAAAGGGTTGAAAACCGCCGATTCAACGAGGGCCGAATATCTTCTGTACGCACTGAAGCTATCTTTATTAAGCAAAACTGGAGCAAAGCAAACAGATAAAATGATAGTCAAGCTAAAAAAGGGCTTGCACAGAATTCCACCTATTGCGCGTAAATTAATCATTAGCACTATTCTCAACCATACAATTCGCAGTTGTGGGGTTGAAAAGATAAGGATATGGGGAAAGTTATACGAAAATGATCTTGCCACATGGTGTGCAGTACAAATTGCTTTTGCTAGGAAGCTTTATCGTACAGGAGATATAAACAAAAGCGTGAGATTATTGCTAAATGTGTACAAAACTGCCAGGAGATTGCCAAATCCCTCACAGATGATTTCAGCATTAAATAACGCAGCATGGTATTTGAAGAAAGATCATCCTTACTGGGCATTGAAAATGTCCCGGCAAAGTGTGTATTGGATGGGATGGTATAAAGAATGGGAAGAAGCGTCTGCGAATATATTTGACACTTTGTTGGAACTGCAAATACTCTCTCATGATAATTTCGGAGCTTTCATTATAACAATGCTTATGTTGAAGATGAGAGACTTGAATGGAAGTTACATGAAAAAGATACAGATATGGAAAGACATAACTCTGGGCATTTCAATGTACAGGAACACGAGAAGGCTTCGGAGATGGATAGGATCTATCGGAAATAGTATGTCGGACATTTCAAGAAAGACAGGGATAGACAGGAAAGTATTAACAAAAATAATAAGCGGGGAAGTAAGAAACATAAAAGGAGAGACAATAAGAAAAATAATACGAGGATCGAGAAATTTTGATGTTTTCAAAACACCATATCCTATATACAACGAATTAGTGAAGATAGATATTGAGAAACGGTTTGAAGAAGCGATAGAAAGTTTGAGACAACTACCGCTTTCAGAAAGACAGACTTTATTCATATCCACATACATGGCTCAGATTAAAAGGGATAAGTTTTATTTATCGAGGAAAGACAAGTTCAAAGAAGCATATGAGATGCTTGGTGAAATTGGAAAATTTGAGAGATATATGTTCAAAAGATACGAAACTATGGAATTTATGATAGACATGATGAGAGCGCACCCGTACATAGAAGGAAGGAAGGCGGTAGTAAGAAAAGCAATAGATAGAATGAAAAAGAAGAAAAAGGAAGACTTTATTCATGGATATATAGAACTTGATGAGCATGATAGGAGACTACTGGACAGATTTTTTCGAAACTACGGCAGGTATGATGGCATAAGGTTCGGGGTGAGGATAGATGGACCTGAGAGAGTAAGATCATTTGCAAAGAGGTACAGATTGAAGATACAACCATGTTTTATTGCCTATTGGTGTGAAGAAGATGGAAGGATACGAAGAAAGCTGGAAAGGATTTTGGAAATCATATAATACCAACCGGAAATTTTCTTTTGTCAACATCGATCAGAAATGTGAGAAATCGTCCCGCAGAACTTTATCCCTTCACCCAGAAATACAGGCTAAAGAAAACCCAGACTGCCCTTGCTTACTGGGCGCTGGATAAGAAGAAGGAAAGGGAAAAGCTGATTAATAGACTTTTGAGATTTATTTGAAATCCTCAAACTGTTTCTGATGATTCAACAATTGAATTTTCGGTTTTTGGTTTGCTTTCAAGAAAGTCGAAAGTTTTTGTGAAGAGATAGACCAGTGTGATAAGAGTCGTTAAAATAAGTGAACCAAAAATAACTAAATGTACAGGATATTTATCTACAATTAATCCGTAAACAGCCATACCGATTGGCATGCTTATCTGTGCGATAAGGGAGATTGCCGATAGTACACGGGTCCTAAGTTCTGTTGGGGTTGCCAATTGGAAATATACTCCAACAGGTGTATTGATGAAAGCATTGAAGAAGCCCATGGCAACGAAAAATCCTGCTATAAATATAAGGTATATCCAACTTGGTCCTCCAAAGAAGCTTATCATCCGTGGAAAAGTAAGAGTGCCGAAAGTGTAGAAAAGAACTAATTGGAAAAACAAACCGGTTAAGAACAATCTTTTTATACTTTTGTTCTTAGCAATGATTACAAGAAGTATGTTTCCCGCAGTAATACCGATGAGCCATGAAGCATTCAAAATTCCATATTGATAGCTATTGAATCCAACGATTTCCCTAGCAAAATATGGAATCACAAGCATTATCACTGGTCCCATAAGAAAGTTGGTAAGCATTATGAAAATCATTATTCGAAGTACTCCTGCTAGTTTTTTGAAAGCATTGACACCATCTTTCAAGTCTTCCCAAATTTGTCTGACGGTTATTTTCTTTTTTACTGTTGTCTGTTCATAACTTATGAATATCTCGCTAATGCCGGATATAACGAAGGTCGTGGCATTTAATGCAAAAACGAGCCATATTCCAAGGGGATATAGAATGCCTCCAAGAATTGGACCAACAATGTAACTAAAGCTATCGGTTGCATTAACTATTGAGTTTGCAGATGTAAGGTTATTTTCTGGGACTATATCTGGCAGTATAGCTCTTGTAACAGGATCGAAGAAGATATCCATAGTGGAAATAATCAGTTGAAAGCCATAAATAAGAATAATTCCCATGGATTCCTTAAAGGCAAGAAAAGCCATAAGAAAGATGATAATACCACGGAACAAATCGAGGTATACCATTAGCCATTTTCTGTTTAGTCTATCCCCGAACACCCCGGCTAAAGGAGCAAAGACAATTCGTGGTAGCATATTTATAAGCAAGAAAGTACCCATAGCAGCGCCAGAACCTGTGATATCCAATATGTAAAGCGACAGAGCAAGAGATTGTATACCACTCCCAAGAAGTGATACTAACCTTCCAAAATAATAAAGCCTAAAGTTCGTTTGCAAGCTAGACATTTTTTGTCACCCCCGGAATTTTTGCTTATTTCTTTTGGTTAAAATCTAGAAATTCATTTAACCAATTTTCAAAAGAGTTTTTCTTGGTCTCTGGAAAATGTTTTTCGGGTTTAGTCAGTTAAAATATTACTTGTGCATATATGATTTTCAAGTCTTTAGTATTTCGTAAGTCTTATTTGAAGCGGAGTACAAATAGACATTATAATAAACAATTATCCTTTTTGATTTTTTGATACTTAACACTAGAATAGAAAATGGAAGTGATGATATTTATAGGGAGGGAATCGTATAAACCGTAAAGTTCCTGAATTACTCAACCATGCCTTTGGTGTTTTTTACTCGAGACCAATGATAAATATGCTAATAGATAACAAACCTTCCAGTGAATGGAAGCATTATTCCAGAGCCATTAAGTACTACTGTGAAGGAGACTTCAGCAAAGCAAAGTCTCAGATTGAAAGAGGCTTGAAGAGTAATATGAAAAACCGTAGTCTCTTTTATCTACTACTTTCTCTCAAACTACTCGTATCAACCGGACAGAACGATAAGCTTTACAACAGGCTTAGAAGAGAATTCGGCAGAATACCGGTAAGAGTGAGACCAGAAGTCGTCTGGGCCTTAATCAACTATCACAGTATCTATCATACCGAAAGAGAACTCAAAGCCTTCAGAGTGTGGAGCGAAAGATACGAGCAGGAGAACACTGCAACGATAATGCTCTTCCTTGGAAAAGCAAGAAAAGAGGCTCTTGACAACAATAAAGAAAATGCGTTAAAACTCTTCGAAAAGACTTATGAACTGGCGAAAAAACTCGAAGATCCGCAGGGACTTATAAACGTCCTCAACGATTTTTCCTGGTACTTGAAGTTAGATACGAAAGAACGTGCCTTGAAATTAGCAGAAAAGGCCTCCTACTATTCTGGCTACTACGATGAAGACCTAGCTGCCGCTCCTTATGTGCTCGATACCCTCGCAACTATCCAATTTGAAAATCACGTTATTTCATTATATAAAACCGCTGAAATACAGCGGTTTGTCGGCTTCAGAAATAGTAGTACCTCAACCATATTGAAAAAGAAAAGCCCAGTTTTCAATCCTAGAAGATCAAAATACGCAAACAATGAACTCATAAGGGATTACTTGAAGAATCGCATGAACAACCTTTTAGCTGTTAGTAGGAACACTGGAATTGCCTGGGATAACCTCAGCAAACTCATTAACGGCAAAACCCAAACCGTCAGGGGTAAAACTTTAAGGAAGATAATCACAGGATTGGGAATCGAGGTTGATCCACTCAACGATCCTTATCCGATCGTGAACGAATGGATAAAACTTCAGATAGATAAAGGCTTTGAAAATGCGATAACAGAACTGGAAAAACTCAAACCATCCGAACGTGAAATATTAATCCTCTCAACATACACCGCTCTTTTGAACAAAAGGAAAGATTATCCTTATCTAAGCAGGAAGGGAACGCTTTCCCGTGCACTGGAACTTTGTAAAGAAGACCTTCGAAGGTTTAGAGAATTTACGGAAAATCGTTATGAAATGAAGAAATTCGTGGCTCAACTCTTCGAGCTTCATCCGTTTCTTGAAGGCAGGAGAGACCTTATTTGGAAATTCCTGAAGGCCTTACCTGCGAGAAAAAGAAAAGAGTTCATCCATAAGTATCTTCAACTCGGAGATGAAGACAGAGGGGTAATAGATACCTTCATGAGAAACTACGTTCGCTACGACAGGAACTGGGGCCTGAGACTCAAACCTCCCGCAGAACTTTATCCCTTCACCCAGAAATACAGGCTAAAGAAAACCCAGACCGCCCTCGCTTACTGGGCGCTGGATAAGAAGAAGGAAAGGAAAAAGCTGGCTAATAGACTGTTGAAGTTTGTTTGAGGTGTTTTTTATGCTTTACGGTGTCTTCGGTGTTTAACTACCGGTTAGTATGCGGGTGTATAACTTTTTTGTGTAAACTCCGAACTCCAGATTAGACATAGAATTTCACCCAAGAATTCCTAACAGACCCCTTTATTCTGTTAACTCGAAATGCATAAGCTGAGATTATGACTCACTTCCTTCTAAAGATTTTTGTTTACAGTATTCTCGAATTGCACGTATCCTAAATCCCACTATCATTTGAATAACGAATATAACCCCGTAAAAGGCGAGCATACTACGAGGAGAAAAAATATCTAGAAGAACTCCACCCAAAAAGAGGGATAATGGAGCAGAGATCGTCTGTGTTGCAGAAATCACACTCGTAACTCTACCCATTTTTCCCTGTTCAATTGTCTCTTGAAGATAGGTTTGCACACTTGCTTTGCTTATCGAAGTTACAAGACCAAATAGAAACATCATTACCATTAAACTATAAATGTTAAAGAAGATAGTGGTAGTTAGAAAGATCAAACCTATTATAAATTTAGCTCCCAGATTAATTTGAACATTATTAAATTTCCGCAGGAACTTCTTTAAGAGTGTATTTGCTGCAATACCTCCTATAATCATTCCAACTGCCATAATTGATTGAGTAATTCCATAAGTAAAAGCATCTCCATTCCATTTCCTTATCGCCACCGGTATCCAAAGGAAAAAAGGAATTAAAAAATCACCAATTGTACTCAGAAGCGTAACGGCAAAAAAAGCTCTATTCTTCCTAAACTCAGCAAATCCTTCTTTTAGCATGCTGAGATATGATTTGAAATTCTCTTTATCTTTTTCGTAATGCTTCTTGGTATCGCTTCTACCCTTTACAACAATCATGGCTCCACAGATCGCCGCGAAAATCGATGTCATTGAATCTATAAAGAAACAGGTGCTATAACCAAACATCTTGATAAATAAACCAGCAACCCCTGATCCTATAAAGGCTATGGAAGTAAAGAAAGATGTCTTAAAAGCGTTGAATGAAAATAAATGCTCTTTCGGGACAATCTCTGGAATAAAAGCAATGCTTGCAAGGAAGAAAAGCTGAAGTAAAAAGGGATAGAAAAAGGCTATCAAGTAGATATTTAATGTGCCAATCCTGCCCAAGTAGGCAGGAATAAAGAGTAAGAAGAAGACGACCAGTCCCTGGATCAAATCGCTGACAACTATTATTCTTTTCCTTGAGAATTTATCTACTATTATTCCTGCTACAAGACCAAAAATTCCTAAAGAAAATTCCTGAATCCCCATCACACTTCCCAACCCGGAAGCTTTCCCAGTCAGTTCCAACATTAACCATGCCAGGGCGATCTTGTGAAGCTCATCCCCAAAAGTAGAAACCCCTCTTCCTGTGAAGTAAAGAATGATATTTCTCTTGAGATTATTCTTCATTTTTTATCACCATTGTAGGATCCCCACCATGCTAAATTTTGGCTTAATTGAGCTCTTTTCTCTTCGACAAGATTCCAGAATACATCTTTATCTACCTTGAGCCAGGGGTTGTAATACTCTTCAACGATTTTGGAAACGAGAAAATCTAAATCCTCCCTCAACTGTTCGGGAGTAAAAAGCTTTTCGGCTATTGTGAAAGTGGAAATGAGTAAAAGGATTCCTATGAGTATATAGCGAGTTTTATTCACCACTATCTCCCTGGATTCCTGATACGTTATCCTTTTCCAGTTTCCAGTACAGCAAGTGCCTTATTTCATCGCTAAAACTTGCGTTTTTCATTGGAAGAGTTTTCATAAGAGAATTCTCATCATTTTTTCCTTATTTATTTTTCCCATAAGAATATACAGCAAAAATGCAAGGGCTATTCCAGATAAGGTGAAAATGATTATGGTACTTGTAGAAATGTTTGCTGGATTATTCATCATGCTTATAACTATTCCTATAGTCACAAACATTTCGAGGTACTGGAGAAGCAAGGGGTTTTTTACTATAACGAAAGCTATGCAAAATAGCTCTATAAGCACAAATCCAGATATTGGGGTTACGATAAAAAGCATCAACAAGAATTTTATGAGGTCACCTCTTAATAGAATCATAGTTGGAATTCCCATAAGTAACGATATAGGATAAGAAAACAAAAAGATCGCAAAACACTTTCCGAGAAGAATATCTTTAACAGATAACGGTGCTGCTAACAAACTCCCAAGAGTTCGGCTGTATCTTTCTGTATTGAAACTTATTGGAGAAAATAAGCATGCGCACAAAAGCATTGGCACCAAAGGAGATATTACTGAGTACGTTCCATTTCTACCTGGCAGAAATGGGTTTACGAAGGTAATAAATGCCGAAGTTAGGATTATGACTATCAATTTTACCTTTTCGCGAGAAAAGCATCGTATTTCTTTCCACATAATTGCTCTCATCATTCTTCATCCTCTTTCACAATTTTTATATAGATATCTTCCAAGGTCACCTTCTCAGATTCCACTCGTTCGACACCAACATCATTCTCTACAAGGAACTTGACTAATTTTTTTGTATCGAAATGATCTCCTGGCACAAGGATTTCTTTATCCCTTATTTTTTCAATGGGATAATTTTTAAATAGTTTCTTTTTAAGAACATCGCTTACATTCGTAGATACAATTATTTTCACACATTCCCTAACTCCTAATTGTTTTTTTAATTCTTCCATGGAACCGTCGGCTATGATTTTCCCTTTTCTAATCATTATTATCCTTGTGCATACTCTTTCAATGTCGTATAGATCATGTGAAGTAATGATAATGGTTTTATCTGTTCCTGCGAAACCTTTTAATAGGTCTACTACCTGTCTTCTTACAACAGGGTCAAGGTTCGACGTGGGTTCATCCATTACGATGAAAAGCGGGTCATGGATAGCTACCTTCGCTATGGCTAATTTTTGCTTCAAGCCTCTGGAAAGCTCCTTTACAAGATCTTTTCGTTTGATCCACAAATCCCATCTTTCCAATATTCCTTTTACCTTTCGCGTATCCACAGCATATACTTTTGCCCAAAATATCATGTTTTTTTCTACTGTCATATTCTCATATAGCCCTCTATCATCGAGGAGAAAACCTGTCTTCTTCTTGAATTCCATAGGCAACGAATAACTATCTTGCCCCCATAATTTGACTCTTCCAGATGAGAGCTTTAGCAGGCCAAGGAGCGATTTCACGGCGGTTGTTTTTCCCGCACCATTAGGCCCTATTAACCCTACGATCTCTCCTCTTTCTATTTTGAAGGTTATGTTTTTGAGTGCCTCCGTACCGTTTGGATAGATTTTGCAAGCATTTTGAAATTCAACAACATGCGAATTCACAGTGTATCGCCTCTTTTTTATAACTGCCCGGCTTTGGTCAACATTATTAAAATAAGCCCTACAACTCCCAAAATCCCCACAATAGTTAAAGCTATTCTTTGCAAAGTCTTTCGGCGCTTTTCTGGTAACGATTTTGCTTTGTATATCATAACAATTGCGCCCAAAAGTATCACGTTACCTATTATCCCGAATAACTGCAATTTACTCATTCAAATCACCTCCCATATTATGTGGACAAACAATGTTTTGCTTGTGTTCATTTAACGATCTTTGCTCAGCTGCATAACAAGCAGTAAATCTAAACTTAAAATAAGTAACGATGCTTTTCTCAAAACAAATACTTTCGATTTTCTCACCTCTGTTCAACTTCCCTGATTGGTTATTGCGACTTTGTTTATTCGTTTTATCGATAGCCATGTTAATAACGCAAGCCACATTGCTCCGTACATCAATGCCTTTTTAGGATCATCAAGCCAGAACATATCAACAAGAACTTTCAAAAATTTGCTGTCTTTAAAATTGAGCATCAAAAAGAATGTGAGTTTCATGGCTATGAATATAATCCCTGCTGACATAATGCTGCCAATCATCAGTTTCCCAGGTAGAAAAGTCGTTATCAGCACAGCCAGCGCAACGTATACCATCGTTTTCAAGATATTGGAACTTACTTCTTCAAGCGCTTTTGTTATTTCTGGATTTTGACCCGCTGTTTCTATTCCTTTCAGTGTGAAATCTCCGGTTACCATTCCTGAACCTATCGAAATGAGCGCAAAGGCTATAAAAAATTGCAAAACAATGAAAAGATAGAAAGTCAGCAATCTTTTCCACATCCACTTTGTTCGACTTTTCCCACACAGCAAATGCGTAAGAATGTACCTTCCACATACTCCACATTGAAAGCAAGATCTGCCAACATCAGTGATAATATTGGTATCAATAATTCCTGTGTATTGGATATAAAATGCAGACCTATGGCCATACCTCCAAACATTTTTCCGTTTGATTTAAAAATTAACGCGCTTAAAATACCAATAATCAGGTATATCGCCTGTATAACTATCCAGTGTCTATGCTTGAATAAAATTCTCATATTGTCACCTCTTTTTCTATTACTCTATCTATGAGGCCTTGATACATATCTGGATTTGTACCGGCAATTATGCAGGTTTTACCGTTTTCTTTATAATCACGAAGTAAATTTACTAAAGTTTCATGGCGCTTTTTATCAAGTGCGAGTTCTGGCTCATCCCATATCAGAAGTTCAGGATCATTTATCAGCGAGAGTGTTAATTTAGCTATCTTCCTCATGCCATGGGAGGATTTCTTGTATTTTCTGTTGAAATCTATGTTCCACATTCTTACATATTTTTTCAGTGCTTCTTCTGCCATTTCGGGTGTTACACCTTTTTGTCTGGCGAAGAGTAATATATTTTCTCTCAAGCTAAGTTCTCTGTATAATCCCATACCATCAATCACTATTCCCAACCTTTTTAAAATTTCAGGGTTACGATGTGGTTCTTTTCCAAAAACGCTAACATTCCCAGTTGTTGGAGGTATTAATCCACAAAGGATTTTTAAGAGCGTACTCTTCCCGGAACCGTTTAGACCTTTTATATAAACAAATTCACCCTTTTTCACGCTCAACGAGAAGTTGTCGAATATTTTCGGCCCATTGGCAAAAGAAAACGATACATTCTCCATAGACGCAACCGTCATCTTCTCACCTCCGAAGTCGTTTCAAGACTAGTATATATTTTTCTATATGATTTTCAAATTTCTTGCCTTCTGAAATGCAGGTGGAATGAGGGGCTCAGAAGGGCTTTTTTCTTGTGTTTTCGATGTTTTGAAAAAATCCACCTCTAACGCATCAGGAGATATAAAAAATTTGTCTAAATATTTCAAACTGTTGATCAGGTAATAATCCGGAAATAATCTGTGAGCGTTGACTGTTGAGTTCTTCAACTTTTTCCTCGAGCTGTTTTACCCTGGATTTCTTTACGTTTTCCAAGCCGTCTTTTCTTCCATCGAGGTTTTCTTTGCCATTATCTGTACCCCCTTGCCTTTACTTTATCTCTCTACTTATATGTCAAATTCTTCAGGGGAGCAGTATATTGTGGTATACATAGGTGCCTTTATTATCTATTTCGAAGACCAAGACATCATTCATGTTTTTCTACCTCCTTACAATTACCTTAAAAGATTAATCTTTGTCAAATGCACGATTTTATTACAAGCGTCATCGAAGTAGTCAGAATGATCGATTATTACGCATATCTTGTCGTTCAACTCTTCTTTTATAAATTTTTTGATCAGTTCTCTTGTATCTGTATCTAAATGAGCCGTTGCTTCGTCGAATATGAAAACATCAGAATCGGATTTCACAATAGCGCGAGCTATCGCCAGTTTCTGTATCTGACCACCAGAGAGTTTCACTCCATTTTCTCCCACCAAGGTTTGATCCTTTAAAGGTAAGCTCTCTACGAAATCTTTCAAACCTGATTTGATCAAGGCCATTTCGTACTTTTCATCGTCGACATTGTCTACTATCTTTATGTTGTTCTCGATGGTATCGTTGAACAAGAAAATCCTCTGTGACACTATCGACACTCGGCTCCTCAGGGATTTCTTCGATATCTTCATTAACTTCACGCCGTTTATCAGAATTTCTCCTTCGTAATTTTCGTAAAATCCCAGAAGTAATCTTATTACCGTTGACTTTCCACTTCCGTTCGGCCCTTTCAAGAGCACTTTATCTCCAGTTTCTGCCTTCAAATTGAAACTTCTCAAAACGTATTCCTTCCCATCGGGGTATCGGAAATTCACGTTTCTCATCTCTATTTCGTTTATCTTATCTATCTTGATCTTGTCAGTCCCTTCATCTTCTTCGGGATATCTCAAGAAGAAATCTCTGATCCTTTCTAAAGCCACAAAGGCAGGTTTGAAGGTGTACATGCTTAAACTCCAGTTGACCACAGGAGCGTAGAGTTTTCCAAAGTATCCAGCAAAAGCCATGTAAGTCCCGACAGATATACTCTCTTGAAGAATGGATCTCCCTCCCAAATAAAGCAGGAGAACACCTGCAAGAGAAGAAAGAAGTATGATCGCTTCAGAGCCGAAAGATAGCAAAATACCGTATTTTATGGCTGATTTCACGTACTCTTTGTTCACTTCGTTTATCTTCTGTGCTTCTTTCTCTTCTAAGGACATTCTTTTTATCTCCTCTGCACCGCTTATGGACTGTTGTATTTTTCCATGGAAGATGGCCCCTTTCTCCATGGTTTCATCGGTGACTCTAGCGAAGGCCGATTCGAAAGTTCTGGTCACTACATAGAAAACGGGTATTACAAGGATCAATAACAGAGTCAGTTGTACGTTCATAGACAACATGATCACTAAAGCTCCTATGAATTCGAAAACGCTGAGAATCAGCTTGAAACTCTGCAAAGAAAACAATGGACTCAAGGAATCGATTTCTTTGAACCTCGAAACGATGTATCCACTTTCGCTATTGGAGAAGAACTCGAGTGGTAGTTTCAAAATGCGGTTCGTTAAGTCTTTTTGCATGTCAAAGAGTGTGCTCTGGCTTACAAATGTAAAAAGCGCCGAACTTAAGTAGTTGAAAAGACTCTTCAACACGTACGCCCCAACGAGCAGCAAGACGTATTTGATTAATAGATTCAGGTTTCTGCTCATTATTCCTTCATCGAAAGCAAGTTTGGTGAGGTAAGGTGGTAAAAGTGAGACCAAAGATAACGCAACCAAAAAAGCAAAAGCCAGTATGAACAGTTTCATCTTGGACTTTACGTATTTAAAGACAAAACGCAGTAGTACTAATTCTTTTGCCTTCATGGTTTTTTCATGCTCCTTTCAAAAGAGGTAGGAGAGAAATTGTAATGCTCCCCAAAAAACTGGACAAAAAATCAAGCAAACTTATATAAACCCATGAATCTTCGAATATCTCTTTTGGCCTTAAAATAAGTGACCGACGCTTTTTTCTAAACAACCGCTTTCGATTTTTCTAACCTCCGAAGTCGTTCAAAACTAGTATATATTTTTCTATATGATTTTCAAATTTCTTGCCTTCTGAAACGCAGGTGAGCTAGGGGTTTCAGAAGAACTTTTTTCTTGCGTTTTCGATGTTTTGAAAAAATCCACCTCTAACGCATCAGGAGATATAAAAAATTTGTCCAAATATTTCCAACTGTCGATCAGGTAATAATCCAGAAACTATCTGTGTGTCTTGATTGCTGTTGAGATTTTCAAAATCGAAACTCAAAGAATTTTCATATACGTTTTCCGCGGTGCATTTGCTTGAACCATCTTTTGGTCCAACCACGTCATCTGGATCAGCCAGCAAAGGTGCAGAGCTTTAACTCTGAATCATTCTGTAAATTTCATTCACGCTTTCGTTGACTGTAGATGGTGGGGTTCCATCTGTGTATTTCTTTCTATCACCTGGACTAGCAAAAATAATTGCAGAAAAAAGGAATAGGACAATAGACAATATGGCAATTTTCTTGAACACAATATCATCTCCCTGAGCTCCTTTGTAACCTAATTTTATCAACCACCATATGATTTTCAAGTTTGCTGGGTTCTGTAAGCATTTCTGGTAAAGGTTTACAGTCAAGTATTTTTGTGTAATTTTCACTTACAGGAAAATTCAACCCATAACGGTCCATATGGTAAAGTTAAAATATATAAAATGTGTAATGGGAGTGATTTTTGATTAGCAAGAAATTCCCTGAATTTGTTGCGACTTTCTTGGAGTACGGTGGTTACGGAAAACCTTTTTTAAATTATTACTTCAATCATTCGAAGGACTCGGATTGGCTGGATTATTTTTTGATACTCAAATTGGTTTGGAAGCGAGAATATCCGAAAGCTCTGAGAGAGATTGACAGGGTATTAAAAAGAGTCAGGAAGAACAAAACGCTGACGTATTTTCTCCTTGCAGAGAAACTTGCATTGTTATCCAGGTTGGATACTGAACAAGCAATTTCACTGTATAAGCAGTTGAAATATGGGTTCTCAAAGATACCAAAAACAGCAAGGAATGTTGTTGCAACTGTGATGATAGGTGTTCATGCAGAACTGCAAAGTAATGAAGATATGCATGAATTCAGAACATGGAGCAAGCAATACCTCGAGCACAATCCCACAAGAGTATTTCTCGAACTTGGAATGGCAAGAAGAAAAGCAATTTCCGGAAATCTAGATATGGCGAAGGAATTATTTTTGGATGCTTTTGAAATCGCCAGAAGCATACCACATCCGGGGGGGATGAGTGATTCTTTAAACGATGCTGCGTGGTATTTAAGAGAGTATGATTCGGAATTTTCACTAAAACTGGCACAGAAATGCCTGTACATAGACGGTCAGTACTATGAAAAATTCAACGGAGTAATAAATGAGTTTGACACATACCACGAGGTTTTGAAGCTTACAAAGGTTGAATGTCTTTGTGAAAACGCAATGATTTTATATTCAATATTCGAACTGATTCAGGAAACAGCGAAGGGTTATCTATACAAACGATATGAGGGGATGTTAAAGGAGTGCTTGAAATTCATAACTGACCTTGAAGTTTCCTCTTACCGATCGGAATTGGCATTAATTGAATATCTAAGAAGCAGGATATCTAATATAACAGCTGCTTCTAATAAAACAGGAATCGCCAGGCACAGACTCAGAGGGTTACTTAACGGCAAAACCCAAACCGTCAGGGGCGAGACTTTAAGGAAGATAATCACAGGATTGAAAATCGAGGTTGATCCACTCAACGATCCTTATCCGATCGTGAACGAATGGATAAAACTTCAGATAGATAAAGGCTTTGAAAATGCGATAACAGAACTGGAAAAACTCAAACCATCCGAACGTGAAATATTAATCCTCTCAACATACACCGCTCTTTTGAACAGAAGGAAAGATTATCCTTATCTAAGCAGGAAGGGAACGCTTTCCCGTGCACTGGAACTTTGTAAAGAAGACCTTCGAAGGTTTAGAGAATTTACGGAAAATCGTTATGAAATGAAGAAATTCGTGGCTCAACTCTTCGAGCTTCATCCGTTTCTTGAAGGCAGGAGAGACCTTATTTGGAAATTCCTGAAGACCTTACCTGCGAGAAAAAGAAAAGAATTCATCCATAAGTATCTTCAACTCGGAGATAAAGACAGAAGGGTAATAGATACCTTCATGAGAAACTACGTTCGCTACGACAGGAACTGGGGGCTGAGACCCAAACCTCCCGCAGAACTTTATCCCTTCACCCAGAAATACAGGCTAAAGAAAACCCAGACTGCCCTCGCTTACTGGGCGCTGGATAAAAAGAAGGAAAGGAAAAAGCTGATTAATAGACTTTTGAGATTTATTTGAAATCCTCAAACTGTTTCTGATGATTCAACAATTGAATTTTCGGTTTTTGGTTTGCTTTCAAGAAAGTCGAAAGTTTTTGTGAAGAGATAGACCAGTGTGATAAGAGTCGTTAAAATAAGTGAACCAAAAATAACTAAATGTACAGGATATTTATCTACAATTAATCCGTAAACAGCCATACCGATTGGCATGCTTATCTGTGCGATAAGGGAGATTGCCGATAGTACACGGGTCCTAAGTTCTGTTGGGGTTGCCAATTGGAAATATACTCCAACAGGTGTATTGATGAAAGCATTGAAGAAGCCCATGGCAACGAAAAATCCTGCTATAAATATAAGGTATATCCAACTTGGTCCTCCAAAGAAGCTTATCATCCGTGGAAAAGTAAGAGTGTCGAAAGTGTAGAAAAGAACTAATTGGAAAAACAAACCGGTTAAGAACAATCTTTTTATACTTTTGTTCTTAGCAATGATTACAAGAAGTATGTTTCCCGCAGTAATACCGATAAGCCATGAAGCATTCAAAATTCCATATTGATAGCTATTGAATCCAACGATTTCCCTAGCAAAATATGGAATCACAAGCATTATCACTGGTCCCATAAGAAAGTTGGTAAGCATTATGAAAATCATTATTCGAAGTACTCCTGCTAGTTTTTTGAAAGCATTGACACCATCTTTCAAGTCTTCCCAAATTTGTCTGACGGTTATTTTCTTTTTTACTGTTGTCTGTTCATAACTTATGAATATCTCGCTAATGCCGGATATAACGAAGGTCGTGGCATTTAATACAAAAACGAGCCATATTCCAAGGGGATATAGAATGCCTCCAAGAATTGGACCAACAATGTAACTAAAGCTATCGGTTGCATTAACTATTGAGTTTGCAGATGTAAGGTTATTTTCTGGGACTATATCTGGCAGTATAGCTCTTGTAACAGGATCGAAGAAGATATCCATAGTGGAAATAATCAGTTGAAAGCCATAAATAAGAATAATTCCCATGGATTCCTTAAAGGCAAGAAAAGCCATAAGAAAGATGATAATACCACGGAACAAATCGAGGTATACCATTAGCCATTTTCTGTTTAGTCTATCCCCGAACACCCCGGCTAAAGGAGCAAAGACAATTCGTGGTAGCATATTTATAAGCAAGAAAGTACCCATAGCAGCGCCAGAACCTGTGATATCCAATATGTAAAGCGACAGAGCAAGAGATTGTATACCACTCCCAAGAAGTGATACTAACCTTCCAAAATAATAAAGCCTAAAGTTCGTTTGCAAGCTAGACATTTTTTGTCACCCCCGGAATTTTTGTTTATTTCTTTTGGTTAAAATCTAGAAATTCATTTAACCAATTTTCAAAAGAGTTTTTCTTGGTCTCTGGAAAATGTTTTTCGGGTTTAGTCAGTTAAAATATTACTTGTGCATATATGATTTTCAAGTCTTTAGTATTTCGTAAGTCTTATTTGAAGCGGAGTACAAATAGACATTATAATAAACAATTATCCTTTTTGATTTTTTGATACTTAACACTAGAATAGAAAATGGAAGTGATGATATTTATAGGGAGGGAATCGTATAAACCGTAAAGTTCCTGAATTACTCAACCATGCCTTTGGTGTTTTTTACTCGAGACCAATGATAAATATGCTAATAGATAACAAACCTTCCAGTGAATGGAAGCATTATTCCAGAGCCATTAAGTACTACTGTGAAGGAGACTTCAGCAAAGCAAAGTCTCAGATTGAAAGAGGCTTGAAGAGTAATATGAAAAACCGTAGTCTCTTTTATCTACTACTTTCTCTCAAACTACTCGTATCAACCGGACAGAACGATAAGCTTTACAACAGGCTTAGAAGAGAATTCGGCAGAATACCGGTAAGAGTGAGACCAGAAGTCGTCTGGGCCTTAATCAACTATCACAGTATCTATCATACCGAAAGAGAACTCAAAGCCTTCAGAGTGTGGAGCGAAAGATACGAGCAGGAGAACACTGCAACGATAATGCTCTTCCTTGGAAAAGCAAGAAAAGAGGCTCTTGACAACAATAAAGAAAATGCGTTAAAACTCTTCGAAAAGACTTATGAACTGGCGAAAAAACTCGAAGATCCGCAGGGACTTATAAACGTCCTCAACGATTTTTCCTGGTACTTGAAGTTAGATACGAAAGAACGTGCCTTGAAATTAGCAGAAAAGGCCTCCTACTATTCTGGCTACTACGATGAAGACCTAGCTGCCGCTCCTTATGTGCTCGATACCCTCGCAACTATCCAATTTGAAAATCACGTTATTTCATTATATAAAACCGCTGAAATACAGCGGTTTGTCGGCTTCAGAAATAGTAGTACCTCAACCATATTGAAAAAGAAAAGCCCAGTTTTCAATCCTAGAAGATCAAAATACGCAAACAATGAACTCATAAGGGATTACTTGAAGAATCGCATGAACAACCTTTTAGCTGTTAGTAGGAACACTGGAATTGCCTGGGATAACCTCAGCAAACTCATTAACGGCAAAACCCAAACCGTCAGGGGTGAAACTTTAAGGAAGATAATCACAGGATTGAAAATCGAGGTTGATCCACTCAACGATCCTTATCCGATCGTGAACGAATGGATAAAACTTCAGATAGATAAAGGCTTTGAAAATGCGATAACAGAACTGGAAAAACTCAAACCATCCGAACGTGAAATATTAATCCTCTCAACATACACCGCTCTTTTGAACAGAAGGAAAGATTATCCTTACCTGAGCAGAAAAGGAACGCTTTCCCGCGCACTGGAACTTTGTAAAGAAGACCTTCGAAGGTTTAGAGAATTTACGGAAAATCGTTATGAAACAAAGAAATTCGTTGCTCAACTCTTTGAGCTTCATCCGTTTCTTGAAGGCAGGAGAGACCTTGTTTGGAAATTCCTGAAGGCCTTACCTGCGAGAAAAAGAAAAGAGTTCATCCATAAGTATCTTGAACTCGGAGATAAAGACAGAGGGGTAATAGATACCTTCATGAGAAACTACGTTCGCTACGACAGGAACTGGGGCCTGAGACTCAAACCTCCTGCAGAACTTTATCCCTTCACCCAGAAATACAGGCTAAAGAAAACCCAGACCGCCCTCGCTTACTGGGCGCTGGATAAAAAGAAGGAAAGGGAAAAGCTGAGAACGCTGCTTTGCAGCGGATGCGAATCCCTTCGGGATTGACCCGAACTCCTGCGGAGTTGATTACAAATACAAGAGCGGGTATAGGGTCTGGGGTCTAGGGTTTAGAAAAATTCGTACAACGTATAACGTACAACCAACAACGATAATTGAGATTCGAGATGGCCGCTATGCGGCTGGTGAGCACGCTGCGCGTGGGTAAGCCCTGCTACGCTGGGGGTAAGCCTGACTACGTCAGGGGTGCCAACTGCTGCTCAGTTGAAAAAACTGTCATTCTGAAGGTGTTCTATCCAGAATCTGGCTTTCTTAAGTACGAGATCCTGAATCAAGTTCAGGATGACAGCTTTGTTTTTCAAGGCACGTTTACCAGTTTACAACTTTGCAAGCATCTAATCTTTTTCAACTCCGAAGGGATTCGTATCCGTCGCGCAGCGGCCATCTCGGATCTCGGCTCTCGGATTCTCGGTTATTGAGCCTCAAATAACAATTACCTCTCTATTTCCTAATTCCCGGAAGTTTTTGATATCAATATCGATATATTTTTGGATGGGCTCGCTTGAAAGAATTTTTACCCCGTTGTGTTCAGTGTAGTAGAGATTATGGTAGCTGTCTTCAGGATCTGAGCAATATTTCATTGCCCAGATGTTTTCAAAATCGCTCAAAAAGCAGGTTAATGAAGTGAATTTTCTCTCTTTTTCTATTTCCTTCGCGCTTTCAAGGAGGGCTTCTTTAGGAGACATTTTTTGAAGTTTTTCAAGGATCTTCGAAAAATAGTATTGGCTATCTATTTGCCCGTTTTCGCTTGATATCCCATGAATTGTCCCATTATGAGCAAAGACATAAGTTTTTTCCTCTATACTTGCAATAAAGGGATGCACGTGATTAAGATTAACTTTATATCCCGGAGAAGCTTTTCTGGCATGGAATAAAGAAAGCCACGCTTTCGGAGGATGGTATTCTGTGCTCCAGATAGAAGCCGTATCTCTGAGGATTCCTGCTCTATCCTGACTTACATAAAAAACCCCAAAACCGTCACCATGTGGGTTCTTTATTCCATCGACCGCCATAGATTTTAGAAATTCAAAATAAATCTTTGTTTCAACATCTTTTTTAGCTTTTATAGCTACCATTCTGCACATGTTATCACCTTCGGAAACGAGATTTGATGACTGAGATTCGATAACCGGGATCCGGGAGGGCAAGACAACCAATAGCAAATTATATTAACCACGAAGGGCAGAACATGTTCTGCCCCTACGATAAAAAGCAACGATCTATTACAGCCTTACAAGTCTGACTCGTCATCCTGAACTTGTCTCGTCATTCTTAACTCGATTCAGAATTTCAACCTTAAAACAAACCCAGATTCTGGATTAAACATCTCCAGAATGACAGGTATCCGTTGGCTTCTGAAAAATGACAGCGTCTGCAAGCCTCCTGGACGTAGTCCAGCACTTCGCAGCGTAGCTGCTTCCCGCCGAAGGCGCGTGTCAACTGCACAGCAGTTCGCAACAACTCCGCAGGAGTTCGTGACAATCCCGGAGGGATTCGTGTCCGCTGTTCCGCAGCGCACAACCTCGCAAGCGTCCTGTTTTCTCGGATCTCGGACTCCCGGTTCTCGATCCTTATTCTTTCCCAATTATTTCTTTCACGAAGTATTCGTGAATTCTCAAATCATCCGTTAGCTCGGGATGAAAGGATGATGCGAGAATTTTGCCCTGCTTAACTAACACCGGTTTTTCTTTATACGTGGAGAGTACTTCAACACTGTCCCCGCATTTTTCTATTATAGGAGCTCTAATAAAAATCGCCCTAAAAGGGGTATCCCCTATAGCCGGTATTTCGAGATCGGTTTCAAAACTCGCTACCTGTCTTCCATAACCGTTTCTTTCAACCGCTATGTCCAGAACACCGAGAGTTTCCTGTTCGGGATAATTTATTATTTCACGCGCTAAAAGTATCATGCCTGCACAGGTAGCGTAAACAGGTAGCCCTGAAGCAATCGCTTCTCTCAGAGCGTCCCAGAGTTCATATTTTTTCATCAACCGTATCATGGTTGTCGATTCGCCGCCAGGCATGATCAACCCGGAAACTTCCGCAAGCTCCGAAGTGCTTTTTACCCATAGGGGTTCATTTCCCGTTTTTTCTATCATTCTAAGGTGCTCCTGGATGTCTCCCTGGATACCGAGAACCCCTATTTTCAAACTTACCAGCCCCTCTCCTGTAGTTTAACATCAAGCTCTTCAATATCTTTACCTTCCATCGGCTGCCCAATGTCTTCACTAATCTTTGCAAGCATTTTGGGATCGTCCCAGTGAAGAACTGAATCAACTATGGCTCTCGCCATTTTTTTCGGATCTTTGGATTTAAAGATTCCAGAGCCAACGAAAACACCATCTGCGCCAAGCATCATCATGAGCGCAGCATCAGCAGGAGTTGCAACTCCACCGGCGGCAAAGTTAACAACGGGAAGTCTGCCCAGCTCACGAACCTGCTTCAATATCTCCACAGGTGCACCGATTTCTTTTCCATAATGGACAAGTTCTTCATCACTCATGAGTTGTACTCTTCTTATTTCTTCATTCACCGTACGCATGTGTTTTACAGCTTCAATAATGTTTCCTGTACCAGCTTCACCTTTGGTTCTTATCATCGCAGCACCTTCAGCAATTCGCCTGACTGCTTCTCCAAGATTTCGTGCTCCACAAACGAACGGAACTTTGAACTGATGTTTATCAATGTGATATTTATCATCGGCTGGAGTGAGAACTTCAGATTCATCAATGAAATCAACGCCAATAGCTTCAAGGATTCTGGCTTCAGCGGTATGGCCTATTCTCACTTTTGCCATTACAGGTATTGAAACTGCCTCCATTATCGATTTGATAAGTCTGATGTCGGCCATTCTCGCTACGCCGCCTTCTTTTCTTATGTCTGCAGGGACTCTCTCAAGGGCCATTACGGCAACAGCACCGGCTTCCTGGGCTATCTTAGCCTGTTCAGGTGTTGTGACATCCATGATAACCCCGTTTTTGAACATTTCAGCAAAACCTTTTTTTACTACCCATGTTCCCCTTTCTTCCATACTACTCACCTCTCTTCTCTATTTGTTATTGTTCCAATAATCCACTTCCACTTTAGAAAGCCTCGACGTATCTCCCTTTTTCCTGCCGTATTTTGCACACGGCCGTCCGTTTACTTCAACAACATCAGCTGTGAAATCTACCTTTTCTTTCAGTAACTTTGAACCAACACCGTAAACATCTGCTGGCACTTCCAATTTCTCAAACAGTTCTATTTTTTTTGCGTCGAAACCACCGCTAACTACTATCTTTAGATCTTTCATACCGTACTTGTCAAATTCCTGTCGAGCTTTCCAGACCAGTTCCGGACATACTCCCAAAGACGAAGTATCTTTTGGTACAACAGAACGATCTCTGAGCGTTCCAGAGGTATCGAACCTGACACCCCAGATCTTTCCTTTACCCGGACCTATAACAATTGAAGGATCGCTTTCCCCAAGAACAAATTTCTTTCCTGTTGCCCTTTCGTAAAATCTCGCAATAACGCGGTATGTGGTATTAATTACATCGTTATCCCAATCAACGAGAACTATCCTGTTGACTTTTTCACTGATATACTCATCGAAGGCAACGGCAGCGTCCTCAGTATTTCCCTCATAGGCGGCTATAAGAGCATGAGGGATGGTACCCATGCTTTCAACGCCCCAGTAATCAGCATTGGCATCCGTGGATACGCCAAAAGCACCGGCTTTTAGGGCAGCATAACCATCGATCGCCTGTGTCCAGAAGTGATCAAACCGCGCACTGAAGAATAATATGGGTTTTCCCTTCGCCGCATTCACCACTTTTTTAACAGCCGTAGCTGTTGATGAAGCGCGCGCCATTACTCCTAAAAGTATGGTTTCAAGATAGCCAAAATACCTGGGATCTCCCTTTATGGTCATCACCGGTTCCATATCCTTACATTCATCGCCATCGTACAGGGCGTGCACTTCAATTTCAGGCCATTTATCCACCCATAATTTGTTCAATTCAAGTTTCAGTTGCCACTTCTTCGCCGATAGCTCATGCAAGGCTTTCAGGTTCATATCCCAGGCGGCATACTGAATTTTTCTTTCCACTTCGAGGATCTTCTCAAAAAGCTCGTTTGCCTTTGTTTCGTCTTTGTAATATCCTGTCCCAAACCTTAAAATTGCAAGCGCCTCATCGATTCCAACAACTATCGTGTCATTCCTTGGGAAATACTGGTACAGGACTTCTGACGACTTATTTGCTTTTTTCAAAACCTCGACATACCGGGTAAAATATTTATCTGAATAGTAACCAGCTCTTATTTTGTCAATTGGTACCTTGAATACCCGCGGATCTAATCTTTTTTTCATTCAATCACCTCTACATTGAGCACCTCTTTCATCTGCCTCAAAGCAAATCTGTGAAGATCGTTGTCATAGGAGATCACGCCTTTTTCATACAAAACCACTTTAAGTTTCCTGTTCCTCAGCTCTTCGACAGTGAAGAGCACACATATATTGGTCACCACGCCTGCTACATGAAATTCATCCAGATCAAGTTCCCTGATTAACGCATCGAATTTGGTCTGATAAAAAGCACTGTATTTCCTTTTCTTTATCGTATAATGCTTTTCATAACCTATAAGCTCACGTTTTACGACGTCAGCAAGTTCTACTCCTTTTGTCCCTTTAACACAATGAGGGGGCCAGTACTCAAATTCCGGGTCATCCTTCTCATGAAAATCCATGGTGGTGATTATCGGTAAACCCTGCCTCTTGAACCGATCTATCAGTTCAAGCACCACCGGAAAAATCTTTCTGGAACCATCAACAAAGAGTGCTCCTCCCGGTTCGACAAAATCTTTCTGAAGGTCGATAAGGAGTAAACTTTTGATAATACCACCCCTGAAACAATTCTATCGCAGAATCCCTAACACTTCAATACAAATTAAAAAGCGGGGCATTCGCCCCGCATGCACTGTGCTTTCAGTTTATAACCACTCAAAAGATATTTTGGACATATCGGATTTGATGAACAGCTGGCAGGTTACTTTTGCGTGCTCTATGTTTCGGGAAACATATCCTTCTTCTCTTGGAATGAGCTCTTCAAAACTACTCCAGTTGAGCTCGCCTTCATGCACAATGGTCACGCCGACATCCCTTGGAACTCTAAGATTCAAAGAGGTTACCTCACATTCCACCTCTATTCTGGAATCACGCATCTTAGACGGAATCAATGATAACCTCGAAAGATTCGCTCTTATAGTGGCACTGTCGAGATTGATGTTTGAAAAATCCAGCACTGAATCCGTTCCATCAAGGGTAGCATTCAAGAATATAACCGGTTTGCTGTTAAGTTCAACATCTACCCGGGATTTGGATAGAACACTGGAAACGCCCGCTTTGGCTTTACACTTTACCTTTAAATTCGCTTTAGAATTGTCCATGTTGTACTGGACATTACCATTAAAATCTTTTTTATCGAAATTCATATTTACTTCAAAACCCTTGTCCTCCTTACCATCTACAAGAAGTACCTTACTAAGGTTAGCATCCAGTTCAACTTCATAAGTATTGGCTTCAATGGGTCTGGACAAAGAGATATGTTGCCTGGAAGAAACTTTGCGAACCTTGGAGAATCGAGGGTTTCTAAAAAGGGACATTATCCCCCAACTGAGCATATAGGAACCTATGAGTGCCAGCAAAAGCTCTCCAAAATTCCAATCCAGTCCCCATATATTGAATGCATCGATTATCAAAACGGTAGCAAAAATCAAGCTTCCCAGGTATTCACCTTTCGGGTATCTGAAAATCTTCAAACCGTTGTTTATGAATAAAGCAGCAAACAAGAGTTCAAACAGCACCCAAAAAGAAAAATCGATTACGTTTATACCCGAAAGTAATATTAATGTACCTATGAATATAGCAACAATTGCTCCAAATTTCACTTTTCTTTTCCTCCTTTCGTTATGAGCGTCAAAATATTTCGACTTTCCACAACATGCGCTCATTCTTCTTTTCCTCCCTTTCCTAACAACTCGTTTATTTCTTCATCATTATATCCCAGCAAAGAAAGGATCTGTCGCGCATGCTCTTCCGTAATTTTCCCGTCATTAAACAACTTCAGTGTTTTCTCTGTTTCCTTGTCTTCTTCAAAATACATTGGTTTAGAGATTTCCTCTTTCAAATCATCGAAAGTATTCTCTTGCCTTGGTTCAACTCTTTTTGGCATTTCAAACCCCTCCTGAGCTTTTATCCACACATCGCCAGAAACAGAATTCATGGTGATTCTTTCTCTCGGTTTATCTGGATCCGCCTCGATAATGTAGAACTTCTTTTCTTTAACGAATGGAAGTTTCGAAAAGACATCGCCGCTAACAGTGGAGAGAAGGACTTCTACGTTCGGTTTCTGAGAATAAATAACTTCAAGATCACCGCTTACTGTGGAAACGGTCAAATCCCTACTCATTGGTGCTAAATGAACTATCCTGATATCCCCCGAAACCGTTCCAAAACGCGCATCCCTGAAGTTAAAATCCTTAAGGACACAATCACCACTGACATCGTCCAACCTGAAAGTTTCAGCTGATCCAGAGAAAATGCTTGTATCACCGGAAACGGCATTTATTCTTAAATCACTTAGATATACCCCTGAGATTGTTATATCTCCGGAAGCAGTCCCTATCTTTAATCTTTCAATCTTTTCCGGCAAATAAACCTTTGCTTTCTCTATTCTTTCATTGTCAAAGATATTGTGAAATAATCCTGTAAATCCCTTTATCTCTTTTTTCTCGAATCTTATGCGTAATTCTGATCCCCTAATTTCTACAACTGGTTCATAGTCTTCCTCATCTGTTTCAACCTCAGCTATAAGTATGTTTTCCTTGGTGGAGATTATTTCCAGGTCAGCTGAAGCGGTATATAAAGACACGCTATCTATTTTCTCAAGTTCATAGGTGAAGCTTTTCATAAGGCCCCCTCCTTATTTTTCAAATCTCACTCTTCAAATCTGATTTCTATCCTGTATTCATCGGTGTCTACATTGATCGTTTCACCTGTACTCATAGCCTCTTTTATGAGTTCATCCATATCTATGTCCAGATCTACATCCAGATCATTAGAGCCAATCTTGAATGATTTACCTTTCATAAACTTCGAAGCAAAAGAGGCGAGTTTTGCTGGAAGTGTTATATTAACTTCTGTCTTATTTTTTAATTTATTGAAAACCTCTATTTTCAACCTTCTCGCCATCTTTTGCTTGGTTTCAACAACCTTAATAAGCTCCTCCATTAAGTCAAATCCCTGATCAGGGGTTATTTTTTTCTCGTATATTAAATTCAGTATCCTCATTATCTCTTCTCTATTCATCTTTTACACCTACCTCCTGCGCTTAATTTTTCGTAAAAGTTCGAGAGCCTCATCAGGTTTCATTTCCCCGGACTCAAGTTTTTCAAGTATCTTGATTGTTTCTTCCTGTTCTTTATCCACGGTATCGTATCCCATGCTCCTAACAATATCTTCCAGTCTGTTTTTTGCCGTTGGATACGAAATATTGAGTTCCTTTTGGACCTCCGAAAGGTTTCCCCGATTCTTGATAAAAATCTTGAGAAATGCGAGCTGCTCCGGTGAGAGCTTCATAATCTCATCGAGTTCGAAGCGCCCCCTTATCGTGGTACCACAGCTATCGCAGTGATACTCTGTTATCGCCAGTTTGTCCCCGCATACAGGGCAATTCGAAATGGGTCTTCTTTTCACATCATCACCTCCAAAAATTTTATTTTTACTTTCATAATCCTTAGCCTTTGCTTTTTATTATACAACTTAAATATGATAAAAGTCAATTATATGAGTAAAATTCTTATTCGAGAGAACGAGGATCAAGATCCGTGAAAAGACGTTGTAGGTTGTACGTGACAATCGAGAACCGAGAAAGCGAGAGGGCGAGAATATAGAATCGTTTTTGGTTGTACGCGTATAAAACGAGAGATCGAGAACCCGAGAGTCCGAGAACCGAGAGCTGCTTCGCAGCGGGTACGAATTCCTTTGGGATTGATACGACCGGCTTCGCCGGTGATACGAACTCCTACGGAGTTGACCCAAACTGCTGTGCAGTTGACACGCGCCTTCGGCGGGAAGCAGCTACGCTGCGAAGTGCTGGACTACGTCCAGGAGGCTTGCAGACGCTGTCATTTTTCAGAAGCCAACGGATACCTGTCATTCTGGAGATGTTTAATCCGGAATCTTAGTTCGCCACTGTCATTCTGGAAATCTTTAATCCAGAATCTTAGCCCGTACCGTTATTCTGGAAATGTTTAATCCAGAATCTGGGTTTCTTAAGTACGAGATCCTGAATCAAGTTCAGGATGACAACCTCTGGAAAGACGTGAAGATCATACGCTGAAGTGCGGAGCAACGCTCTGGACGCTCACAAGTTTGACGCTTACAGAGGGTGACGATTGCGAGGCTGATAAGAACCGAAGATTTGGGATTCTATATTTCCTGCGAAATAGGGCTGCAGTACCGGCCAGCGTGGATACCTGGTTTTTACTTCAACGTTGTGAGCCTCAGTCTTCGAACATCGCCCTATCAGCTGACAATGTTGCAGGCCTCCTGAACGTAGTCCAGCACTTCAGCCAGCTTTGCTGGCTCCAAGCGTCATCATCTTCCATCGTAACTAAATGTTTACCAAAAGAACACCCTAATCTGTATGATGAAAATTACCAATCTATGGTAGACTTATGATGAAAATATTCTTCATACATATTACCCACATTTTAATCCGGCCTTTGGCCGCAAAAGGGGAGGGTTTAAGTATGAGAAAAGTGCTTGTTCTTTTGCTCGTGTTAGTTTTGTTTGCTTCACTTGCAACTGCCAAGATTATCTTCTGGACTACTGAAGTCGAATCAAACAGGATGCAGAGAATAAGAGCACTCGCGACATTGTTTAGAGCGAAAACTGGAATAGTTGTAGAGGTTGTGCCGGTTGAAGAAAATGACCTGCTGAGGCAAATTCCAATTGCCAAAGCTTCAGGAACACTTCCGGATGTTGTCGAAGGTGGAATTGAACCAATGCTTCTTCTCGGAAGTGAGGGGCTCTTAAATGAAGATCTCGCCGCTGAAATCATTAATGAATTTGGTGATATCTACACAGGCGCCTCCAGGCTCCTTTCCAATGGTAAAGGAGGCTACTTTGCGATTCCTTTCCACGCCTGGGTCCAGGGTATCTGGTACAGGAAAGACATGTTCGCAGAGAAAAAACTGACACCTCCTATTTCCTGGTACGATATTCTAACAGCAGCAAGGGAAATCCATGATCCTGAAAATGGTGTTTACGGTATAATATTGCCGAAAAAAGCGGATGCTTACGCAGAACAGGTATTCACCGAAATAGCCCTTGCGAACGGTGCAAGACCAATCGACCTTGAAGGAAATATAAAATTCAACACCCCAGAAATGATTGAAGCTTTCAGGTTCTACAAGGAACTTGGAAAATATTCAAAACCCGGATTCACAACCGTCTTGGATGCTTTAAAAGGTTATCTCGCTGGTGAAACGGGAATGATTTTCTATTCAACCTACATAATGGATGATATCGCTGTTGAAGAGGTCCAGAGAGGTAGAATCGATAAGTTTGACCCGAAGCTTGTTGTCAATACCGGTTTTGCCAATTACATGATAAATATCAAGCCAAGCTCTTATGGGCAGGTAGTCGCACTTGGAATACTGAAAACATCGAAAAACAGCGAAGAAGCCAAAGAATTTGTCAAATTCTTAATGGACGGATCTAACTACATCTACTGGCTCCACATGGCTCCCGGCGGAATGAACCCAACGAGAAAGTCGGTAGCCGCGGATCCTGCTTTCCTTAATAATCCGGTTCTTGAAAGGTACGGTAGCGAAAAGATTCAGGAGATCATCGCTGCTCTCGAGAACGTGGAAAGGTTTGACTTCTATGAAGGCCATGTACTGATGGATATGAGTAAGATTTCTGGTAACTTCATCATTGGTAAGGCGATCAACCTCATGTTTGCAAATGATTGGACTCCGGAAGAAGCGGCTAATTGGGCACAAGCTGAAGCCGAAAAGATTCTCGGGAAATAATTGAACGGCCCCATTTTTCCCGGTGGCCTCTGCAAGAGGTCACCGGGTTTTTATGGAGGTGTAAGACTTTGACTAACTCGCGAATGGCAACAGTGGGGACACTAAAAAAGAAGGAAAGTTCTCTCGGTTGGAAGCTGATCATGCCAACGATAATTCTTATAGCAGCTTTTATACTATATCCTGTCGCCTATAACATATACCTTAGCTTTTTTGATGTTTCCCTTTCCCCAGAGAAACCGAACGAATTTGTTGGACTTAAAAATTATATCAATATCCTTTCAGATCCCGATTTCTGGAAATCTTTTTCGATAACTGTGTTGTTCACAATTCTAACCGTCGGTGGAAGTATAATCCTTGGAATTGTCGTGGCACTTATGATGAATAGGGACTTTTTTGGGCGTTCGCTGGTACGGGCATTGTTGTTGCTTCCATACATAACCCCTTTGATTGCTATCGTGTTCGCGTGGCGATACATCTTTCTCCCAATCGACGGTCCGCTGATAAGGTTACTGGCCGGGATAGGGTTGATCGATCCGGGAGTTGATTTCATAAACAATCCGAACAATGCTTTCTGGGTAGTATCCATATTCAATATCTGGAGAAACTTTCCTTTTGTCTATCTTATGATCCTTTCACGACTGCAGTCTATCTCTTACACACTATACGAGGCCGCTGAAATAGATGGCGCAAATTCCATTCAGAAATTCAAATACATCACATTACCGGAACTCTACTTTGTAATTGGTTCTGTCGCTCTTTTGAGAGGTATCTGGAACTTTTACAAATTCGATGAAGTTTATTTGATGTCAAAATTCGCTGGCACGCTCCCGATATACATCTATGAGAAAGCATTTGTTGGTGTTCCGGAACAGGGTGTTGCTGCTGCGATTGCAACGATCTTGTTCGTTGTAATGTTCATCCTGATCGGAATATACGTAAAGAGGGTGTTGAAATGGTAAAGGCGAAAAATATACCCAAAAAAATTGGTTTCTATATACTGGTTATCCTGGTGGTTCTTTTTGTTGCCTATCCGTTCGCCTGGATGATTTCCGTATCTTTAAGGTACGACACCGATGCCTTTGAACCTGGTATAATCCCAAAGAGGCCTACTCTCAGACAATACGGTGAACTTCTTGGTTTTGTCAAATCCATAAGAGAAGAGCTCTCCCGTGAGGAAGAACAACTGACAGAACTCATAAAAGATCTCCCCCCGGAATTGCAAAAACAGGTTGCTGCTGAGATTAAAGCCCAGAGGAAACAGGAATCCTTTCCATTTCTCAGATTTTTCCGGAACAGTTTAACAGTTGCTGGGATCTCCGCTTTCATAAGTCTTGTCGTTTCCGTTTTTGGCGCGTATTCTTTCAGTCGTCTCGAGTACGTCGGAAGAGGTGTCTTACAACGTGGCGTTCTTGTAGTTTATCTGTTCGGTGGAACTATACTCGCGGTACCGTTGTACCAGATATTTGTGAAACTAGGATTTGTTGGCTCTGGTTTAAAATCTTTCCTTGCGCTTTTCATAATATACATCGTACAAACGTTACCCGTGTCGCTCTACATGCTGGGAAATTACTTTAGAACAATACCTTACTCCATAGAGGAAGCAGCGATAATAGATGGCTGTACCAGAATCCAGGCGATATTCAAAATAGTTGTTCCGTTATCATTACCTGCTATTGTAACTGTCTATATTTATGCCTTCATGATAGCGTGGAACGAATTCCTTTTTGCTTCTATTTTTGTAAGGCCGTACCCAACATACTATACTCTTCCTATCGGTTTGAATGAACTCTTCTACTCTGAACATGCTATCTGGGGAAAGATGATGACGGCTTCTGTACTAACGGCTCTTCCTGTTGTCGTTATGTTCACAATAATGGAAAAATACCTAACAAGCGGTTT
This sequence comes from Kosmotoga olearia TBF 19.5.1, assembly GCF_000023325.1. Taxonomy (NCBI): domain Bacteria; kingdom Thermotogati; phylum Thermotogota; class Thermotogae; order Kosmotogales; family Kosmotogaceae; genus Kosmotoga; species Kosmotoga olearia. The sequence continues at coordinate 865,306 of NC_012785.1, forward strand.
AACCGTTGGTGGAGTTAAAGAATAATGGAGGTGGTCGTAATGTTTGCGGTGCCTGACGAAATTATTGAAACACTGGAGTACTTTGGAAAGATTAAAGTGGTTGTTGGAATCCCGAGTTATAATAACGCATCAACAATTTCATTCGTAACCAAAATGGCTGCGGAAGGAATAGAAAAATATTTTGGAGGCTGTGGGATAATAGTCAACGCTGATGGAAATTCGAATGATAGAACCCGTCAAGTCTTTTTGAGTACAGATACTGGTAAGATCAAAAAGCTTTCTTATGTGTATAAAGGTATTCCAGGAAAAGGAAGTGCAATGAGATCGGTTATGGAGATTTCTTGCAAAATGCAAGCACCGGTAACCATATTTTTAGATTCCGATTTGCGCAGCATTAAACCATGGTGGTTAGAACGTCTTGGAATTCCAATTCTTGATGGCAAAACTTCTTATATAACCCCCTATTATGTGCGTCATAAATATGACGGTACTATCACGAACAACATCTGTTATCCCGTTACTTCCGCGCTGTATGGCCTTAAAATAAGGCAACCTATCGGCGGAGATTTTGGGGTTGGTCTGGAAATGATAGAGAAATACATGACCAAACCCGAAGACGTTTGGGAAACCGACGTTGCCAGATTTGGAATCGATATATGGATGACAACCATAGCGATAAACGAATCTGAAAAAAGACCTATGCAGGCAGCTTTGGGTGCAAAAATCCATGATGTGAAAGATCCTGGAAAACATCTGGGACCTATGTTCAGCCAGGTTGTAGGAACACTGTTCACCCTCATGCAAACCTACGAAGAACGATGGAAGAGCATTACAAAGCTTGAAACAGCTGAGATTTACGGGGATGTTCCCGATGTAACTCCCGAACCCCTGGAAGTGGATATTGAAAATTTGAAGAAAAAAGCAATTGAAGGTACAAAGAAGGTTGAAGGCTTTGTGTCAGAATTTCTTCCCGAATATCTGCAGAAGCGCTTTTACTCGGTAAGTACTGAGGGAACTTTAGATAAAGAAAACTGGGTAGACTTTGTCTATGAATTTGCTAAACTTTATAAAAATACTCAGTTGAGGAAACAAATCATAGATGCTATGATACCTTTGTATTTCGCGAGAGTTGCAGACTTTGTGTATAAGACGATCGATCTAGATTCCCGGAAAGCTGAAACATTAGTAGAAGACCTTGTTCAGGTTTTCCTGAAGAAAAAATCCGAACTGGTTGATAGGTGGTGATAAACTCCGTGATAATCGTTCAGCTAAAAGGTATATACGATTCTTTGAGTGAATCAGAAAGGCGTGTTGCTAAGTATATTATTGAGAGGCCGGACGATGTTATACATTACACTATAACAGAGCTGGCAAAGTTTTCTCATTCCAGTGAAGCTACTGTATACCGATTGGTTAAAAAGTTAGGGTTTAGTGGATACCAGAGCTTTAAGATATCTCTTGCTAGAGAGTTGAGCATACCCCAGGAAGTAATAGAAGAAGGTAGCGAAGGTAGTTACCAAAACTTTGTAGAAAGAATCGTTCAGGAAAACATATCACTGGCAAAAGAAACCATGGCTGTTCTGGATCTTGATGCGTTGAAAAAAGCTGTGGAACTGATAATTAACGCCAGGAGGTTGGTCTTTTTTGGTGTTGGTAGATCTGCCGTGGTAGCTCAAAGTGGAAGTTTTAATTTTGCTTTGCTGGGTTTTTCCAGCACTCATTACATCGATCCGCATGCTCAGGTTATGGTTGCCTCTGGTTTAACGAATGAAGACGTTGTTGTTGGAATCTCACACACAGGAACGATAAGAGATACTGTGAAATCTGTGCAGGTAGCCCATGCAGCGGGGGCGAAAACAATCGTCATAACCTCCGGTATAAACTCCCCGATAACGGAGGTAGGAGATGTGGTTCTCTACACTGCGGCCGGGAAACCATCAACAAGCGAATTCACTGTCAGCAGGATCGGTGAATTTCTGATTCTTGATATCCTTTACAAAACAGTTGTAGCACGCATGAGCGAACGTCTCAGTAAGCATTTCGACAAACTGGAAGAAATATTGAAACCAAAAAGGTTCTAATCTCTCATTTTCTGGGACCGAAAAGGATTGTTCCAAGCCTTATCATATTTGCGCCTTCTTTAATGGCTATTTTATATGAATCTGACATACCCATAGATAACCATTTCATCTCGACTCCCGGTAGTTTTTCTCTGGAAAGGTTCTCAAACAGCTCACGGGTCAAACTGAAGTAAGGGCGAAGTTCTTCTGGAGCGTCAACAACAGGCCCCATCGTCATCAAGCCTTCGATTCTAATGTTTTCAAGTTTAGAGATCTCTTCGACTAACCGAAAAACATCTTCGGGAAGAACTCCTGCTTTTTGTTCTTCTCTGCCACTGTTGACCTCTATCAGAACCGGCATGACTTTGCCGAATTGTGCAGCACGCTTGTTGATTTCATTTGCTATCTTTACTGAATCAACAGTCTGTATCATGTCGAAAATCTGTACAGCTTTTTTCACTTTATTTTTTTGGAGATGACCTATCATGTGCCATTGTGCTTTTTTCCCCACCGCTTCAAAAGCTTTCTGTGCTTCCTGCACATAGTTTTCACCGATTATTTCTATTCCAGCCTCTATTGCTTCTAATATTTCCTCTGGTGTTCGGGTTTTAGCTGCAGCAACGACGGTAACATAATCCGGTATCTCAGAAAGAATCTTCTTAATGTTCTCCTTTATTCCCATTAAAACACCTCCATAAAAATTATAGCGCAATCAGTAGGGACGTTTTACAAAATAACCGAATTTTCTATTAATTGGTGGTTCGCTATCCTGATGATATAATTTTGAAAACCCAATTCAGATAATAGACCTTTCCATTCCAAAACCATTCAACAGAAGTGAAATACTGTCTATAGCTGGTAGAGGGGGGAGAGAATGCTTGAGGGAAAATCTGTCAGGCTAAGGGCTTACAGAAAAGAAGATGTTGAATTAGCATGGAAGTACATCAACGATCCTGAAGTGAAAAGTTATTTGGTTCCAGGAATACCCTTTCCCATGACTCTGGAAGAAGAGTACAAATGGTATGAAAACTTGAGTTCTTCGAAGGATACCTATAACTTCGCCATAGAAAGGATAGAGGATGGTCAGTATATAGGTGGCTGCGGAATCAACGAAGTCAACTGGAAGAACAGCTACGCTTACGTCGGGATCTTTCTGGGTAAACCTTACTGGTCTAAGGGTTACGGTACAGAAGCCATGAAATTGCTGCTCAGATTCATTTTTGAAGAGATGAACCTTAATAAAGTGCTCTTAAATGTCTATTCCTTCAACGAGCGCGCTATAAGAAGCTATGAAAAATGCGGGTTCGTAGTAGAAGGCCGTTTGAGAGAGCAGATTTTTAGAAAAGGAAAATACTACGACGAAATAATTATGGGGATTTTAAGGCGAGAATTTCTAAGAACTATCTCTGATTAACAAATAGGAGGTGTCGCCCAATTGAAAGTATTTCTGGTAGTTTCCCTTCTATTACTTTCAATAAGCATATTTGCTTTGAACAAACCTATAGCTCTACTTTTAAACGACGGAGACTATCTAAATACTACCTCTCTCATAGAAAAAGCACTTAAAGATCTCAAAGTTGATTACAAGCTTTACAGAACTTTTCTCGGAGAATTCCCGGAAAAAGGAAGTTATTCGGGCATAATTTTGAGCGGTGGAAGTGATATGAGCGCTTTTTTTAATAATGATGGAAGCGCGAAAGAAACGGTAAAACTAATAACGGAAAGCAATGTCCCTGTTCTGGGGATATGTATGGGACACCAGCTAATTGGTAAGATCTACGGAGCATCTCTAATCTATCTCGAAGAACGCGGCTGGATTGAGGTAAAAGAACTGAAAGATAACGTTCTTTTCACAGGCTTACCGGAAGTCTTCAATGTCTGGGAAAATCACATGTATACTCTCAATAAAGTTCCCGAAGATTTCGAACTCCTCGCTATCGGTGAATCCGGTTCCATTCAAGTGATAAAACACCGTGAAAAGCCAATTTACGGCGTTCAATTTCACCCGGAAAAGGGCGACAACAAGAAATTTAATCATGGTTTCATGGTGCTTTTGAATTTCATCACTCTGGTGGAATACTATGACTCTAAGTCTTATTAAAGTTGTAATTTCGTGGAGGTGATAAGGTGATACTGCTCAGTCATTTCGATGCTTTCGGTGAAGATAGAGAAAACTCCACAGAAATACTGTTAAGTACCTTTAAAACCCGGAACAATGTACAAGTCGTCAAACTCCCTACTGTTTTCAGAAAAAGTGGTGAGATACTTATAAAAGAAATCGAAAAGACTAAACCTTCTGCAGTGGTCATGCTGGGACAAGCCGGTGGTAGAACGGCTGTAACCCCGGAAAAAGTGGCTATAAACATTATGGATGCAAGGATAAAAGATAATGAAGGAAACAAACCCTGTGATGAGCCTGTGGTTGAAGGTGGACCAACCGCTTACTTTTCCACTCTTCCTGTAAGAGAAATAACTGAAAAACTCAGGAAAAACGGAATTCCCGCTGCTATTTCCTACACAGCGGGGACTTTTGTATGCAACAGCCTTTTCTACCAGATTATGCATTACCTATCTGAAAATGATTTAAGTATAAGAGCTGGATTTATTCATTTTCCGTATCTTCATCGGCAGGTAGCTGAAAGACCGCAAATACCTTCCATGGGGCTTATCGAAATGCAGCGGGCCATGGAGATAATCCTGGAGGTCGTGGAGGCCAAGCTATGAAGATAGCAATAGCGGAAATTGCACCTTTCTGGGAATCCAAGGATGAAAACAAAAAAATGGTGAGTGAGCTCTTCAACCAAGCCCGTGCTGGAGAAGTTGAACTCCTGCTATTTCCAGAGATGACCCTCACAGGTTTTACTATGAACACATCCATGTACGATGATGGAAAAGACCTGGAATTCTTCAAAGAAAATGCAGAAAAATATGGAATTGCCGTTGTTTTTGGTCGTATTGTAAAGCACAAAGATTCATTCTATAATGCAGCTACCTTTTATGATCCTTTCACGAAAACCACAATGGATTATTTCAAAAGAAAACTCTTTAAATACGGAAAAGAAGATCAATATTATACACCTGGAGACAGAGCGAGCAGATTCAGGTACAAAGGGATAGAATTTTCACCCTTTGTTTGCTTTGATCTGAGATTTCCGGAATTATTTCGTGATGCGAAGGGTGCAGATGTTTTCATCGTCATTGCCAGCTGGCCTGAGAAGAGAAAAGACCACTGGCACACCCTCTTAAAGGCAAGGGCAATAGAAAACCAGACTTTCATATTCGGTGTAAATCGTTCAGGTGAGGATCCTATCACCACCTACGATCATCTCTCAATCGCTTTTGATTACTACGGTAACACGCTCAAAGCGATATCTCATGAACCGTTGAAAATCTACAATATTACAACAGAGATGCTCCAGGATATGTATCGCTGGAGAGAAAGTTTTCTGTTATGAGAATCGAGATCCGGGATTCGGTGAGAACTGTTTCACAATAGCTATATGTGACTTTGTCACGGCCGTGGTAACTTCGTTATTAGTAAAAAAGGAATCCGGCAAGCGCCAGATTCCTTTTTTAATTCGTTGTAAGTCTTCCAAACAACGGGACGGCAAGGGAAAGTGTCACGATTGCGAATATAACTAGCATAACCACATCATTTGATACGTTAGATAAATTGCCTCCGAGTATCATTACTTTTCTGAGTGCATCAGCAGTGTAAGTGAGCGGGAAGAACTTCGACAAAGTTTGCATGAACGACGGCATCTGTTCCACAGGAAAAAACACGCCTGAAAGGAACATCATGGGGAATGAGATGGTTGTAAGCACCATTTGACTCGTTTCCTGATCCGGTGCTCCAGCTGTTACGATTATGCCGACCCCGATAAAACTAAATATACCAAGAATCAGTATAAGTAATGTTAAAAGCAAAGAACCGTGGAGAGTAACACCAAACAGCAATACCGCCAAAGCCAGTATGATTATAGCCTGTAAAATCCCTCTCACAGTTTGTGCAAGGGTTTTGCCAAGAACGATAGAAGACCTCGGGATAGGAGTTGCCAGAATTCCATCGAGAGTTCCTCTTTCTTTTTCCATAGTAATTGCAGCCGCTAAACCGTTAACAACACTCATAATTGCAACCATAGCCATTATTCCGGGTGCCATGAATTCATAGTAATTGAATTCGCCGCCTCCTGGATTTTCTATTTCAACATCAAATTTTCCTCCCACACTCCCAAGGGAAGCACCAATAGACGAGGTTACTCCCTGAGCAGCAGCCATGGCTATTTGAGGGTTAGAGGGGCTGGGAATCAGTTTTATAGAGGCCTCTTGTTTTCTCAGTACCGCGGTTAGAAATCCCTCAGGAATTACCAAGGCAACGTCAACTTTTTCCTCAAGGAGGACCTCTCGGAGTTCCTCTTCACTTTCAACGAAGACGAAATTTTCGCTTCCTTTGCTTTCTATCATCTTTTTAAAACCTTTATCTAGAGAATAAACAGCAATCTTTATGTTGTCCCCGGATTGCACTTTTGGAAAGATGTATCCGGTTATGAGCATCATGAAGACAGGCATAACAAGAAAGGCAAATATTGCTGTCTTGCTGCGGAAAAAGTATTTTAGATCTTTTATAGCTATTTGTACCGCGTACTTCATGAATGCATCATCCTTCTCCCTATGAATTTCATTTTCTTAACTGCCTGGTCGCGCATCTCGTGGCCTGTGAGTTTGATAAAAACATCCTCAAGGGATGGTTCAACACTCTTTATCGATATGATTTTGAGCGAATGCTTCGCAAAAAAGTTTGTTATAAATCCTACAGCGTTATCGCATTTCATGAATACCCTGATCTCTTCTGTCGATCTGCTTATTACCTTTTTCACACAATCTATACTCGACAGTTTCTCTACTATCTCGTTATTTATACCGGGTACTTCAAGATCGAAAATTTCGTCATCTGAATCTTTCAGAAGCCTTTTAAGATTTTTGGGGGTATCGAGAGCCACTATTTTCCCGTGATCGATTATCGCTATTCTATCGGAAAGCATATCCGCTTCCGTCATCATATGCGTGGTAAGGATAATAGTACGGCCTTCGTCATTCATTTTTCTTATGAATTCCCTGATGGCTCTCGTGGTCTGAGGGTCGAGCCCTAAAGTCGGTTCGTCGAGGAAAATGATTTTGGGATCGTGTAAGAGAGCTCTTATAACATTGATTCTCTGCCTCATGCCGGTGGAAAACTTACCAACCATCGTGTCTTTCCATTTGAGCATATCCACCACCTCGAGAAGTTCGAGACAGCGCTTTCTAGCTTTTTTATCATCGAGTCCGTTTAACTTTGCGAAGAACATGAGATTTTCCATGGCAGTGAGTCTGTCATAGAGTATCGTTTTTTCTGAAACCAGTCCGATCTTCTCTCTCACTTTTGATGGTTCCCGCAAAATATCATAACCTGCAACAATTGCTGTTCCTGAAGTTGGACGGGTTAGAGTGGTTAGTATTCTTATGGTTGTGGATTTTCCAGCACCGTTCGGACCGAGAAAACCAAGTATCTCTCCTTCGTTGACTTCGAAAGACACCTGATCTACGGCAAGAACTTCCTTGAAACGTTTGGATAGATCTTTAGCTTCAATTACCTTCATTTTCTTTTTCCACCTCAGCTTTTAAGTTTGTTAGAATTTCGATTAAAGTGTTTAGTTCCGATATTAATTCATCGATGTGAGAGCCTTTTTTCCAGTTTGTCTTGTGGAGTTTTAACATTACCTTTCCTATATGTCGCTTAACAATTCCAGGAATGCTTGAAAAATTTTCGGGGAAGATGTCCTTACTTTTCACACCAACCAGGCGCGCCAGGGACTCAGCGAATTTTCTGTGGCTATTGACTAACTCTGCACGTTGGCTTTCGAGTTCCTCATGGATCTTTTTCCCTTTTTCGGTTGGATAATATAGCTTCCTTTTTCCTGAAGTTTCTGAATAGATGAGCCCATCAGAAACAAGCTTGTTCAAGACAGGATAAATTGAACCAGGAGACGGTTTAAATCCCATTTTTTCCTCAATGAGTTCCATTATTCTGTAACCATGTACAGGATACTTTTTCACCACGATACCCAGCACAGCAAATCTGAGAAATCCCTTGTTCAAGTATATCGCCTCCGATATATCGGTTTCGATATATTATATCAGAGCTTATTGAGTAATTCAAGATTATAAAGACGGAAATTTTTTGCAGCAACTCGAATCATTGAATAACTCACACGGGATATAAGCATGATAGGGGGGGATTCTAGTGAAAGTGGGCCTCCCTTTATCGGGTTGCAGCTTAGGCGATGGTACATTTCTGACATCCAAAAAATGTACGAAATTATGGTGGGTATTGACAAAATGGTGAAGGCGTTGCAGGAACTAAGATAATTGATGCCGGGCACACCGACATTCTCTTCTTTGAAGAGGGAATTCGTAAGAAACAACGAATTCAAGAATCTCGAAGACTTGTGTGAAAAACTGAAGGTATATCTGTCTTTTTACAACAACCTGAGGCCTCATGCGTCATTGAAATACCAAACAACAAGATATTATACTGAATTCTCTAGCCACAACGAGCCTGTGTATGTAAATCCTTGATGTTGCTCTGATTTTGTCCAATATTTGGGGGTCAGACCGCATCGAGAGTCCGAGAGTTCTTTTTCACCTCAAGTCACGCGGTATAATATAATGTTTTCTATCCTCAAGTATTGGAGGGATCCGTATGATAAAAATAATTACCGACAGCTCCTGCGACCTGCCTGATGAACTTATTAAGAAATATGAAATTCGTACGGTACCGCTTTCAGTTGAGATCGAAGGAGTACGTTATACCGAGCGTATTGACATTACCCCGGAACAGTTCTGGGAAAAGATGAAACGAGCTCGCTCTCTCCCAAAAACCTCTCAACCATCTCCCGCTCTCTTCGCTGAAGTTTTTAAGAAAGTTACTAAAGAAGGTCATGTACCTCTTTGTATAACAATTTCCTCAAAGTTGAGTGGTACATACCAATCAGCAATGCTTGGAAATGAATTGGTTGGTAAAAAGGCCGTTGTCTTTGATTCCCTTGCCGGTTCACTTGCTCATGGTATCCAGGTGCTTATGGCTGCTCGACTCGCCACCGCTGGTAAGAAGATGAAAGAGATCTTCGAAGCTCTTGAAAAATACAGAGAATCGGTAAAGATAATAATCCCTCTGGATACACTGGAAAACATAATAAAAGGCGGGAGGCTTAACAGAGTTCAGGGCACTGTCGCAAAACTGCTCAATATAAAGGTAATCCTTCACGGGGTAAAGGGTGAGGTTAAAATGCTCAAGAAAGTGCGCGGAAAAAAACGCTTCAGAGAAGCGATACTGAAAATTATAAACGGTTTGAACCCTGAACCCGGAAGGATATTCGGCATAACCCATGTGAACAACATAGAAGATGCGAATTATTTCAAAGAAATTCTCGAAAAACAATTCAACTCTGAAGTAATCGTCAATGGCATGGGGCCGACCTTTGCAACCTACGCCGGCCCGGGAGGCCTTATACTAGCCCTTTAGCTATTCTCTGTCAGGAAATTCATAGTTCTCCTCTAAACTTCTGCCTCATACTATTGAATGTTTATTTAAAAAGCAACGGAAGCAAATAATACTATTTATGGCGTAATACTATCTTTATCCTCTTCAACATATTCAAGGATATCTCCTGGCTGACATTTCAATTCCCTGCAAAGAGCCTCAAGGGTAGAAAATCTGATTGCCTTTGCCTTTGAATTTTTTAGAATCGAAAGATTTGAAACAGTAATTCCCACTCGCCTAGAAAGCTCGTTGAGGGAAATTTTGCGTTTCGCCATCATCACATCAAGATTCACAATAATGGGCATAGTTTCACCTTCATATCGTCAGGTCATTCTCTTCTTTATATTCTTTGGCAGTCTTAAAAATCGCCGTATAAATTAGAATAAGTAATCCAACAAAAACTGTTGCAGGATTTATTCTATAAGTGGCTATTAACTCAACTTCGCTCGAGAGATCTTCAAAATAACTTGCCAGCATGAACCCTCTGAAAAGGTCATAGAAGGAACTTGTAACAGCGAATAGTAGAACAAAAATTCCCGTCCATCCCATAGATCTTATATTCCTGTCTGTGAAGACTTTACCTTTTGCAAATTCCTTGAAGATATTTTTTAGGCAATAGAGAATTCCTATGAAAATTAATCCTGAAATCCATAAACTTATATAGACCAAGGGATATTCCAAAACCGCTGTAGCATTATTGACCCTAACAGCGAATCCAGGATAATTAAAAGAACTTTTAAAGCCGTTGGCCTTGAACCAATCAGGAAACATATACACAAGAAAGCTCAGGAACAGACCTATGAAGGCTACAATGATACTCAACTTGATAACCACATAGAGAAAAGAAGATATCGATTTTTTTCCAACATACCTCATAATATTCCCTCCTGAAAATTTGTTTTGTCAGAGATATCATAACACGTGATTTTATGTAAATCAAGATATATTTATTGAATTTCGATAAATTTTTCGTTTTTTTCAAAAAATTAGAGTAAAAACAGAGTACCGGGATCTGAAATCCGCAAGAGCCACTTTGCGGCAGAAATGCAGGGCTATGCCCTGGAGACTCAGTTATATCGATTTCGATAGATTATATTAGAGCTTGTTAGCTTATTGGACAATTCAAGTCTCTAAATTTGGAGAAAGACGAAAAATTTTTATGTGGCAGCTCGAACCATTGAATAATTCACATGGGAAACGCTAAAATATATCTGCAAGAATCCTTAGGATGTAAGCAGAATAGGGGGGACAATTCTAGTGAAAGCGGGCATTCTTTTATCCGGTTGCGGCTTAGGCGATGGTACTCAGATCGAAGAAGTTATGCTTACATATCTATCTCTAGATAAGTACGGAATAGACTATATAACCTTTGCCCCTAACGAAATGCAACATGATGTAATCGATCATTATACGGAAAAACCTCAAAATGAAAAAAGAAATATATTGATTGAGTCTGCACGAATCGGTAGAGGAAAAATCTGCGATATAAGGGAAGTCAGTTGCAAAGATATAGATGCCATTATAATTCCTGGAGGTTTAGGGGTATTCAAGAACCTATCCACATTCATAGTAGATAAAAAGTCCTTCACGGTTAATAAAAACGTTGACGATTTATTGAAAGCCATGTATTTATCAAAAAAGTCTATTGCTGGAATATGTGGAGCCGTTATTTTGATAGCTAAGAGTTTGTCGCAGCATGTTTCTGACTTAAAGGTTGCTACGGCTAACGATGCGTATGGGGAATTACTCTCAGAACTCAACGTTAATGCTGTTAATTGCTCCGCAAAAGAATGCGTGATAGATAGAAAAAAACAAAGTAGTAACTACCCCCGCATTTCTGGCATCCAAAAAAATGGACGAAATTATGGTGGGTATTGACAAAATGGTGAAGGCGCTACAGGAACTGGGCTAATTGATGCCGGACACACCTGGGCGAGAGCTTCGCTCTCAGAAGCTGATTTGTTCTTGAGATCCTGAATCAAGTTTAGGATGACAGAGCAGACTTACAGAGTCTGAGGTTTTGAATCGCCTCAGGTGCTAATCACCGGCGAAGCCGGTCGTGTCAACTGCAAAGCAGTTCGTAACAACTCCGAAGGAGTTCGAGACAATCCCAAAGGAATTCGTGTTCGCTGCGAAGCAGTGCGTAGCGGCTATCTCGGTTCTCGGATTCTCGGGCTCTCATGTTTTTGTTATTCAACAAATTCCGTATATTTTTTACTCGTACCTTTTGCTTTATCCACGGGGTACTTTCGCGCGTTCTTTTTCATCTTTTCCCGCACTGCATCCTGAAGGTTTATACCCAAATCATGAGCAAGTATGACCAAATAAGCGTATATATCTGCTATTTCATCTTTTATCTTATCCAGCTTTTTTTCCACAATTTCTTCTATCTCTTCATCTTTAGCCCATTGAAAAAGCTCAAGCAGTTCGGCTGATTCAATCACTATAGACGCAGCAAGTGTGCGGGCATTGTGAAATTGCTTCCAATCCCTTTCATCCCTGAATTTTATGATTTCCTTTTCGATAGAATCCATTTTTTGCTCCTTTCAGATATTCTTGGTTGCTTCATATTTATTCTATTAAGAATTAAATGATGTTGATATATCCTGACTCTGACAATTTTTTGAGAATCTCATCGATTGAACCAGCTATGATTCTTGCTGTGGCACCCCAGACTACGAGGCCGGGAAATCTGTATCTTATGGTTTCTTCCCCGGATGGAAGCAGTATAACTTCTTCCTTCGTTTGTTGAAATAGAGAAAGTTTAACGAAAATAATCACTTCCACTTCATTGCGATTCAATACGAATTCCCTTTTATTTAGAAGTGCAAGAAATGGATGAACTTCGATCCTTGACATAAGTGTTTCCGTCATTTTCAAGCTGTGAACAAACAATACGTTATCACGGCTCACCCCGATCTCCTCTTCCATTTCTCTTAGAGCCGTTTCCAGTAATTCTTCTCCGTTCTCACGGATACCTCCAGGAAAACTGATCTGTCCAGGGTGGCTTTTCAGCTTTCTGGAACGCCTCGTTAGAATTAAATACGGTTCGTCTTCGAGGCTAACAACCGGAACGATAACAGCTGCTTTCTTCAATACAACTCCTCCAACGGTTTATCTTATTGAAAAATATAGCACGAAAAGAGCTGATATAATAGCCGTCGAATATTTTATGAAAGGGGATCTTATGAAAGAAATATCCTTTTCGGAACTGAAAAATGAAATGAATAAGGGACTTGTGTTAATTGAAGTATTTACACCTACATGTGGTGTTTGCGCAGCTGTTCAGAGAAAGCTCCAGAAAATCGAGGAAAACTACCCTGAGTGGAAATTCTATTCCATAAATATGCTGGATAACCCCGAAGTTTCCGGAGAGTTCACTGTTTTCACGGTTCCCACAATTATTGCCTTTCACAATGGAAAAGAACTTAATCGCTGGGCTAGAAACTTTGGGATACACCAGATAACGGATTACCTTGATAGGTTAACGAAGATGCTGGGATAACTAAACAATCTGAATAATCTTCCGCTACATTCTTTCACATCCAGGCACCCCATCTTTTTTGGCTATCTTCTCTAATACTGGAGAAGACTTTTCCTAATGTTCACTCTTCAAATGGATCTTAGACTTTCTATAAGAACTATTCATAAAACTTTTTTATATAGCATTATATTGTATAATCCCGTGTATCCAGGAGAGGAGGGATGGTATGAAACAATTTGTGGCTTTTTTAGTCATCTTTGGTTTGGCTACAGCGGCTTTTGCGGGGATCGCTTCTGTTGCTGATGCTGAAAGACTTGCAAAAAAGCATGCCAAAGAAGATGTAAGGGTGGTAGGTACAGTTTTTCTTGGTATGTGTTTTCCTATACTTACTCCCGTGGTGACGCTCACTAAAACATTTAGTGTTCCAGCCGAAAGGCTAGCGGTAGCTCAATCTTTTTCTGATCCCAACATCACGTCACACTACATTAGCACTTATAAAAAAATACGGAAGACAACAGCGTTATTCTGGGGATTCGTTGGAACTATTATCGATGTGATATTGGTATTCCTATCATACTAGATTCAGTCTAGCCCGGATAAGAATCTTAGCAGACGGGATATTTTGGTTTCCCGTCTTTTTTTATTATACGTTTCGTGAGGGATTCCTATCGGTGAAGCTAGATTCATACACACACCAGAGTGCTCCCCAAATCTCTGAAGATAAAATCTGAAAATAAATGAGGTGTTTATCATCCATTATTGTGCAATAGAATTTTTTCTCTTATTTTAATACTTAGCTTTTAACAGAACAACGGGTATAATGAAGTAAGAATGCTAACTTACGCGATAGAGGTGATGGTATGAAAAAGGAGTTAATACTTTTGCTGCTTTTGATGGCATCGATTGTTGTGTTAGGACAAATTGAATTTGTGGAACCCATGCTCTTGCCTAATGGAGTTGGTAAAGTTTCTTTGGGGATTGACCCGTATTTAAGATATGGAATACTGGATATCATGGAAGTTGGTCTTGATCCTCTTCCATACATTAAACTGGGGACCAACATCGGAGATTTCTGGGCATCCATTGGTTACGGGTATTTTCCTGCCTTTGCTTCGTATGATCAGACAAGTACAGTATTTGTCGGGATAGGTTACTATCCCAGAAGGTTCTCCGCCAGTGTCTGTGCTATGTATTCCGAGAAGGAAGACTATGACTATACTTCACCAGATCCTACGATGACTATTGTCACGGGATTGTCCGTTGTAAGTGAAATAAAATTGAATAACCTGGAGAAAAAGGGCAATATAAAATTCATCGCCGGTTACAACTACAATATGAACACATCTGAAAATAATTATTTCGTCGCCCTGAATGCAGGAAGTTTCTTCGATTGGAACTGGTGGATATTCAGGGAATTATATATCTACGGCGGCATAGGCACAGATCTCCCCTTTGAAGATCTAAGCAGTATCGGTATTATGGCAGATATTGAAAGTGTGTTCCAGTTTTTCAAATAAAGTAAAATCTGAAAATCGAGAATTTGAGACTATATAAAATCGGGTTTAGGGTCTGGGCTCCAGGATATAGAAGGCTCAAAAAATAGCGACAGACATAAAAATAAAGTCTGTCGCTATTTTTTCTACTCTATGGTATTTATAGCCTCGACTATTTTCAACCTGGAAAGTCTCTTTATAGGAGCTATGGTAGCAAGAATCCCTATCAGAATGCTAGCAGCAATAGCTCCAAAAATCACCAGTAACGGGAAAGACCAGGTCAAGTAACTTAATTCTTTCTTTGCCAGGTGATAGAGGATATATGCAAGACCCGTTCCAAGCAACGTTCCCCAAGCAGCACTTATTATTCCAAAGATAGCCCCTTCCAGAACAACCATCTTTTTCAATTGGTTATTGCTGGCGCCCACCGCCCGCATTAGCCCAAATTCCCGCCTTCGCAGAATGATATTGCTGTTGAGAGTGTTAATAACGCTGAAAAGTGCTATAAAGGCAATCACAGCTGTTATTCCGTAGATCATTATAGCGAGTTCGTTTTTTGATTTTTTCAGTTTTTCGATCTCCTTTTCATAGGAGTTCAGGGTTGTTCCAGAATATTGGAACGCTATTCTCTCCAGTTGATTTCTTATCAATTCCAGATCGGCTTTCGAATCACAAAAGATATCCACGTAATTATAGACATCGATACCTTTATTTCCTGAAGTTTCTCCCATGATGGGAACTCTGAAATATTCCGAAACCTTTTTATCCAAAGTAACCAGCTGCAAACCGGGTGATCTCACATCCATAGTTGTCAAGAATCTTTCTACCACTGCTGCCACAGTGAAATCATAATCAAGGGTTATCAGCTTCATTTCTTCGTTGAGATATCTTATTCTCAGTTGAAGTTTATCTCCGGGTTTCAGATTGAATCTTTCGCTATCTCTTCTGGTGATTATTACCAGGTCCTCTCTCTCAAAATCTCTATCACTTATAGAACCGCTTATAAGTTCAGTATTCAATTCTTCGAGACCCTGGGCATTGTATCCCAGTAAATCTGATTGAACCGGATATTTACCGGTTTCTGGATCTCTTTGCCTCTCAAAAACTCCATCCATGAATTTAGAGATTATCGAACTGTCGTTAACATCCTCTTTTTTAAACATTGCCTGAACTATTGAATGCCTGGCAGCTACTACTTTGTTTACTCCATCAATAGAAGCTATATATTCAACCTGGGACGTACCCGGACCATTTCTGGCACCCCAGCCGCTGCTAAGGCTGAAGTCAGATCTCATGTACATCCCTACCAGTCTATCCAGATCCATACTCGCAAAGAAAATGGTGGAAACGATAAAAAGTGTTACCGACATTATCATAGATATAATCGTGATAAGCGTTCTGCTTCTGTTCCTCAATAGATTCCTACAAGCTAATTTTCCGGTGGTACCAAACAGCGTTCCAAAGACACGAGTAAGTAAACTGTTTTCGGAAATTTTATCTGGCTTCCAATAAAAACGTATAGCCTCTATTGGCGATATCTTGCCAGCCTTTACGGCCGGACCTAAAACAGAAATCCACACCATAATTATCCCTAACAATGCACTCATAGCTATTATCCATGGTTCGATGACAACTGTTTTAATCTCTATGTTCAAACCAAGAGTGCCTGTAAAGATTACCAGAGAGGCCAAAACGAATCCAAGAAACAAACCTAAGGGAATAGCTTTCAAACTCAGTATTGCAGCTTCGTGATACACTATCTTTCTGATCTGGGAAACGGTGGCCCCTGCAGCCCTAAGCAATCCGAAATCCCTTATTCTCTCAAGTACAGAAATATTTATTATGTTGTAGATCGATACCGATGCTGCTATGGCTATCATGAATCCCAAAACGATAACAATAAAATTCGTTTTAGCTTTATCTCTAAGGCTTTCGATAAGTACTCTATTCAGCTTCAGCCTATCTTCAAAGCCAAGAGACTCAGCAAGAGTTTTACACTCTCTTTCAAGATTGGATTCTGACTTCAGCCTAAAATATGCGTTTGGTGTAATACCGATAATTTCAGGCGGAAGTCCAATGTATCCATATGCAAAGTTTGTACGAGTTGTAAAACCGTCCTTCGCAATCCCTACTAACAGATATTTTCCTGTTAATTCCTGCGGGGTGACTACTTTGGTTTTTATCTTTATTTCTATGGTTTCACCGGGGATGAGCTGAACGCCCAACAATTTTAGTGCTGTTTCTTCAAGCACAATTTCTTCGCTGTTCTCCGGCCAGCGTCCCGCAACAAGTTCCTTTCCAAGCATGTTTAAAGCTTCAGTATTGCAGTGTTGAATCATTATCTGAGTATCTCTTTTTAATCCTTCAACAAAACCTATCTCATATACAACCCCCACACTGTCGACCTTTGCATGGTGCTTTAATACCCTCATTTCATCCTCGGAAATATTTTTGACAACTGCGTGATAACTTCCGGTCATATCTTCTATATTTCTTTTAGAAGCTGCCTGAATATTGATCCCTAATATTGAAACAGCCGTTATAAGGGCAACAGCAAGCGTAATCCCTATTATGGTATAGCGAGTTCGCCGTTTCTGGCTTTTAAGATATTTTCTGCTTAAATCCTTATAGCTCCTCATTGTCCCACCTCAAAAGAACGATTTTTGTTTTGACTTAATGTCCTGACAGATAGCCCCATCTTCAATTCGAATAATTCTATCGGCAGTTTCAGCTATTCCGAGATCATGGGTAACCATCACCATAGTTTGGTGATACTTCTTGAGTGTTAATCTGAGAAGGTCCATCACCTCTTCACTGTTTTTGCTATCAAGATTCCCGGTGGGCTCATCAGCGAAGATTATCGAAGGCTTGGCAGCGAGTGCACGGGCTATACTAACCCTTTGTTGCTGTCCTCCCGAAAGCTCAGAAGGCATGTGGTCCATCCTATCCGCAATCCCCAGAAGCATGAAAAGTTCATCTATATAACTCTTGTCAATTTTCCTCCTGTCTAAAATTAAGGGAAGTTCTACATTTTCACGAGCGTTTAACACCGGAATTAAATTATAAAATTGAAAAACAAATCCGATCTTTCTCCGACGGAAAACAGAAAGTTCTCTTTCTGACATTTCTGTGATATCCTTGCCATCGATAATAACACTTCCTTTTGTTGGATTATCGAAACCAGCAAGAAGGTGCAGCAGAGTGCTCTTTCCTGAACCGCTCGGCCCTACAACTGCTACAAACTCCCCCTCTTCTATCACAAGGTTTGTGGGTTTCAGAGCAATTACTTCATTATTCCCTTTACCATAGCGCTTTTCAAGATTGATCGTTTTTAGAATATGCACAACGATTCCTCCTCTTCGACATTCGTACATATATTTTGAGGAGCGTACCTTCAGTTTGGCTTAAGTAAAAGATTAAGATTTCTTAAGGTGATCTCGGGGAAATTCCAGAATGAACTCTGAGCCGGTGCCTGGAATAGATTTAATACGTATTTCTCCGTCGTGGCGCTCAATGATTGCCTTTGAGAGTGTTAATCCTATTCCCGTTCCATTTCGATTTATAATTAAAGCTTTTCTTCCGCGATAGAATTTATCGAAAATGAAGGGCAAATCTTCAGGCTCTATACCGATTCCATTGTCCTTGAAGATAAGTTTCATGTATGCATCATTTTCAACTAATTTGATTTCTATTCTCCCGTTTTCTGGCGTGTAATCGATGGCGTTTTTTAAGATGTTTTCAAGAGCCTGGCCAAACCAGTTGGGGTCACATTGAAACCTGAAAGACTCGGGTAAGCTAAAAATTATCTGGTGATTCTTTTTCCTCCACCTGGGCTCCAGTACCTGTACTGTTTGTTTTATGAGTTCAGGAAGTTCGATATCCTTCATGTTAAGCTTTACTTTCCCTATTTCCAACCGGGATATATCCAGAAGGGTTTGTATGAGCCACTCCATTTTGTTTTGTTCTGCAAGACTTCTCTCTAAAAACTCACGTTTCTTTTCCGGATCGATGTTATCCGAAAGCGAAAGTTCTATCATGAGCTTCATAGAAGCCAGTGGCGTCTTTAGTTGATGCGTCATCTGAGAAATGAAGATTCTTAGCTTTTCTTTTTCTGCATTTAAAGCTTCTACTGTCAATTTCAGCCTTCTTACCATTTGATCAAGCTGCGTACCAAGAATAGCAAGATCTCCTTCCTCCAGAGAATCAAAGGAATAGTCGTAATCTTCATTCATCACAGCATCGGCACCAAGTGAGTACTCACGAAGTGTCTTATAAATTTTCGAAAGCTGCCCGGAAAATATGATTAAAATAAAAAATGCACTACATACCAAAACACATAGAGAAAACAGAACAGATCGGAGGAAAGAGATATTGAATGCGGCATTACCTAGAAAATTCCCTTTGGCATAACCATATTTTATCGCTATGGATAAACCCTTTTGATAGTACCTTTCTGACCCTTTTTCAAAGAATAAATCTTCTTTTCCTTTTATTTCTGGTATTTCTTCTGTAAGTCTTCCCAGTAACTCAAGCCTTTCTTTCTCTACCCCAGCATAAAGTCTCTTATAACTAAAAAAGCAGAAGAAGCTAACAATAAAAGCAAAAAAAACTACACAACCCACAATTAACCAGAGTGTTCTTCTGAAATCCCTGTTATCTAAAAGCTGTACCATTATTCTCGCCACCTATATCCGAGTCCTCTTACGGTGAGTATGTGCTCTGGCTTTGAGGGATCGTCTTCTATTTTTTCTCTGAGTTTTCTGATATGAACGGAAAGAGTGTTATCATCCACAAAATCACTTTCTGTATTCCAGACATATCCCAAAAGCTGATCTCTGGTTAGAATTCGTCCAGCGTTATCCATAAGGGCAAACAAAAGCCTAAATTCTACCGGAGTCAAGTGCTGTTCAGCATCTTCAACCATGAGTTTCTGATTCACTATGTCGAGACGTATCTGACCTGAAATCAGGTATCGGTTAACAGTCTTTTTACCTTCAATCCTTCTGAGATTTGCTCTGATTCTGGCAACGAGTTCTTTTAGCTTAAATGGTTTAGTTATATAGTCATCAGCTCCCAGCTCGAGGCCCATGACTATATTTACCTCTTCATCCCTGGCGGTGAGGAAAATAATGGGCAAATCCGAATAGGTCCTTATTTCCTTGCACAATTGAAAACCGTTCCCATTCGGCAACATAACATCCAGGAGTATGAGATCGAAGTCTTTTTCGTCAATACGCTTTCTTGCTGATTCGAGTTCTGTTGCAACCTCCACAAGAAAAGCTTCCTGTTCTAGAGCATATTTGATTCCCATTGCAAGTGTCTCATCATCTTCTACAAGCAATATTTTTTTCAAAGCCATTCCTCCCAACTAAAAAGATGACAGACACTATTTTCTGTGTCTGCCTTCTTTTATTGCTTTTAACTGGAATCCAATTTTAACCAAAAACCTCTTCTAGACGACTGTCGAAGAGGGGATAATCTGTTTTTTTGTTCTCGTTGAGATAAGTTGCAGCGTTATTGTACACTCTAACGTAGATTGCAGGATTTTCGACTACTCCCAGCACTTCTCCGTCTCCACCGGCACGATAAATGGCCTCGATTGTCTTAATACCTACCATATTTATCGCTCCAAAGGTTTTACTCATATGTTTCGAAGCCCACCCAAAAAATTCCTCGGTGGTTAGTTCATCATTAAGTAATTTGAGCATCACATCATTTACTTCCTGAAAATAGGATTTCCATCTTTTTAGATCGCTTTGATAATCAGGGTTATCTTCGAACCCTATAAGCCCTTTTTCGGGATCTCCTCCCACGCAATAGTAAGCTATCCCTTCACCTGCCAGACCAGCGATCAGTTCCGCAAGCATGTTCTTGTTTGCAGGAAGTTGTCCTGAAAGTAGTGTGTTTTCTACAATACCGTTGAAAGCGATATGATGGAGCTCATGGGCAATCGTGCTCGCTACCTTGTCCAGCGATTTTGAAATATGTTCGAGATCGAGGGTTATGTCATTTCCCACGAAATACCCACCGCTGTAACCAGTGAAGATGATAAAAATCCTTGGCTCGAAATCTATCCCCTGAGGCAAAAAACGTTGCAGTTTTTTCTGAGCAAAATTCGTTATTTCTTCCTGCTTCTCCTTTAGTTGTTTGAGAAAGGATTCAAGTTCGTCCAATCTGTCAAATTTGTCTTTCAGGTTCTTATGAAACTCGATGAGAAAGTCATTCTCACTCGAGAGGTTTTCCCTGTCGAGGTTGAGGAACACATGCTTGAGATCTTCAGGCATAATATTAGCGTTTGAGCCATCTGGTCTGTTGTAATGCTTTATCATTTGTTTTATAGCATCGTGTGATAGTAATTTGTCAATTGTTTGAGGGTTAACAGCAATGCCTTTTTTTACATCATGGAACAGCTCAATCATGTAATCAATTGGCTCAAAATCGAAACTAACTTTCATTTTTGTGACCCCCTTCCCCTTTTTTACAAAAATCCAGTAAGATTATATCAATGAAGTAAAGGGATACAAAAACAGCGGTTATTTCAATGAGAGTACCTAATAAACAACCGGTTTGTTATATTCAATTTCGGTAACCTCAAACTTAAACCATGTGAAATCCCCGGTTTCAAGTTTCCATGTAACTTCTCCCATAGTAGGGATCTTTATGCCATCGAATTCTTCATAATTCCCCATAGTAACCGACCATGTTTCCAATGAGTATTGTCCATCATGTTCCCTGTATCTTTCAGCAACAAAGTTAATAACTTCGCCCTTATCGTTAAAGGTAAATACTCCAGAAGCTGTTATCCCTCCGTAACTCATGGTGGTTTTTGCTGAGTTCGTATCGATTTCTTCCCAGGTAATGTAGCTGCTTAAAGCCGCTGTTGGAAACCATACCATTTCAGCAAGATACCGCAACAACGTGCCCTGATCCATTTCTTTCCCTTTAGAATCCGCGACCGGGATTAATGAAAGAACCTTGATAAGCATATTTCCTTTGCCTTTATAATACTTATCCCTTCCAACAATATAAAATAACGGAGCAGCTTTAATTCTGGCTTTCCAGATAAATCCGGGTTCATCTATCGTAAAATATTGCTCTGCTTCCACCGGCATCCATGATTGTTCTTCCTTCAACCTCATTATCGCTTTTTGTTTTAAGCGAACTGCTCTGATTTTTTCTTTTTCAACTACCTGTGAATATTTCAGCCATTTCTGGACCGGTATTGGTAACTTCTCTAAATCTGATTTTTGAATGATCCCATCGCTATCTTCTGAATTATCAGCAAATAACTCTTTCACTTCTCTTGCCACTTTCTGGTTGAACAGCAAGTTTGCTATAAATATTACTGTGATAATCAGGAGGATTATAGTTGCCAAAATACTAAGTATGACAAGTACTACCTTGCCCACGTCATCAGCTCCTTTTTTCACTACCCGTTCATGTACTTTAAAAAACGAGAACCGGGAATCTGAAAGGGTTAGCATAGCTGTCCGAAATGCAGGGCTGCGTCCAGGAGGCTTGCAGACGCTGTGCGCTGCTTCGCAGCGGCTGCGCTGGGCTCCGCCCAAGCTATGCGTGACTTTGTCACGGCCATGCGTCTCTTCGAGACGGAGTAGAACACGTTTTAATCCGCTGCAGGCGCGTACCAACAGCGAAGTAGTTTATAACAACCACGAAGTGGTTCGAAATAACTCCGCAGGAGTTCGTGTCAATCCCGAAGGATTCGTATCCGTTGCGAAGCAGCCTTCTCGGATCTCGAGTTTGTTAATCCTCACGCAGTTGTCATTTCCTCAAGAAGTTTTTCCAATTTTATATTGATATCCGCTTCTGCCAATTTAGCAATCAATTCGTCTAAATCACCATCGAGTATGTCCTGAAGCCTGTAGGTTGTGTAATTAATCCTGTGATCTGTAACCCGATTTTGAGGGAAATTATACGTTCTGATTTTCTCGCTTCTTTCTCCGGTACCGATTTGCGAACGCCTTTGTTGGGAAAGTGTGCTTTCCTGCTGACTTCTGTACAAGCTATAAAGCCTTGCCCTCAATATCTCCATCGCTCTCGCTTTGTTCTGGTGCTGCGAACGTTCGCTTTGAACAGTTACAGTTATTCCCGTTGGAAGATGAACAATTCTTACCGCCGATTCTGTTCGGTTAACGTGTTGCCCTCCAGCT
Organism: Kosmotoga olearia TBF 19.5.1; assembly: GCF_000023325.1. Lineage (NCBI taxonomy): Bacteria > Thermotogati > Thermotogota > Thermotogae > Kosmotogales > Kosmotogaceae > Kosmotoga > Kosmotoga olearia. The sequence goes on from NC_012785.1 coordinate 888,093, forward strand.
CCTGAAGAACGGAAAGTATCTATCCTGAGTTCTGAAGGATCTATCGCAACATCTACTTCTGAAGCCTTAGGCAATACCGCAACCGTTGCAGTAGAAGTATGAATTCTTCCACCAGACTCTGTTTGAGGAACTCTTTGAACCCTATGAACGCCGCTTTCGTACTTGAGCTTTCTAAAAACATCTTTGCCCTTTATCTGAAAAGTGACTTCCTTAAAGCCTCCCAAATCAGTTTCATTGCTTTCAAGGGTTTCAACTTTCCAGCTGTTTCGTTCGGCATAGCGCGTGTACATTCTGAACAAATCACCTGCGAACAACGCTGCCTCTTCACCACCTGTACCGGCTCGTATTTCTACGATAATATCTTTGCCACCAAGTTCATCAGGAATCAGGAGAAATTTCAAGTTGAGTTCAATCTGTTCAATTTCTTTTTGAAGTTCAGCGATATTTTTCTCCGCTTCTTCTCTTTCTTCAGGTGATAAGAGTTCTTTGATCTCCTCCCATTCCTGTAACTCCTGTTTTTTAGAAGCGAGAAGATCATAACTTCTGGAAATCTCTTTGAGTTCCGCATGGCGTTTGCTTAGTTCCATAAGTTTCGAAGGATTTCCTACAATAGAAGAGTCTGACAATTTTGCTTCAACCTCTTCAAGCTGTTTCTTAAAGAGTTCGATCAGTTTTTCCAGATTCATCGCATTAGCCTCCTGGAAATAGCAATTGGGTCTCTGGCATAATTCTTGACCTGTTCTAAATCAATCATTCCTTTTTTGTAAGCATTGAGAAGCGCATCATCGAAGGTTATCATTCCTAGTTTCGCACCCGCTTGCATCATAGACTCGATCTGATGGAATTTCTTTTCTCTTATCAGGTTCCTTATAGCCTGGTTTACAACCATAATCTCGATTATCGGAATACGTCCCTTTTTATCTTTTCTTTTAAGTAACCTCTGGTATATTACAGCTATAAGCGTATTGGCTAACTGCATAGCTATCTGGTTCTGCTGGTGCGGGGGAAAAACTCCAACGATCCTTTCAGGCGTGGTAGCCGCGGAGTTTGTATGGATGGTTGAGAACACAAGATGTCCCGTTTCAGCTGCGGTCATCGCAAGTTCCATGGTTTCTGGATCTCGCATCTCACCAACGAGTATAACGTCTGGATCCTGTCGCAAAGCGTATTTCAACCCATTGGCGAATGAATTTGTATCCGCTCCAAGCTCTCGTTGATGGATTAGTGCGTGTTTAGGATCAAAGACATATTCGACGGGATCTTCAATTGTTATGATATGGACGCTTCTTGTTCTGTTTATAAATTCTAGCATTGCCGCAAGGGTTGTTGATTTACCACTACCCGTTGGCCCAGCTACGAGTATCAACCCTTTATCGGGTGTACAGAATTCCTTGAACAGTGCTGGGTATCCCCATTCATCTATTGTTTTAATTGTTCTTGGAATAAGCCTGAGGGCTATTGCGGGAAGTTTGTTGGCATAAAAGAGGTTGCCTCTGACTCTCGAGTGACCGAAGGAAAAAGAGAAATCGATCTCTTTTTTATCAATATCGGTCATCTCCATTCCCGTTAGTTCCTTTAATTCGGAAAGTATAACCAGCATTTTTTCACGATCAATTAAAAGAGTTTCATCGGTAATGAGGTCGCCATTTACTCTATATTTCAATTTTTCTTCAGTCGTTATATGAATATCGCTAGCATTGTACAATTCACCCTTTTCGAGTATTTCATTGATAAGCATAGAATCCCCCACCTCCTTCTGACTTATGGATTTTAACATATTGATTTAACAGTTAAGTATTAATGAAAAGCTAAAATCGGATGAGAAGCGTTTATAGGAGGTCCATACTGCGATGTATTACGAATTGTATCTCCGTTCCTTTGCTGATGGAAACGGTGACGGTATAGGCGACTTGAAAGGAGCTACAAAAAAGCTCGATTATTTAGCGGAATTAGGTGTTGATGGCATATGGCTTCTACCAATAACATCATCACCTGCTTATCATGGATATACCGTTACGGATTATTACAATATAAACCCTACATATGGTGACATAAAAGACCTGAAAACTTTTCTCGACGAAGCCCACAAAAGAAAAATAAAGATTCTTCTGGATATACCACTAAATCACACATCTCCAAATCACATCTGGTTTCAAAGAGCCCTTGCTGGTGAGAAACCCTATGTTGATTGGTATCTGTGGTTAAGAAATGAAAAGTGGTTGAATGCCAGACGCCCCTGGGACGGTCAACCGGTCTGGAGCAAGCTGGGAGGAAAATGGGTATACACGTTATTTGGCCCGGGCAGTCCTGACTTAAATTATGAAAGCCACTCACTCTGGGAAGAGATAAAGAGGGTTCTTGCTTTCTGGCTCGCAATAGGATTTGACGGTTTTCGATTCGATGCAGCCAAGCACATATTCGATTTTTCTATGGAAAAGGGATACTGTGAATATCAGCATGATCGTAATATATCTTTCTGGAAAGAAATGATCGATTATTGTAAAAAAATCAACCCGCATAGTATATTTATCGGTGAGGTTTGGGATTCTAAAGAGATTGTCGATATGTACTCTTCCGTTTTTGGTATGGGATTTAACTTCTCTTTGTCCTATGTGATAAAAGAATCTGTTTCGGAATTATCGCCCTGGAGGTTGGTGGAAGGCGTTAAAAATACTATGTCGAACTATTTCGATGAAAACAGGAACTACGACTTCGGAATCTTTCTTACCAATCACGATATGAGTAGGCTGGTTACCTATATGAATGGAAATAAGGAAAAAGCCCTGTTAGCACTTTCAACGCTTGTTTCCCTTCCTGGTGTACCGTTTCTTTATTACGGTGAAGAACTGGGAATGGAAGGTGAATACAGAGAGTTTTATAACGAGGAACAGTTGGAACCTTTCCAGTGGTTTGAAGCGGGGTACGGCCCTTTGCAGGCAGAATGGAAGGCTTGCGGTAAAAATCTGCCGTACAAGGGAATATCTCTTGAATATCAGCAAAACGTCGATAACTCATACTATCAAAGAGTCAAGAAATTATTTGAATTCCGAAAACAAAATTCATGGATAGAAAACGCAATGATACTGGAGATGCAAAATTCAGATGGATTAGTTAGTATAGAATTGGTAGGTAACGGAAAAAGTGCAATGTTTATTCATAACTACACGATGGGCGAAAAAATAGTAGACAAAAATAAAGATCCTATACTTCTTAATGGTTATCTAAAACATGGAGAAGAGTTTTTATTGGGACCTTTAAGCTCAGCGGTCATCATCCATAAATAAAAAATGGGCCAGCTGGCCCGTAAAAAAAGGAATAGGGGGGCAAGTTTCTATAATTTTGACTTGTGAAAGTTCAAAAGAGTTCATCTATTTCAAAAGTTTGTGGAGGAAACAATTATATGGAGTACAATAACAGGGATAAAATCGCGAATAAAGGATCTATCGTCGGAGTCGTAGGAAATCTCATTCTTTCTGTCGGAAAGATTGTTACCGGCTTATTTACGGGAAGTATGGCTATCCTCGCTGATGGTCTTGATTCTGCCATCGATGTGATGACATCCATGGTTACCCTCGCATCAACTAGAATCGCAAGCAAACCCCCAGATAGAGAACACCCTTACGGCCACGAAAGAGCTGAAGCGATAGCAGCGAAGATTATTGCTATGATTGTTCTCTTTGCTGGTGGTGAACTTGCCATTACTTCGATTAAAAAGTTGTTTTTAGAAGCACCTGTAATAAATAACCTTGGCCTCGTTTTAGGAGTCGCATTGATGTCGGCTCTGGGAAAATATTTTCTTTACAGATACAAACTCAATATTGGAAAGAAGATAAACAGCAGCGTTTTCATCGCTGATGCGGTAAATATGAGAAGTGATATACTTATATCCCTTTCTGTTTTTGGTGGAATATTTCTTATTATGTTGACAGGGTTAACTATCCTGGACACAATAGTGGGATTGATTGTTTCCGCCTTTGTTATAAAAAGCGCTGTGGAAATATTCTTACAGAGCAGTACAGAACTGATGGATGGGATTCCTGGCAACGACAATATTTACAAAAGAGTCTTCGAAGCGGTAAATACAGTTGAAGGCGCTTCAAATCCACACAAAGTTAGAATCAGGAAAATGGGGCATAAATATCTCGTAGATATGGATATTGAGGTTGATGGAAACCTTACCGTACAAAAAGCCCACGAAATCGCAAAAGAGATAGAAGAAGCTATAATGAACAATGAGAAGAGCGTTTATGATGTACATGTTCATATCGAACCTCTTGGGAACATCGAATCTGAAAATTTCGGTATATCCGTTGAAACAACCAGAAAAGACCGACATACTAAAGGATAAAGCCTTTTTATGGAGGGTGTTGCAAATGCCGGATACAATAGGTAAAAATACCCGTGATTTCATTCAGCAATTTCATCAACTATTTATTGAACTTTGCGAAGTTATGCCAAACAGTTTCAACGATCTTATAACCGAAGCACTTAAGAGAACAACTGATTTTCTTGAAGTTATAGAGGTTTCAATTGCTTTTGAAGAAGAAAACGGGTTAAAGATTTTAACCTCCAATAATACGAAAGAACTCTTACAAACTTACCAGAACGAGGCACTCCAGAAACTTGTTTTTACCGATAACGGAATGAAGAAGTTGGCCATAGAAAAAGCGAAAAAACTCATGCCATGGCTCACACATTCCGGGGGCACACTTTGCATTGTGCCGCTAAACACCGTAAAAAATAAACTTGCCTTCATATACATTTTGATGGATAATTTTTCAGAAAGTGTGGAGTTTAATCCGCAGTTCGTTGAATATATAAGCCTGTTTTTTTCCACTCTGCTGCTCTTCTCAAGAATCGGGGGTATAAAAGATTTGATTGAAACCATATTTACTCAGAGTCCTCACCCAATGTGGTTACAGAATAAATCAGGAGAGTTTCTACTTTTCAACAACAGGTTCCTGAAACTCTTAAAAAAATCCAGAAACGAGTTGAAGGGAAAGAAACCCGCTGAAATACTTTCCGGCAAGGACATAAACATATTTTATGAAATATTTGAGCAAGCACTCAGGGAGAAAAAAACTATCACAAAAGAATGGATAACAGAGACTTCTGGAATTCCTAAAGCTTACCAACTGATAGAAGTCCCTTTTAAACTGGGTAACGATTATTTCGTCACCGGTATTTGTGTAAATAAAGAACAACAGGAAAAACTCAAGCGCGAAAATGCTCAGCTTAAGAATGCTCTTGTTAATAGCCTCGCAATTCAAGCTGAAAATGTTCTGGAACAGGCAGATTTACATCTCGAACTGATATCCGAATGCTCGGCGATTATAGCTTTCCAACTTAAAGAGACGGGATATAATATAGACTCAGCCTTTCTTGCCAACATCCGGCTTGCTTCAAAGCTTCACGATATTGGGTTCCAGAAAATCCCGGAGAATATACTGAGAAAACCAGTCAAACTAAACCCAAACGAATGGCAGCTGCTGAAAAAACATACTATTGCCGGTGCTGAATTCTTGCGCAAGCTCCGCGAAGAAAACTGCCCTCAAAACCTTCTCTTAAAGATGGCCGAAAGCATCGCCCTAAACCACCACGAGTGGTATGATGGAAGTGGTTATCCATGTTCTTTAATTAGAGAAGAAATCCCTTTAGAAGCAAGAATCATTGCCATTGCAGATACTTACAGCGCTTTAAGGGTTGATAGACCTTACCGAAAAGCGAAAACACATCCTGAAACCCTTGAGATAATAAAAAATGAGGAAGGAACGCATTTTGATCCAGAAATCGTTGAAGCGTTTATGAAGGTAGAAAGCGAAATAGAAGCATTGTTTGAAAGAATGCTTGAACAGTATTGACAACGTTATTACATATTTAGTAAAGGGGGAATTTTTGTGGGAAAACTTGACGGTACCAGAACACTTGAAAACCTTATGAAAGCTTTTGCTGGAGAATCTCAAGCAAGAATGAGGTACACCTATTTTGCCTCCATCGCCAAAAAAGAAGGATACGAACAGATAGCGGCGATTTTTCAGGAAACGGCGGATAACGAGAAAGAACACGCAGAACTCTTTTACAAACATATTGTTAAAAACGTCGATGAGCTTCCCGTTACTATCCATGTAGATGCCGATTACCCGGTTGAGTTGCGTAGCACTCTTGAAAACCTAAAGGCGTCAGCTACTGGCGAAAACGAGGAGTGGACAAAACTCTACCCAAAGTTTGCCGACATCGCTGAAGAAGAAGGGTTCAAAGATATCGCCAATACATTCAGACAAGTCGCAAAAGTGGAAGAAAGGCACGAAGCAAGATATCTAAAGCTGGCAAAAAACGTAGAGGAAGGAAAAGTGTTCAAAAAAAACAAAAAAGTTCTCTGGAAATGTAGAAACTGCGGTTATGTTCTTGAAGCTGAAGAAGCACCGGAAAAGTGCCCCGCCTGCCAACATGCGAGAAGCTACTTTGAACTTTTTGTCGAAAACTATTGAAAATTGAAATAGCTGGAAATAAAAAGGGGGATGGATAATCCCCCTTTTTATTCAAGCTCCACAATGAGCTTTTCCAGACTTTCCAGAACCTCTGGAGGTAACTTATCAAAACCGCCTCTCTCGCTTTCTTTCGAAATCACGAAGTTAATTCTGTCCTTTATCCTTTTCTCCAGCAAATCTTTATAATCTTCATCACTGAAATCAGGTATAAACCCTTCAACTTCGAGTATTTCAAAATCACTGAATTTTCCCCATTTTTTAAACTTTGCGCTTCCTTCAATTATGCTTTCTAATAGTGAGAGTGTAAGCTCCTTTGTAACCTTCTTATCGAGGAAATAACCGGTATTGAATATGTAACACGCAACATTTCGCGATTCAAAAAGTTCCTTAAAACCATAGTAATCATGAGAAAGCGGATATGTTCTGAAAGGATTCGCATACGGTTCAAATACAAGCGCATTCATATCAACGCCAGGGGGGAGTCTTTCGGCGGAGGTTCTCTTTGTTGCGAGAGTCGCTCCCATCGCAGATGCCAGGATCGGGTTGGTCACCTTAAGTACGGGAGGCAGACTATTATCTTTCATGAGCCAGATGATCGCGCTGACGGGTTCATCAAACTTATCCACTCTGTTCGGAGACCATAAACGCGACTTTATCGCCCTACCGTTACCATTCCGGATATCTTCAGTTACAATAACCACCTTTCCCTTATCATCGAGGGTCGCACCTACATTCTGAACACTGAGAAGGTATTTGTTGTCTGGAGATGTTAAAGGATAGTCGGCTGTCTTATCGAAATAAGACGGCTCAAGAGCCACCGAAGAACCGTCCTCAAGGGATATTATGAAGGCGTCATCATGCAAAATGGTAACGTCGTATTTATCACCGTGATGTGCATGGGTGATGGTGGATTTCCCGGAACCAGAGAGCCCGAAAACACCAACAACGAACTTCCTGCCGTCAGGAAGGTTGTACCGCTTTTGCCCGCCATGGCATGCTACGTACCCATTTCGGCTGGCAATGCTCCAGGCGAGCGTCAACGTTCCCTTTTTGAACTCCCCAAAATAGCGCATTCCGAGTAAGGCAGCGCAGTTATGCTCTGTATCGAAGAAAGACAATCCCAGAGGGTGCTCAGGGTCAGACCAATCCGGATCAGAAAACACAAAGATATCGCCCTCATTTTCGAAGATTCTTGAACGCCTGTACATCTCAATATAGGTTTCGGTCACAGGCTGAAAATTCAGAAGCCAGTTATACAAAAGGTTCTCATACCCTTCAGGAATCAATATATGAGCTCTTACGATGAAATCCTCATGAAGACCAACAAAAGCCTGCGCATGATATAGGTTGCGATATCTCGTGTTGTACACAGCCTCTCTCAGCAAAGAGGCATACTTGTCAGGATTCACACCTTTCTGACCCAGTATTCTTCTGGCAGCAGCGGCTCTTCCGTAAACCGCTCCATCATTGAAGAGAAGAACCTTAGACCCTGGGTCAAGCCCAAGTTTCTCCGGTTCAAAAATCTCTAAATCTGTAACAATAGTTCCGGGTGAGTTTTTTGCAAGTTTGTACGCTTCTTTCAGAGAAGTAACATTAACAACATTGTTTCCATAAAAAGGTGTTTCTATCGTGACTCTAAACCTCGAAAAAAGTGGGTTTTCCTTTCTTACATCTTCCCTTTTTACCCCGGAAATAGTTGCCATTATTGATCCCCCCACCAGAATACGCCAAGATTAATTTACCTTTTAGCACAAAGAGAATAACACACATTTGAAAAGTACTTAAAGGTTAAAAATGCTGAATTAATGCCACAAATAAGAATTAAGGCCTTCTATATTTGTAATGTAAAACATTGCGAAGGTTTGTTTGAGTATGCGGGAGTAATTAATATACATGTGTTGCTTACAAAATGCTAAAATGAATTAGATCAAACAGATGAAAGTTGGTGATCTCCTTGTTGAGTTGGATTATCACACTGGTAGCGCTTGTGGTTACAATCATAATGGCTATCTCGGCTTTAAAATTGTACAAAGAACTGAAAAAAAACATCGAGGAAAAATCGAAATTCGAACACTACCGTGAAGAGAATCAAAATCTGTTGAAAGAAATAGACTCCCTGAGAGCCGAAAACGAACATCTAAAGATCGAGAAAGCAAAATACGAGAAAGACATAGAATCACTCGATGATAAACTGAGCTGGCTTGAAAAAGCAAAGGAAGAACTCGAAAAGAACTTTAAAGCTCTCGCAAGCGATGTCGCGTTGAAAAATACTGAGAGCTTCCTGAATCAAGCAAACGACAAACTTAAAGGCCTTATAGACAATCAAAAAACCGAACTTGAAAAACTCCTTGACCCTCTGAAAAATAACCTAGATACTCTTCAAAACAACATCAGAGAGATTGAAAGCAAGCGTGAAAAGGCCTATGGCGGTCTTGAAAAACGCCTTGAAGAACTGTCGCGGGTACACAATGAACTGCAGACAGGTATTACAAAATTAACCTCTTCTCTGAAATCCACCACCGCACGGGGACGCTGGGGAGAATTCCAGCTTAAGAGAATCGTTGAACTTGCGGGAATGACTGCTCACATAGATTTCGAGGAACAGGAAGTTACCGAGGCCGGAAGACCCGACATGATAATAAAATTACCCAACGGTGGCGTTATTCCCGTAGATGCAAAGGCACCGTTAAACGCTTATCTGGAAGCAATGGAATGCCAGAGCGATGAGGAAAAGAAGAAAAAACTCAACGAACACATCAAAAACCTGAGAAAAACCATTACAAATCTCGGTTCCAAAGCTTATTGGGAACAATTCCAGCAATCACCAGATTTCGTAATCATGTTTGTTCCTTTAGAAGCAGCGGTGAGTGCCGCTTTTGAAATGGATCCCACTCTTCTAGAAGACGCAGTTAAAAGAAAGGTTCTCATAACCACACCAATAACTCTCCTGGCTTTGTTGAAATCAGTCGCTTACGGTTGGCAACAATTCCAGCTCACGGAGAATGCCAAGAAAATAGCAGAAGAAGGCAAAGAATTGTACAAAAGGCTCAGTAAATTTCTGAACGATGTCGACACAGTCGGAAAGAGATTGAAGTCACTGGTACAGGCTTACAACACAGCCGTCGGTTCACTGGAAACCCGACTACTCCCAAGAGCAAGAAAATTCAAAGAGTATTCAGAGATAGAAGGAGAAGAACCCGACATTCAGCCGCTGGAGGTTGACCCCAGACCAATAAACGCCCCAGAATTAAGCGAAGAGGAATAGGCTCTGAGATTCGAGAACCGAGAGTCCGAGATAGCCGCTGCGCGGCGGATACGAATCCCTTCGGGATTGACACGAACTCCTGCGGAGTTGTTTCGAACCACTTCGTGGTTGTTATAAACTGCTTTGCAGTTGAAAAAATTGATACTTAAAACGATAACCGTGATCCGAGAGTCGCTATTGTAGGGGCACAACATGCTTATAACTCGAGATCCGGGAAGTTAAGAGCTGTAGATCCTGAATCAAGTTAAGGATGATAGCTTTGCCAAACGTCACTTCACCAGCTGACAGCGTTGCAAGCCTCAACCTTGTGAGTGTCAGCCTCTGCAAGCGTCCGGAGCGTAGCTCCGCACTTCAGCCGCGGAGCGGCCTCGTTTTTTTTACATGCGTTTCCCTGTAACTGTTATGGTGATAGAATTATGTCAGTACAGGACAGGAGGAGATAGTATTGAGGAGTTCTATCGAATGTATTCCGTGTAATATGAGTTCGTTGATCCGTATCCTGAAAAAAGCTAATGTGAGCCCTGAGGCGCAGCAGAAAGCGGTTAAGAGATTCATGGAGAGGCTCTTAAGTCTCGATAGTTTTGATCTGACTCCTGTTCATATGGGGCACGAGATAAGGTGCGTTATCTCCGAGCTTTTTGGAGAAGTTGATCTGTACCGCGAAATGAAGGATTCAGCTAATGAGTTGCTACTTTCTCTGTATGATGATTTGAAAGCTGAAGTTTTGAAATCTTCAAATCCTATCGAAACTGCTTTGAGATTTTCTGTTGCCGGTAACATCATAGATTTTGCGCCGGGGCATGAAATAAATGTTATGAGAACCCTTAAGGAATCCATTAAAACGGGGTTTGCGGTCAATGACCTCGACAAACTTTTGGCAGATCTGGAAAAGGCAAAGAGTATCCTGGTAATAGGGGATAATTGTGGAGAAGCTGTTCTGGATAAACTTTTTCTTGAATTGCTTGATATCCCTGTTAAGTACTTCGCTGTAAGAAGTGCCCCTGTTCTCAATGATGTAACTATCAGGGAAGCGAGGCTCATAGGTATCGAAGAGGTCGCAACTGTTATAGAAAGTGGTACCAATGCTCCGGGCACGCTTCTAGACAGAATTACTCCGAAGTTCAAAGATATTCTTTACAGTTCTGATGTCGTTATCTCTAAAGGCCAGGGAAATTTTGAGAGTTTAAGTGATCTGGACAGGGAGATCTATTTCTTGTTAATGGCAAAATGTGATGTGGTCAGCGGTTATATCGGAGTTGAAAAGGGGAGCTTTATCGCTTTGAAAGGGGGCAAGCGATAGTGCTTATTCATGATGGTGAGCTCATTTTGCGCTCTACAACAGCAGACGATCCCGAACTAAAGAAACTCCAGGAAGATGCGAGGATACTGAAGCATATGTCGGAAACGAGGATGTACCCTTTTGCTATGCCCTCTCAGATGAGCTTCAGGATAGAGTCCGAAGGTAAAGTAATCGGTGAAGTCTCGTTGAAAACGATACGCTGGTTCAATCGGAAGGCGGAGATAAGTATATTCATCGTCCCGGAGTACCAGGGAAAGGGTTATGGGAAACGTGCCTTAAAGAAGATTATGGAACTTGCTTTCGGTACTTTCAATCTTTACCGCCTCGAAGCGGAAGTTATGGAATTCAATGAGCCTTCTATAAGACTCATGGAAAGCCTCGGGTTCAAACTCGAGGGAAGATTAAGGGAAGCGAGATACGTTGACGGTAAGTACTGGGATATTCTTCGCTATGGAATTTTAAGGCGAGAATTTGAAGGTTGAGATGCTTTGAGCCGCTTCACAGCTAAAGTGCAGAGCTACGCTCCGGACGCTTGCAGACACTGCCAGTTAGTGAAGCGACACGAACCGCAAGCGGTTGTTGCGAACTCTTTCAGAGTTGTTTCGAACCACTGCGTGGTTGTTCCGAACTGCTTTGCAGTTGAAAAAACTGATAAAACTGATTTTACAAAAGCCAACTTGTCATCCTGAACTCGATTCAGGATCTCGTACTGAAGCGCGGAAAGCATGCGCAGATGCTGGAATTGCCTTTGGCAATGACGCTTGGAATCGCTGTTGCGATTGATGCTTGGAATCAGTTTCGCTGATTGATGCTTGGAGCGGCTACGCCGCTGAGTAAAGGGCACAGCATGCTGTGCCCCTACAATAAATTCGGATTACGGATTAAGTCTGGAATGAGCAATTTTGGCAACTGTTTCTTATTTTAAGTAATGTCAACTCCGAAGGAGTTCGTATCACTGGCGAAGCCGGTCGTGACAATCTCGAAGAGATTCGTGCCGCTGCAAAGCAGCTTTCTCCAGTCTCCAGCACCCGCTCTCGTTCTTTGTCTCAATCATCAAAGTCGCTCTACCTGTACATCTTTCATAAGTTTTTCGACATCTTTTTTATGGCAAAGTTCTGTACCGGGTGTTATTACTGTAGCACTGCTGGCCGCGCCCGCCACCCTGAGAGCTTCTTCGATAGGTTTTCCTGCTTCTCTGTACATACAGTAAGCGGCAAGGAAACTATCGCCAGCACCAACTGCACTTTTAACCGGAACTTCAGGAACGCTAACACGATAGAGTGAATTATCGACGTAACAAAGAGCTCCGTCTTTTCCCAATGTCAGCAGAATCTCGTTTATCCCGTACTTCTTGCTTACCTCTATTAGCGCGTCTTTCAGTTCTTCGTGACTTTCAGGTACTTTTCCATAAAGGCGCGAGAATTCATGAAGATTGGGCTTAATCCCGTCTGGTGGGCATTTTATCCCCAGCATTAAGGGTTTCCCGTCTGAATCGAGGTATACTTTTGCGCCTCTTTTTTTAGCAAATTTGCAAATTTCCAGGTAAATAGAACTTTTTATTCCTTTCGCGAGGCTTCCGGAGAGTATCAAAAAATCTCCTTGCCTGAGTAAGGTATCGATAGTCTTTATAATCTTCCTTTCTTCTTCATCGGATACTTCCGGTCCCGGGAGGCTCATACGGTACTGTGTGTTGCCCTTTTGAAGTATGGTGTTGACCCTCGTTTCTTTGTGGGTGAAAACCGAAGCGTAAACGACACCCTCTTCATTGAGCATTTTTTGTATGATTTGTCCCGTATGCCCACCGAGTAATGCAATAGCGACTGAATGGCCTCCGAGTTCATTTATAACGCGCGAAACATCGATTCCTTTACCAGCAGGATAATCACTAACTTTTTTAACACGAACAGTATCGTCTTCTATTAAATCATCGATGTAAAGGTATCTATCCAGACATGGATTTAGTGTTAAAGTGAAAATCATCCTGTCATCTCCTGAACATATCCGTTCTGTCTTCATCGTGCAGGATTTGCATATATCTATGTTTCGCAGTCTCGGCAAGCTTGGCTATTATCTGCTCCAAATCACTGTTATCGAAATAGCTCTCAAGCATCTCTCTTAAAGGTTTATCGAAATGGAAAGGTATTTCTTCTTCCGGTGCAAAGCTAATGTGTTCGATATGCCGCAGATCAAGATCAGGCACGATTTTCTTTAATAGCTTAAAAGTGGTATCTATAAAAACATCGACAACCTGAGGTGGGTTTTTCGCTTCCATGAGCTTTTCCCTGTATTCACTTTCGATCTCTTTTAATTCTTTAACATGAGAAAAGAACTTCTTTTCTCCCATTATTTCACCCCCTGACTTCTTCACATTCTTCCAATAGAGAAATTTACGAAACTTAAAGAAGCTATCACAGCCGTCTCCGTTCGAAGGATTCTCGACCCAAGAGAAACGGAAATGGAGTCTTGCTGCATCTCACGGATTTCCTCTTTGGTGAAACCACCTTCAGGTCCTACTATTATCCGAACAACATTCGACCCTCTTATTTTCTCTTGCAAGGTAGAGATGCTCTCTTTCTTAAAGTCCAGGAAAATATTCAAATCATCCGAATTGAACCGTGGCAGTTTTTCGTGGATAACTACCTCAGGTAAAAAGGGATTAACACTTTGCTTGGCTGCTTCTTTCACTATTCTACGAAATTTTTCAACTTTTCTTTGATCAACTCTGGCTACGGTCCTCTCACAATTGAAGATCTCTATTCGATCCGCACCAAGCTCCGTACTTTTTTCTAAAATCAAACGGAGCCTTAGCCATTTCATAGACGCCACAGAGACGATAACAGTTCTATCGTCGTGATGGAAGACCTTTTTTGATAGCATTCGTCCGACAGAGTAATTCTTTGAAAGCTCCTGGAGAACAAACTCATAGAGTGTGCCTTTACCATCAGTGGCAACAAGCTCATCACCTGGTTTTACACGAACAACCTTCATATGATGAGCTTCAATCTCATCAAATATAAGTCGTTTTTCTTCAACCCTTTCGACAAAGAAAGCGTTTGGCACTCAGCCTATTACCTCCGTTCCCATATAAGGAACCAGGACTTCTGGAACTCTTATCCTTCCATCCGGAAGCTGATAGTTCTCAACGATGGCAACCAGAGTCCTTCCAACAGCAAGCCCAGACCCATTGAGGGTGTGGACGTATTTCAATTTATTGTCTTTATCTCTAAAGCGCATATTTCCCCTTCTCGCCTGGAAATCCTCAACATTACTGCATGACGAGATTTCTTTGTAAGCGTTGTAAGATGGCAGCCAGACTTCTATATCATAGGTTTTAGCCGCAGCAAAACCGAGGTCCCCTGTACACAAAGCCACTACTCTGTATGGAAGCCCGAGTCTTTTGAGAACCTCTTCCGCATCAGCGGTAAGCTTTTCAAGGGCTTCGTAAGATTCATCTGGATGAACAAACCAGACAAGTTCCACCTTGTCAAACTGGTGTACCCTTATCATTCCCTTCACGTCTTTTCCATAGCTTCCAGCTTCTCTTCTGTAACACGGGGTATAAGCTGTATATTTCCTCGGAAGTTCGTTCAGGTTAAGAATTTCGTCCCTGTGCTGTGCTACAAGAGGAACTTCAGCTGTTGGTATCAGGAACATATCGTCCGGATCGGTTTTATAAGCTTCTTCCTCGAATTTTGGAAGCTGCCCTGTGGCTTGCATTGTTTCCCTTTTTACGAGGTGTGGCAAAGCAACTTCTTCGTAACCGTGCTCTCTAGTATGAAGATCGAGCATGAAGTTAATGAGAGCGCGCTCGAGCCTGGCCAGTTCTTTCCTTAGAATTACAAATCTCGAACCACTTAACTTCGCTGCTCGTTCGAAATCCATCATACCAAGATTGGGACCAAGATCCCAATGTGCGAGGGAGTCAAAATCAAATTGTCTTGGCTCACCCCATTTTCTAACAACAACATTGTCTTCCTCACTTTCGCCCACAGGAACGCTCTCGTGAGGAATGTTCGGTATGTAAAGCAATTTATTTCTCATTTCTTCATCGAGTTTCTTCGCCTTTTCAGAAAGTTCTTTTACCTCAACAGAGATGTCCTTTGCCTTTTCCATGAGCTCTTTAGCCAGAGCTTCATCACCTGAAGCTTTTGCTTTTGCGATCTGTGAAGATATCTTGTTCCTCTCCGCTTTTTTCCTATCGGAAGTACTTATAGCTTCGCGTCTTGCCTTATCTAACTCGAGCAATTCATCGAGTATAGATTCATCTACACATCTATTCTTCAAAGCCGCCCTTATTTTTTCCGGATTCTCACGCACAAGACGGATATCTATCATTGCTCACCCTCCTCAAGTATTATTTCGAGGTAAACGTCTTTACCTTCGAATGTATCGTTGGTGGTATTATAAGTCAATTCTGAAGCTGTAATGGTTCTATTGTTCTTTTTATCAACAATGTAGACATCGCCTTTCAGATAGAAAATACCCTTTTTTCCATGATATTCAAAATAAAGCGCTCGAGCTTCAAGTTCATCACGGTAGTATATGAGCACGGGCTTAAAAGCTGGATCTTTCTTGGATAGAGTTTCACCTATGAATTCTTCAGTATCGAGATTGAAATCAAGCTCAGCCGCGTTCTTTACAAGAAGCTTCTGCTTCCCCTTATCATCTTTCAAAGATGCAATTACATCTCCTTTCATAACTCCTGAAGAGGTATCCATATTGTACTCGAGAAAAGTAGCTGTGGCTTCTCCGGTTGAAAAAAGAGCATATGTGCTTCCTTCTGCAACAATATAATTCCAGTTACCTTTCTTCGCCAGGAGAGTTGCCTCATCGGTTTCAACAGAAACCTCTCCTTCTTTCTCTATATAAACATCTCCTGTGAGATAAACCTGGTCTTTAGACCCAACAATATTTTTCGCCCTTATTTTTACCGTACCAGCAGCAATCAGTAATGATACCAACAAAAGAAAAACAACCAAAACAATAATATTTTTCTTCATCTTGCGTTCCCCCTTAAAGTCTCGCTACTATCCATCTTGTTTAGAAGTTCTTTTAAAATTTGCTTCAATTCTTTAGCTCTATCTCTATCGAATTTTGAAAGCACTGTTTGAAGGTATGCGATCCTTCTTTCGATAACCTTTTCGATAAGAGCCCTCCCCGATTCAGAAATATCGATTATGTAAGCTCTCCTGTCAACATCAGAACGCTTCTTCTCCACAAATCCTGCATCTATAAGCCTTGATACCAAACCTGTCGTGGTACTTTTTGTTATTCCAAGTACCCTGCTTATGTCACTCATTCTTCGCTTTCCACCAAAATAAAGTATCTGGAGCACATCAAATTGGGCAGGTGTTATGGGAAAGTCCTTCAACACCTTTCTTCCTTCACGTTTTATCTTTATGTATATGGATCTCAGAGTTTGTTCTATGTCTCTAGCTGTTCTTTTACTTATCTTCACAATCGCGCCACCTCTGCTTCAAGTTCTAGAAAAATTATAACATTACATCCTAACCTTCAAAAAATGCCAGGGGAAGCTACTCATAGAAGTATGTTTTTAATTGCTGTATAATCAAATTACTGACCATTTCTGTACCGGGAACACCTAACAGGCAACACTGGTTATGATTCCACGCTCTTTGATAAACCTATACTAAAAATGCTCATGTCTGTTTTATCTATACATATCAGGAACATTATACAATGGAACAGATACAACAGTACCAAGGAAAGGAGGCGCAACCCCTCTCTTCTTTTCTCTAAGATGAAGAGTACCCGAATGTTGAAACCTTATGAGATGTGAAAATACAGAAGAACTGCTTGATTTTGATAGAATGTACATTGAGAAGTTTGGCGTGATAGCGGGTCTGGACGAAGCCGGACGTGGCCCTTTAGCGGGACCTGTTGTAGCAGCAGCGGTTATCCTCGGCGAAAAAATTGAGGGATTATTCGACTCGAAAGCACTAACTGAGAAAGTCAGAGAAGAACTATTCGATAAGATTATAAAAAAAGCAAAGGTTGGTATCGGACTATCCAGTCCCGACGAGATAGATACATTCAATATCTTTGAAGCAACGAAACTCGCCATGAATCGTGCCATTAAAAAATTACCAATACAACCCGATTATGTGATTATCGATGGAAAACACTTGAAGTTGAACAACAGAGGTGAGTGTATTGTTTCCGGAGATCAAAAAAGCGCTTCCATAGCTGCAGCCTCTATTGTGGCAAAGGTATTCAGAGATAGATTGATGAAAGCATTGGCAGTGCTCTATCCTGAATATTCGTGGGACAAAAACAAAGGTTACGGTACCGCAGAACATTTGAAAGCTTTAAAAATCTACGGCCCAACCTTGTGGCACAGATTAACCTTCAGCCCGGTAAAGGCGCTGCTCAACAGAGAGATCGTTTTATCTTGGTTGCAAAATGATGTCATATCTGAACGAAGGCTTTTCAGAGTTGGAATGTTGTTTTAGCGGAGGTAGAATCGCGTGGAAACCGGAAAACGTTTTGAAAAATTGGTTGAACTGATGCGAATACTCAGAAGTAAAAAGGGTTGTGAATGGGACAGAGAACAAACGCATGAATCTCTGAAACCCTATCTTATAGAAGAAGCATACGAGGTTCTCGCTGCCATCGATAAAGGTAACGATGAAGAATTTGCCGAAGAATTAGGTGATCTGCTGCTTCAAATCATCTTCCACAGTCAGATAGCATCAGAAAGAAATGCTTTTACCATTGATGATGTCGTGGAAACACTGAGTGATAAACTCATCAGGCGTCACCCGCATGTTTTTGGTAATGCTAAAGGGTACTCCTATCAACAATGGGAAAAGATAAAAGCAGAAGAAAAGGGAAAGAAAGAGATCTCTGCGATTGGAGAAATAAATCACGCTTTACCAGCACTCAGCCTTGCTAGAAGAGTACAGGAAAACGCCGCTGCAGTCGGCTTCGATTGGGAAAATCTTGAAGATGTTACGGAAAAAGTCGAAGAAGAATGGAGCGAGCTCATGAACGCCATTAAATCTGGCGACAAGAAAAAAATAAATGAAGAATTCGGTGATTTACTCTTTTCCATGGTCAATCTCTCAAGATTCATAGAGGTTGACCCCGAGGTAAGTTTGAGAAAAGCAACGGAAAAATTTATGAACCGATTCAGGGCTGTTGAGAGTCTCATAAGAGATAGGAATCTTGAAATCGACAAGCTTTCTTTGAAAGAACTTGATGAACTCTGGAATGAAATAAAGGAGGGTAAACAATGAAAAAATTCCTTGTGATTTCTCTTTTGGTGTTATTTTCCGCTGGTATATTCGCCACTTCGGAAATTAATCCCGACAAAACTACTCCGGTCGCTACTGTCAATGGAGAACCGATAACCATGTACGAGTTTCTTGCGGAAGTAATGCCAAATTACATGGAAATTGCCAAAAAAGTGGAAGAAGTCGATCCGTTGTTTTCTGAGGTTTTAACTTCAACAGAAGCCGGAAAGACGCTTCTTACAGAATATGAGAAACGAGTACTCGCAAAGATGATCGAAAGAAAACTCTTCCTTCAGCTTGCAAAACAGCTTGACGTTGCCATCGATATGCAAGCTCTTAAAGAGAAAATTCACAATATCATCATACAAAATCTCAAGGAGAATAACATAAGTATTGAAATCGCCGATTTATACTACACGCTTAAAGGCTATACTGGTGGTCTTGAGATGTACGAAGTCAGAGTTTTGAACGAAACCGCGTATCGTCAAACTTATGACGCTATCTATCAGGCTCTGACTTCCGATGCTACCGTTACCGAGGAAGAGATCGTTCAGTATTACAAAGCAAACAAAAAAATTGTCTTAAAAATAAAGGGGTTTGACTCCTTCGCTCCCGCGTATACTTTCTTAAACAACGCAAAGGCTTCCGATGATCCTGTATCCCTGTTCGACGTTGAAGACAGGGAATATACATTCGAAAACCTGATAAAAGAAACGGGAATTAGTACGGATACAGCTGTTTTCCTGTTCGATGAGTTTAAAAAAGGCCTGTATCCAAAGGTCATTAGCACTGAAACCAAACATTATGTTGTGTATCTTTCGGGAGAAAAATCTCTCGAAGAGCTTCGTGATGAAATTTCCAAAAAGCTTCTAGAAGAGAAAAAGAAGAACATATGGAATACCTTTATCGAACAGTATTTTGTTCCTTTCAGGGAACAGGCAATAATCGAAGTTGGCGAAATAGGAGGATAGAACATGGCGGCTGTGACAAAAGAACAGGTGATGGAAGCTCTCAAAGAGGTTTACGACATGGAAATCGGCTTTGATATTGTTAGCCTTGGGCTTGTATATGGTGTTGAGATAGACAACGAAAACAACGTTAAGGTAACCATGACGCTGACCACACCAATGTGCCCTCTTGCAGGCTTTATCATCGAGGATGCCAGAAGTAAGGTTCAACAGATAGAAGGTGTCAACAAAGTTGATGTTGAACTGACTTTCGATCCACCATGGACACCCGAAAAAGCTTCTGACGAAGTAAAAAAAATCTTTGGAATATAAGAATGAAACTCAAAGAGTTGTTTGAAGGAATCACGTTCGAACTCAAAGAAGCGGGGATTGAAAATCCTCGCTTCGTTACTTTTACTTTACTTGAAAGTATTGCAATGATAGAAAAACATAAAGTGTTTGTTGATACTGCCACAGAAATCGATACAAAAACCTGTAAGCTTCTATTCGACGCGGTGAAAAGGCTAAAGGCTGGTGAACCGCTGGATTATATCATTGGCTGGAAGTATTTTCTTGGAGCCAAGCTTAACCTTGATTCAAGGGTTCTAATCCCAAGGCCGGAAACAGAGGAACTCGTGGAGATGATCATAAACGAGCATAAAGGTAAGAACGTAAAAGCCTTCGCAGACGTAGGCACCGGTAGCGGTGCCATAGCAATCGCTCTAGCAAAACACTTCCCAGCATCAAAGATCTACGCCACCGACATCTCCAAACCAGCTTTAGAACTTGCATTCGAAAACGCGAAAATCAATGGAGTAGAAGGAAGAATAGCCTTCCTTCACGGGAAAAATCTTAACCCCCTTGAAGCTTATATGGATGAAATAGAAATTATAGTTTCAAATCCACCGTATGTGAAAACCACGGTCCTTGAATCACTCGATAAAAGGGTCAAAGACTATGAGCCTATAATCGCTTTAGATGGCGGTGAAGATGGAATGAATTTTTTCAGGGAGTTTATAAAAGTTCTCCCAGAGGGAAAATTCGTGTATCTTGAAATTGCCACTTACTCCCGGAATCCGTTGAAAGACTTTCTTAAGAAATACCGGAAACGTTACACAGTCAAATTCAGAAGAGATCTCAGCGGTAAAATCCGGTTCGCTATACTTCGCCCAGAAGGGAAATAATCCTTTCTGAAAACTCTGCTAAATCGCACTCGTACTTCTTGTCTGCTATATAATCAAGCCCTGTTTCACCCTGATTGATTATGAGCAATTTTGCTCCCTTTTGTTTTGCAAAGGTAGGTAAATGGGCCGCCGGATACACCACAAGGGAAGACCCCATGGTAATAAAGAGTTCAGCATTTTCCGAAAGGATGTAAGCTTCAGCCATGGCACTTTCTGGAAGAGCTTCTCCAAAGAAAACAACATCCGGTTTTATGAGTCCACCACAGGTACATTTAGGAACATCACTTACTTCAAGCATTTTTAAAACGTCTTCCGCCGTGTAGCGCTTCCCACAGCTCATACAGAAGAATTTCTGAGCGTTGCCATGCAATTCAATCACTTTCTTTGATCCAGCTTTCTGATGCAAACCATCGATATTCTGGGTAATTACTCCTTCTATCATTCCTTTTTTCTCCAGCATTGCCAGTAACCTGTGAGTGGCATTAGGTTCTTTGTTAAAAAGGTTGTGAATTCTATCTGCAGCAATCTTGTAGTACTCAGCCGGTTGTGACAGGAAAAAATCGAGATCAAAAATGTATTGAGGGAGTTTCTTATACAAACCTTGTGGCCCTCTGAAATCCGGAATACCGCTTGCAGTCGAAACTCCGGCACCGGTAAGAATCGCCGTAGATTCGGATTCATCCAAAAATTCGAGGAACTCTTCCGCCAATTCTTCCAGATTCATACCCCTCGTCTCTCAATCAAGAGGTTCAAAAATGACCTCCGGGAATCTTATCACCCCATCTCCAGTCCACAAAAGAACATTGTTTTCGAGAATTTTAGAAGGTGTGGGTGTTGCGGATATGATTTTTGCATTTTTAGGCAAACTGAACGTCAGAAATGACTCGTCAGCCAGGTTTATTTCCATATCACCAAGTGATGTATTTACTTTCCCATCACTCACAGTAGCGAACCCTTTTACCACAGCGTATTCTTCGACTCTTACGACATCGTAATCCAGCTGAGTAGCTGTTGACTGAAAATCCTGAACAAGCATCGTTCTATTGACTTTGCTTGAAAGCCCATCAAGAGATTTCTGGAACTCGGATATCTTTTCGGATGCCGGCTTTTGAAATTGCTCCAGGAATTTTTCTATCTGTGATGGTTTTAAAAATTTCAGATCCACGGCACTGTCCATGATAACGGTTCCATCAAAGGAATATCGATAATCACTGGTGTATCTTATTGTTTCCACTTTCAACCGGTTGGAATAACCTAAAAACATATTCACTACAGTAACACCAATCATAACTACTAGCACAATTATTAGTAAAGTATTGAACTTCATGTTGAACCTCCTAATTTGATAGTTTCCACGAATATGATACCACACCTCTGAAAACCTGACTGCTGGTTGTAGCGATGTTGTTGGAAATGGCGTATGTGTTAAAATATCATGGAAAGCAGCTTAACAGTGGAATTTACTATTTTGGAGGTGTCTAAATGCGTGTCCTTAGTGGAATGCGTTCGACAGGAAAATTACATCTTGGAAATCTTACAGCCCTCGAAAGATGGGTCGAACTGCAGAATGAAGGAAATGAATGCTACTTTTTTGTCGCTGATTGGCATGCATTAACTTCTCATATAGATTCTACGAATAATTTTGCCGGTTGGAGTCTGGACATTGTGAAGATATATGTCGCCGCTGGCCTTGATCCGGAAAAATCTGTAATTTTTATTCAATCTGCTGTGAAGGAACATGCGGAACTATTCCTTCTTTTCTCCATGCTGGTTTCCGTTTCAAGGCTTGAAAGGATACCAACTTACAAAGAACAGAAACAGCAAATAAATGATAGAGATCTTTCCAGCGCTGGCTTTTTGTTGTATCCGGTGTTACAAGCTGCAGATATATTGATGTACCGTGCCCATGGCGTTCCCGTTGGCGAAGACCAGGTTTACCATATAGAGCTTACCCGTGAAATAGCACGAAGATTCAACAACCTTTTCGGTGAGGTGTTCCCTGAACCTGAACCGATACTGGCAAAAGTCGCAAAACTTCCGGGAACCGACGGAAGGAAAATGTCGAAAAGCTACAACAATTTTATACCAATCGATACAGATGAAAAACAGCTCTGGAAAATGATAGCTCCTATGATGACCGATCCGGCAAGAAAGAGAAGGACGGACCCGGGTGATCCTGAAAAGTGCCCTGTTTGGGAATATCACAAAGCTTTTACCCACTCGCAGGAGGAGTTAGACTGGGTTGTTAATGGCTGTAAAACGGCCGGAATAGGTTGTATAGATTGTAAGAAGCTTCTGCACAAGAATCTCAGTGCAAAGCTCAGCCCGATCTGGGAAAAACTGAGAGAGTTCGATAAAAATCCTGAAGAGGTGAAGAAGATAATTAAAGAAGGAAATGCTAAAGCTCGGGCGTTCGCACAGGAAACGATGAGACTCGTTTACGATGCTATGAAATTCGGGTGGTAATAGTGGAACAGATGAAACTTATATTCACGCTTCCAGAGTTTGAAGGTCCGCTTGACCTTCTACTCTTTCTTGTTAGAAAACATCGCGTGGATATAAGGTCGATTCCCATAACGGTTATCGCAGATGAGTTTATCGTACACATAGAAAAGATGAAGTCTCTTGATATGGTTGTAACTTCCGATTTTTTGCTCATGGCATCGACTTTATTGCAGATGAAATCAAAGGCACTCCTTCCAAGGCTAAGTCCAAAAGAGGCACAGGAACTTGAAAAACAACAGAAAGAATTGTACAGGCAGGTTGAAGAATATCAAACGCTTAAAGAACTATCAAAGCGGCTCAAGATAAAGCTCTACGAATCTTCTTCCTACGAAAGAGTCAAGGTCGATACCCCTGAAACAGTATCATATTCCGAAGAATTACCACAAAAACTCGCAGAAGCTTTCAGAGCAATACTGAAGGAAACCGTAGAAAAAGAAAGAGTTTATACGATAACATCCGAATTGTACAGCGTAGAAGACAGAATGGAAGAAATAGAAAAGGAATACGAAGAAATTAGATTAATGGAAATACTTAAACAAAAGACCCGTATTGAAGTGGTGGTAACCTTTCTTGCAGTTCTTGAACTTATTAAGCTTGGTAGGTACATAATAGTAACCCTCGAGCCCACGCCATTGTTCAGGAGGGTACATAAATGAGTGAAGGGATCTCCAAAAAAGCAGCCATAGAGGCGATGATCTTCGCATCTCGCCAGGGAATTACCTCCAAAAAGATGGCGAAAATTCTTGAATTGAAGGAAAATCAACTTCTCCTTATACTGGAAGAATTACAGGAGGAGTACGCCAATAATCCGAACCGAGGCGTCATTTTAAGACAGGTCAACGGGAAATTCAGATTCTACACAAAAAAAGAGGTACAAAAATATGTCACAGAAGTAATCAGACGTCCTATCGCAAGAATAACCGATTCTCAACTTGAAGTCCTTGCCATAGTCGCCATAAGAGGGCCTGTAACAAGGACCGATGTCGAGCTGATGCGCGGAAAATCCTCACAATCGCAGCTCCTCGAACTTCAAAAAATGGGACTTTTAAGGAAGAGGCGTTCAAAACTTCCTGGAAGGCCTTATCTGTATAAAGTAACCCAGAAATTCTATGATACCTTCCAGCTAAACGACCTTTCTGAAATAGTGGAGGGATTGGAAGGAAAAATTGTGGAAACGAAGGAGGTAAACCCTTCTGAAACTTCAGAGGTTTCTTCAACTGAACAGCCACCTGTCGAGGCGGAAAGCGGGGGAAGCGATAAAGGGAAATAGGGTTCTCATAAACGGTAAGCCCGTGACGGAACCATGGTTTGAAATTGATCCCGTAAAAGATTCGATCACACTCGACGGGAAGAAAGTAAGGCCCAGAAAGCAACAGCGAGTGGTTTATGCTTTGAACAAGCCGCGAGGTTATCTCAGTAGTATGAGCGATGATAGAGGTCGGAAGACAATTGCCGATCTTATAAAGGGGAAAATACCGGAAAAAGTCTTTCACGTTGGCAGGCTCGATATGGATACCGAAGGGTTGATAATCCTCACCAATGACGGTGAGCTGGCCAGAAAACTCTCGCATCCTTCTTCTAAAATAAGGAAGACCTATGTTGCCAGGGTTACTGGAAAGCTGAGCCACCACGAAATAAAACGTTTGGAGAATGGCGTGGTTTTGAGAGACGGATTTAAAACTTCCGGGGCTTCTATCAGGGTTATTCGGGCTTCACTAAGAGATACCCTAGTCGAAATAATCATTCATGAAGGGCACAAAAGAGAAATCAGGGAAATGTTTAAAGTGTTCGACAAACACGTCCTTTACCTCAAAAGAACGGCTATTGGCAGCTTGAAGGTAGATATCGTTCCAAACCCCGGAGACATAAAAAAACTAACTGGACAAGAAATACAAAAACTGCTAAAATAAAGCGCAATACTAGTTAAAAGCTGGTGAAAAGATGCATAAAACCATCTCCTTTATTCCCACAAATTAATAACTTCTAGTACAGACCCTTAACTTTTATTCTTAACACCAACCTATTTAATTGAACCCGTTCAATTCGGGTAATTTGTCGTGTTTTGTGCCTTACGAGGAGGTGGTTTTTTGCTGCATATAAAAAATCTTCGAATAGAGTTCGATGAATTTATTCTGATAGATAATATCTCTTTCGATGTTGTTCCGGGTGAGGTTCTTGCTATAACAGGACCAAATGGTTGCGGGAAAACTTCTTTAATACGCGCCATAAAAGGAGAGCTTCCTTATGAAGGAACTGTGTTTGTCGAAAAGGGAAAGAAGATAGCCTTCGTACCTCAGGAAAATCCGGAGTCAAATGAAAGAGTTGTCGAATTTATTTTACAAGAGTTTCCGGAGATTCACCGCATAAAGAAACTCCTGGAATCCCAAGTCGACGACCCGCTCATTTGTGCGAACCTGCTCGACGAATATGCCGGAATGAGTGGTTTCGAGCTTGAAGATCGTATTGTAAGGGAACTTCTAAGATTAGGATTCGGAAGACAGGAACTCGAAAAAAGTGTTTCCGATTTTTCTGAAGGAGAAAAACGGTTACTCCTTGTAACCCGCGCAATACTTAAAGACCCGGATTTGATTATCCTGGACGAACCTACGAACCACCTTGACATTTCAATGATCATGCGACTGGAAGAGGAAATACTCAGGTTGAAAAAATCAGGAAAAGCATTTATCGTAATAAGCCACGACAGAACGTTTGTCGACAAAATCGCTGATCGGACGCTATTTATACAACGCGGAAAAGCGGTTACGGTAAGAGGTGGGTTCAGCCTTATGAGAGCCCATCTTCAAAACAAATTTGAATCCGATTTAAGGCGTGCACAGGAAATCTCCCGAAAAATCCGGCAACTCGAGCAGGAGGTGGCCAGGCGAAAAGAGTGGTCGAGGAAGAAAGAATCTCAGAAAAAATTCGCAGACAAGGTAATGAACAAAGGGTACATCGGCAGGAAATCTGCCAAACTGGCAAAAAGGGCGAGAGCTGTTGAGAAGAGGGTAGAAGAACTAATCGATAAATTGAAAGCCGAAAAGCCCTTCATCGAAAAAAGGTTGAAAATGCTTTTCCCGTATTATGAGGTTGCGGAAAGAAAATTGTTGAGCTGTGAAAATTTGAGCTTTTCTTACGATACGAAGGATTTATTCTCTGATATAAACTTAGACCTAACCACTAAAGACAGAGCTGCAATAGTTGGGCCCAATGGAACTGGGAAAACAACCCTGCTGAAATGCTTGATTGGAGCCCTGAAACCAAAAACAGGGCAGATTTATATGAACAAGAACGTAAATTGGGTTTATCTGCCCCAGAGAATCGAAACTTTTTTCCAGAAAGAGATCCTGCTGGATACCTTCATGGTTTTCGGCATATCTGAAACTGAGATAAGGACTATACTTGGGGCTGCAAAGTTCAGAAGGGAAAAGGTTTTTCAGCGAGTTGACACCCTGAGCAAGGGTGAACTCACACGAGCTGCGATAGTATGGGCTACACTTTCTAAAGCTGAATTTCTGTTTATGGATGAACCGACGAATCACCTGGACATTGAATCTCTTGAAGTGCTGGATGTCTTAATCGAAAATTTCAAGGGAGGAATGCTGTTTATCAGTCACGACAGGCATTTCATCTCAAGGCATGCTCGAGAAGTGTATTATCTGTCGGATAAAAAACTTTCGAGGATGAACTTGTAAAAAGGTGCGGGAAAATACCCGCGCCTTTTTTCAAAAGCAGGTTTTAGACGAATACAGAAGTTCAAAGGTTGAACAAAAAAAGGGACCCTCAAGGGTCCCTGAGTGCTGTCTATCCAAGGGGGGATAGGGGGGTCGCACTCTACAAAAAAATTATAGTTTCTTACTATTACAGGTAGGTTTTCCTCCCGCTAAGGATTTTATGCTATTCACTTCACTCTTCTTTGAAGACTCTTCTCAACTTAACTTTTCCTTTCTTCGCAGATATAGCCTTCAGCGGTAGAAGCATCACAGCAGGTTGAGCTCTGAAAATTACATTGCATAAGGCTTTCTTGCTGTCATATGGGCTGGAATGAATGATTTCAATTTCTTCACCATCTTCTGCTATTTCCACATCTTCCGGTCTGAACACTATATTTTCGATTCGATTGACCCCTAGCGGTGAAAAGATCTCCATAACTTCTATTGAAGGTGGGTTGGCGTAGAGCTCAACCGGATTCCCTGAAGCTATGAAGCTCCCTTTCTTCATCACGTAAACCCTGTCAGCTACCGCCATAGCATCTTCAGGGTCGTTGAGGACTATCACAACACAACGTCCCAACACCATGAGAAGTTTCTTCACCAGCGTACGCATTTCATTCCTGATTTTTCTGTCAAGTCTTTCGAAAGGCTCGTCCATGAGAATCAATTCAAAATTTCTGACAGTTTCTCTCGCTATTGCCGTTAACTTTCTTATTCCTGCCGGTAGTTTTTCTGGAAGCTTATCGAGATAGTCAGAAAGCCCATCGAGTTCTTGGGCTTTTTTTACTACCTTTCCTTCCGCTTCTTTGTCTTTTCGCAATCTGAGAGGGAAGGCCACATTTTCGAAAGTATCCAGATGAGGAAAAATAGCGTCATTCTGAAAGACAAATGCTATATTTCTCTCGTTTGGAGATAGAGCGGTTGCGTCCTTACCGGCGATGAACACTTTCCCACCGCTTGGTTCCTGAAGGCCAGCTATTGCCCTTAAAAGAAGAGTCTTTCCACATCCAGAAGAACCTAGAAGAGCTACGATCTCATTTTCCTTAGCTTTCAAACTTACGGGACCAAGCTTAAAATCCCCGAGCTTTGCTTCAAGGAACTCCACTCTTAAAACATCTACACTATCCATAAGCCATCCCCCAGAGTTATTTAAAAAGATTGCCGATGAATCTCAGCAGCCATATTATCCCGCTGATAAGGCCACTCAAAACGAGACAGGTAGTAATTGGAAACCAGAACTCGAATCCATCTCTCGAAATGTGTATATCTCCCGGTAGCTTCCCGAAAGGAATCCCTATTTTTCTAAATAAAAAGACAGTGGCAGCCAAAATGAACGCTATTATTCCAATCTTGATCAACAGCTTTTCTAAAAATTCCAGAGTGCACACCTCCTGGATCTTTCCAGAAAACAGGCGTTGGCATGTTTTCAATCCAATTATAACCCTTCATAACCCTTTGGTTGTGCAACCAAAAATTGTGGTATATTAGTTGTAAGTATGAATACCTCTTTGTTGGTTGTACTCGGCTTCACAACTAACATAGCCAATTTAGGCATTACATCAACCAGTTTACGGTGTTAGGAGTGAAAAAATGAAAGAATTATTGAAAAAGATTGCGAAAGTTTATGGGACACCAGTGTATGTGTATTTTGAGAAAGAGATCAAAAACCGTATAGACAACGTTTTAGGAGTTTTTGAGGGAATAAATGTTTTTCCAACGTTTGCTGTGAAAGCAAACAACAACCCCCACTTATTGAAGGTCATTTACAATAAAGGCTTCGGGATGGATGTAATTACCCCGGGAGAGCTTTATGCTGCAAAATTGGCAGGTGCTTCGCCTGAAAAACTGGTATGGAACGGTAATGGAAAAACAGAAACAGACATAAAGAAGTTCATTGGAAGCGTGAAATATGTGAACGTAGATTCTTTTGAAGAAATGGAGATCTGGAAAAAGAAAGAAGCAAACGTTGAATTGTTTATCAGAGTGAATCCCAATATAGATGCGCGTACACATCCTCATATCTCCACTGGTCTAAAAAAACATAAATTCGGTATCCCGTTGGATAAACTCGATGAATTTCTGAAGAAATTCCCCGATAACCGAATCAAGGGATTACACGTTCATATAGGATCTCAGATAACCACCGTTGCCCCTTTCGTTGAGGCGTTCGAAAAAGTCTCTGAAGTATCGAAAAAATATGGATTTGAGAAGATCAACATTGGTGGGGGATGGGGAATAAATTACGATGGAAAGGAGCTGGATTTATTAGAATACAGGAAAAAAGTTGTCCCGCTTTTGAAGAATTTCAAGGAAGTTATATGCGAGATCGGCAGGTACATCATTGGCCCATCAGGGATTTTATTGTTAAAGGTTCTGAACTTAAAAAAGACTGATGACAAATATTTTGTTGTTGTGGACGGAGGAATGAATACTTTAATCAGGCCAGCACTTTATGGTGCGCATCATGGTATCAAGATTCTCGAGCCCACTGCTTTATCCGGGAAAATAGATATAGTCGGTCCCCTTTGCGAATCTGGAGATAAGCTGGCATGGGATATAGAAATAGAGTTACCTGAAGTCAGCAGTTTGTTGTACGTTGAAAACGCAGGAGCGTACGGATTCTCAATGTCTAACAACTACAATTCTACCCTCAGGCCAGCGGAGGTACTGGTAAAAGAAAACGGTGAAATAGTATTGATAAGGCGAAGAGAAACTTTAAATGATCTGTTTGGAACAGTGCAGAGAACCGAGATCCGAGAACCCGAGAATCCGAGATAGCCGCTTCGCGGCAGATAAGAACCCTTCGGGATTGTTACGACCGGCTACGCCGGTGTTGCGAACTCCTGCGGAGTTGTCGCGAACTGCTTCGCAGTTGACATGCGCCTGCGGCGGATTAAAGCATGTTCTATTCCGGCTCGAAGAGCCGTATGGCCGTGACGAAGTCACGCATAGCCTGGGCAGAGCCTAGCACAGCCACTGCGAAGCAGCGCACAGCGTCTGCAAACCTCAACCTCGTGAGCGTCCGGAGCGTAGCTCCGCACTTCAGCAGCGTAGCTGCTATCTCGGACTCTCGGTTCTCAGTTTTCAGTTCCCCTCATAAAATATTTCCAGAATACTGTTTTCAAAACCTTTGGCATCGGTTTTTGACTTTGAAAAGTTGTTTTCGAACAGTGAAAATACCACCATTTTCCCCGATTTTGTTTTCATAAAACCTGCCAATCCGGAAACTCCCGTAAGCGTTCCCGTCTTTCCCCAGACTTCAAAATCGAATCTCCCTTTTATTGTTCCATCATTTTTCGAATATGAAAGAATGTCGAGAAGTGTATCTCCATACTTTTTGTACATGTGCTTCAGGATTTCCACAACCAGTTTTGGGGAAACAAGGTTGTATCTTGAAAGACCAGGACCATCGGTGATCGTAAAATCGTTCACGCCGTACTCTGTGACACTTTTAACGGTTCTTATCAGGGCTGCTATGGAGTTGTTGATCGTTCCTTTTTTCAATACCTTTGCTCCCACTGTCCTGAAAATCTGTTCGGCTACCTGATTGTCGCTTACCTCGATCATGCTTTTCAGAATCTCTCTCAATGGTTTGGATTCGTGGATATAAGCCGGTTCGTGTTTTTTTGATATGTATTTGACAACCATTTCACCTTTTACGGAAACACCCAGTTCTTCAAAGGTGCTTTTCAATGTCTCAAAAAATTTTCTGGTTAGTGTATACTGATCAATTCCAGAAGAGATCGATGGATACGAAGGCCCTTTTATCGTAAGAGCGCCTATCATCGGATTGGGATCATCCCACATCCAACCTCTTCCATAGATCTCTTTTCTATCGAAAAGTCTGTCGTCAAGAATTATGTTATTTATCTCAACGATCTTCTTATCTTCCACTATTTTGGCTATGATGTCGTGAAGTGTGGATACGTAAATAGTTGGATCTCCGGAACCTTTTACCCCGAAATCTTCTCCGATCAAATAAAATTTCGTTTTGTAGGTGTATTCCAAACCAAGGTTTTCTAAGGCAGCTAACAGTGTAAATAACTTTGTGACGGACGCTGGCGTAAACAGCTTTGTAGCGTTATACTGGGTAATAATTTCCCCTGTTTCGATATCTTCAACATAGATCCCAACGAATCCATCAAAGTTATCCACAAGTTCTCTCACCGTATCCCCAAATATTGAGGTAGTTAAAAGGATGAAAATTAAGAAAATTACTTTTTTCATTCTTTAACAGCCCCTCTGACCAGACCGGATATGATTTGTTTCTGAAAGGCCAGAAAAACCACAATTACTGGAATAGTCGCAATACTCGAACCAGCCATCAAATGAACGTAATCAATTCCGTGAAGTGTGTTGAAATATGCGATTCCTATCGGAAGTGTCCGCATGCTATCGGTATTCGTGAAGATTAAAGGATATAAGAACGAGTTCCATGTGGTCAGGAATGTATTGATACCCAGAACAGCTATTGCTGGCCTGGAGATTGGAAAAAGAACCCGGAAAAGTATTGTGAAATCCCCGCCACCATCTATTCGAGCAGCTTCGTCGAGGGATTTTGGCAGTCCGTCGAAATATTGCTTCATAAGAAAAATTCCGAATCCCTGAACTGCAAAGGGAAGTATTAAAGCCCAGTAAGTGTTATACATTGCGAGTTTTTTAATGAGTATGAAAAGGGGAATCATCAATACCTGTGCGGGGATCATCATTGTTGCCAAAATTATCAAAAGTACAAGGTTTGCTCCCTTGAAATTCTTTCTGGACAATGCGTAAGCGACTATTGAATCGAGTATGATATTCAAAATGGTAACGGACACAGTGACAATAACGCTGTTAAGGAAATACCTGTTAAAATTTGCGCTCTTCCAAACATCAACATAGTTTTTAAATGTAACTTCTTTCGGGATAAGGGTATCCCAGCTTGGGAGTATGTTGCCCTCAGGTTTTAGCGATGTTGAAATCATTATATAGAGCGGAAACAGGGTTGTTATTAGCAAAAAAATCAAAAGTGAGTATGCGATTGTTTGGCGTAACCTGTATCTCCAGTCTCTTTTTATTATCATATCAATATCACCTCTGATATCTGATAACCAGCTTCTGTATGAGCGTAAATGCAAGTATGATCATAAACAACACATAAGACATTGCAGCAGCGTAACCCATCTTCATTTTATGAAACCCTGTTTCGTAGAGATAATAAACAATCGTAGTTGTGGCTTTCAGCGGGCCACCCTGGGTCATTACATAAACTTCGATAAAGATCTGAAAGGACCTTATCGTATTTATAACGAGCACAAACAATAGCATTGGGGAAATCAGGGGTAATGTAACCTTTCTGAACAGATAGAATCCCTTTGCACCATCGATCGCTGCAGCTTCATAAATTTCCTGGTTGATTGATTGTAAGCCAGCCAGAAAAAGGATTGTATAATATCCGAAACTGGCCCAGATATCCATTGCCATAATCGCAGGCAGCGCATATTTCGGTTCAGCGAGGATTCCTCTACCGTACCTTACAGAAGCTCCAAAGAATTTCATTAAAGCCGTTAAATATCCATACGGTGAATAAAGATAAGAAAAGATGGTTGCTATAACTACCATCGAGGTAACAACAGGCATGAAATAACCTGATTGAAAAATTTGCTTCCCTTTGATATTAAGGTTACTCACCAAAACCGCCGCTATCAGCAGTGCTATTATGGTTGTAATTGGCACAGTGCCAACCACAAAAATCAGAGTGTTTTTCAGAGCCTTCATGAAAGTTGGGTCAGAAAACAGTTTTATGTAATTTTTCAAACCAACAAAAGTAGGAGGTTTCCCTCTGATGGGGTTGTAACGGGTAAAAGACAAATAAAAAGAATAACCAACGGGATAGAGTTTGAAAGTTAGAAAAGAAACTATCCACGGTGATAGCAACAGAAAAATTTTGAGAGAATTTCTAAGTCTTTTACTTGCCATGTGGATACCACCTCAAAAAAAGGGGTGAGGTGGGAAGCCCCACCCCATTTTCTATTATTTGTTATCGCTATTATTCGCCGTACTCTTCTTCAAATTCTTCAAGAATTACGTTTATTTCTTCCGCTGCCATATCCATTGCGGACTGCGGATCTATTGTTCCGTTGTAAACCTCGGTTATGTACTGGGTGAGAATTTCCTGGATCTCAACCCACTTTGGATGTGCAGGGGGTGTCTTTGTGAACTGGAGTTGGTTCATGATAACAAAGAAACCGGGCTGGTTCTTAAAGAACTCGTCGTCTTTAACGCTTTTGTCAGCCGGAAGCAATGTCGGTATTCTTGAGGAAATAGCCATTGCGGATCTTTTTTCAACTATGAACCTGGCAAGTTTTTCAGCTTCCTTTGGATACTTGGTGTTTCTTGGGATAACAATAACCTCGGCACCACCAAACTGAGTTGGTTTTGACCACAACTTATCCGGTCTAACAAAAACAGCATAACCGAAATCTAGTTCAGGAGCATCTTTCGCGAATGACTTGATTCTTCCAACATCGTCCATGATGATACCTACTTTTCCTTGCATGAAAGCCTGTCTTACGTTGAGGTTCGAGTCTATCATGGAGTATTTTGTGAGTTTTTGAACGAAACTCAGCGCTTCAACAAATTCAGGAGAGTTTACAGCAGCGCTCTTCCAGTCTTCTGACAACACACTTCCGCCGTTTGACCATGCAAAGGGCAGGAATGTTTGCCATGTTGTGTACTGTCCTGTTTTGATTCCAAATCCAAAGATATCATCACCTAATGCGTTGATTTTTTTCGCGGCATCCAGAAGCTCGTCCCATGTTCTCGGTGCTATTTCAGGATCGAGTCCAGCTTTTCTAAAGAGTTCTTTGTTGTAGAAAAGAATTCTGGTAGAAACAACCCATGGATAACCGTAATATTTACCTTTGTAGATTACAGGATCCCACATGTTGTACTTATCCAGCAGATCGCTGACATCAACTTCAAGAAGCGCACCGTCAGCCGCAAATTGAGCGACCCATGTTGAACCGAGCTCCAGCACATCTGGTGTATCGCCAGCAGCAAAAGCAGTGACTATTTTGTTGAATCCATCGGACCACGTCAGTCTTTCCATCTGTACCTCGATATCCGGGTTTTCCTTCATGAATTCTTCGATCACCGGACCCATCCATTTGTCAGACCAGAAATTCCAGAATTTGAGTACAACTTTACCTTCGGCAACAACCGCAAGCAAGCTGATAAGCAATACGGTTACCAGCAAAACACGCCTCATGACTAAATCCCTCCCTTTGTTAAAATGCACTCGCCTTTAAGTGGGGTGTTGTCAATCAAATAATCTAACAATCTAATAGCGAGATATTCATTCCAATCATATGTTGTTATATACGCATTAACCAACTCTTTGTCTTTGACAAAAAGATAATCGTAAGGAGATTGAATCGCAATCAAGAGGTTATTCTTGTTTTCGTGAATCAACAGATTTACGAGTTCAGCGGAATACTTGTTTCTGTAGGTATCCATCGTGAATATTATTACCCCATCATAAGTACTTGCTTTTTTTATGGTTTTTATATATCTGTATGGGGTTGAGCGTAGATTGTATTTAACCAGTTTGAAAGTTATTCCTTCTTTCTTCAGTAAAGACGTTATGTATTCCCTGGTATAAGCACGCTCTTGAACAATCGATACACCCGGGTTATAGGGGAAGAAGATGAGATACTTTTTGTCCTTTTCCAGGGAAAAATTACCCTTGCACAGTGCTATTCCATCAGAAATTTCTTCCCAGATCTTTTCTACTTGTAGATCGAGTTCATTAAGTTCGGAAGCGTACGCTAACAGACGAAGTTTCGTGATTCTTTTAACCGCATTATCTATAACTTCCTCAGGGATATTTCCGTTTTTTACTTCCTGGAGGATGTAATCCGCTACTTCCAGCTGAGTTTCTAAGTCTTTCCAGATGATGAACATATCAACACCGGCTAACAGTGATTGTTTCACCGCTTCTTTCACGGATTTACCTTCCGAGACTGCTTTCATAAGCATGTCATCGCTGATGATTACTCCATCAAAACCTAACTTTTCTCTCAAATAGGAGATTATTTTCTTAGATATTGTGGCTGGAACGTTGTCCCAAAAAGGCAATAATATATGAGCAGTCATCAATGCCGGTATCTTATTTTCTACAGCGATTTTGAAAGGGGACACATCAGTTTCGATAAAGTTGCTTTCAGGCTTATTGATAACTGGAAGTGAAGTATGGGAATCTGTATCCGTATCTCCATGCCCAGGAAAATGCTTTCCAACTGGAATAACCCCGGCAGAAAGAAGACCTTTAAAGAAAGCAACTCCATTCGTAGCTACCCTTGTTGGCTCGTTCCAGAACGATCGCACTCCTATGATTGGGTTAAAGGGATTTGAATTAACATCAAGTACCGGTGCGAAGTCCATATTGATTCCCAGATCTCTCAACGCTTTTCCCGTTAGATAACCTACTTTATAGGTTAATTCCGTGTCGTTTACAGAGCCCAACAGCATAGCATTTGGAGGTACAAAGATATCCCTGATTCTGGCGACCATACCGCCTTCCTGGTCAACGGCAACGAAAGGCGGGATATCATCACAGTGTGTTTTGATCTGTTCAACAAGTTCTTTTACCTGATCTTTATCTTTAACGTTTCGTCCAAAAATGACAAAACCTCTAACTCCCTTATCTATCAACAACTGGATCTGGTCATTGTAAGAGATTCCCTGAAATCCAAAGAGGAAAAGCTGTCCAACTTTCTGTTCAATGGACATCATACTTACAAATTGAGAGAGTGTTAATGTTCCAAGCAGGAGCATCTTAAAACTTTCAGAAAACATCAAATTCACCTGGCTTTCAAAGTGACCCTGAGTTTAAAATTGTCCTTTCTGTAATTCGAGTAAACATATTCAATGGGAATTTTCTCCTGTGAAAAAGTGATACGAACAATCGATAAAACACAATCCCCTTCTTTTATTCCAAGGATCTTTGCTACGCTTTTTTCGGCATGAACTACTTCAATTTCCTCTTCAGCAAAAGTCGGATAAATCGAAAACTCGTCTTTTAGAAGCTTATAGAGTGATTTGGTTGACATATCGTACTGTGAAATTTTTCTGAGTATGGGATATTTTGAAATATTCAAATATGCGTTCTCGATTGATCTTGGGCGGTCACCTTCATATCTCAACCTGGATAAGAGCAGCACCTTTGCTTCACCAGAAATATGGAAAGCATCTGCAACTTTTTCAGGAGGTTTAACGAGTTTATTTGTAAGAACTTTCGACCAGGCTTTTTTTCTAATTTTTTCCATTTCCTCACTAAAGCCAGTAAGATGGGAAAGGTCAGAAATCATCTTGTTTTCTGCTACATATGTTCCTTTACCCTGTATTCTATATATTAAGCCCTCTTTTACCAGTTCTTGCATCGCTTGTCTAACGGTTAGTCTGCTTACCTTGTAATACTTTGCCAATTCCTCTTCTGGAGGCAGAGGATCGTTTGGTTTCAGCTTGTTATCTTCGATAAACCTTTTTAAGTTCAACTTTATCTGGTAATAGAGGGGAATCGGGCTACTTCTATCAACAGATTCCAAAACCTTCATCTCCTTGTTATGATGTCTAGTTATATATACAACTTCATTTTATAAAAAAACTTCCATCGAAGTCAAATTCTGTTTAATCAGCGTTATTGCCATTTGACAACATTTTGAGGGCCTCAGACAAAAATTCCGTGCGCTCAAGTACGTTATTACATTCCTCTTTTGTTTTCCCTGAGAGTACCATTAAAATAGCAAGCTTTGTTTTATTTCCTGATAGTTTCAGAAACTTCTTTGCCTCATCTTTGCTGATTCCTGTGACTTCAGAAATAATTTTGGTTGCTCGTTCTTCTAACTTCGTGTTGAGGATCTGGACGTCGACCATGTAATTTTTATAAACTTTACCGAGTTTAATCATAGTCACTGTACTTATCATGTTTAAAACCATTTTTTGTGAAGTTCCAGCTTTTAATCTCGTGCTTCCTGTTATAACCTCTGGACCGGTTCGCAGTTTTATAACTACATCAGCCCATTGTGCTATTTCAGGATTTTCTACATTGGCAATTAACACGGTTCTACACCCTACTTCTTTTGCCTTTTTCAAAATTCCTTTCACATAAGGGGTGCGTCCGCTGGCGGTTAAACCGATCACGGTGTCTTCTTTTTTTACTCCGATACTTATCAAATCATTTACGCCGCCAATTTCATCGTCTTCTACAGATTCTACGGCTTTAAAAAATGCTTCTTCTCCTCCCGCCATCAACGGTAAAAATAGACCTTCATTGACTCCGAAGGTGGGAACGACTTCCGCTGCATCAATAACGGCTAATCTTCCACTGGTTCCAGCCCCACAGTATATTACCCTTCCGCCTGATCTAATCGAGCTTACCGTCATGTCAATTACTGTTGCTATTTTTTCGAGTTGTTCAGCGACAGCTAAAGGTACAGTAGCGTCTTCGTGGTTTATAAGCCTGAGCATTTCGATCGTACTTAAAGAATCGATATTGTAAGACTTTGGATTTGACTGTTCGGTTTCGAGTTTTTCTATCATAGTTTTCCTCCTTGTATAGGGTAAGTTTTTTATATTATTATATATCAATCTGTATAATACATAAGAGGTGGAGAGAGGTGGAGAAAATGTGGGAAACAGTGGATAAGATCGTTAAAAGCGGAATAAACAAGATTTATCCGGGAGCTGTGTTGCTTGTTGGAAGACCTGGAGAGATATTATACGAAAAAAGTTATGGGACAATTGACGGAGTCAGAAAAACTCAATTGGATACTATATACGATATTGCCAGCCTCACAAAGGTTGTTGCAACAACTACTGCCGTAATGAAGCTGTTTGAAGAGGGATTGCTGCATCTGAACGATAGGCTCGGTTACTTTTTGCCTGTTGAAGGAAAAAAAGCTGACATTACTATTTTCCAGTTACTAACCCACACTTCAGGTATGGCACCGTATACGGAACTCTGGAAACATTTGAAGGGAAAGGCGCTGTTAGAGGAAATTCTAAAGATTCAACCCGTTTATGAACCCGGAAAAATCGTGTATTCATGTTTGAATTTTATTACGTTAATGGCTGTTGTTGAAGCCGTTTCCGGGACATCGTTTGATGAATTCGTTTATTCGATTCTTTATCCTATAGGAATGAACAATACCTCTTTCAATCCTGAAAAATATGAAAATATTGCCCCAACGTCAATACGGGAAGGTAAAAGGCTCATAGGAGAACCTGATGATGAGCTTGCATATTACTTAGGTGGGGTCAGCGGAAACGCCGGACTCTTTTCAAGTGCACGCGATCTTTTTATCTTCATGAGTGCTCTGTTAAAAGGCGAAATCATGAGAAAGAAAATCGTGAATCTCTTTTCACAGCATGTTGTCGATTCAAACGGAAAAAGAAGACATCTTGGGTGGGAAGCACCTTATAATGGTTCAAGCGCTGGTGACATTCTTCTGCACTTGGATCATGCTTTCGGGCATACCGGTTTTACGGGGACGAGCATATGGTGTGATGGTGAGAAATTCGTTATCCTGCTCACGAATCGTGTTTTTATAAAGAGATTCAGTGAGGGAATTGGACGTATCAGGATATTACTTCACAACGTCGTTTTTGGAGGGTTATGAAGTGTGGGAAAAGTTTCTGAAACTGCTAAAAAAAGATGAACGGGTAGTCCTTGGTTTAATGTCCGGTACATCAGCTGACGGACTCGATATCGCTTTAGTCAAGGTCAGTGGTAAAACTCAAGATTTGAGGTTTTCCTTAGAATTCTTTAAATCTATCCCGTACCCAAAAGACCTACGAGAAAAAATTATTCGTGCATATAACCCGAATGTTTCAACCGTTAAGGATATCACGGAATTGAATTTTGCTCTGGCACGTGAGCATGTGAAAATGATTAAAGGTCTAGGCTTGCAATTTGATTTGATTGGTTATCACGGCCAAACGGTTTACCATATGCCGGAAGCCGGTGCAACTTTACAATTAGGGGAAGCTGATGTTTTGGCTGTCGAACTTGGAGTACCGGTAGTCCATTCCTTTAGGACAAAAGACATGGCTCTGGGAGGACAGGGTGCTCCAATCGTTTCGTATTTTGATTGGGTGGTTTTTGGAAGAGAAAGCGGTACTGCTACATTGAATATTGGCGGTATTGCAAACCTGACTTATTTATCTAAAAAAAGAGAAAACGTTATAGCCTTTGACACGGGACCGGGTAATTGTTTGATAGACGTTGTTGTCAATAAGTATTACTCACAACCCTTTGATATTGATGGAAAGATAGCAAAAAAAGGCAAAATCCGCGATGATGTTATTGAATTGTTGATGATGAAAGACGCAGACTATATTGAAAAAAGCCCCCCAAAGACAACAGGAAGGGAAAGGTACAACGAAGAATTTCTGGATGGTATCAAATGCCCTCCAAAGGATCTTGTACGCACTTTGACCAGATTCACAGCGCTTTCCATTCATCTGAATATCAAGAAACATGTGCCAAAGACGAAAAAGTTAATCGTTACTGGAGGGGGAGCATTCAATCCTGTACTTACAGACGATATCCGTTCCTTTGGATACGAAGTTGAAATACCAGACAAAACCTTCGTCGAAGCGAAAGAAGCGATCGCAATTGCTGTTCTGGCGAATGAGTTTTTGAACGGCGTCACTACAAATATCCCGAATGTTACGGGTGCAGAAAGAGAAGCGACGCTTGGAAAGCTTTCTTTGCCGTTCTGATTTTTATATCATCCGTTCAACAAAAACAATTCCTGTGTAAAACTGAACATAATGTGAAGGAAGAAGGAATGGATGGTTTAACTCTATCATCTTTTTCTGGATTTCTATCTGGTCTGTATCGTGTATTATGACGCATCCATGGCTTCTTCTAAGTTCTTTTGCTTTTGTTCCCCCATGAACGAGAATACCGTCTCTGTTGACTTTGTAAATTCCAAGTGCGTATCCATATAAAGGTTGCCATAATCTGAACAGACCAGCTGGTCCGAATTTCTCTGGTGTATTCTTCAAAATCCCGGATTCATAGGAAGAAAGATATATGCCGATAGGTGTATCTCCGTTTTCGATCTTCTGGCTCTCTTCCGTTTTTGAATCATGCTGTCCGTGACCTCGAGCAAGACAGGAATAAATTTCATTCCCTTCTCCGTCGTAAAGGTGTAGGTTTCCAAGCTTGCTTCTGTCATCCGGAAGGGTGATTTTCAGGAAAAAATAATAGCTGTTTTCCGCATATTTCGTGAGTTTCTTTAGTGTCTCGAAGCCGCAGTGTTTCTCCTTTATATCTTCCTCTTTTTTGAATTCAATCAAAGCGTCAAAGAAATCCAAACAAGCTTTCTGGTCTAGTGGAAATGGCGTACCGAACCCTCTGTAGAAGAGATACCTTGAGAGTAAGTATTTTGCTCTCCAAACATCATTGCCTGTCATTTCAGGTTTTATTGTCCTGTGAAAAGGTTCAGGTAACGTGAAACCGCTTATCTCTCTCGTTATCGTAAATTCAAAGTCTGGATTGTCGTAAAAATACTTTTTTTGCACGTTATCACCTTAAATATTTGGCGACATCAATAAACAGGCGTCAAAGGTTTCTTTCCTTCGAGAACCGCGAGAACGTTTTTTGCTACGAGAACAGCCATGTTGTTTCTGGTTTCTACTGTTGCCGAACCGATGTGCGGCAGTAAAACCACGTTGTCAAGTTCCTTAAGAGCATACGGAACCTCAGGTTCGTTCTCATAAACATCCAGTCCCGCAGCAGCTATTTTACCCTGCTGCAAAAACTCTATCAAAGCTTCTTCGTCCACAACGGCGCCTCTCGATGTGTTAATCAGTACCGCTGATGGCTTCATGAGCTTCAATTTACTTCTGCTAAGGAGATGATAAGTTTCACTGGTCAGAGGTACGTGAAGAGATATAAAATCAGATTCCTTCAACAGCTGTTCCAAACTTCTGTACTCGACATCAAGATTTTTTTCCTCTTCACTTGTTAGAGGCCTTCTATTATGATATATAACTTTCATCCCAAAAGCTTGAGCCCGCTTAGCAACAGCTTTTCCTATCCTTCCAAGTCCAATTATCCCGAGAGTTTTTCCGTTCAGCTCAATTCCGAGGAACAGCTCCGGTTTCCATCCCTCGAAGAGGCCTTTCCTTACAAATTTATCTGCTTCAACAATCCTTCTAGCAGTGGCAAGCAATAGAGCCATTGCAAGATCGGCAGAGGCATCTGTAAGAATATCCGGCGTGTTTGTAACGATTACTCCTTTTGCTTTCGCAGCTTCTATATCAATATTATTGAATCCAACAGCATAATTGGCAATTATTTTGAGTCTTGGAAGTGCGTTTATTATTTCAGCATCTATGTTATCGGATAAAAGTGTTACCAGAGCGGTCGCATCTTGTGCCCTTTCTATTATCTCTTTTTTCGAAAGGGTTCTATCTTCCTCGTTGACCTCAACATTGAATTTGCTCAGGAGTTTCAATCCTATTTCCGGAATCTTATAGGTTACAAAAATCTTTTCCAAGGGAACTACCTCCTTTCCTAAGAAATCCGAGAACCGAGAGGACGAGAGTCCGAAAAAGCCACTTTGCGGCACGAATCCCTTCGGGATTGTTACGACCGGCTACGCCGGTGTTGCGAACTCCTGCGGAGTTGTCGCGAACTGCTTCGCAGTTGACATGCGCCTGCGGCGGATTAAAGCATGTTCTATTCCGGCTCGAAGAGCCGCATGGCCGTGACGAAGTCACGCATAGCCTGGGCAAAGCCCAGCACAGCCGCTGCGAAGCAGCGCACAGCGTCTGCAAACCTCAACCTCGTGAGCGTCCGGAGCGTAGCTCCGCACTTCAGCAGCGTAGCTGCTATCTCAGATTCTCGGTTCTCGACTTTCACTAATATCTTACCATCAAATATACACTGGATATGATCATACTTACAAGGACAACCAGCATACCGTAAGCCATGAATTTCACGAAACTGATTTCTTTACCATAATATTTTTTGAGAACCGCGAGACCTATGATATTCGCCGATGCTCCGATGGGAGTGCCGTTACCTCCCAAACACGCTCCTAAAGACAGGGACCACCAGAGAGGATTCAGATTTGAAAAGGTTTCCGGGTTTATTTTTTTCATTGATTCTACTACAGGTATCATCGTAGCAGTGTAAGGGATGTTATCTATAAACGCTGAAATTACTGCTGAAGCATTTGTTATAAAGAGCATGGTACGATGGTAAGAACCTCTTGAAAGTTTTATAAGTAAATGTGCAAAATTTTCCAGCACACCGGTTTCTTCAAGACCTCCAACTACAACAAAAAGCCCAATAAAAAACAATATCGTTGACCATTCTACTTCTTCCAGAGTTGCTTCTACATTTTTTCTGTCCATAATCGTTAGAGATAACGCTGCCATCAGAAGGGCTATCGTTGAACTTTCTAAATGTAACTCATGTTGAAAGAGAAAAAGAAACGTCGTAATGACTAGTAATACAATAGATATTCTGAAGTTTTTTCTGTTAGTAACTGCTTTGGTTAGTTCGATACCTTTTGCGTCTGTAAGATCTACACTGAGCTTTTTCCTAAGCAGAAAAATTATCATCGTATGGGTGGCGATGAATATGAGTACAATTGCGGGACCAAGATTGACAATAAAATCCATAAAAGACAACCCCGCAGCGGAACCTATCATTATGTTTGGCGGGTCACCAATAAGCGTTAAGGCACCACCGATGTTTGATGAAAAAATTTCACCAAGCACCAAAGGAAATGGGTCAAGACCTACAGCATCAGCGATAGCAAGAGTAATAGGAACAAAAACAAGGATTGTTGTAACGTTATCAAGAATACTGGAAGCAAGGGCTACTACGCTAACCATATACAGATATAGTTTCACCATACTACCCTTCGAGAGCTTTAGCGCCAACGCGCCAAAGTACTCGAAGATACCGCTTTTTTTCATAACGGCTACGAAGATCATCATTCCTATGAGGAGAAATATGGTGTTGAAGTCAACGTATTCTTTGTAAACAATTGCAGGATCTCTAAACACCCCAAAAATAAGCATGAAGGTTGCGCCAAATAAAGCAACAAGCATCCTGTTAAGCCGTTCGGTGATGAGGAAGAAATAGGAAATAAGAAAAATCGACACCGCTACAACTGTTTGATAACTCACGCTATCATCTCCATAAGAATTTTGACAGAACCAATTATACAACAAAAAAAGTACGCGGCAGGAATATCCCGCCGCGTATGCCTTAGAACTTTCGAAATGATTATTCTTCTTTGTAAATCTTTATGCCGAAATCATCGGCACCCACAACGACAACATCGTTTTCAGAAAGCTCGCCGCTGATTATCATGTCGGCAATCTGTCCTTCCACATCTCTTTCAACGAGCCTCCTTATCGGCCTTGCGCCATATACGGGATCATATCCTCTATCCGCAAGGTAATCGACGGCTTTATCGGTGTAACGCATGGATATACCCTGTTCGCTGAGTTTTTCCTCGACCTCTTTCAATCTCAATTTAACGATCTCTCTCAGGTGCTCTTTGCTCAACGGCTTGAAGAACACGATGGCATCGAGTCTATTCAGGAACTCCGGTTT
Organism: Kosmotoga olearia TBF 19.5.1; assembly: GCF_000023325.1. Classification (NCBI taxonomy): domain Bacteria; kingdom Thermotogati; phylum Thermotogota; class Thermotogae; order Kosmotogales; family Kosmotogaceae; genus Kosmotoga; species Kosmotoga olearia. The sequence continues at coordinate 931,378 of NC_012785.1, forward strand.
GAATGCTGACTTAAGTTTCTGTTCGACAAGTGCCGTTGTGTTTTCGTCGAATTTACCCTTCGTCATCTCTTCAGAACCCACATTACTGGTCATGATGAGTATGGTGTTGGAGAAATTAACGGTTTTTCCTTTTCCATCAGTTAATCTTCCATCGTCCATCACTTGAAGTAGAACATTGTGAACATCAGGATGTGCTTTTTCAACTTCATCAAGTAATATGACGGAGTAGGGTCTTCTTCTAACCGCCTCAGTTAATTGACCACCTTCTTCGTATCCGACGTATCCCGGAGGCGCACCAATAAGCCTCGATACAGAGTGCTTTTCCATGTATTCGGACATATCGATTCTTATCATCGCATCTTCGCTACCAAAAAGTATATTTGCCAGTGTTTTCGCAAGTTCCGTCTTCCCGACACCTGTTGGTCCAAGGAATAGGAATGATCCCCATGGTCGGTTCGGTGCTTTTAGACCAGCACGTGCCCTTCTTATGGTATGGGCAACCGCACTAACAGCCTCTTCCTGATCTATGAAACGTTCGTGAATTAGCTTTTCGAGATTTTTCAATTTATCCCTTTCAGATTCGAGAAGTTTCCCGGCTGGTATTCCGGTCCACTGCTCGACGATTGAAGCAATTATTTCTTCCGTAACTTCATTGTTCTGAGCGTTGTCACTCTTGAACCATTCAGCCTTTCTGGCTTCGTATTCTTTTCTGATTTTCTCGAATTTCGTTTTGAGTTCCGCGGCTTTCTGGTATTCACCTTCCTGAACGAGCTCGGATATCCTGTTGTCGAGCTCCTGGAGCTCTTTTTCCATCTTCCTCAAATCATCCGGAAGATATCCGGCTTTAAGGCGTACATAAGATGCAGCTTCATCTATAAGATCAATAGCCTTGTCTGGTAGGTATCTGTCTGTTATGTATTTCATACTTAGATCAACGGCCGCCTCAAGAGCTTTATCCGTTATCTTAACCTGGTGATGCTTTTCATACGACTCTCGCAATCCTTTTACAATTTCCAGCGCCTCATCCCTTGAAGGTTCGTCTACATAAACTGGCTGGAATCGTCTTTCAAGAGCCCTGTCTTTTTCGATGTACTTTCTATACTCATCGAGAGTAGTTGCCCCTATACATTGAAGCTCTCCTCTCGCGAGAGCTGGTTTCATAAGGTTGGCAGCATCCATTGAACCCTCCGCAGAACCGGCACCCACAACGGTATGAATCTCATCTATGAACAAAATCACTTCTCCAGCAAGACGTTTCACCGCATCAATGATCCCCTTCATTCTCTCTTCAAATTCTCCACGGAACTTGGTTCCAGCAACAACTCTTCCCATATCCAGAGCAAGCACTTTTTTGTTTTTCAGGTATTCGGGAACGTCACCATCAACGATTCTCTGAGCCAACCCCTCGACAATTGCGGTTTTACCAACACCAGGTTCCCCGACTAAGGCAGGATTGTTTTTGGTCTTTCTACCGAGTATCTGGATGACCCTTCTTATTTCTTCATCCCTGCCTATAACAGGCATCAGTTTTCCTTGCTTTGCCAAATCGGTTAAGTCTATGGTGAAACGCTTGAGAACATCAACATTCTCGTTTTCGGACGCTTCACCCTTTTGCCTGGCACTCAGTATGGCATTGTAAACGGTATCAACGTTCAATCCGTGTTTCATCAGGATTCTTGCCGCTACTGACGAAACCTCTCTAAGCATAGCAAGTAACAGATGTTCCGTACCAACTTTGGCATCGTGCATTCTTTTGGCTTCGTTTCTGGCTGCTTCTATGATGTGGCGTGCGTCGGGTGTAATATAAATCTGATTGGAAGATTCAACACGCCCACCATAGCGCGCAATAACCTCTTCGACATCACGGCGAAGGGATCTCATATTAACCTTCAACTCTTTCAGAATCTCATAAGCAAAGTTATCCTCATCTTCGAGGATAGCAAGCAAAATATGCTCGCTGCCAAATTGATTCTGGCGATATCTTGTCAATATATCCTGAACATCCATCAGGATTTTTTTCGCCTTCTCCGTGTATTCTTCATAATTTATCATTCTCTCACCTCCAGTTTTAAAAAGGGCGCCTTAAAGGCGCCCCGTATGATTTCATCTCAATTACTCAACTTTCACACTTACCGTTTCTTTCTTGACTTCTTCCTTCTTAGGCAATTCGATTTTCAGGACGCCGTCTTCGTATTTTGCTTTAACTTTGGTCGTATCGATACTGTCGGGCAATCTGAAAGCTCTCTGGAACATACCATAGGAACGCTCGTAGAGATGGTAGTTTCTGGATTTGTCATCTTTTTCAGAGGATTTCTCTCCTTTGATTGTCAGGATTCCATCTTCAATTTTGATTTCGAGATCTTTCTTCTTTATGCCAGGTACTTCCATTTCCACAAATATGGCATCGTCCGTTTCGTAGATATCGACTTCGGGGATGAGCATGCCGTACTCTCCTCTTCTTACATCGAGTCCTCTAAAGGCTTCGCTGAAAAGCTTATCGATCTCTTTCTGAATTTCCTCAAAGGGTCTGAAGAGTTCAGAAACGTTCTTCTTTGGAACCAACATGCTATCACCTCCCCGACAAAATTTTCAGTTTATTCATTTTAGGCATTGTCTTTCGGTGGTATGTACTCAGAATTTCCACCTTGGTCTCCAGGATTTCCGGTCTGATCAGTCTGCCCACCCTGAGCCGATTGGTAAATAGCCTGGCCGATTTTCATAATCTCCTGCTGCAACTGATCGAAGAGTAGTTTGATCCTCTGTATATTGTCTGAACTTATCGCATCTCTCAAGTCTTTTACTATATTCTCTATTTTTGCTCTGTCCTCGGGTGAAATCTTGTCCCCATTCTCCTTGAGCATCTTTTCTGCACGATAAGCGAGTTCATCAGCCTGGTTTTTGAGTTCGATCTCCTGTTTCTTCTTCTTGTCCTGTTCTTCATATTTCTTCGCATCTTCGATAATCTTCTTGATTTCATCTTCGGATAGCTTGTGTCTTCCGGTAACAACCATCGATTGCTGTTTTCCGGTTCCAAGATCCTTGGCATAAACGTTCACAATTCCGTCACTATCGATATCGAAGGTAACCTCTATCTGAGGTACACCTCTCGGTGCCGGTGGAATACCCGTAAGCTTAAAGCTTCCAAGGAATATGTTGTCGCGGGCCATGGTTCGTTCACCCTGGTAGATCCTTATTTCAACCTCTGTTTGACCGTCTTCAGCTGTAGTAAAGATCTTGGATTTCTTTATCGGGATCGTTGAATTTCTTTCGATTATCGGTTCCAGGAGCCCTCCTTTTACTTCGACTCCCAGCGTGAGTGGCGTTACATCGACAAGGACAAGATCCTTTTCCAGTTTTCCTCCAAGTATAGCAGCCTGAATCGCCGCACCAATAGCCACTGCTTCATCAGGGTTAACGGTTTTGTTGGGTTCTTTACCGAATATATTCTTGATGAAGTTCTGTACGTATGGAATTCTCGTAGAACCACCAACAAGTATGATTTCATCAATATCCTGAGGTGACATCTTGGCATCGTTCAGAACTCTTTCAATTTGTTCTCTTGTTGATTCAACAAGATCTCTTATCAGCGATTCAAAAGTGGATCTTGTTATCTTCATTTCAAGATGGAGCGGTCCCTCGGCTGTCGCTGTTATGAAAGGCAAGCTGATCTCCGTTTCGTATTTTGAAGAAAGCTCTATCTTAGCCCTCTCGGCCGCATCTTTAAGTCTCTGGTAGGCTTGTTTATCCTGCCTGAGATCAACGCCATGCTGTTTTCTAAACTCTTCGGCTATGTAATCAATGAGTCTCTGGTCAAAGTCATCACCACCAAGGTGGTTGTTTCCAGCCGTTGCAAGAACTTCAACAACTCCATCACCGATGTCAAGTAACGACACATCAAAGGTTCCTCCACCAAGGTCGTACACTATGATTTTCTTGTCACCTTCGCTTTTGTCCAGCCCATAGGCTACTGCCGCGGCTGTAGGTTCATTGATGATTCTCAGAACTTCGAATCCTGCTATAATACCAGCTTCTTTTGTAGCCTGTCTTTGAGCATCATTGAAGTAAGCTGGACAAGTTATAACCGCTTTGGTTACCTTACCGTTCAGATAGGCTTCAGCGTCTGTTTTGAGTTTTTTCAGAATATAGGCACTTATCTCCTGGGGTGTATACTCTTTGTCATCTATCTTGACCTTATAATCAGACCCCATCTTTCTTTTTATTGATCTGATAGTTCTGTCACTGTTGAGAATAGCCTGACGCTTTGCGGGTTCACCAACGATTATTTCACCGGTTTTACTGAACGAAACCACAGATGGTGTGGTTCTTGAACCTTCAGCATTGGGGATAACCTCAACATTTCCATCAGGCTTAACCCAGGCAATAACAGAGTTTGTTGTTCCAAGGTCAATACCTACAATGTATTCTTTTTCAGCCATATCATTCCCTCCTTTTTCACCTCGTGTTCTATCTTCGCATTTTAATTATATTTAGTTAGCAATCGAATGTCAAGTTTGCCATTTCAAAAATGTGGTTTTGTATGGTCCGCTTTCATTCATATATATAATTATACCAATCTAATCGCAATATAATCTTATAGCGACCGTTACTAAAGAATGCCAAATTTATCTGGTCGATTCTTGTTTCTTTTTTTTAGTGTCTGTTTATCGTGATAATGCTAAACTCCAAGTAGGAGGTGATGAGTTGCCCAGATTAATTGACAAGCTCTTTCCAAAAGAAAGCCCTTTGAGACTCCTTAAAGAACATGCCGATCTGGTCTTAAAGGCTTCCTCTTATTTACCAGAAGCGCTGGAGCTTTACTTCGAAGGAGACTTAAAGAAAATCACCGTGATGTCAAAAGAAGTTGAGGAACTGGAACGCCAGGCTGATGATATCAAAGCACGTATTCGCGCAAGCTATATGAAACTCAAATTCGTGTATTTCGAAAAATCAGATCTAATGACCATCCTCCACAAAGCCGATAGTGTTATAGATGGGGTTGATGATGTTTTAAAGATATTGCAAATGAACTCGGTTGAAGGTCTCGAAAAAACCGACATTCCAAAAAATTTCATCAGCCTTGGCGAAGATTCATTTAAGTCGGTACAACTTATGCACGACTTAATAAAAACACTGCTTGACATTGTTGAAAGCTCCTTTGCTCCTAAAGAGATCGGTAAAGAAGTCAAGGAAATAGATGAACTAGAAAATTACGAGTTCGACACGGATGTTCGTTCGGTAGAACTCGGAAAAATGCTTTACGCCCAAAAGAATAGGATGAATCCCGTGGATATTCTCTACCTCGAGAAATTGACGACAACAATTTCGGACATTGCTGATAGCGCTGAAAACGTTGCGGAAGCTATTCTTATGGTAATCAAATCATAAGAAGGCCCAAATTTTTTCATCTGGAGGGATTTTCTTGCTTTTATATATCTCGCTAGCTTTAGGATTCGGTCTTGCTATGACCATCGGAGGAAACGATGTCGCTAACTCCATGGCAACCGCTGTTGGTGCTAAAGCAATTACCGTTAGACAGGCTGTGCTAATTGCGGCTGTTCTCGAATTCTCCGGTGCTTTCCTTTTTGGCACACACGTTACAAGTACCATCACCAAAGGAATACTGGAACCGGCCTTTATAGGTTCTCAAAATGCTCTTGTTTTTGGGGCTATTTCCGCTCTCATAGGAGCATTTGCCTGGCTCGTCCTGGCTACTCTTGGTGGCATGCCGGTATCGACAACCCACTCTATCATTGGCGGAATGGTTGGATTCGGTTTGATAGCTGGAGGACTGCAGGCTGTAAACTGGGTAAAAATGCTCATGATCGTAAGTAGCTGGATTATATCACCTCTTGTCGGTGGATTCATCGCATATGTGGTATTCAAATTAATTGCAGCCAGTATTCTCAAAAAAGAAGATTTGATGACTGCTACAAAGCATTACGCACCCATTTTCATCAGTTTTGCCTTCTTTACAATCGCTTTCCTTTTCACCGTGAAAACACTTAAAAACCCTGTCAATATATCATTATTCTGGGGATTATTGTTCTTTGTTATTTCTTTTGTTATCAGCAGTTTGCTAATACGAAGATTTCTCAAAAAAAAGCAAACAGGAGACTGTTACGAGGTTGTAGAATCTACATTCAGAAAAATGCAGATCCTGACATCTTGTTATGTGTCCTTCTCCCATGGAGCCAACGATGTTGCTAATGCGATTGGACCTCTCGCGGTGGTTTATTTCGCCCTGACAGCCGGGGGAATTGGAGAAACCGTGAACATCCCATCGTGGATGCTTGCCATCGGTGGCTTCGGTATAGCTCTGGGCGTAGGGCTTTGGGGGAGAAAGGTTATGGCAACTGTCGGAACGCAAATCACAACACTAAACAACACCCGTGGTTTCAGCATCGACTTCGCGGCAGCCACATCTGTTCTCATAGCTTCCGTCTTTGGAATGCCCGTTTCCACGACTCACGTCGTTGTCGGGGCTGTTACCGGAGTCGGAATGGCGAGGGGGTTCGAAGCCGTTAATAAAGGGGTGCTCAAGAATATCCTCTGGGCATGGCTTGTAACAGTACCGGTTACAGCAGGCATTTCTGGATTTGTCTTCTATCTTTTCAGCAAAGTTTTCATAATGTGATGGGTATGGAAACCATATATTCTTTTAGTCGATCTGATATGAGAAGCTCTTTACCGTGAATCGCTATAAAAAGTTTTTTTGAGCTACACCGTGAAACCGCCGAACGTAATCTGTGAGGATCAATTTTAGCAAAAAATTCCGGGAACTCACTTATTGCGAGAGTGGTTTCGTACTTAAAATTTCCGGTTTTTACCAGAAGTTTCAGTGTTTCAGCTTTTGAAATTAAAAGAACACTGAATCCCTTTTTCACGAGTCTTGCCATTTTCTTCAAACCTGTGAGAAGAAGATTTCTGTCTATCGGTGTCTCTTTGTAAGTATTTTTCTTCAAAGAAAATATCCTCTCCTCATATACCGGTGTTCTGTCATTACAGAAAGAAAACAGCAAAGGACCCGCCTTTAGTCCAACGTCATTGATACCGTCTCCGAAAACGATCTCCACATTCTTCAAAGTTTCCAGTGCTTTGAATAAATGTCTCACCGTTACGTAAGGTAAAGATACCTGGAAATTTCTTTTTGATTCGGTCTTCAAAAATGCAATAACGGTCATATTCGAACTCGTTGAAACCATAGCGGTTTCATTGCCACCACCGAAGATCGTTACCATCTCACCTTCAACGTTTATTGAGGAAGCGAAGTTTAATTTTCGCCTGAATTCGGATAATTCCATCTTGAACAATGCTTCAAACTTCCGTTCCATTCTAGGTCGCTCTTCTATCTTTGAGTTTTCTATGATCAATCTATCGCCATTGGCAGAAATCACAAGCTTTTTATCGCCAAGAGAAAATTGGATATTCTCCTCCTTCGACTTCCGTTCTTTCAAAACCCTTACCTGGTCAATAGGTAAGATGTATGTTCCTGAGAACGGAGATACCTCTTTATTTACAGCTAATTCAAGCTTTCCACAACCATCACTCACAAAGAACCTGAGCCCTTTGAAGTAATGCAATCTCACGAAGCGAAAGCCGGGTTCAACTGTCCCGGCAAATTTTTCACATAGCTCAAGTATTTTTTTGTATTCCCCGTTTTTCAGAACGAATTGCATTCATCTTCACCCTAAAAGAGTGTTATTTGCTCTTTTTCAGGAAGTCCTTTGAAGGCCCCATACTTTCTCAGTATTTCCACGTGCGTTTTGTTGATCGAAGTCCTTTTCAAAAGATCTTCCACTGAACTAAATGGCCTCTTCTCACGCTCTTTTATTATCGAAATGGCTACTTTATACCCAAGGTTTTTTAGCCTGTTAAAAGGTATTCTGAGGGCGTTGCCTTCTATCAAAAAACGTCTCGCATCTGATTTCTCTAAATCAACAGGCAGAAAGGAATAACCTCTAAGGCGCATTTCCAGCACGATCTCAAGAAGCGTTTCTTTGGATCTTTCTTTGACATTCTTGTTTGCATTATTTTTGAGATTTGTAATTTCCTTTCTTATACCACTTACATCACCAAGAGCGAGATCTACATCGAATTCGTCACCCTTTATTGTAAAGTAAGTTGAATAAAAGGCCAGGGGATAATGAACCTTGAAATACGCCACCCTGTAACCCATACTAACATAAGCAACAGCGTGAGCCTTCGGGAAAAGATATTTGATCCTTCGGCAAGATTCAATAAACCATTCTGGTACTTCTGCTTCCTGCATCATTTCAACTTCCTCATCCGTTATGCCTTTCCCTTTTCTCACCTTTTCCATTATTTTGAATGCTTTTAACGGCTCTATTCCTTTTGAAATCAGATAATTCATAATGTCATCTCGACATGCAATGACATCTGACAGCGTTGCTTTTTTCGAAACTATCCAATCACGAGCGTTATTCAACCAAACATCTGTTCCATGGGAGAGCCCGGATATTCTCACAAGCTCACCAAAGGTTTTCGGACGGGTCTCCCGGAGCATTCCCCGAACAAACTGTGTACCAAACTCGGGTATCCCGAGAGTTCCCACATCTGTACCTAAGTCACGAGGATTTATTCCTAAAACCTTCGTCGAAGAGAATATAGACAAAGTATCTTTATCATCCATGGGAACAGTCGTTGGATCGACACCTGTTATATCTTTGAGCATCCTTATAAAAGTTGGATCATCGTGTCCCAGCGCATCTATCTTGACCAGATCATCGTGAATCACTTCGTAAGCGAAATGTGTTGTCATTGTTCGAGATTTCGTGTCGTTTGCTGGAAACTGTACAGGGGTGAACTCATGCACATCTCTGTCCTTGGGAACGATCATAAGACCGCCAGGATGCTGTCCTGTGGTTTTTCTGACTCCAACGATTCCAGAAGCAAGGCGGTCTATCTCCGCCCTCCTCAACTGCTTTTTGGAACGTTCCATGTAGGCTTTTACAAACCCATAAGCGGTTCTTTCAGCAAGCGTGCTTATCGTGCCTGCTCTGAAAACGTGATCTTTACCAAAAAGCTTTTCAAGGTATGCATGAGCTCTTTCCTGATATTCTCCCGAGAAGTTTAAATCTATATCTGGTACTTTGTCACCTTCAAACCCCAAAAAGGTTTCGAAAGGAATGTTCTGGCCGTTTTTTTGCATTAGCGCACCGCATTCGGGACAGCTTTTGTCTTTAAGGTCGTATCCGGATTCAACTGAACCGTCCAGAACGAATTCCGAATGTTTACATGCAGGACATACATAGTGAGGTGGTAACGGGTTCACTTCGGTAATTCCCAGCATCGTCGCAACCAGAGAACTTCCAACAGAACCTCTGGAACCAACAACATATCCGTCTTCGTTGGACTTTCTAACGATCTTCTGAGCAATAAGGTAAAGGACAGCGTAACCATGACCTATGATAGCACGAAGCTCTTTTTCAAGACGCTTTTCAACGATTTCCGGGAGTGGATCTCCATAGATCTCATGGGCCGTTTTGTATGTTAGTTCCCGTACCTGTTCGTCCGCTCCTTCGATAATGGGTGGATGAAGTTTCCCTCTTATAGGTGCTATATTCTCAACCATTAAGGCTATTTTTCTGCTGTTCTTTACAACAACTTCGTAAGCGATCTCTTCGTCTTCAAAAATCTCCTTTGCAGCTTCAAGCATTTCTTCTGTGGTTCTAAGATAGAGAGAGGGTTGCTTGTCAAAATTCTGGTACTCTTGTGCAGCTTCAAGTACGGCACGGTAAATAGCATCCTCTGGTTCTAAGAAATGAACATCTCCGGTCATCACCACAGGAATGTTCAGTTTTTTGCCTATCCTGTAGAACTCGCGGTACATATTTTTGAGATTCTCTCGTGTTATATGAGCTTCTGCTTCGTTGTAGTCCAGAACATCCAGCGGCATAATCTCTATAAAATCAAAAAATTTCGCGATCTCCTCAAGCTCCGCAGCATTTGCTCCGGAAAGATACGCCTTCGAAAGTTCTCCAGATATACAAGCTGAACCAATGATCAATCCCTCACGCTTTTCGAGAAGAATGCTCTTCGGTATTCGAGGCTTCTTATAGAAATATTTTGTGTGTGACAACGTAACAAGCTCATAGAGATTTCTCAAACCCGTTTTATTTTTTGCGAGTATGGTTACATGAAGCGGTCTCAAGCTCGAGATGTTTATGTGCTTTCTCAAATTTTCGAGCTCTGCTATCTTCTTTATTCCTCTCTTCTTCGCCATAGAGAGAAGCTTCTTGAAAACCTCAGCGGTTATTCTCGCATCCTCTGAAGCCCTGTGATGTTCAAAATCTCCGAGTTTTAGACGTTTAACAACATTGTCTAAAGAATAGCTTTTCGATTTGAGAAGGCTTTTGGATAAAGCCAGAGTATCTATATAAGGTAATTTCCAGTCTTCGTTGTACAGCTGCTTGACCGCGTTTCTTACAAAGCGGTAATCGAAAGTTGCGTTGTGAGCAACCAGAACAGAATCTTTACAAAACTCGAGAAATTTCGGTAGTACTTCAGAAAGCGATGGGGCATCTTCCAATTCTCTATCACTGATCCCTGTTATTCTGGTAACTTTTTCAGAAAGATTTCTTTCTGGTTTTACAAAAGATGAGAATTCTCCTATTACTTCGGTTCCTTTCAGCTTAACAGCGCCTATTTCAATGATTTCATCTGCTGAAGGATCAAGCCCGGTGGTTTCAAGATCAAAAACCACATAAATGCTGTTCATCAACTCAAGGTTTTTATCTTCTATTTCCCTTACGATGGGTTCTGAATCATTTACCATGTAACCTTCCATTCCAAAGATAGGTTTTATCCCGCTTTTTTTCGCGGCAAAGTAGAAATTTGGAATGGACTGAACAACACCGTGATCCGTAAGGGCTACAGCATCGTGTCCCCAACTTTTAAGGGTTTTGAACAATTCGTTAACATCGACAATAGCATCGAGTGCACTCATTTTTGTATGGAGGTGAAGTTCGACGCGTTTCTCCTCGGCATTATCTTTCCGCTTCGGGAGTTCGATCTGGTTCAGGTCTCTTACCATTAAAACTTCTTCTTTTATCCTGTCATCATATTCAAGCTTTCCTCTTACCAAAAGCTCGTCCCCGTTATTTATTCCATTCCATACCTCTCTGGCTTTTGCGCCGATCAACTTACAGATTATCGAATCGGTAAAATCCGTTACATTGAAGGTAAGAACAGACACCTTTCCATTCCATTTATCAAGACCAAAGACCTTTCCAGCAACAACCACATCTTTTTCTCTACCCATAACATCACAAATCTTCTGTGGTGCCTGTCTGATTCTTCTCCCGAGAATTACTGTACTCTCCTTTTTAGAGGGTTTCAAAACCTGTGCTGATTCGCCAGAAGTCGCTGAAGAAGGCGAAAGTATTAAAGGTGTTTCGGGCACAATATCTGGCTTAGCTTCATTCTGTATGGGTTCAAAAATTATTTCGAAAGGGATATTTTTCCCTGCAGTCTTCTTTATCGCCTGTCGTAAATCATCTTTTTTTGATCTTATACGCGCTTCTGCAAAACTATTTTTAACGTGTATGATTATTTTCTCACCATCAAATTTGATATCCGACTGTTCTAGATAAGAAGCCAGACCATTCGTGTGTTTAATAAAAGCGTCGATGTCAAATTCAGCATCATCTACTCCGGAGGGCTCTTTGCCAGCCAAAGGAACTCCATCCGGATGATGTAAAGATTCACTGACGGGTCTGAACCCAAGAGAAACCCTTATGTTTAGTTGCGCAGAAGCTACTTTTACAAAACGCTCCAGAAGAAATCTTTTGATTTTTTCTGGAAGTTTGTCATCGAATACAAGAGTCATTTCTCTCTTTGAGAGGTCCACAACTGCATCCAGCACATAAAATGAATCACAGTTGTACTCCGGATAAAAACCAAGGATTCTTTCAACAATCCTGGAGATTGGTATATTCAATTCTTTGAAACGTAACTTCACCTATGAGCACCTCCGGGAAATCTTCGAAAGGAGATATGACACCATGCAACTGCCAGAGCATCCGCAGCATCATCAGGTTTTGGAGTTTCGTTCATTCCCAGAAACTTTTTCATAACCCGCTGGATCTGCCCCTTCTCAGAACGACCATATCCAGTAACTGATTGTTTAACCTGGTGCGGTGTGTATTCAAAAATGGGAATACTAAGCTGCTTCAAAACCAGCAAAACAACCCCTCTCGCTTCTCCAACCTGAATGGCAGTTGTAACGTTTCTGAAGAAGAAAAGCTCTTCGATAGCAGCTTCATCTGGTCGATACTCTTCCACAATTTCGTGGAGGCGATCGTATATCTTCAACAGTCTATTTGGGATCGGCTCACCCGGTTTTGTTTGAATAACACCGTAACCAACCAGCGAGACTTTTGAGCCAGAAACATCTATCAAACCGTATCCTAAAGTGCCAAAGCCAGGATCGATACCAAGGATTCGAGTACAACTCTTTGCCAAAACAACACCTCCAGCTTTACCATTTTACTTCCTGAAAATCTGCGAAAGAGATAGAACAATCTCTTCACGTGGGAAAGGAGGCTTTGACAGAATCAAACGCTCACCAGCAAAGGTTTGCAAAAGGGCAGTTCCTGTTCACATGGTTTCTTTTTCGATACAAAACCGGTATATTTCTCTGAAGCAAAAAACTACGTCAGTCTTTCACTATTTTTTGGCTCAATCCCCTGCTCTTCTAAATCTTTAAGAAGTTTTTCATAAGCCTTTCTCGCGGCGTCCTGTTCCGCAGCTTTCTTCGTTTTCCCGTAACCAACGGCAAGCGCTTTTCCATTAACCCGCACCTCTACGTGGAAGAGCTTGTTCTGAGGAGTGCCGATGTTTTCTATGTAAGAATATTCAGGTCGTACACCCAGATTACCCTGTGTTAATTCTTGAAGGGTCGTCTTGTAATCAAGCACAAGTTCTTTATTCAAAGCTTTTTCTATATAGATTCCTAATTTCTCTTTCACAAAATTCCTCGCTATCTCGAATCCTTCGCTCAAATAAAGGGCGCCAAGGATAGCCTCAAAAGCATCGGCCAGTATCGAGTCCCGTCCCCTTCCGCCAGTCTTTAGCTCTCCTTTGCCAAGAAGCAGGTACTCCCCTATGTTCATATTCCGAGCAACCTCTGCCAGAACTTTTTCGCTTGCTACGACCGCACGTGTTTTTGACATCACACCTTCATCTACGTCGTACTCTCTGTACAAGAGATCTGCAAGCGAAAGAGCCAGCACAGCATCCCCAAGGAATTCCAATCTTTCATTCGATTCAACATTCATTCCCTTACGTACAACTTCATTTGCATAAGAAGAATGACACAGAGCTTTGAAAATCCACTCTGTGTCAATATCCAAATCGTTTTTCTTGCAAAACTCTTGAACTTTCTTATAATACTCTTTCATCTCACCCATTTCCTGACTCTTTCAGCTATCGATTCCGCGTCAAGTCCGGCAATTTTATAAAGGTCTTTTTTACTTCCAGAAATGAAGTACCTATCGATTCCGATTTTTTCGAATTTCTCCGGCAGGAATCCCGCCAATGCAAAGTAGCTTTCAAGGAGCGTTCCAAGGCCACTGTTCACGTTATGATCTTCAAAAGAACAAACTTTACCCTTAAGATATTCCTTTACTTCCTCAAAATTTGCGTCAAGAGGACAGCTTACATTCAAAATGGTGATTTCTATTCCTTCAGCCTTAAGCTCATCAGCAGCTTTAACTGCTTCTGTTGTTACCTGTCCTGTAACGACAACCGTGGCATCTTTTCCTTCGCGAATGACATCAACCTTTCCATATTCAAATTTATAGTCATCACCAAAGAAAGGTTTGCCATTTGCGTCCGTTATTATATCCATTTTCGAGCGTCCCATGGCTATAATGAAATTTCCTTTGTTTACAGCCGCATATCTTACAGCTCTGTCTGTCTGGTTGGGATCTGCAGGAACGATTAGCTTGAAACCGTATAGATTCTTTATGGCACCTATATAGTCGAGACAGTGATGGGTCTTTCCATCTTCCCCAACATCTATACCCACGTGGGTTACACCAACCTTCAAGTCAGTTTTGTTTATATCGTTGAGTCTTTGTTGGTTATAGGTTTCATCAATTCCAAAGACCCCAAAATCTGCAAAGAATGTTTTCGCACCTGATATGGACATGGCGCCAGCAACCGTTACAGCGTTGTGTTCCTGCACACCGATCTGGACAAAATTCTCGGGCCATACTTTTTCGAAATCCTCAAGTTTCGTTGAAGGTTTGAGGTCGCAATCAACAACCGCTATGGGCGCCTTTCCTTTGTTAATCTTTGCAAGATCCGCTAAAGCCTTCCCGAAAGCGGAACGATTATCAAGTTTTTCAGAAGCGCCGTAAGTTATCGGTGTTCCGGGATCGATTTCAACGAACTCCGTCGGCGGTACAATTGGCTCGTGATAGGAAGGTAATTTCTTTCTCATCTCAAGGTACTTTTCAAGATCATTTTCTACTCCGAGTTCAGCGAGAGCCTTCTTACAAGCTTCCAGATCTAGTGGCTTTCCGTGATATCCAACGACATCTTCCATAAAGCTGACACCTTTACCCATAACTGTTTTCGCAATTATTACCACAGGTCCCTCCGAATAATTGGAAGCTTCGCACAGCGCATCGTTAAGAGCTTCGTAATCGTGGCCATCGACTTCGATGACTTTCCAGCCGTCAGCTTCATAATTAGCCTTTATATCGACAAACATAACATCATGAGCTCTTCCAGATATCTGTGCATCGTTATAATCGATAACTGCCACCAGATTGTTCAACCCGTACTTCACCGCTGTCCTTCTGGCTTCAGCAACCTGTCCTTTTGCCTGTTCAGCATCACCCATTGCAACGTAAACCTGGAAATTCTTGCCGCTTATCTTAGAAGCAAGGGCCATACCAACACCGGCAGAAAGCCCTTGCCCGAGATTACCGGTAGTCCATTCCACACCAGGTATGCCACGGGTTATGTGACCCTCATAAATACTGCCAGCATGTCTGAATCCTGCAATAACTTCGTCAATATTGAAAAAACCAAGTCTCCCAAGTGCCGCATAAACACCTGGAGAAGTATGGCCATGACTAATAACAACCCTGTCTCTGTTAGGATCGAAAGGATTTTCAGGATCGATATTTGCATACGCATAAAGCATAAGGTAGATATCTATCGATGACATCGAACCACCAGGATGACCTGATTTAGCAACTGTGGTCATCTTTAAGATATCACCACGACAGATACGTCCAAGTTCTTTGAGTTCAGCTATTTTCTGTTCTGAAAGCTTTTTTTTCGCCATTCTGATACCTCCAATCCTCAACTATTTATCATCTTCTTCAAGCTCTATGTCTTCATCTTTCTCTCTAAGAAGTTCTTCTGGATCTGTGTCTGAAAGAAAAGAAACCTGGCTTTTTCTGAATTCATCGAAAGGAATTTTCAATAGCTGACCGTCATCCGCTACAAGCGTCAGCATCTTGAGAAAAATATTGACGGTGAGAACTTTGCAGGTTTTGTTCTGGTATTCCACCACGGTCCCTTCATCGGGTATATCTTTAAGTTCTTCTTCGTACAGATCCTGCTCGTAAGCAAGACAGCACAACAACCTGCCACATCGTCCTGAGATTTTTGCAGGGTTAATTAACAGTTGCTGTTTTTTCGCATGCTTTAACGTAATGCTTTCAAAATTCCTGAGAAATCTCACACAACATGCAACCATACCACACAGTCCGAGACTTCCCTGCATTTTAACCTCGTCACGGATACCAACCTGTCTTAACTCTATACGCGTTTTGAATGTCCTTGCGAGATCTTTGACCAGTTCCCGAAAGTCCACCCTGCTATCGGCTCCAAAATAAAATACGATTCTCGAACGGTCAAACATATATCTTGCTTCAAGTAACCTCATAGGCAAACCATGTTTCTTGATGAGCTCTTTACAAATCTCAAAGGCTTTCTCTGAATCTTCCTGGTTCTTTCTGTGAACCTCTTCGTCTTCTTCTGTCATTTTTCTCAAGATTGGCTTTATCTCTTCGCTTAACTGATCTATTCTCATTATAACAGGGCCATATCTAACCGTTCCAACATCAAGACCAAACTCGCCCATAGCGATCACACGGTCCCCTGGACGTAATTGCAAATCTTCTGCGGTGTATTTACTGAGTTTTCCAACAGCGTGGAATTCCACACCATAAACATGTCCATATATCTCAGGCATATTTTCCCTCCATTTCTAGCGTTTCACAAAAATTTCTCTTGCGCTGTAAAGAATTCTGTGTAATATGAGATCTCTATTCAATGAACCAATTTTCAATCTCGATAACCTTTGACACCACAGGAAAACTTCCTCAGATTCTGCCGTATTTTTAAGATCCAGGTCCATCAACCATTCGAGTAATTCCAAATTCTGTATGAGATTCCATCTTGAAGTTCTACTGATAATGAACGAGTCATGAATCAACGTTCCTAAAACCGCTGCAATCTCCTGAAGAGTATGGAAATAATTACCGTTGGTGTTCAAAGTTTTTTTCAATACCACAAATTTCTTAAAAAACTCGTGTTCCCCCTCAGAAACAATCCTACGAATAACCTCAAGATAAAACTTTCGTCGCATCAAATATTCTTCAGGCCGAGAATCCGTAAGTTTCTCAAATTTTGTCACCAGATCCTGAAAATTCAATTGCTCAAAGCTCTTCAATGCTTCTATCAATTGTGACACATCATTGTCGAGACAATGTTTCAGAACTTCGAAATCTTCAAAGCAACCCGCGTAAATGTACTTAACATCCTCCCTGTACTTTTTCTTCAGAGCATCTAACATTTCGTAAGGATAATCCATTTCAAAGAAAATGCTCCGGCTCCTTATCGTTGGAAGAAGAGATTCCCACGAAGTCGTTGTCAGTATCAATGTCGCAAATTCCGGTGGTTCTTCAAGTGTTTTCAAAAAAGCATTGGAGGCCTCAGGAGTAAGCCTTTCAACTCTATGAATGACAACATATTTTTTCTTGCCATTTGCAGGTTTATGGAGCAAGAAACGTTCAACATCCAATATATCGTCAATTCCTATGTTTCCTGAAGATGGTTGTACTACCAGGAGATCCTCGGTTTCTCGTTGCGAATTCCATTTCGTATCACTCCGAACAAGCTCAAAAGCTCTCTGCAACAAAAAACTTGGCGCTTTTCCAATAAACGCTACCGTTATACCTTTATCCAGATGTATAAGGTTCTCCAATGTTTTTAGAAAGGTCTCATTCATAACTCCCATAATTTAATTATAGCTGAAAGCTAGCAAATGTTATATGTATGATATATTTTTAAATGGGAGGGATTTTATGGAGAGAACATTTGTTTATTTGAAACCAAATACGATACAGAGGCAATTGATCGGGGAAGTGATATCCAGATTTGAAAGGAAAGGGCTGAAAATCGTAGCTTTAAAAATGCTGAAAATGACAATGGAGCAGGCGGAGAAACTCTACGAGGAACACAAAGGGAAGGATTTCTATAAGCCGCTTCTGAAGTTTGTTACCTCCGGTCCAATAGTTGCGATGATCCTTGAGGGACCCCGGGCTGTTGAGGTTGTTCGCCATGTTATAGGAAAAACGGATCCTCTTGAAGCTAACAGCGGGACGATCAGGGGAGAATTCGGAGTCACGATAAGAAAGAACATAGTCCATGCTTCCGACAGTCCCGAGCATGCCAAACACGAAATGTCGATTTTCTTCGATACCAGTGAAATCGTGGATTATAAGCTCTTACTAGAGGAACAATTCTGATGGTCATAGCTGTTTTAAAAAAAGGAAAGGAAAAGAAGCTCCTCAACGGTTACCCGTGGGTTTTTGAAGATGAAATCAGTGAAGTTCAGGGTGAGCTAATCCTTGGCTCCCCGGTGAATGTTTTTTCGAATGATTGGGCCTTCGTGGGAAAAGGCTTATACAATCCCTTTTCGAACAGAAAGATAATGTTTCTGACCACTGAAGATGTAGAGTTAGACGAAAATTTTTTCAGAGAAAGATTATATAAAGCCCTGGAATGGAGAACACGTTTTTTTGATAAGCCCTATTACAGGTTATTTCACGGTGAAGCCGACGGAATTCCCGGGTTCATTGCCGACAGGTATGGTGAAGTTATAGTTGTACAGTTCAGAAATTCCATTGTAGAACTATTGAAAAAACAGCTGGTAAATTCTATCGTAGAGCTTCTTCTTCCTGCTGCGGTTTATGAGAGAAGCGATTTTGAAATGGGCACCGGTGAAGCTTTGCAAAGGGAAACGGGACTACTTTTTGGTGAGATAAAAACTCCAATTGTTGAGGTCGAAGAGAATGGATTGAAGTATATCGTGAACTTTACAAACGGGCAAAAAACCGGGTTTTTCTTCGACCAAAGAGATTCGAGAAAAATGGCACGGAAAATTGTAAAAAGATTCGCTTTCAAGAGAGCTCTCGATCTTTTTTCGTTTACCGGTGGTTTTGGAATAAATATGGCCAAAGCGGGTGCTGAAGTTGTTTGCGTCGATAAATCCGGTGAAGATCTAGAAGTAGCTGAACTCAACGCAGCGTTGAATGATGTAAAAGAACGCATGAGTTTTGTTCAGATGGACGTCTTCAAATATCTGAAATCTTTGGAAAAGAAGGAACAATTTGATATAGTTGTTTTAGATCCTCCATCGTTGATAAAAAGAAAGAAGGAACTTCGTAGAGGAATAGAACTTTTAAAAGAATTAGTCTCTCTCTCCGTTCCGGTAGTTAAAAGCCACGGAGTAATTTGCCTTTGCAGTTGCGCTTATAATCTTGGGCTAGAACATCTTATTGAAGCATTAAGAAAGGTATCTTTGGAATTAGACGTTCAGTATAAAAATATTGGGATAACCTACCAGTCTTTAGATCATCCCTGGGTTTTGCAAATCCCGGAATCGCTTTATTTAAAGTGTGTGTGGACAGTTGTTGAAAAGAGGTGATAGAGGTGCCAGCTATATGGACCCACCTCATTCACGGTGACAGGGTTTTAAGAGAATTGAATATCGGTTTTGAAGAGGATTCCCTTTTCCTGTTCCATCTGGGAACCCAGGGACCTAATGTTTTCTTTTACCACGAGAATGAAGAATACAAAACCGCAGGTCACAGACTGCATAATCACAAGTGCGGTAAGTTTCTCTCCTACCTTTCAGAAAATTTATTTGAAGATTTTAGTCCCTATGTATACGGCATAATCTGTCATCACACACTAGATAGATTGACTCATCCATACATAATCTCACGTGCTGGAAACAGCAGCAAACATACCGATCTTGAAGAGGTAATAGACATTCAAATGGTAAAACGTTTCTTAAAAATTTCCATCGATACATTGAATCCACTGGGAATATTGCCTAAAGAGGTCCCTGAAATCATCGATCAGCTTTATGCAACATTCCTTTATGATGTTTTCAGAATAGACGGCATAAGCTTTTCTGAAGCTTACGGTAGAATGAGAGAAATGCTAACGCGAAAAGACCGCTCAGCTTTAGCGAATATCTTCAGAGGATTCACAAAGATATTTACACCTGGAAGTTCCCAAAAACAGCTGTTACTGAACGAAGACGTGTTGAACCTCAACAAGCGTTCCTGGTATCATCCAACCACCGGCTGGGAAAGCCGGGCCACTTTCCTTGAGTTATTTGATAATGCCGTTGAAGAAGCTGCTAAGATAATTCTCCCTTCTCTGAAGACTCATCGACCACCACAAATCCCCGATTTTTCATTCATGACGAATCTTCCATGCGTAGATTATTGAGGTGATAATTGTGAAAGTCCTTGGATTGGTTATGGCAAATCACCGCGCAGAAACCCTCAGACCCTTAACAAAGAAGCGTACGAGTGCAGCTTTACCGGTTTTCGGAAAATACAGAGCCATCGACTTTACGTTGAGCAATATGGTTAATGCCGGTATATCAAAGATTGGAATAGTTACTCAATACAGTCCCCGGAGCCTTATGGATCATCTCGGCTCAGGAAAGGAATGGGATCTCGACAGAAAAAGAGGAGGTCTTTTTATACTCCAGCCTTACGATACAGCATCCAAAGAAACTCTTGGATATGTAGGAAGTGCTGATGCCCTTTTTCAGAACATGACCATATTGAAAAGAGGAAATGAAGACTACACTCTTATCAGTGATGGTGACAGTATATACAAGATCGATTTCAGCAAAATGTTCAGAGCACATATCGAAACTGGAGCTGATATAACAGTTTTAACCGCAAGATCTGAATTTGTAAAGCATCAAGCCGTTCACCAGAAAACCATTTCCGACGAAACGGGAAGAGTCGTTGAATGGAAAATGGAAGACGAAAACATTGAAAATGAAAAATTTTCCGTTCCTCTCGGCGTTTACTTCATGAACAAATTCCTTCTGAGAGAATTGCTTTATGCGAATGTTCCCGAAGGTAAGGTAGATTTCGTCAAGGATATCATCGCGTCCAATGTAGATTCACTCAGAGTAGTTGAGTATAGATTTGAAGGATACTGGAGAAACCTTAAATGTGGTTTGGATTGTTATTATAAAACCAATTTAGACATACTCTCTGAAGAAGTAAGGCAAGAACTTTTTTACCAGCACGGAAAGATCTACACCAAGCTAAAAGATTTGCCACCACCGAAGATAACCGGTACAGCACGGGTTTCAAATTCCATGATAAGCGATGGTTCCATTATATCCGGACGGATCCATAACTCCGTTCTCTTCAGAAACGTTAAGGTACTTGCGGGAGCTATTGTGAAAAATTCGGTAGTACTTGAAGGCTGTCTCATAGAAGAAGGTGCTTACGTTGAAAATGCGGTGTTAGATAAGAATACAGTGATACGGTCTGGAAGAAGATTTATTGGGTCTCCTGAGAAACCAGCTATTGCAGAAAAGTTCGCGGTTTTATGAGGTGATACGAATGGCAAACAGAACCGTTGCTCTCATTCTCGCCGGGGGACAAGGGACCAGATTGGGATTGTTCACAGAAGAAATGGCAAAACCCGCTGTTCCTTTCGGTGGGAAATACAGAATAATTGATTTTACTTTAAGTAACTGCGTAAATTCAGGTATATACAACGTTGGGGTTCTGACGCAGTATCGGCCTCATACACTCAGTAAACACATTGGGATTGGCAGACCATGGGATCTAGATAGAAAAGACGGTGGCGTTGTAATACTACCACCTTATAAGGGACGAGAGGATTCTGATTGGTATTCCGGAACAGCCAACGCGGTTTTTCAAAATATAGATTATGTTGACGACTTCGATCCAGAACTTGTCCTTATACTATCTGGTGATCATATCTATGCTATGGATTACAATGAACTCATAGATTTCCATTATTCGAAAGCTGCCGATGGTACGATCGCCTGTATGAGGGTTCCTATGTCCGAGGCTTCGAGATTTGGAATCGTTGTAACTGACTTCAATGAGAGAATCGTTGAATTCCAAGAAAAACCAAAAGAACCAAGATCAAATCTGGCATCCCTCGGTATCTACGTTTTTAAATGGAAATTCCTGAAAAAAATGCTTATAGAAGATGAAAAAGATCCCAACAGTTTCCATGATTTTGGTAAGAACATACTGCCAAGAATTGTTGAAGAAAATCAGGGTTCTCTGTTTGCTTTCCCTTTCGAAGGATACTGGCGAGATGTTGGAACCATAAGGTCTTTATGGGAAGCCAATCTGGAGTTGACACGTCCGCTTCCTCCTCTTAATCTCCATGATCCAACGTGGAGATTTTATACTCATACCGAGGAATATCCACCAGCTTTCGTTGCTAACGACGCAAATATTCGGAATTCATTGGTCAGTGAAGGAGCTGTTATTCACGGATATGTGGAGAACTCCGTTATTTTTCAGGGAGTTTATATTGCACCGAACGTTACAATAAAAAACTCCGTGATTATGACCAATACTATAATCGAAGAGAATTGTGTTATCGATAAGGGAATCATAGGTGAGAACAGCATCATACGAAACGGCACTCATCTCGGAGAAGGTGAAGAAAAAGAGAACAATATGTTCCCGGATATATACAACGCTGGGCTTGTTGTTGTCGGCTCCGATGTCGTTATTCCTTCTGGAAGGCGTGTTGGAAAGAACGTTGCTATATGGAATCACGTAAAAGAATCCGATATAGATGGTGACATCAACAGTGGCGAAACTGTCTTTCCAAAAAACAGATAGAAAAAATGGAATTTCTTTGATTTTCACCTCACTGTGTCTGGCACTCACAGTGATTTTAGTTGCTATGATATGGTTCCTCGACAGTTATACAAAAAAACAGGAAAAACTCGTTGAAGATACCTTTAAACTAAGTCTTGATATAAGGAGTATTTTCCATACATTCCCGAATAACGCAAATAAAACAACAGAAATCACCACAGAAACCATCTATCAAAACGATACAAAAATAGAGATTCTTTCTGTTAAAATAAATACACCTGAGCAAGGTGTCACATTCGAATTCATAGGCTCTATCGAACCCTTAGATACAGGGGAAGGAGAAAAAAACAAAAAAGGAAGAAGGAGGTAGGGAAAATGAGAAAACTGCTTCTAGTATCGCTATTAGTACTCATTGCGGTATTTGTTCTTGCAGAAAAGATAACCATCCTGCACATCAACGACACACACGGGCATGCATGGACTTTTAGTGAATGGAAAAATCCCGATATAGGTGGTTTTGCTTTGATTGCAACCCTGGTTGATCAATTCAGGAAAGAGAATCCCAATACGTTGTTTTTGCACGCTGGCGATCTCAATACCGGTGTACCTGAATCCGACCTCATAGACGCCGCAGCGGATATCGTTGCATTGAACCTCATGGGACTGGATGCGATCGTCCTTGGAAACCATGAATTCGACAACCCACCGGAAGTTCTGGCAAAACAGATAAAATGGGCTCACTTCCCATTCTTGAGTGCAAACATTTATAAAGATGGAAAACCTGCTTTCACCCCTTACATAATTAAAGAAGTCGGTGGATTGAAAGTTGCGATCGTTGGTTTCACCACCGAGGAAACGGAAATCCTCGAAGCCCTTTATGCTCAAGGTTATGAATGGAAGAGTGTCATCGAAGTCGCCAAGGAATTGGTTCCTGAACTGAAAAAACAGGCAGACCTTGTTATTGCCCTAACACATCTTGGTACTGGCAAACCTATCGTAGGTGTTAACTCTATCGAACTCGCTGAACAAGTTGATGGCATAGATGTCATTGTTGACGGTCACAGTCATTCTCTTCTCACCGAACCAATGGTTGTAAATGAAACTCTCATCATTCAAGCTGGAGAATGGGGCAAATACCTCGGTAAGCTCGATCTCGAAGTAGAAAATGGCGGAATCGTTTTCGTCAGCTACGAATCCATCCCGATAAAGAAAGCCAATATAGAATCCAACAGAGCTGTTGATATCGTTCTTGATTATTTCAAGAAGCTTGGGGATGAAAAACTCGATACCGTTGTTGGTGAAACCAAGATTCTGCTTGAAGGAACAAGAGCAATAATCAGAAATCAGGATACAAATCTCGGTCACCTTGTAGCTGATGCCATGGTCTGGAAGACTGGTGCCGACCTCGCCATAACCAACGCAGGTGGAATCAGAGCCTCAATTCAGCCCGGACCGATAACATACCGCGATATTCTCAAGGTTCTTCCGTTTGGCAATACCCTTTACATCATAAAGATCACAGGGGAACAGTTGATGGAAGTACTCAAATACACCACAACGATTCCAGCTGGAAAAGGTGCCAGACCACAAGTAGCAAATCTTAGCTACAAAATTGAAAACGGCGAGGTCAAGGATGTTATGATCAAAGGAGAGCCAATAGATCTCAGTAAGACCTACACTCTCGTTACAAACAACTATATGGCTGCCGGTGGAGACGGTTACAAAATGCTCAAAGGACTCGAAGGTTATGACACCGGATTCGTCCTTGCCGATGTCGTCATGGAATATATCTCTGAAATCAGCCCGATTACCGAGTACGACGATGCTCCAAGGGTAATAAAAGTCGAAGCTGAATAAGCCAATTGAAAATGTCGCTGATTTGACATTTTAAAACCTCGAAAATTTGAGGAGTAGTTTATAAATATTTCCTGTATTATAATAGGGGCGTAAGCCCCTATTTTTCATTTCTTACCGGCGTTATCAATACATAAAATCTATTGGATAGAAAGGTGGTAGATGATGGGACTGTTGAGCTTCAAAGGTGGGGTTCATCCGCCTGAGAAAAAAACTCTTTCTGAAGATGTTCCACTATCCAGAGCCCCACTACCAGGAAAGGTTTTTGTTTTCCTCGCCAATCATGCAGGTGTACCCGCAAAACCAATTGTTCAACCCGGTGATGATGTCAAAACAGGACAGAAGATCGCTGAAGCTGCTGGTTTCATCTCGGCGAATTTACATTCCCCGGTTACAGGGAAGGTTGTGGAGATCTCCAAGATGTATCATCCTGTTCTCGGAAAACCTCAGGATGCAATTGTAATCGAAAAAACTAGCGACGATGACTGGGAACTCCTCGAACCAGCAAAATCGTACGAAGAATTCAGTCGAGATGAAATCATAGAAAGAATTAAAGAAGCCGGTATAGTTGGTCTTGGTGGAGCCACATTTCCAACCCACGTTAAATTAAATCCACCTAAGGATAAGAAAATCGACGTTCTTATAATTAATGGTGCTGAATGTGAGCCTTATCTTACTGTTGATTATCGTTTGATGCTGGAAATGTCAGAAAAGATTATTCGCGGGATTCGAGCATTAATGAAGGCACTTGGGGTTGAGAAAGCAATTATAGGTATAGAAGATAACAAACCAAAAGCTATAAGAAGAATGAAAGAAGCCGCAGGTGATGGAATTGAGGTTAGAGTTCTTAAAACTAAGTATCCCCAGGGTGCTGAAAAACAGCTTATTTATGCCCTTACGAAAAGAATTGTTCCGTCTGGTGGTCTTCCAATGGACGTTGGTGTTGTTGTACAAAATGTTGGAACTGCCTTTGCTGTTTATGAAGCTATCGAACTGGGAAAACCTCTCATCGAGAGGGCTGTTACTGTAACCGGTGAAGGAGTTAAAAAACCCATAAACATTGTAGCGAGAATCGGGACCCTTGCCAGCGAGCTCATTGAATTGGCTGGTGGTATGGAAGCAAACGTCGATAGAGTTGTCTTTGGTGGTCCAATGATGGGAATAGCCGTTCCCAAAATAGATATTCCTGTGATGAAAGGAACTTCAGGTATCACGGTAATGACAAAAGAGGTTGTAGGAGAAAGGGAAAGCTTCCCCTGTATCAGATGTGGAGGATGTGTTAAAGCCTGCCCCATGTATCTACAACCTTTTCAGCTTTATCTTTACACCAGTAACAGGCTTTACGACAGAGCCGTTGATGAAGGACTTATGGACTGTATGGAATGCGGAAGTTGTTCTTATGTTTGTCCAGCAAACATTGACCTTGTCAAGAGTTTTAAGCTGGCTAAAAAGGTTTACCGTGCGTTGAAAGGGGGAGCAAAAAAGTGAAGCTAAATGTTGCAGCAGCACCTCACCTACGATCAACCAATAGCGTACGGAAGATTATGATTGATGTTCTTATAGCGTTGTTGCCTGCCAGTGTGATGGCTGTAATACTGTTCGGTGCGAAAGCTTTGTTCCTGATAGTGTTCAGCGTTGTAACCGCAGAACTTTTGGACTTCTTTTTCATGAGAATTCTAAGAGGCAAAAAAGATTACAGACCGGACGGTAGTGCCGCGGTTACTGGCCTGCTTTTGGCTCTTAACCTTTCCCTGGCGGTGACATGGTGGCAAACCCTTGTTGGTATTATCGCGGCAATAGGGATTGCGAAAAATGTATTTGGCGGATTGGGAAAGAATATATGGAATCCAGCCCTGGTTGGACGTGTTTTCATGCTGATCTCTTTCCCGGTACAGATGACGACCTGGTACACACCCTTTGATTTGCAAACAACCGCCACACCAATGGCGTTGTTAAAAGACGGGAAGGAAACCATCTGGGGAATCAGAGACCTTTTCCTCGGAACGGTTCCAGGTTCTCTGGGTGAAGTGAGTGCATTATTGTTGATTCTTGGTTTTGTATGGCTGGTAATTCGTAAAAGAATAAAGCTTATGATACCGATCGCTTATGTGGGAAGCGTAGCCTTGATCTCGGCAATTTTCTACCTTGTGAACCCTGCATACGGGGATCCGTTGTACCACATCTTTGGTGGCGGATTAATGCTTGGAGCGCTTTTCATGGCAACCGATATGGTCACAAGTCCTATGACACCGAAAGGGCAATGGATTTTCGGATTGGGTTGTGGTGTAATCACCATGGTTATCCGATATTTTGGAGGTTATCCAGAGGGTGTTTCCTTCTCAATCCTGATAATGAATTCCTTTGTGCCACTGATAGATTCTGTAACGCGCCCGAAGAGATTTGGCGAGGTGAAAGCCAATGCGTGAGTATATCAAAACAGGACTAACACTCATGTTGATAACCCTCATAGCCGGTTTGGGATTGTCACTTGTATATACACTCGTTAAAGAACCAATAGAAAAAGCAGAAATAAGTGCCAAAATAAAAGCAATAGAAAAAGTCCTGACAGATTCGAATACTGGTGAGCTTCTCATCGAAAGGTCGGCTATTCCAGAAACTGCTCAAGAACTTTCAAAGTACGAATGGCTTCCCTCAGGCTTCACACCGAAAGAAGGTTTCTTATATATTTCATCCGATGGTAAAGGAAAAGTTCTGGCACCCGCTTATGTTTTCAGAGCAAAAGATGGCAGTAAGATATATATTCTCACCGGACAGGCCGTTGGTTACGGTGGAAATGTTATTACCATAGCAGCTTTTGTGGAAGATACTTCAGGTATCAGATTAAACGCTATCAAGGTTATTGAATACTCTCAAGAAACTCCTGGATTAGGAGCAAAAATAGCTGATGAAAACATACAGAAACGTTTCTATCCGATTTCAAAAGAAGGGCTTGAGAAACACCTGAAGGTTGATAAGGATTCCGGCAAAGGGGCTGTCAATGACGAAATGGAAATGGAAAGGCGCAGAAACACCGAAGGCATCATTCAAACAAGTGACGTGATGACCGGTGCGACAATAACCCCTAGAGCTGTTGTAACTTCAATCAATGCAATGTATGAGTTTCTCAAGAAGGCAGGTGTGAACTAATGGCCGAAAAACTGAATAAGATGAAGGTCCTCACCAACGGATTCATAGCTCAGAATCCAACATATGTACAGGTTTTGGGAATGTGTCCAACGCTTGCAACGACAACCAGCGCTGTGAATGGTTTGGGTATGGGATTGGCCACAACAGCTGTTCTCATCATGTCGAACGTAGTTGTTTCTCTTTTAAGAAAAGTTATTCCAAATAAAATACGTATCCCGGCTTACATAGTCATCATCGCTTCCTTTGTTACAGTCGTAGATTTGCTAATGCATGGGTTTGTATATGACCTCTGGAAGACTCTTGGGTTGTTTATTCCACTTATCGTTGTTAACTGTATAATTCTCGGACGTGCGGAATCCTTCGCATCGAAAAACGGCGTTTTTCTTTCATTCCTGGACGGTCTGGGAATGGGTCTTGGATTTACCGGTTCACTTGTGCTGCTCGGAGCTGTGAGAGAGATTATCGGTAACGGTAGTGTGTTCAATGTTCATTTGACCGATATAAAGATGTTTGCAATGGTGCTCCCACCGGGGGCTTACATTGCTCTTGGTCTGTTAGCCGGATTGTTCAATTACATCGGTGCAAGAAGGAACAAAGCTTCGAAAGCCAAAGCCGGAAAGTGAGGTTGAGTGATTATGACGATGGGAATGGGAACAAGATTGTTCTTCATATTTCTTTCCGCTGTATTAGTTAATAACTTTGTTCTTTCAAGGTTTCTTGGGATATGTCCCTTCCTAGGGGTTTCCAGAAAAGTGGATACAGCTATCGGGATGAGTCTTGCGGTTATTTTCGTTATGGTTATGGCTTCCGTGATCACATGGTTGCTGAATGTTCTATTAGTTGCCCTCGGGCTACCATTTTTGACTACCATAGTTTTTATACTTATTATAGCCGTTCTTGTTCAGTTCGTTGAAATCGTCTTGAAGAAAACCAGTCCTGGACTGTATGAAAGCCTCGGAATATATCTGCCGCTAATAACCACGAACTGTGCCATTCTTGGTCTTGCTGTTCTCAATGTTCAGCTTGAATACAATCTGCTGGAAACCATAATAAACTCTGTTGGTGCAGGAATAGGTTTTGCTCTTGCTTTAATAATTTTCTCAACAATTAGGGAAAGAATGGATCTTGTAGAGTTACCGGAAGCTTTTAAAGGTACCGCAAGCGCTCTCATAACAGCCGGCTTGCTTTCAATGGCGTTCACAGGATTCCAGGGCCTCGTGAAGCTGTGAGGGGGTATGGTGGATGATAATAGTTTATTCGGCCTTGATTTTAGGAGTTCTAGGTTTTGTTTTCGGTACATTTCTCGCTTTTGCAGCGGCAAAATTCGCTGTAAAAGAAAATCCGAAAGAGAAATTAATTGAGGTTGTACTCCCTGGAATAAATTGTGGGGCCTGTGGATATCCCGGATGTTCCGGATTCGCAAAAGCGGTTAGCGAAAGTAAAGCGTCTGTTGATGGTTGTATTCCCGGGAGAAGAGCCGGCGTTCCGGAGAAAATAAAGAAACTCCTTGAAGCCTCTGATGACGCTATAGAAAAGATATGGGAAAAAGCCGGTGGCGATCCAGAAGCAGCTGTTAAAGAGTTCTTCGCTGGTGCAGCGCCAAGCGAAGAAACAAAGCCCAAGAAACCTTCAAGGCCAAGCAAAGAAGAAGTGGAAAAGTACAGAGCAATGCTTGATGAAAAACCGGTTGCCAAGGCAGTTTATTCCATTCTTCCAAAAATAGACTGCGGTCTCTGCGGGTATCCCGGTTGTGCAGCTTTCGCTATTAAAATAGTGGAGGAGAAAGAAAACCCGAGTAAGTGTATCCCCGGTAAACGTCAGAAAGTTGAGGAAAAGGTGAAGAATATCAAGGAAAAATCCCCGGAAGAGATTAAAAAAATCGTAGAGGAAGCCAAAGGAGATATAGAGGAACTGAAGAAAAGATTCGAGGTGTAGCTCTTGAAGAAAATAGCGATAGTAGGTTCCACAGGTTCCATTGGAACTCAAACACTTGAAGTGATTAGAAAACTTGATAATTTTAGAGTTGTGGCCATGGCTTGTGGCCACAACTTTTCACTTTTTGAAAGACAACTCCACGAATTTTCTCCAGAATACGCTGCTATGCTTGAGCCAAATAGAGAGCTAGAAGTTAATTTTCCATCTGTGAAGTTTTTTTATGGTGCTGAAGGAATTGAAGAGATGCTGGAGATAGCCAAACCTGATTACACAGTTCTTGCGGCCAGCGGCGCGATAGGGTTGAGATACAGTCTCAAGGCGATTGAGCATTCTAAACGGCTCTGTCTTGCTAATAAAGAGTCCATCGTTTGTGGTGGAAAACTTCTGCTGGAAAAGGCAAAGCGGTATTCGGCAGAAATTATTCCTGTTGATAGTGAACACAGTGCGCTCTTTCAGTTGCTTCGAGGCGATGTTCGACCAGAGAAAATATTCATCACCGCTTCAGGTGGTGCACTCAGAGATTATCCGCTCGATAGAATCAATGAAGTTACACTGAAAGATGTTTTGAATCACCCTGTCTGGTCTATGGGGGTTAGAATAACTGTTGATAGTGCTACTATGGTGAACAAAGGACTTGAGATTATAGAAGCCCATTATCTCTTTTCCTATGATGAAAAAGACATTTTGACATATGTTTGCAAGAATAGCGCAATCCATGCCGGAGTAATCTACTCAGACGGAACAATAAAACTTCACATCGGCAAACCGGACATGAGAATTCCGATAGCTTATTCTTTAACTTATCCCCAAAGGGCTGCACTGAAAGACTTCACGGCTTCTCCTCTGGATTATTCCCTTTCTCTGGAGGAAATCGATTATCGAAGATATCCGGCTTTGAAACTAGCACGTGAAATTATCGGGATACCGTCGAAACAAATCGCGTTCAACGCTGCTGATGAAATAGCAGTCAAAAACTTTGTGGAGGGTAGAATTTCTTTTGGTAGCATTTATAGGATAATTGAAAAAACTATCGAGCGTATTGAACCGATAAGTCCTAAAGACTTCGAAGAGGTTCAGGCTATCGATGTATTGGCAAGAAAAATTGCACAGGAAGAGGTGAGAAAATGCTCACGTTAGTTTACTTTTTTCTTATACTGACGGCGATAGTCGTTGTTCATGAGTTCGGACATTATCTTTTCGCAAGGATTTTTGGTGTTAGGGCCTTAGAATTTGCTGTTGGATTTGGCCCCAGAATTTTTTCTAAAAAAGGCAAAAAAACAGAATTCAGAATAAACGTTCTTCCTCTAGGAGGATATGTGAAACTTGCTGGTGAAGATTTTGGAGAACTTTCTGAAGAAATTCCCGAAGACGAGCTTTTTTCCAACAAACCCTCATGGCAACGTTTCCTGATAGCTTTTGCCGGACCGTTATTTTCGATAATAGCTGGATTTATTATATTCGCTCTTGTTGGGGCGTTCTGGGGTTTCCCTGAAGTTCGTATCGAACAGGTGGAACCAGGTACTCCGGCATATTACGCCGGTTTAGAGGCTGGAGATAGAATTCTTGAGGTTAACGGCAGGGTCCTGATTCAGGAAAATACTCTCAGTGATCTCATTTCGAAAGGTAAAGAGTTGACTCTAACAATCGAAAGAGACGGAAAAGAACTTCAACTGAACGTGAAGCCAGCTCTCTTTCCCGAAGAAGCTATTCTCGTGATCAAAGATGCTGAGATGATACCAGAAGAAGGAAGTATTATCGAATTATTCAACGGAGTACCTTTTGATGGGAAATACAGCGATTTCTCCAGCGTTTTAACTCCTGAGAATACCATCAAGATAACCTTTAAAGATGGTACTCAGCTTTCCGGGGTAATTGAAGGTGTTTCGGTTACCAAAGAGAGGTATGCAATTGGAATATATTACAGCAATTTCGAGCCTGTTCTGAACAAGGACTTTGGAAGATTTAAGGCTGGTGACAGAATTCTCGAAGTCAACGGCATGAAACTCGAAAATGGAGTTGATCTATCAAGGCTGGCTCAAATAATAGGTTTGAATGAAAATCAGCTTTTCATCCACCTTTCAGGGAATAAAATGGAATGGTTTGGTAGAGGATTACCGGATGAATTGACCATTAAGGTTCTTCGCAATGGTAAAGAACTAACGCTGGAAACAAGTAAAACTGAAATAACCAATCTGATGAAAGAACCCAATGTTTTCCAGCTTGGTTATTCTTACTGGTATCCCAAAAATGTATTTCATGCCTTTTCTTTGGGTTTCAAATGGGCTAACGAGCTTTTATTCTCAATGGTCAAGATACTTTCACGGTTATTCACCGGTGGGACCAGTCTGAATGAGTTTTCAGGACCTATCGGAATGGTTACCCTTGTCAGTCAGGCAACAAAAGCGGGGTTAAAAACCATCCTAATCCTTGTTGGATTCATTACCCTGAACATAGGTGTCATAAACCTGCTTCCCCTTCCAGCTCTCGATGGTGGGAGAATGGTTCTGGCGTTCGTTGAAATGGTTACTAGAAAAAGAATTGATCCAAAGGTAGAAGGTTATATTCACACAATCGGGTTTATAATAATTATGGGAATTTTAATCTACATAACCTTTATAGATATAGGAAGATTTCTGTGAGCAGAATAATAAAAATTGGGAATGTTGAAATAGGCGGAAATAACCCTATCGTAATTCAATCTATGACAAATACCAAGACCGCAGACGTAAATGCCACTATCTCGCAAATAAGAGCTCTCTCATCAGCTGGATGCGGGATAGTCAGAGTATCTGTCCCGGATTTTGAGAGTATAAAAAGCCTGAAAGAGATAGTTAAGAACGTAAAGATCCCGATTGTTGCCGATATCCATTTTGACTATCGTCTCGCCATAGAATCTATAAAAGCCGGTGCCTCCAAGATTCGAATAAATCCGGGAAACATAGGTGCTGACTGGAAGGTCAGGGAAGTTGTTAGGGTAGCAAAAGAATATGGCGTTCCCATAAGGGTAGGGGCGAATTCCGGGTCCATAAAAAAAGGTTACACTCATCTTCAAAAAGCTGAAGCTCTTGCCGAAAGTGCCCTGGAAGAAGTGAGAATTCTTGAATCCATGGGGTTTGATAGAATAGTCATCTCCGCAAAGTCTTCATCTGTCATGGAAACTATCGAGGCGAATGTTTATATCCACTCTAAAGTTGATTATCCACTTCATATAGGTGTTACTGAAGCCGGTGTTGGTGAGAGCGCGATCGTGAAATCATCCATAGGGATTGGGGCATTGCTCATCAAAGGAATTGGAGACACTATAAGAGTTTCTATGGCTGGGGATCCGATAAAGGAAGTTCTCATAGCAAAAGAAATCCTTAAATCACTTGGTAAGTTGAAAGGGCCGCAGGTGATTGCCTGTCCCACCTGCGCGCGTACCGAGATAGAGGTAGAAGTTCTTGCAAAAGAAGTAACAGAATGGCTGGAAGGAATAGATGAGGAACTCACAGTAGCTGTCATGGGTTGTGTTGTAAATGGTATCGGCGAAGGAAAACATGCGGATATAGGTGTGACAGGAACAAAAGATCAAGCCGTTATATTCATTAAGGGGAAAATCGTGGAACAGGTGGAAAAAGGTAAACTAAAGGAAAGGTTCTTCTTTCACCTGGAGAATTTATTGGGGAGGAAAAAAACATGAAGGTATCCATAATTGGTGCGGGAATGGTTGGATCGTCAATCGCCTATGCAACGATGATAAAAGGGGTAGCAAGGGAAATAAGCATCGTGGATATAAACGGTGATTTAGCGGAAGGTCAGGCTCTCGACTTGAGTCATGGAGCTCCCTATGTTCATCCTGTAAGGATAAAAGGCGGCAATGATTACAGTTTAACGAAAAATTCCGATGTTGTCGTTATCACTGCCGGTAGAGCTCAAAAACCTGGTGAAACGAGATTACAGCTTCTTAAAAGTAATGCGAAGATCATCTCTTCGATAGTTGAAAGCTGTCTCAAATATTCCGAAAATCCGATAATACTGATGGTCTCAAATCCCGTAGATGTGCTTACGTGGGTAGCGTGGAAGAAATCCGGGCTACCAAGAGAACGAATTATCGGTTCAGGTACGACACTTGATACGGCAAGGCTCAGACAGAATATAGCAGATCATTGCAAACTTGACCCGAGAAGTGTACATGCCTATATTATAGGAGAACATGGGGATAGTGAAATCGCCAGTTGGTCCACGGCGAATGTGGGAGGAGTTCCAATAAAAGAATTCTGCAATGGCTGCTTGGCTAAAGGGTGCGAAAGAGATAAGGTGTTCGAAAGAATATTCGAGAATACCCGTGATGCTGCTTATAAAATCATTGAAAAGAAAGGCGCTACATACTATGGTATCGGCCTTGCTGTGGCAAGAATTCTTGAAACTATCGCTGGAGATCATCATTCTGTCTTAACGGTATCCAGTGTCCATGAAGAGTTTAGAGGAATGCGGGATGTTCCTTTTAGTGTTCCCAGTGTTCTGGGTAAAAAAGGAATAGAAAGAATCCTTCCTTTAAAACTCTCGGACGATGAATTGAAAGGATTAGAAAATTCCGCGAAAGTTATAAAAGCTGCTATAGAAAGCATATTAGAGAATCGAGAGCCGAGAGCCGAGAATCCGAGATAGCAGCTACGCTTGAAGTGCGGAGCTGCGCTCCGGACGCTCACGAGGTTGAGGTTTGCAGACGCTGTGCGCTGCTTCGCAGCGGTTGTGCTGGGCTTTGCCCAGGCTGTGCGTGACTTCGTCACGGCCATGCGGCTCTTCGAACCGGAATAAAATATCTTTTAACCCGCCGCAGGTGCGTGTCAACTGCGAAGCAGTTCGTAACAACTCCGAAGGAGTTCGCACCACCGGCGAAGCCGGTCGTATCAATCCCGAAGGGATTCGTCTCTGCCGCGTAGCGGCTTTCTCGGACTCTCGGATCCCCGGACTCTCGGTTCTTGAAGTATCTTTTTCATCACATGAACCAAGGAGGGATTTGGGTGAGTAAAAGTTCTTTTTCATTCTTTGCGATGATCCTATTTTTCTCAGGGGTACTATTCGCTTATGCTGGCATACAATACGAACCTGAAAATATCAGACTTGTTCCACCAGAAAGCGACTTAAAAGCACTATTATGGACTAACAAACCTACTGGTTCAATGTATCTTTCTGGTGAAGAGATGGTAATTCATTTTAAGACAAACAAAGATGCTTACGTAACCATTCTCGACATCCTTCCGAATGGGAAAATAAAAGTTCTGTTTCCGAATAAATTCGAGAAGGATAATTTTATTCAAGCAGATGTTGAATACACGCTTCCAGGGACCTCTTCAGAGTATCGCTTGTTAACTGGAGATATCACAGGCAAGGAAGTGTTCATATTAATAGCGTCAACAGAACCATTGTATTTTCTGGATCCTGTTTTTATACGATTACAATATTCAATTTTTACTTATTTCTTGAGCGATGTAACTGCTTTCGTCCCTACGGTTACTCGTTCGCTTGACAACGTTCCTTGGACTGTTGCTGCAACATATCATTATATCAACTACCTTCCGAACCTCCAGCGTGTGAGGTTAGATTCCGATCGCCCGAACACAAAAGTTTATGTCGATGGACTTTATTCTGGAATCGCTCCGGTCGAATTGAAACTTGAGGAAGGAAAACACAGTGTTTACATGTTCAACGACAAGGAACTCGCTTACGGTCCGGATGTCATAAATGTAAGTGCTGTTTCGAGGCAATTTGATTTTCAGTTATTTCCAACCTATCCTTATGGGTTCATAGATGTTTTCTCCGACCCTGTTGGCGCGAATGTTTACGTTGATGGAAAATATGTTGGAAAAACCCCCTATCACGATTTTGCCAGGGTTGGGTATAGATCGGTTAGAGTTTCAAAATGGAAGTATCACTCTGTTACGCAAGAAGTATATGTAGATGAAGGTGAAGTAAGCACAATCGATGTTCAGCTTGTTCCCAAGACTGAAGAAGAGATAAGAAAAGAAATAAATACAATGATTTTGGTTATGGGCATCGCGGTCAGTATCATAGCATTACTGATTATACTATCACAATAAAAAATTAGAGGCGCTTTTTTTCGCGCCTCTGTTTTAAATTATACCACAAGAATCATGGTTAGTCAAGCTTTGTGTATGTAATATGATAGTAATCTTAGACTTTTCTGAGGTATTGCGGGAGGGAATACATAATTGTGCTAAGTAAGAAAATTCTGGCGAATATCTATCTACTTCTTGTCGTGGTTTTCTGGGGACTAACTTTTCCGCTGCAGAAAGTTATTCTTATAAACTCATTATCGCCGGCTTTTTACAATGCTTTACGTTTTTTTATGGCTATCATTTTCTTGATTCCTTTTAAGGCTTTTAGGAAAAACTTCTTCAGCTCTTTAAAAGAAGAATTATTTCATGGAGTAATTCTTGGATTATTTCTCTCTGGTGGATATGTTTTTCAAACGTGGGGGTTAGTTTATACAACAGCGTCCAAAAGTGCCTTCATAACAGCTTTGTATGTTGGATTGGTGGCTATTATGGCTCCTTTTTTAGAAAGAAAAGCTCCTACATTCTTACAAATTGTGGCGCTTGGAATTTCTATCATGGCACTTTATTTCCTCACGAGTCCAGCCGGTGGCGGTTTTAATTTAGGCGATTTTCTGACTCTGTTATGTGCAATATCGTATGCTTTGCATGTCCTTTTCATAACACATTTCACCCGGGAAAATGAATCTGAACTTTCTCTCCTCTTACCACAGCTTGTAACAGTTATGCTGGTTAACGTTATTTTGATACCGGTTATTCCAGGTAAAGTGATTTTGAACCGGGAAATATTTTTTACAGCCGTTTTTGCCGCTATTTTTGCTACAATTTTTGCCATAGCTATTCAATTGAAGTATCAGAAGTATGTAGGCTCTCTCGGTTCATCGTTAGTTTACGTTGGTGAGCCCGCTTTTGCACTACTTTTTGCAGTTATCTTGCTGGGGGAAAAAATCACAATGATTGAAGGACTTGGGTTGATAATGATGGTCGTCGGGATAATTCTTGGAAGTTTGTCAACGATTAAAGAAAAAGAACAGGAAAGTGAGGTGGGATAACTTGAAAGCAAAAGTGCTTCTCGTAGAGGATGATCCTCACATAAGAAAATTCATTCAGCTGGAACTCGAACACGAAGGCTATGAAGTAAAAACAGCCGTTACCGGTCCACAAGCTCTCGACGAACTTGAAAAGGAGCTTCCAGATGTTGTTTTGCTGGATGTGATGTTGCCGGAGATGAATGGTTTTACCGTGTTAGAAAGAATCCGGGAAGACTTTTCAACGGAGCTTCCAGTAATTATGTTGACAGCTCGAGGAGAGCTGGAAGATCGGGTCAGGGGATTGAAAAGTGGTGCTGATGATTACATAGTAAAACCTTTCCACATTGAAGAGCTTTTGGCCAGACTGGAAGCAGTCCTGAGAAGAAAGGGCTATTCAGAAAAAATTTTATACGGTAATATAGAAATGAACCTCTCTTCCAGAGAGGTAAAGGTTAATGGTGAACCTGTCGAGCTTAGTAGGACAGAGTTTGATTTGCTAAAAGTCCTTCTTACGAATGCAGGAATCGTTATGTCAAAAGATAGGCTGTTAGAGCTGGTATGGGGAACGGAAGAATGGGGGAATCCTAACGTTGTGGAAGTGTACATAAATTATCTGCGAAAGAAACTTGGATCAGCGGGGAAGATCATAAAAACGGTAAGAGGTGTTGGTTACGTTGCGAAGGAGTAAATCCATACCATTTTCACTTCAGTTATTTATCAGTATTGTTATGATAACCGTGCTCGTCATGGTTTTCTTTGCCCTTTTTGTTTATAGTCTTTCATCCGAGCTGTTTGTACGAAATTACGCTACCGAGCTGGAGAAGAATTTTAGAAATTTCTTCAACTTTAATGCCCAAAGGCATGGTATAGCATCAGGGCCACGCGGAATGTCGGGTGGACCACAAAGCAGGATTTCAAAAAGTCTTTTTATTATGGTTGATGATAGTGTACTTCAAAACCCGGATGGAATACCAGCACCGGATTTTTTTGAAGGACGAAAACTCCTAAAAATAGATGGAAATACCTACCTGTTCTATGGATTTATAGATTCCGGAAAAAAGGTGCTTTTGGGCATAAGAACTGCTGAATACGATTTTCTGCTTGGTGGCTTGAAAAAAGCTTTTATTGTTGCCATTATGTTATCGCTGATTCTTTCAGGCATTGTGGGATATTATATAAGCTCCAAGATATCGACACCACTTAAAAGAACGATGGAACTCTTAAAAGAAGTTGTGGTGAGTGATCTTTCAAAGAGAATATCTGTTGACTCTAACACGAAAGAGATATTGGAACTTACTCAGGCGATAAATTCAGCATTGGACAGGATAGAAGATGGTTATAAAAGGCAGGAGCAGTTTTCCTCTGATGTAGCCCACGAGATACGTTCCCCATTAACTGCTATACTTGGTTTTTCACGAATGATACAGCGTTGGGGAGCAAGAGACCCAGAAATCGTTGAAGAATCAGCGAAAAATATAGCAGAAACAGCTGCAAAGATGCTTACCCTTACTGAAGGTTTGCTATTTCTTTCGAAACCAAACCTTTCACCAAATCTGGAAATTTTGAATCTGAGGACCCTGGTAGAAAGAAACGTTTCGGATATCACTAGAATTTATGGAATAAAGATAAAAAACGTCGTGCCCGATTTAAATGTAAAAACCGATGAAAGCCTGCTTTCCATAGCTATAAAGATACTCCTGGAGAATGCGGCAAAACACGGCGAAGGTAAGCCAGTGGAAATTGGTTGGGATAGCGAAAGAAAGGCTTTATATGTTAGGGATTATGGTCCCGGGATACCAGATGAAATTAAGGATAAAATATTTGACAGATTTTTCAAGGCAGAACGCTCAAGAAGCGGTTCTGGACATGGCCTTGGTTTATCAATTTTCAAAAAGATCTGTGATACGTTGGGATTAACCGTAAAGGTTGAGGATCCACCTGATGGTGGCGCAAGTTTCGTAATAACAGGCTGGAAATTATCATAACAACGGTAAAATCAAAAACGTTTTTCTACGAGTTCAAGGGCGATTCTTTCCCTTTCGAGGTCAATACTCAGAACTTTTACTTTTACAATCTGTCCAACAGACAGAACTTCGAGAGGATCGCAAACATTTTTTCCCATTCTTGTTTTATGGATCAATCCGTCCTGCTTGACGCCGATATCGACAAAAGCTCCAAAATCCACTACGTTCCTTACGGTACCCTCAAGTTCCATATCAGGTCTTAAGTCTTCTATTGAAAGAACATCATCGTGCAGTATGGGTTTTGGCAATTCGTCCCGTGGATCAAGCCCGGGATTCTTTAATGCTTTTACTACCTCTTTTACAGTAATGGGATTGAACCCCGCTTTTTTTACGAAACTTTCTATATCGAATTCTTCCAGTTTTCCTCTTAACTCTTCACGTTTCCGGATTATTTCTTCCGGGAGAATTCCTACTTCTTTCAATACTTCACGGGCAATATGATAGGATTCAGGATGAACAATGGTGTTATCTAAAGGTTCCTCACCATCTATTATCCTGCAGAATCCAGCAGCCTGCTCAAATGCCTTGTTACCGATTCCTTTGACTTTCAATAGGTCTTCCCTCTTTTTGAAAAGTCCAACCTGTTTTCTGTACTCAACAATGTTTCTTGCCATTCTCGCATTTAGGCCGGATATGTACTTCAGTAAATGTTCTGAAGCGGTGTTAAGGTTAACTCCCACGTAGTTGACCACAGATTCCACTTCTCTATCGAGTGCTTTTTTTAAGTTTTTTCTCGACACATCGTGTTGGTACATTCCCACACCTATCGATTCAGGCGGGATTTTCACATACTCGGCAAGGGGATCCTGAACCCTTCTCGCGATTGAAATTGCACCACGGGTAGTTACATCATATTCTGGGAGTTCCTCAGTAGCCGTCTTGGACGCCGAATATACAGATGCTCCGGCTTCGGAAACGATCATGAATTTACAATTCAGATTGCAGGTTCTAATGGTTTCAGCCACAAAACTCGCAGTTTCACGTGAAGCGGTTCCATTTCCAATGGCTATTATCTCTACTCCAAGCAGTCTTACCGCATTAGCCACTTTCATCTGCGCGGATTTTTTATCATTTCGCGGTGGTGTCGGATAAATAGTATCGTGGTAAAGAACTGAGCTATCTTTTCCAACCACCGCTATCTTACAACCTGTACGGTAGCCAGGATCAATTCCCATAACAACCTTTTCGCCCATCGGTGGTTGCAGCAAGAGGTTTCTCAAATTCTTTGCGAAAACTTTGATCGCCCTGTCTTCGGCAGAAACCTTTAGATCACTCCTGACTTCTCGCTCGATAGATGGTTTCAACAGCCTTTCATAAGAGTCTTTCAACGCTTCCAGAAGTTCGGAAAAATACGCTAAAGAAGAGGAAATTCCAAGTTTCTTTTGAAGCGAAGAGCCAGGGTCGAAGGGAAGTGACAGAGTAACTTTTAGAACTTTTTCCCGTTCTCCTCTAAATATGGCGAGAATTCTATGTGAAGGGATTTTTTTAATAGGTTGCGAAAACTCATAATAGTCTCGATAAATGCCTTTCGGGTCTTCGGCGTCCCCTCGTAAGCATTTCACTATTCCTTTTTCACTGAACAACGTTCGTAAAAAAACTCTTATTTCAACATTGTGAGATATCTTTTCCGCTATAATATCCTTCGCGCCTACCAAAGCTTCCTCGATAGACACTATCCCCTTTTCCTCCGATATAAAGCTTTGAACGAAGTTGTCATCACGAGATTTCGCCGATAAAAGGAATTCAGCAAGCGGTTCAAGCCCTTTTTCCCTCGCCATGTCAGCTTTTGTCTTCTTTCGGGTTTTATAGGGAAGATACAAATCTTCCACTTCCTGAAGGCTTTC
Source organism: Kosmotoga olearia TBF 19.5.1 (assembly GCF_000023325.1). Classification (NCBI taxonomy): domain Bacteria; kingdom Thermotogati; phylum Thermotogota; class Thermotogae; order Kosmotogales; family Kosmotogaceae; genus Kosmotoga; species Kosmotoga olearia. The sequence goes on from NC_012785.1 coordinate 971,456, forward strand.
AGAGGTTTTTATCGCCTTTTCAAGCTCTGGAGTCAGTTTGCCTTTTTCACTTATTAATCTTAAAACTTCCTCTTTCCTTGTTTCCAGCTTTTTAAGATACTCCAGCATATCAGCGATTTCCCTAATCTGAATTTCATTCAATTCTCCTGTTTTCTCTTTTCGATATCTTGCAATAAAAGGAATTGTCTTTCCTTCTTCAAGGAGTTCAATGGAGTTTTTGACCTTCCATGTTGGCAAACCAAGTTTTTTCGCTATCTCTACTGTAAAATCAATCACCGCTGATAACCTCCCTGACAACCTTAACTACTTCAATTGGGAAATTCCCGGATACTGTTTCATTGGAAAGTACTATGCCTGAAAAACCGTGTTCTATCAGGTCATAAAGGTGACAAATTTCGCTTCTCGTTGGTCGGGGATTGTCTACCATGTGTTCCATAACCTCACCTGCCATGAAGACAGGGCAGGTAAAATCCCGCATAGATTTCACAAATTCACCATAGAATTTTGCAAGTCCCCTCATTCCAAGATGTGCTCCAAGATCACCCCGACAAAACCACATTTCGTCGGTTTCACTTGAAATTTCCTTCAGTTTATCCAAATCCAAATAATTTTCTATCTTAGCAGCCACATACCTTCGTGAAATTGCTCTTAGATTTTTTATCTGTTCAGGAGAACTAACAAAGGATAATGCGTATCTCACAAAGGGATAATCACGTGTTTTTGAGATTATTTCCACGTCCTTCTCGGTTAAAGAAAAAGATCTGAAATTTTTATCCGAAAGGAATTCAAAGTTTATTCCCTTAGCTCCATGGACTCTTCCAGCTTTCAGTACTATTGCATAGGCTCTATTTCCATCGTTATCGAGAATCTTCAACTTTATCTTTCCATCATTTAGGGAAACATTCAGGTTCGGGGAAAGAAGTTTCAATACAGCAGGTTCTACTAAAAGGGTTTTTATTTCCGGGCTTTCACTTGTAGCAAAAACAATCTTTTCCCCCGGAATAAGTTCAACGGTTCGTTGATCTTTTCGAAGTCTTTTTTTGCTACCTTTAAGATCGATATAGAGCGGGATGTTGTAGAAATGGAACTGGTATTCTTCTAAAAACTCTATTAACTCACCAATCTCCATATGTGAAGAATTAACCCTGAAAGCAGTTACTCCAGCATTCAGCAGCTCTCGGGCAATTGAAAAGTCCTTTATAGTAGCAAAAATTTTAAAATTCAATTCTATCACCTCGCAAAAATTATACCCCCTTAGATTGAACATATCTTCAATATGTTCCGGTGATATAATAAAAAAAAGAAAAAGCGAGATTTGAAAGGAGGCACATATGTGTCAGAACAAACTGTAAAAGGAGAACTCAGGGTTATACCGATAAGTGTTTCGAAGGCTATCGTACCCGAGGAGGCTCGAAGAACTACAGCTGGAGAATATCTTGTTAATGCCCTTAAAGAAAAAGGAATAGAGGTTCAGGATAAGGATGTTTTTGTACTCACTTCAAAATTAGTCTCGCTCTTCGATGGTAGAACAATCAATTTGAGTACAGTGACTCCCTCGAGAAAAGCGAAGATTCTTGGCAAACTTTTCCATAAAGATCCCCGTGAGGTTGAACTGATAATGCGTGAAGGAAAGGTTCTGGCTGTTATACCTTTCAAAAAAATTGCGAAAAACCCCGCTATATGGAAGCGAATGCTCCAGTTTTCGGCTAACCCCGAAGGTACACGCCAAGCGCTCGATATATCAACATATGTTTTTGTTGTCAATAACCACGCAGCTTATCTCGATGACGCTGGTATAGATTTTTCCAATTCTCCACCAGATTATGTAACGCTACTACCTAAGGACCCTTGTGCCAGCGCTAAAAGAATTCGAAAAGAAATCATGGATTTAACCGGTAAAGAAGTTGCTGTGATTATCACCGATACCGTTTCCGTGTTAGGAAGAATGGGATCGCAAGACATTGCCATAGGTTATTCTGGTATTGACCCAATTACAAGAAAAAGCGGTAAGGAAGATCTTTTTGGAGAGCCTCATCTTGGAGGAAACGACCTTGTTATTGATTCTATGGCTGGAATTGCAGGACTTGTCATGGGACAGATGAACGAAAGTACTCCTGCGACACTTATCAGAGGATATGATTACGAGCCAGAAAGAGAAGATGAAGAACCTAAAGGTATGGAGTTAATAGCTTATCCGAAGAGTATGGCTTTTAGATCAAGTGTTCTAACGATATTAACAACTGTCTGGTTTCGCATAGTCAATTTTTTTACCTTTCAAAAATGGCCAAAAGATGAAGAAAATTAAAACGGCGGGGCTCAAAACCCGCCTTTTTAATAGCTTTCAACTTTGATTATCCGATATCCCTTTGCTGAAAGTTTCTCCTCAAGATTCTCAACGATTTCAAGAGAATCTGCTTCCACAATAACCTTTCCTGAAGAGAATTCAACGCTTTTAACTTCCCTGCCAAGAACAGATTTGATTACTCGCCGTACAGAATCAACGGACCCATCATCACTCATACCTTCAATTGTGAGTACCATTCGCATCGTATCACCCCAAATATTGGTCTCACTATAATATTCTCATCTTTCGCGCTTTTCGTCAACATGCGGATTAATCAAGTTGTCAATAAATAAATCAATGCGTAATAGATATTCAACGAGCTTTAAAGCTTTTTCTAAAGAATGGAAGTATGATAGAGATACACTTGGGAGAACAATAAGGAAGCCTCGATTAAATACAACGTGCTAACCCCACCCCTGTTCGAAAGATTTCCCCATCACGAAGCGTCAGAGCAGCCTCACAAGAGGCTGCTCTGATTTTTGCAAAAGAGATTAATAAATATCAAATTCTATACGATAAAGAACAGTAGCATTGTTCGCATTCTGAAGTCCTCCGGCCAGATAATCCGCACCAGCAGGAATTATCGCGGTGGAATCGCTCGAAGCCGGAAGTATCTCGTGAACGGTGTCAAATTTCACCTCTTCGGTTGTAAAAACCACAATGACATAATGACCGCCAGAAGAAGTATAAGCTATTCCGTAATTTTGTGTATCTATGTCCCTACCAATTTCAGAAATATTGGAAGGCAGCTCGCGATCTAACAATAGTTTGTTCTGAATACCCCCGGCAAGAACTTTGAGATTAAATGCCACCTGAATCGCCTTGGCTTTTCTTATCGCATTCATGGCAACAGGTGTAATACTGGCAAGAAGCGCCGCTATAACAGCAAGGACTATAAGCAGCTCTATGAAAGTAAACCCCCTTCTTCTGGTAAACATATAATCCCTCCCGCAATAGTGTTCTGAGGTACTCTAAATTATACAATCGTTTTGTAAAGAAGCAAGGAGCAATGATGTTACATGAGAAATCGATTGATGGATAGTTAGTTTAACTAACAAACGCATTTATAATAATAGTAACAACGAAAAAGATCTGGTAAGCACTCCTTCGGAGTGGGAAACAATAGACGTTTGCAAAGGCTGTCAATTGGTAGAGTGACGTTTGCGACAAAAAACACGAGAATCCGATGTTCGAGATCGACGCGACTGACTTCGCCGAGGAAACGATTAATTCTGTCGGTGACACGTGTCTGCGGCGGGAAGAGTAGAAGAGCGGGTATCGGGTCTGGGTAGAGCAGCTGCTTTTTACTCTTTACAGCCAGAGAGAAATTTACCTCACTGACATCATTTGTGATAAATGAACCTTTATCAAAGTATATAATTTATGGAATCTATTTGAAAGGATATGACGAATGAGTATGAATTTTAGTGAAATGGGTTTATCCCGAAAGATGTTGAACTCCATTGAAAAAGTGGGGTTTGTAGAACCTACTCCGATACAATCTAAAGCAATACCGGTGATTTTAAATGGAAGAGATATAATTGGCCAGGCACATACCGGAACCGGTAAGACAGCCGCTTTTGGAATACCTCTTCTTGAAATGCTGGATTACTCATCAAAAAAAGTACAAGCGCTTATTCTCTGCCCAACAAGGGAACTGGCTGTTCAGGTGGCACGCGAAATAGCTGCGTTGGCCTCTAATCGCAAGGAAATAGAAGTACTTGCTATATACGGTGGGCAATCTATAGAACGGCAGATAAATACCCTAAAGAAAGGAATTCAAGTTGTTGTTGGTACTCCCGGCAGAATAATGGATCATATGCGAAGAAAGACGCTCAAGCTCGATGACACAAAATTTGTAGTGCTGGATGAAGCTGATGAGATGCTAAATATGGGGTTTCTTGAGGATATACGGTACATACTCAGCCATGTTGGAAAAGAACGACAAATCACTATGTTTTCAGCCACCATGCCGAAAGCAATTATAGCTCTGGCTCAGGAATTTCAGAAAGAACCTGAACTGATAAAGGTGATAAATAGAGAATTGACTGTTTCCACGGTAGAACAATATTATCTTGAAATAGGGGAATCCAGAAAGTTTGATGCTCTTTCAAAGCTCATTGAGTATTACAATCCGCAACTTTCGTTGGTTTTTTGCAACACGAAGAAGAAAGTAGATGAACTTGTTCCGATGCTTCAGGCTAAAGGTTATCTTGTCGACGGGCTCCACGGAGATATGAGTCAATCATTGAGAAACAGAGTCATGAACAGTTTCAGGAATAAATCGATTAAAGTTCTTGTAGCCACCGATGTTGCTGCTCGTGGTATAGACGTTGATGATATCGAGGCAGTTTTTAATTACGATATACCCCAGGATGAGGAATATTATGTTCACAGAATAGGAAGAACTGGAAGGGCAGGAAAAACCGGAAAAGCCTTCAGTTTCGCCTACGGTCGTTCTCTTCACAGGTTGAGAGAAATACAACGTTATACAAAAATCAAGATAAAATCCTTAAACGTGCCCTCAGAAAAGGATGTGAACACAAAAAGAATGGAAAGCTTTCTTGGTGAAATCAATGATATCCTCGAACAGGGCAATCTAAGTGATTACGTTCCTGCTGTAGAGGAACTTATTGCAAGGGGTTACACCTCAATGGAAATAGCTGCTGCACTAATAAAAATGAATGTGTCAAAAAGAGCCTATTCTCAGAATGAGGCTGGGGCTAAGAATAACAATCGTGACCGTGAGATGATAAAGCTGTTCGTCAGCGCGGGGAGTAAGCATAACATAAGAGTTAGAGATATTGTTGGAGCAATTACCGGCGAGGCGGGTATTCCCGGTGATCGCATAGGTTCAATTGAACTTTTGAGTAAGCATAGTTATGTGGAAGTTGAGCGCAGATATGCTGAATTGGTTATTGATTCTCTCAATCGCTGCAAGATAAAGGGAAACAAAATAGTTGCCGAATTAGCAAGAGCAAAGTGAATTAACCGATAGTAAGCCTGTTTCTACCCCTTTGTTTACTTATATACATCAGCTCATCGGCACGCTTTATGATACTCTCTTTTGTGTCGCCTTGTTTTGCAAGGGTAGCTCCAATCGAGATGGTTACACTCAAACTTTCTCCATTTAGTTCGAAACTGGAGCTCTCAACAAGTAGGCGATATCTCTCAGCTATTGTTTCAATAGTTTTCATGTTAACGTTTTTGATGAGCGCAACAAATTCTTCACCACCCCATCTACCGACAACATCGGAAACTCTTGAGGCACCGAGAAGCGTATTAGCCACGATCTTCAATACTTTGTCGCCTGCGACATGGCCATAGGTGTCATTAAAACTTTTGAAATGATCTATATCCATGAAAATTACACCGAATCTCAATTTATGCCTCATGAAATCATTCATGAAATCTTCTAATCTTTCTTCAACGTAACGTCTGTTTGGAAGTTTCGTCAATTCATCAAACATGGCAAGTTTTTCAAGTTCAGTCATTCTCTGTTTAAGTGCTTCTTCAGGTGTTTTGTCATTGAAGAGCTCTAGGGCGGCGTGTATTTCGCCATAGTCATTTCTGAGTGGAACCACTCTGATACATACAGGTTTTCTGTAACCATCTTTGTGGTGAAGATACACGTTTGCTTCTCTAATCTTTCCATCTTTAAGTGTCTTTGCAAGCGGGCAATCTCCTTTACAAAGACTATTTCCCGCTTCGTCAACATGCATAAGGATATTATCCATACAGGATCTTCCCAGAATTTCATCTTTACGGTAGCTGGTTATCTTTTCTGCTGCTTTGTTCCAGTAAAGTATTTTTCTGTGCTTATCAACAATATAAGCTCCTTCGATTAGTACATCAAGTAAACCCCTCCAATGCCTGTAATCATGATCATTGCCTGACATTTTATCACCCACTCTTGAAAAATTTTTTGTTTGTCGTATATTTCTCGAAATTTATTCTATCACTATTCCTTTCGGTTATTGTTTTTGCCTTTCATCGATCCATTGAAATTGAAATAAAGAAGATTCTCGACAACATTCCTAAAAAAGTTTAAAAACTCTTTCTCAGTACCTTTTCCAAGTGTGTTTAATTGTCTTCGGTTCTTAATAGATTATGGTTATAATTGATTTGACGGGTTTTCACTTTCGTTTTATTCTATTTCTTACCCATTAAATTCAGTTTTTTCAAGTTTCCACCGGTTCCAGGATATGGGAGGTGGCAACATGAAAATCTGCGTTGTTGGCGCTGGCAATGGTGGACAGGCTATCGCCGCTTATCTCGCAATGCATGGACATGACGTTGCTCTTTTTAATCGAAGCCGGAAAAGAATATCCGGAATTCTCTATGCACGAAAGATCAGAATAGAGGGCGAATCCAGTGGCGTTGCTACGCTAAGTTACGTTGGAACAAACATCGAAAAAGCAATAGAAGGAAGAAAATTAATTATGGTGGTAGTTCCCGCTTTTGCGCATGCTTCCGTTGCTAAAAGAGTCGCTCCATATCTTGAAGATGGTCAGGTCATTGTCCTTAATCCTGGCAGAACCGGTGGTGCACTGGAGTTTAGAAGAGTATTAGACGAGATGAATGTCAAGAAAGATATCGTTATTGCCGAAGCTCAAACCTTTGTTTTCGCCTCAAGAATCACGGGGCCGGGAACAGTAAAGATATTTAAAATTAAAAATGCTGTTCCTGTTGCCGCATTACCTGCGTCTAAAAACGATCTACTTTTCGAAACTCTACCTAAAGTGCTTCCTGAATTCGTGGTTTCTCCGAATGTTCTTTACACTAGTTTCAACAACATAGGAGCCGTATTCCACCCCGGAGCACTTTTGATGAACGCTGGTTGGGTAGAATCAAGGCATGGAAATTTCCAGTTTTACCTTGAGGGAATAAGCCCTTCGGTGGCAAGAGTTCTGGAAAAAATCGATGAGGAACGTTGCCAGATAGCCCGTGCACTCGGGGCAGAACCGATGACGGCTGTTGAATGGATCGATTTCGCCTACGACGTCCAGGGTATCGATCTGTACGACGCAATTCATAACAATGAAGGATATCAGGGAATAGCTGCACCCGTTAGTCTTTCTAATAGGTACATTCTCGAAGATGTACCCATGAGTCTCGTGCCTATAAGCTCTTTCGGAAAGTACCTCGGTATTCCGACACCAGCTATCGATTCGATTGTCAACATCGCTAATTTTGCGCTCAGAAGAAATTTCTGGAAAGACGGAAGAACGGTTGAGCACCTTGGACTTGCCAATATGACCGTGGATCAGATATGGAACTTTGTTGAGAACGGGAGAGATACATGATGTCGAAAAAGAAAATAATCGCAGGTGCCCTTGGAAGCGATGTTCATGTAGCCGGTGTGCTCAATTTTCTCGATTTAGCAAACAAAGAAGGATATGACACGGTATACCTTGGGGGGGCTGTACCACTGGAAAAATTCATTGGGGGAATAATCGAAACTGACCCAGATATTGTGGCAATAAGCTACCGTCTCGATTCGGATGCCCTTCGGAATCTTTTGAAGGAATTTGAGATGGAAATAAAAAGGTACGGTCTTCAAAATAAAATATACATCTTCGGTGGAACTGTAGAAACAGCAAAAGTAGCACGGGAGTTTTCTTTTATCTCCAAAGTTTTTGATGGAAGCATGAGCATTGATCAGATAGCGATGTTCTTAAGAGGAAAGCGTGATGAAAAAGAAGATGAGATACCTCCTCAGACCCTTACTGAACGAATAAAGTACAAATCCCCTTACCCGTTGATAAGACACCACATAGGCCTCCCCACACTCCAAGAAACAGAAAGAGAAATAGAAAAATTAGCGGAATCCGGTTTGCTCGATATCATTTCACTCGCACCAGATCAAAACGCCCAGCAATTCTTTTTCACGCCCGAAGAGATGGATCCAGCACAGGATGGCGCTGGCGGTGCTCCTTTTAGAACTCGCGATGATTTTACACGCATGTACCAGGCAAGTAGAAGGGGAAACTATCCTCTTTTACGTTGCTATTCAGGAACCAGAAATTTGATCAAATTCTCCGCTTTGCTACACGAAACGATACACAATGCCTGGGCAGCGATACCCCTCACATGGTATTCCGACCTTGACAGGCGTTCCGATAGACCCCTCCTTGAAGCTATAAAGGAAAACCAGGAAGCAATTCGCTGGAACGCTTCCATGGGAATACCCGTAGAGATAAATGAATCCCATCAATGGGCATTGAGATACTGTCACGGTGCCGTGGAAGTTGCCACAGCGTACATCGCAGCTTACAATGCAAAAAAGCTTGGAGTAAAGTACTACATTGCACAGTATATGTTCAATACTCCCCCCGAGATATCACCAAAGATGGATACAGCAAAAATGCTGGCAAAAAAAGAGCTTATCGAATCACTTCATGACAATGATTTCATCTCGTATCGCATGGTGAGAACAGGATTGATGTCTTTTCCCGCCGATCCGTATATGGCGATGGGACAGCTCGTTTCTTCCATGTTCACCGCAGCATATCTGAAACCCCATATAATTCACGTGGTTGCCTACTCTGAAGCCATAAAAAGGGCTACTTCAAAAGAAATAATTGAAAGCGTCAAAATGGTGAAAAAAGCGTATCTCGAGGCAATGAAAGGATTGCCGGATTTCGAAGCAGATCCAGTTGTTAAGGAAAGAAAGGAACAGTTAAAGGAAGAAGCAATGCTTATCGTTAGAGCGATAGAAAGCCTTGGCAAAGATTCAGACAATCCTTTAATCGATCCAGAAGTCATCCAGGCCGCTATAAAAACAGGCATACTCGATGCACCGGGACTTAAAAAAATGTCAGTCGCCTGTGGAAAGCTTCGTACAAGAGCAATAAATGGTGCTTATTACGCTGTGAATGAAAAGGGAAAACCGATTTCCGAAGCTCAAAGACTTAAGTCGCTGGGATTTGAAGTATGAAGGAGATGATAGGATGAAAGTCGCGGTTGTTTATGACCTTCCAATGAGTGAGGAAGATAAAAGGATGGTGGAAGCCGTTATCAGGGCTCTTTCTAAGAAGCATGATTCTCAACCTCTTCCAATAGACGAAAAATTTATGGAAACAGTGAAAGAATACGACTTTGCTTTCAACCTCTCAACCGGTGGTGGAAAACTTTCCAAACAGGTTCATGCTCCTGCGATTTTAGATAGGCTTGGAGTACCTTTCACCGGCTCATCGGCGATCGTCCACGCAATATGCATTGATAAAAGCATAACAAAACTGATACTGGAAAAATCCGGTATCCCCACCCCAAGGTTCGTCAAGATAGATGACCCGAATAATATTCCTGAAATAGACTTTTACCCAGCCTTTGTTAAACCCTCCTGCGAAGGAAGTGCTCTTGGCATCTCCAGAGATTCCGTTGTAAAAAACCAGAAGGAATTGAAAAAACAGGTTGAGATGATCATGAACAAATTCAATCAACCTGCGATCGTAGAAGAGTTTATAGACGGAAGAGAATTTACCGTTGGAATTATAGGTAATGGTAATGATTTGAAAGTTTTACCCATACTGGAGATCGATTTTTCAAATCTTCCAGAAGGATTGGAACATTTTTATTCCCACAGGGTGAAACATCATTATGGGGAAAAAACGACCTACATTTGTCCTGCAAGGTTGGAAGAAAGCCAGAGAAAGAAGTTAGAAAATTACGCAAAAAGAGCCTTTAAAGCTATAGGTCTCTTTGATTTTGCACGGATCGATGTTAGAATGCGAGTTAACGAATTTTATATAATCGAAGTTAATTCACTACCGCTTCTTGTTCCTGTTTATTCAGACCTGACGAAAATGCTTGCACCTATTGGCTGGAAGTACGAGGATCTTGTTAACGCAATTCTTGAGGCAGCGATTGCACGATACCAGAAGTCTTCTGAAAACTCAAAACTCAATCTCGGATAAGGAAGATTCCACAGATTCAAGGAACGGCCATTGAGAAGCTCCTAACTCATTAACATCTTTCCAGTGTACCTGTGTCTTGATTTCTATTTTCCTGACATCCTTCGAAGCAAGTGAACGCTTTGCGAACTCTATCATCCTGCATTCCATAGCCTGAAGAAGGATCTCGCTGGCGCTTTCAAATTCAATTCGGGAGGGGTCACGAAGATTAACGATTACAGTATCACCATTTTCGAGAAATGACACGGGTATTTGAGAAAGATATGTTGTATTCACGTACTTTCCTTTGAAAAGCGGAAAAAATCCTGGAAAAGCTAAACAGGCTCTTGCCACATCGGCTGAAGAGGCTCCATAGAGTTCAACAGTTTGTCTGGAAAGATCTATTACTTCGGCTTTAACACAGGTGTTCCCACTTAATCCTGTCAGAAATTCGTCGGCTTGCTCCCAGGTGTGGGCAGCTATCGATGTGGTCCAGAGAACACAATATTCTATCTGCTTTTTTCTTGCCGTCTTTTTGTCTATATTCTCACTTTTTTGCCTTCTATTTATCACACGCAGGGTTCCTTCAAATTTCTTAATGAACCCCTGAAGTCTCTGACGGGCTTCTTCTTTACCAAAATTTTCAAAAAGAATCGCATAGAAACCAGCCAGTCCGTTAGCAATTATCTCCAATCTTTGTTTTTTTTCAGACAGAAGTTTTTCTAAAACCGGTATGGTAGCTAACCCTTGAAGACAGAACCCACCGACGTGTATTCTCGTTCGAACATCTCCTCAGGAAGTGTGAGATTAAGGGTATGTTCGTAGCTCTTCTCCATGATCTCAAGACAACGGCTGAAATCGAGACTATCTATATCTTGGACAGGTGGACGAATTATAAAATCTGCTTCTTTCCTTAAAAAAGAAAGAATTCTGTTCTCGCATATAAGATTCATCGCGTTCAACAAAGCGTTTGAAGTTTCGGGGATGGTAATTGGATAGCTTTTTCCAGATAAATCAACCGCAACCACATAATCAGCCCCAAGGTCTCTTGCAATATCTGCCGGTAGATTGTTCAGCGTACCGCCATCAGCCATGATGCTGTTTTCAAGTACGACCGGAGGGAAGATTCCGGGGATTGCCATTGACGCTTGAAGTGCCTGAAAAAGCTTCCCTGAAGAATGAAGGATAATTTTTCCGGCTTTTAGATCGGTAGATACGCAGTGAAACTCAATCTGTAAATCTTCAAAGTGTAGTTTGCCAAGATATTTCCGGAAAACCCTGAAATACAATTTTGATGGTAAAACAGAAGATTTCTTTGTCATGTAGGAACAGCTTATCTTCACAAGAAAACGATTGCGACCATAGGAGACTGAAGAAAAATTAAAAGGAAAAAACTTAGCGGCGCGCTTGTAGATTTTCACCGAATAGTCCCAGAGAAGTTCTGCATCTTTCAGGACAGCATATCCAGCTCCGACGACGGCACCTATACTCACACCAATTATCGCATCAGGAACAAATCCTCTTTCCTCAAGAGCACGAATCACGCCAACGTGCGCGGCACCTCTTGCACCTCCACCACTCAGTACAAGAAATTTACGAGATTTCTTCTCTCCCATTTTTTTCATTTTTCCTTTCCTCTAACCAGATTTCCAGGGTGATTTCGTACAGACGTTCCAAAAATATTTCGGTTACTTGTTATTGCTTTTCTTTCTTCTGAGACACAAGTTGCTCAATTTCTTCAGGGGTTTCATAAGAGAAACGGCCAAACTTGCCATTAGCAAGTTCCCTGAGGAAAGCAAACGCACCACGTTCGAGATTCAATTCTCCTCTGGATTGGAGGAACCTTCTCTTTTCTGTGAAATTTTCAAGAAACTCGAATGGATCATCGGTATTTATGTCAATAAGACCGGATAATACTGCCGTTCCATAACGTTCAGTAAGTAACGTGAAAACATCCCTGAAAGCTTCCAGAATATCAAGTTTTTCCAGCGGAAGGGAACCGACTGCGGCGAGTTTAGTAATTATCGAAGGACTATGGAGCCGCGTGTACAGAATACCCGGGGTATCTAAAACCATAAGTTGCTTACTGACGGTAATCCATTGAACTCCCCGGGTAACACCGGGGGTATTTCCAACAACGAGAGACTTCTTTCCCTTTAATCGGTTTATGAATGTTGACTTTCCAACGTTTGGTATTCCAACTATCATGATTCTTTTTTCAGCGTATCGACTTTTTATGAGAGGAAAGACCTTTTTTGTAAGGAATCTTCTAGCATCCGCACTTTTTAGATTGATTTTAAGAATAGGGACGTTACCTTTTAAAAAGTATTTCTGCCATCTGGAGGTGATGGCCGGGTCGGCGAGGTCTTCTTTATTGAGCACGAGGATTCTTTGTTTATTCCCAAAGAGCTTTTCATATTCATATGCTCTACTTGTATATGGAATGCGTGCATCTACCAATTCAACAATTGCATCGACAATCTTCAGATGTTTCTGAATGTTTTTCTTCGCTTTTTCAATATGACCCGGGTACCACAAAGCATTATACCCCCTGACGGATTATACAGTGGTTTTATCTGTACATGCAAACAGAATATACCACAAATACCAGGATGAAGTGGAAAACGAATTTTATCGAATTTCGATAAACCCGCCAGAAAGGCATTCGTTGACTTGTGAGTTGAAAATCTCTTTCAGGATTTTAATAGCTTTATTACCTGTACAATGGCACGGATAAAGACTTTCAAACTGGAAGGCTTTTAGAGATTCCGCAATCTTATAAAGTTCTTCGTCTGTTTTCTTTATTAGATGAAATCCTCCAACGATCGCTTTTATCTTTTTGTCTTTAGACAAATGCGACATTATGTTTATTATTCCACGATGGGAACACCCGGTGATTATAATTGTGCCTTCTGGAGATTCAAGAGAGAGATATAGCTCTTCTTCAAAAAAATCCCGTTTTAATTTTTTCGATTCATCTTCAACTTTAAATCTCTTTTCTGGTTGTTCAAAACTCACCATAGGTACAGCTGTTAAAAGCTGAATACCATCGAAGATTTCAGAATCCTTTTCTATCGTTTGAAACTTACCGCCCAGCTTTTCGTAATAATCTATGGTGTGTTCGAGACCTATGTACTTCCCTCCGCCGTATTTATGGTTGAAGAATCCATTTCCAATGAAAATCCGCTTGGGACCGGTTTCCCTCAATAATGATTCCAACCCATTTCCATGATCATAGTGTCCGTGACTTATAACCACAGCATCTATGTTTCTAAGATCCAATCCAAGTTTTCTGGCATTTTTGAGAAAGACATCACTTTGACCGGTGTCGAAGATAATTTTTTTGTCTCTGAATTCAATCAAGGCACTGAATCCATGTTCCGATTCAAATCCGGCTTTAGCCTTATCATTTATTAGAATCCATATTTTCAACGTTTTTCACCTTCTTTTGGTGACTTTCAGGAGCTTACAGTTTGATTTTTCTTATTCTTACCAATTGGAAAAGATGATATATAAAATGCACTGATGTTAGCCAAAACAAGGCTGAGAGAAATGACCACAAACATCCATTGATACCCTCTGCTGTCGATTACACTACCGATCAGACTTACAGAGATAGATTGGGAAATAACCACAATTACGCTGTTTATCCCAAATACTTTTCCTTGATCGATTTCAGAAACCATAGTTGAGAGTATAGAGGAATTTAAGGAGTATAAAAAACCTGTTGCTATGCTCAACGCGATGAAGCATGCTATTGCAAACACTGATGTTGCAGAGGCAGTTAAAATGGAGTGATAGAAAAGCGCTATAACCGCTGAAAACGAAGTGATTGTAGTTAACGAAATTATAAACAGCCTTTTTTGCCCGATTATTTTGCTGAACTTTCCGGTAGCGAAAGATACGATACCACTAAAAAAGGTGGAAGCTCCAATCCATGCTGAGGCCGTCCCTATATTCATGCTTGCCTCAGAATTCAAAAAAGAGGTTAAATAAGGGAAAAGCCCTCCAAGGGCGAACCATAACCCAAATTCCATTATGAAATAAGCCAGTAGTCCTGGATATTTTCTGAGAACATTGAAAGAATTGCTGTTCTTTTGTCCTGCTTCAAATTCCGAGAACTTTACAGGGTGCTTTTTGGTGTATATCATCGTGGGGGCTATAGAAATCAACACAACTACTCCCAAAACCAGGAAAGTCAGATTTGGTTTAGAATCATAGATAGCTCTTATAAACAACGATGTGATGAAAGTGGAAAGGCTCATTACTCCTGTCACAAAGCCATAATTTCTATCTTTGCTTTCGATGGTGCTATAGTCACTTACCAGTGCGGAATAAGGAGTTAAAAAACTGTAAGCACTGGCTACAAGGATAACCGCTGATATTCCTTTTAACACCAGCGAGTGTAATGTCAACCCAATTATTCCCAGTGATGCCATCAACGTTATGGCAAAAATAAAAGGCGTTCTCTTCCTGATCCTATCGCTGAGAAAGCCTAGCAATGGGCTTAGAAAAATCGTTGAAAGCATTCCCAGAGAAATAAGCTGTCCGGGTATGGATTGTGAGCCAAATTGCGCGGAAAGATAGGGAATGAGTATCAAATTGAATATCCCAAATATAACACCTACACTGATTATTCCCAGAGAGATTACTATCATTTTTTACCCCCAAGCATTTCTTGAACCATTTTAGCGTATCTTTCTAGATTCAGGTTGTTAATTCGAAGTACCTCTTCGACGACTTCGTTGGGAATATTGTGACCTCTGCTGTAAAGACAGGAAAGAGCTCCAGAAATCGCTGCTATGGTGTCGGTATCTCCACCAATAGAAGCACCAATCCGTATTGAAAGCCACGTATCATCTCTTGCGTAGGCAAAGATTGATACTGCTGCGGGAACCACTTCATTAGATTCCATATTAGTTCCAATAACATCATATATAAAAGACATTACCTCTTCTGGTGAATGGAGATTACTTATTTTATCCAGCGCATATCTTATCCTCTCACCTGTGGATGCTCCCACAAACTCATTGCCCGATATCTCTCTGCCTATTTTTGCACCTTCAAGAATTGACTCGAGTATCTCATCGAAAGAAGCGCCCATAACAGCGGTATGAAAACCAAAACCAAGACTCATGGCTGCTTCTAAAGCTATATTTGTATTATGAGTGGGAATAGAGCACGCGCGTATAGCTTCTTTGAGTTTTTCTTTGTTGCCCTTCTCAACGCTGAGTGCCGGTGCCAGAACCCTCATAGCGGCTCCACATGTCGTTCCACCTGTACCTGCTTTTTCAGGATTTTCACCGTCCTGTATCTTCTTCAGCGCTTTTAGAGAGCTTGGCCCGATATATCCTTTCTCATCTGCATGGGTCTCTTCTATCCAGCGACGAAGTCCTTCGACTGTCCCTTCAACTGTTACCCCTTTCTTTTCATAAAATGTCTCGAGCAGATAAAGCACCTGTTCTGTATCATCTGTTATCTGCCCTTTTTTCAAGTTTTTGTGGATAAGAGAAACTGAAGGGTCGATCAATGTATCGATCAAACCAAATCTATTACGTATCATTTTTAAGGTCATGAATTCAGTGGGCATCCCCATAGCGTCTCCGACTGCAAAGGCTTCAAGAACTTGCTTAAAAATGAGCACTTTATCTTTCCTCTCCTCTCTACCAGGGAATGTCTAAATTTTCAGCGATTTTTCTCAATTCATAATATGTAGGTTCGTCAATCTCCACTCCGCATTCGAGTGATTTCTCGCGTTTTTCATATTCTTTTTCTCCGTGCACATAAATCCTTTCTTTTCCATCCGCTTTTTTAGCGCTTCTCAAACTGTTTATCAACTCCATCGCATGTTCCTTTATTTTCTCAGGATTGCCGAAAATCGCCGGGTCAAGTGCGGCAAAAAAGTGTGTTATTTTACCTTTTCCTTTATAAGTATCGTAACTAAAAGAACCGAGCGACAACCCCGAAGTCAGAAGTTCAACCAGAAGCACCAATCCATAACCTTTATGACCGCTAAATTCTTCCCCTTCTCCACCTAAAGGCAGAAGTCCTCCGCCTTTTCTCTGTTTTAAATTAGAAAGAACTTTTTCTGGATCTGTTGTTGTATGCCCCGTTTCATCTACGGCCCAGCCTTTCGGAATCTTTTTGTTCAACCTGGAATACACTTCCAGTTTTCCCCGGGGCGCAACACTTGTTGCCATATCTATGAGTATCGGATATTTTTCACTTGTTGGAAAAGCAAAAGCTATTGGGTTTGTTCCAAGAAGGGCTTCCCTCGAGAATGTATGAACAACCAGAGGGGCTGTATTGGTGAGTGATATTCCTACTAAACCCATTTTCACAGCCATTTCAGCGTAATATCCAGCTATTCCATAGTGGTTTGAATTTCGGACGGTTGCCATTCCAATTCCGTATTTTTTCGCTTTTTCTATGACCTTTTCCATTGAAAATTTAGCAATGTGTTGTCCTACCCCGTTGTTTCCGTCTATAGCTAAAGTAACAGGAGTTTCAAAGATTATTTCCGGTTCACCATTCGGATCTATAATCCTTTCTTTTATATGATTTACGTATCGTTTTAACCTTGCTACTCCGTGTGACGATATTCCCCTCATATCTGCTTCAACGAGTACTTCGGCAACCACTCTCGCCTTTTCATCGTCGCATCCCATCTTTTTCATCACATCAGCGGTAAAGTTCATTAACTTTTCTCTTTTTACCTTCATTTTTTCCACCCCACTGGCCAACCAGCTTTTTGGCTACCTGAAAGGACTTTAACACATTTTCTGAGCCCTTGCAGTTTTATCGGGTAGTCACATTCACACATTGGATTTCCGTCAAGTACGATGTACACACCTCTCTTAATTCCAGATACCTCGATGGTTTCCCCATCTCCAAAAAGAATTTGCTCGATAAGTACTGGATCTTCCAGTTCGTGTTCTTTAAGGTATGAATCCACAATAACCCTGTTTGAGATAGTCAAAATTCCGACTGATTTGAAAAAAGAAGCCCAGGAAAGTTTTCCTGTGACTGCTTTTCCTATATAGAATTCCGAAAAATTCAAAGGAGATGCTATAATTTGTGCAACTTTTTTTGAGCTGAGAGAAATTCTCCTGCTGTTTTTCAAAACATCCAGTTTTTCTGCTATATCGTCGCAGGGTATTCTCTCAACTTTCCTGCCGGATTCCAGAAAATCTTTTACGCTGAGATTAACCATCTTTCCATTCAACGTTCCCAGAAAAGTATCCCCAAAAACGACATCGATAAATGCATAACCTATGTGCTCGTTCCCTTTCCAGACCTTCAGACAATCCACGAAGTCTATATGTGAAGGCTTTTCTATATTTTCCAATGAAAAGCGGACGAGGGGACCGACATTTGCGGTCCCCCCGGCTATACCCATTATGGGGGTGTTTAATTTTTCATCAATGAGCGTTGCAGCAATGAAATTGGCCGTGCCGTCTCCTCCAACACTTACTATAACGTCTGAACATTTTGAGAGCTCAATCGTTAATTCCCTGATCGCGCTTTTAAAATCGCTTGAAACAATGTCAACTATCTTAACGTCTTCCAGGAAATCTCCACCAAATCTACCCGAACCAGTAACTATCTCATCGAATACTTCTTTTAGCTTCGATATCCTTTTTCTTATATATTCGAATTTACCAGCCGATGTGTTTACTATCACTCCAGCTCTCAAGCATGTCACCCCTGCAAATTCGTTAAAAACTTCAACACGGCCTTCATCTTCTCCTCCGGTTCTTCAAGGAAGTATCTGTAGGATGGTTCTACGGTGAAGAACCCGGAAAATCCCTTTTCCTGCAAAATAGAAACGATTTTCACCCAATCGAGATCTCCTTCGTTCGGCAGAATATGTTTGGCTTCACCTTTATGATCACTTGCATGAATGTGTATCACATCCAGTTTTTTCAGCATCTCCACTGGATCTTGATCGGACTCAACCGCTTCTGTTGTATCAAGCATTGGAAAAATATTCTCATGGTTCACAGCACGAATTACCTGCAGCATCTCTTCAGGTGTACGCCCGCCCTTTGGTGAGTTTTCAAGAGCAATTTTTACACCGTTTTCCTTGGACTTTTCGCATAGATATCTCATATTATCCATTATAGGGGTGTAAAATAATCTTTCCGTGGTTTCATTACCAAAATAGGGCGGATGAATGACAATGACTTCCGTTCCGAGGGTTTCCGCAAGTGTGGTGATATTGTCTATCAGAGTTTTTGCTTCCCTCACCATTCCGGGATAAGGGTTGTAAAACATCGAGAAAAAGACAAGTGGGAAGTGTATGGAGGCAACTTTTATCTTCACTCTGCTCGTTATTTCTTTCGCAAAGCAAGGTTTTGTTTCCTCCATACACTGAGGCATTAATTCTGCATACTGAAATCCCGCTTCTTCTACAATTTTTAAAGAATCAAGACTGTTTCTCGGAAACAAGGCTGCAGTCGAAAAGGACAGGTTCATTTTCATTCGTTTTCTATCTCCTTCTTAAGCTTTTCTGCTGCTTCTTTCATTGCCTCTTCTGGTGTTAATATACCCCTCTCGATCTTGTCGAGGTATTCGTATAATAGATAGTCCATTGTTCCCATCTGTTCAAAATGCCAGTAAGCTTTTCCATATTTCATCTGTTCAAAAGCAACTCTATAATCTGGGTTTTCTTCCATGAATTTTTTAACCTCAGGTACTTCCAAAACAGATTCTCTTATAGGAATATAACCGGTCTTTATACAGAATTCACCGAGATTCTCGGGTGATACGAGCCATTTTATGAGTTTCCACATGGCGTCATCTTCTTCTTTGCTGTGAGGGAACATAACGAGAACAGCTCCACCTATTGGAATAGCCCTTTTAACCTTCTTTGGAAGGAATGCGACTCCAACCTCAAAGGGCAGTTTTCCGCACCATTTTCCTATCCTCGAAGAGCTTCCCATATAAAAACCGAGGGTTCCAGATATAAACTGTTTGTCAGCTAAATTATGCATTCCGACGGGCATTGCCTTTTCATCGATTAATTTCTTCCAGAAAGCAGCGGCTTCTACCCCTTTCGGACCATCGAAGAGAGGGGTCATAGTATCTGCATCTATTATTTCACAATCATTCTGGAACAGCATTGCTTTGAAAAGCCATGGAGTGTCTTTAATATTCAATCCCCATACGTCTGGTTCACCATCGCCGTTCAGGTCCTTTGTTATTTTCTTGGCGTATTCCAGTAATTCCTCCCATGTCTCGGGCGGTCTGTTGGGATCGAGTCCGGCTTCTTCCATAAGTTTCTTGTTGTATATGAGAACCGGGGTACTTATGTTGTATGGTATAGCACATATTCTACCCTTGTACTTTGCATAATCCCAGGCGACATCATAGAAATCACTAATATCAAAATCAGGATCGTACAACATATACTCGAGTATCTTGTAATTCCCATAAGCACCTGTGAATATTGGACCGGCAGGAATTATTCCTCCATTCGGAAGGCTCTTGGTTACCAGTGCCGACATAACCTTTTGAGCAGTTTCTCTGTATTTTCCAGTGTAAACAAGCTTTACCTTTATATCCGGATGAGCCTTATCGAACCTCTCGACAATCTCTTTCAATACCTGCCCTTTTGTTCCGCTCAAAGGATACCAGAACACGATCTCCACAGAAAGCACCGTAATTGTGAAAAGAACCAACAACCCCACTAAAAGAAGCTTTCTCATAACAAAACACCTCCTCCTTTAGAGTTCAAAACTTCAAACCGGTTAACGTTGTGGATTTAACCAGATATCTCTCGGCCAATATATATACAATTAATACAGGAACAATAGCCATCAGTGATGCGGCCATCATCAAGTTATACTGTGTACCGCCTTCTTCTACAAAATATTTGAGACCTATCGGCAGGGTTCTCATTTCAGGAGAATTGGTAACTACAAGTGGCCACAAATAACTTCTCCAGTATGTCAGGAATACAAAAAGGGAAATCGTTCCTATGGGAGCTTTAGAGTTTGGAACAATGACGTTAAAAAGGATTCTGAAGTAGCCACAACCATCTATCTTTGCAGCATCTTCAAGATCTTTGGGAATCGTTACAAAGAATTGTCTGAGGAAAAATATGGAGAACCCACTGTAAAGAAACGGAACAATAAGTCCCTGATAGGTATCAATCCATCCGAGCTTGTACACAATGATAAAAGTGGGTATTAGAGTGACCTGGAACGGCATTATCATTGTCGATAGAAGAAAGATCATTATTGGGATCTTTCCTGGAAAGTGCAACCTTGCCAAAGCATAAGCCGCCAGTATAGCTAAGAAAACCTGACCAAAGGTTATTGCAAAAGTCACTATAATGCTGTTCAGATAATATCTCCCGAAGGGGATCATCTCAAGAACTCTGGAGAAATTTTCAAAGGTCCAGGTTGATGGCAGCCATTTTGGGGGATAGGAGAAAACATCCATATCCGTTTTGAAAGCAGATAAAAACATCCAAACAAAAGGAAAAATCATGAGCATAGCACCGATCAAAAGTATCAAATGTATGTACCATGTCTTCTTCATTCCCATCACCCCGCTCAAGAATACTCAACGGATTTTCTGCCAAGTCTCTTTTGGACTTGTGTCAAAGCAATAACCATGCCAAACAGAATCAACGCCGCTGCAGATGCCCTTCCCATCTTGTAATTTTCAAAAGCTTGCTGGTATATGTAAAACACCATCACACCGGTACTGTACAAAGGACCACCTTTAGGTGTCATTACAGATATCTGTGCGAAGACCTTAAACGAATTAATAATCCCCATAAGTACAACAAAGTAAACGATCGGAGAGAGAAGGGGAAGAGTAATTTTGAAAAAGGTTTGCCTTGAATTGGCACCATCTATGTAAGCAGCCTCTATCAAATGATTTGGTATAGATTGAAGCCCTGCAAGGAATATGATGATATCGTAACCAAGCCCTTTCCAGAGAGAAAACAGGATTACAGACGGCATTGCCCAATTTGGATCATACAACCATTTTATGGGCTTCAAACCTACAAAAGACAAAATTTGGTTGAGCGGACCAAAAGTTGGGTCGAAAAGCCATATCCATATGAGTGCCACCGCAACCATAGGTGTTACCACAGGTGCAAAATAAGATACTCTGTAGAATTTCTTCATTCTGATCTTCTTGTCAAGCAAAACGGCAATAAAAAGTGATATCACAAGATCAAGCGGTATCTTCACACAGGCAAAGTAGAATGTATTCCTTATTGATTTGAGAAACTTTTCATCACTGAAGATATAGATATAGTTTTTCAAACCAACGAACTTTTTAACAGGGCTTACGAAATCCCAGTTGGTGAAACTGACGTAAAATACCACGATCATGGGAATTATCATGAAAATGGTGGCAAGTACCAATGTCGGTGAAAGGCACACATAAGCGGTTATGGTTTCGCGAAGCTTACGCTTTTTCATCATTTTCCCACATCCTCAGTGAGATTTTCATACACTCCTTGTCCATAACTTTTTCAAAAGCCTTGTCGTATTCAGATACTGAGTAACTGTGCGTAACAAGCTTTGAATAAAGCTCATTTTCTATTCCAAGTTCTTCAAGTGCTTCAGCAAAATCGGGCAAGCTATATCCGAAGCTTCCGCTAACGACTATTTCCCTGTAATGTAGATGGAATGGATTTAATGTGAGCCTCTTATCCTTCGGGTAACCACCGAATAGTAGCAAACTCCCGCCATCCTGCATCAAATCCATGTACTGGAAAGGTTCATCTATGGTTGCGGCAATCACTACCATATCGTAGCCTTTTTCTTTAAGAGCATCAGGTTCCATGACATCAAGCCCCATATCTTTCAAAAAAGAAGCCCTCCACTCGAAAGGTTCTAAAATCCTGACAGATGTTCCCCTAACGCTTAAATAAATGGCAAAAAGCGTTCCCATAACTCCTCCACCAACTATCAGAACACGTTCGGGAACACCAAACTTTCTAACCGTACCAATTACGCACGCAAGAGGCTCTGCCAGTACTACCTGTTTTCCCGGTTTCTCTATCTTGAAAAGACCCCTCAAACTATGATTCGCAGGAACTGTTATGTACTGTGCAAAACAGCCGCTCGGAAGATATGTCTTATTCTTACAAAGCTCGGGAAGCCCTTTTCTGCATTTTTCACAGACACCGCATTCACCGTACGGAGCGACCGCAACATAATCACCGACTTCGAGATGTTCTACAAAAGCAGGTTTTTCCACGACAATTCCGTAACATTCGTGCCCCAGTATCGTTGGCGGTTTAAAAAGATGATGCCCTCGCAAAAAGGTTTTAATATCGGTCCCACATATGCCTGTTTCCAAAACCTTGATGACTACACCGTCTTCATTCTTTGGTTCCTCAATATCCCTCAACTCAAGTTTCTTAGGTCCTAAATAGAAGAGTGCCTTCATTCCCCTCTCTCCTCTCTCAGCTTCTCAAGGACAAAATTAGCCGTTATGGAATCTGTTACAAGCACATTAAAATACCCTTTCTTAGAAGCTGTTATTATTCCATCCACTTTCTTTTCTCCACCGCACAAACATATTCTCAGAGGCACTTTTAGAAGATCATCTATATTTATGCCGAGGATAAGCTTATTCAGTGAAGACTTGCAGATTTCGCCATTTTTATTGAAAAATCTGGCTAAGATATCACCAACAGCCTTCTCCCTTATGAGATCTATTATCATTGAACTATCGATTTCGGACTTTATAATCTCAGAATCATGAATGGGCTTTCCAAGACCGAAGATAGCAACATCCAATCTTTTCCACATTTCCAGAACGTTTAAAACCTGTTTTTCTTTAAGAAATAACTCAAATGTATTCTTATCCGCAAAAAACGCCGGAGCATTGAGGTACATAACCTGAGCTTTGAAGATCTCCGCAGCTTTTTCAACAAGGGAATTAACCTGATAATACTTAACTGACTGTCCTGTTCCCCCAATAAGAGGAATGAACAAACTTGAAAAATGGGAATCTGTGCTGTTTAAGGATTGCACAGTCCTAAACATAGTTCTTCCCCAACCCCAGCCTACAATCTGACCGTTCTTCAACGTTCTGGATATAAACTCAGCACCGGCTTTTGCAACCCTTTTTAGAATGTCTTCCTCATTCCTCTCAATTGTCTCTGTTACTATCACATCCATTAGATTCAAGCGCTCTTTCAGGGATTTCGAGAGAAACTCCTTACTCTCAACGTCAGGCGCTTTCAACTTTATCTCAACCATCCCAACATCCCGTGCATAAGTTAAAAGCCTCGATACTTTTGGCCGGGATATACCAAGGCGATTGGCAATCTGTTGCTGGGTTAGACCATCAAGGTAATAAAGCCGCGAAACACGATACGCAAGTTCGTTTAAATCCATTCCGCTAAACTCCTTTGTCTCGCATCATTTTCTAATTACACTTTTAACCATGTACGATCTTTGAGAGCTCTTTTACGTATTTCATGGGATCCTCTGCCTGAAAGACATTTCGACCAAAGGCAACTCCCTTTGCTCCGAGCTGGATTGCTTCGCTTGCCATAACGAACGCATCCTTATCCTTTGGCCCGCCGGCGATTACCACCGGTATTGCGACCGAATCAACGATGGTGCGGAAAGAGTCATTTCCAGTGTAGTAGACTTTCAGTACATCAGCACCGAGTTCATATGCAGCCCTTGCACCGGTTGAAATATACGTTGGATCTGTAAAATGCTCAAGATCCTGCGGCAGCATTTCAACAATCAATGGCAGACCACACTTATCACAGGCTTCAGCAACATGCCCGATCAGTTCAAGAGATTTGCTTTCGCCAGGTCCACAGATAAAGCCCATAACGATAACCGCATCTGCACCTATCGAAAGGGCGTGTTCGACAGATGTTGTGAGTCGGTGATAATCGAAAGAAGGGCTGTAATTTGTCGATGCACCGGTGATCCTTACTATAACAGAAGTTTTGCCCGCGAGAAGATCATAATGTTTTGCAACAATTCCCGGATTCAATATCAAAGCATCAGGACCACCTGCAACAATCTTTCTTAAGGTTTCCGGCATGTTTGAAATGCCAGGTAATGGCCCCTGAAACTGCCCATGATCGAGCGCTACGATAACCGTTTTACCATCGTCCTTAAAAATTCTATTCAACCTCAATGCTTTTCCTGACATCTGCATCTCCTCCTGCACATTTGTGCTGAACATTCGTTCACATGTTAACCTTATAATATTTCATTTTGCTTTCAAAATGGTAAATACTCGTGAAGTAAAGCTGCAAATTTATATTATAAGCGTAAAACAATCGCATTCGTGAAAGAGAAAAAGAGTTATGAATAGTGACTTGTATTGGGTAACTGATAAAAAAACATTTTAGCCATTTTACTGGATATAGACGACAAAAAAACACCGGGGATATCCCCGGTGTTTTTTTGTTTTTCTTCAATCGCTTAATACTGAAAGTATGTCTGACTCAAAATATCTACTTTTATCTCTTCTAGCTTTTTCTCTATCTCTTTGTAATGAATTCTTCTTTCCTTGCTCATTGTGCGCTCCCCCTTTCAGTATTTCTGATTTCAGAACAAGAGAGGTTCAGCGTACAGTCTCTGCAATATTTCGAGTTTGCTTTTTTCAGCTATTCTCTTTTTCATCCTGCTCCCTCTTTTATAAAGGTCTTTATCTTTTACATCAATAATATACCGTTTAAATTTATAAATGTCAAGAGTGATATTAAAAATGTTATAGTTAATCTCAAAATAATTTCGATAAAAGGCGAGAGATACAGGGGGCAATTCGCCCAAACCAGCTTAGATAGCTGCATATTTCTGGTTTTATAATATAGAATAGAAAATTTGCTCTTTACTAAATAAATTTGAGTTTTTTATAAATAATCAACAAGTGTCTTTGGATATATTGTATGAATCCTATAGATGATGGTATTATACTAAAAAAAAATACGACTTCATATCTTCCGGGTATCATAAGGAGGTTCGCTATGAAAAATTTAATTCCGCTGTTAATAATCATGTTCCTTTTATCCGGGTGTTCGCTTTTGCAAATCACATGCCCAATGGAGGAAACCATTGCCAACGAGGTTGAGGTCAGACCTCCCGTTTTGAAATATTCTCTCGTAAGCTCTCTAGAAGAAATCTATCTGGCCAATGTACTCGTACCAGATAAATGGAGTGAGTACTATGAAGATGCCGACAGATCCGCTCAGGAGCACTACCAGTGGTTGAAAGACACATACGCAGCGATGGATGAAGACATGAAAGACTCTCTGGTGGAAATTTTCGAGAATGTTAGTGACTGGAAACTGATGGATCTGAGTACAAAACTATCAGATAGTTGCACGTTGGATGATATCCTGACGCTTTACAATTCAGCTATCTTCGAGCTTCCATATTCCGTGAGGCAGAATCTGAAAAAGCTTCTTCCATATTACTATGAAAATTTCTTTCGGGATTATTTTGAAAGACACGTACAAGAATTTGAGGAGTTAGCAGAAGCATTGACTCTTGAAGCCCAAAATTATGAAAACCCTTACGAGTTCATTGAAAGAATGAGCGGGATTGAGCTTGGCGATTATGCCTGTTTGTTCTATTTTACTTTCAAAAAGGTTGGAGCCTATGGATTCAGTTACGGCAACTTAAAAATCTCCACCCTTCAACGAAACGTCACAACTATCGAAAAACTTTATTTCACACCCCTGCATGAGTATTCTCACGCTTTTTTCCGGACTTTTACCAATTCAGATGAATTCGAAGATCTTGCGGAAAAGTTGAAAAATGATACCGGTTTCTATGATTTCTGGCGCGAAAACCGCAATTTAACCCGCTCCTACCCCTGGAGAAGCTTTTGCGAAGAAAATCTCGTAGAGGGATTCGCGAAGTTCCTGAGGGAAAAACTCTATGAAGAAGAAACTCACGTGGAAATTTACTACTACGATCTTGACTTCTACCTTTATCTTAAAGAGATTGATTATAATCCTGGAACAATGACACTTAAAGATGTCTCCCTGGATTTTTATAGACAAAAATTAAGTGAATGAGAAATTAGTTATCACAGAAAGTCTTTTGCTGATACTATGGCCGCCTTTACATAATCCTCCAGGCGGCCTTTCTTAATCTGTTCATTATGGCAAGTCCTACACCAGTCTCCGGAAATGCTTCGCTTACTATCCGTTCGAATTCTTCACCTGGTTCACGAAGTGCATAAAATAGATTCGCCGCAACCTCGTATAGATTATCCCTAGAACCTAAAACCCTTCTCTTGATCTCTCCCGGATAAAGGTGTTCTGTTTCTCTGGAACAGAGTATGATTGAGTTTTTTTCAAAAGCGAAGGTTATGATCTCCTTATAACGTTCCCGAGGATCACCTTCAACAAGTATCAACTCTATCTTCGGAGAATAATGTCTATATTTCATCCCGGGTGCAAGAGCCGGTCCTGAGTACTTTTCTTCCGCTTTCACGAATTCTGGAACCTCCAGATCCGGGAAAAGCGTTTTAAGCCTCTCGACAGAAATAGGCCCCGGTCTCAAAAGTGTTGGTTTTCCCCTGCTTAGATCTACGATGGTGGATTCTAAACCAAAAAGTGTCTTTCCTGCTAAAAGCATACATGCAATTCTTCCATCCATATCCTCAATCACGTGAAATTCATCGGTAGGGCTTGGTCTGCCGGAAAGATTTGCGCTCGGTGCTGCTATGGGCAATCCTGCAATCTCTATGAGTTTTTGGGCCACAGGATGGCTGGGAAATCTTATTCCTACATTGGGCAACCCTGCAGTAACGATATCAGGAATTCTCCTGGATTTTCTGAAGATTATGGTTACAGGCCCCGGCCAGAGAAGTTCTACAAGCCACTTGTAATCATTCAAGTCATCTAAAACGAGTTCTTGAGCCATTTCAATTGATGAGACATGTACTATCAAAGGATTATCCTGTGGTCTCCCCTTTGCCTCAAAGATCTTGCTAGCCGCTTTGGCATCCAGAGCATTCGCCCCAAGACCGTAAACCGTTTCTGTTGGAAAAGCAACGAGTTCTCCCTTCTGCAAATACCTGGCGGCTCTTAAAATAATACCTTTGTCCGGCTTGTTCGTATCAACGAACAGTTTTTCCGTTTTCAAAACCGCTCACTCTCCTCCATTCTCTCCATGGCAATGAGTGCCGCTCCGTAAGCACCGACGATGTCAGGGACATCTGGTATCAGGAGTGAGGTTCCGAGCATTTCTTCCAGTGTCCGTACCATCCCTTTGTTTCTGGCAACGCCTCCTGTGAAAACCGTTGGCGGTTCACATTTCAAACGCCTGTACATCGCTTTTATCCTTTTTCCAATAGACTCAAAAAGCCCCGCGGATATATCTTCAACGGATTCCCCTTTTCCTAAAAGCGAAATAACCTCGGATTCCGCGAAAACAGTGCACATACTGCTTATAGGAACTATTTTCTTCGAGTTGAATGCCGCTTCGCTCATTTTACCCAGATCCAATTGAAGAACATTCGACATAACCTCGAGAAATCTTCCCGTTCCAGCTGCACATTTATCATTCATGACGAAATCAACCACTTTGCCACTAGCATCCAGCCTTATGACCTTACTGTCCTGTCCGCCCATGTCTATAACGCTTCTCGCCTGGGGGAAGAATCTGTGCGCTCCTTTTGCATGGCAGGTTATCTCCGTTACGGCATCATTGGCAAAGTCGATTATATTCCTCCCGTATCCTGTGGCTATACAATAGGAAATATCATTCATATTGAATTCCAGTTCCCTCATTAAATCCTCGAGGAGTTCTGTCGCTTTTTTTGAAATATCCCTTCCTGTCTTTTCGCTTCTCCAGCCTATTATATTACCCATCTGATCAACAACAACTATGTTGGTTGTTGTTGAACCCGAATCAACCCCAACAAAGAGTTTTCCTTCGCCCCTTCGAACGTGGGTCATTTTCTCCTTTTTGAGTGTTTCTATGAAAGCTCCAAGCCTTGTAAGCAGCTGTCCACCCGAATAGAGAGGATAATCAACCTCCACAAATATAGAGGGCTTTGAAATCTTCACATTTCTGTATACGAAACCGTAAAAATCGCAGAATTTAGGAGAACCAAAAATGACGCCATCGATTTCGAACTCCATCAGGAGCTCTTCATAATCTTTTCTAGCAGCAACCTCAAAACGCCCGCATGGAATTCTCGACTGTAAAAGCCTTTTCGATATTGCATTTAATGGATTCTCACGAGTGCTGTAATCACCGGTAAAACCGCGGATTCCCCCACAACTTTCGTTAAGTACCATCTTCCCACCAGCTTTTCTAATTAGCTCACCAATTTGGACCGATTCAGCAATCCCGCCAAAATAGGCTATTCTCGGCAAAAAGTTAGAGTCTCTTTCGCTTTCTGGTGTATAGATCTTCCCACTTCCGGCAGCTTTCAAAGCCGCTGAAAGTTCTTCAGCGGAATAACCCTCCCTGTGAACCTTCCAGAGATGTTTTCTTAGCTTGATAAATCTCTCCATTCCCTTTATAAGCTCATCGGTGGTTATTGGTTTGCCTCTCAATTCGGAGAGAAATTCTGTTAACCTCTTCAATTCACCAGCATAGAATTCAACAGCGCTATCATCGTTTCTCCATGGGAGCCTGAGTGTGAAGACCTTTGCTTGAGAATTTTTCATCAAGACATCCGCTGTTCGTCTCATTCCATCGCACGAGTCCACAGCAATATAAACATCATCTTTCTTCAGGTTCTTCACACCTTCATATACGGATTTGCAATAACCGCAGAGATTGCGGTGTATCAACGGATCCTCTCCGGATTCTCTGACCTCCAGCTTCTGGAAAGGTAACCCTGAAGCAATCAGAATTTCAACCGGTACGTAAGTACATGCGTAATATATCATCTTCCTATACCCCCAACATCTCAAAGAAAGCTTTTACCCTTGTACTAAATTGTCCGGCACTTTCTGCCGTATGATCCACACAGTCTCCATCCAGGGACAGGAAGGGTATCTCTTTCTCGATGAACTGCTTCTTAAGATACCCAACCGCTCCACTTGATTGGCGGCATCCCCAATGAGAAAAATGAACCACAGCATCTACTTTCAATTCCTCGCTAAGCTTTATGAGAAAATTCCCTCTTTCTTCTACCGTCCCATTTTCTATGTTGAATACCAGTTTTTCAGCGAGACTCCTTATGGGATCCTTTGGATTCAAAGGATACACCCAGTCCCACCAGAGTTCTGAACTAACAACTGATACCTTACCATAAGGTGAAAACAGCTCGAAAAGTTCGTTGTCGTAGTAAGGCGGTATATGAAGCCAGAGAACTCTCTTCTCAGGATCCTGCCATTCTCTATCAAAATCTGAAAGGAATCTATTTGAAGCTTCCAGCAACCTTTCATCACCTACCAAAGTGTGGAGAACGTAAAGCGTGTTCATATGTTCATACACCTCGAAGGGAATAACCTTTTCAGCGAGCTTTTTTCTCGCTTGAAGAAGATTCTTCCTTGTTTCTTCTTCTATTTCGAGGATTTCTGAGAGCCTGTTCATATTGTAAGTTTGTCCTGTGATCTCTTCCACGAAGGTTATGAGCTCACGAAGTTGTTTCTCAACATAGGGAACGTATTCCCTTTTTCGACCGCGCGGGACATCTATCATGAAAAAGGGGACCCCGTAAGCCTTTGCTATCGAATGAAACGTTCCTGCATTTCCGTCGCATAAAACCGATGTGGTCATTGTAAACAACGGCTTTGGAAAACTTTTCCAAATTGCTGTTCCCAACGAGCACCGATGAAACGTGCAAAGAGAGGGCGTTACTCCTTCGCTCATGCTCAACTCTATTGCGTACCCCTCGAGGTGCATGGCTGACATCGTTCCGGCTATGCCCTCAGCTGAAACGGGGTTCAAACCTGCAGCTATCAGTATTTCAGAAGGCGCGAGAAGATTCACCCAGACGCTGTTGTTTCCTCTTACCGCCTGATATACCTCATAAACGGCAAGGTGATTTATACTGGCAACAAAAGAAGGTTTCTTCTTATCCGGAAAATTTTTTCTTTTGAAGAGTTCGAAACTTAATCCCATACTCAGATACCTTCTGAATTTTTCGGGCTGATCTAGGTAATTGCTTAAGAACTTTCCGAACAATCTACTCGATTTTGACATAAGCACCTCCCGAGTTCGGTAATACCCGCACTTTCGATATCTTCAGGAAAGTCTGCATTAATACTCTATATATTAAAATCATACACGATATCATCTGCCTGAAGTTAGAAATTACGTGCAACTATATGAAGCATTATACACGAGCTTTGTATGTACAATTCGCAGATAATTATGATATACATGTATGGGAAAATCAACCTGTACCTGTTAACCTATATCTACAACGTAGATCACCTTAAAAAACCACAAACCAGGGTAAGCATCAAACTCACGTGGTTTATCCATGTGTACCGAATACTCATTCAGAAGGGAGGAAATCGGTATTCCTTGTGCAATTTAGTGAGAAGAGGAATATCGTTGTTCTTTGTGAAGGGAATAATAAAGAAGGGCACAACTATCCTCATGATAGCGGTTTTCGCATTGGCTTTTTATGCGTTTGTTATCGAACCAGAAATATTGAAAGTGAGGAAATTTAAGATATCTGATGATAAGGGGTTGAAAGTCCTCTTCTTTTCGGACCTCCATATGAGGCACTACACAAATTTCCACGCCCAACTGATAAACCAAATAAAAGAACTTAAACCGAATTATATACTTTTTGGTGGTGATGCCGTCAAGTCGGGAGTTAATTTTTCCGATCTCCAGAGATTCTTTACAGAGCTTTCGAAAATAGCCCCATGTTATGCTGTTTTCGGCAACTGGGACTATGATATCGGCAGCAAATTAAAAGAGGTGTACAAAAATAGCGGGGTAATTCTCCTGGATGGAAAAGAAGCAGTCCTTTCCGGCAAAAACGGTAGCCTAACCCTCGTTGGCATGCCTTTGAACAGGCGTTACACTTTTACAGGTAATAAACACCCTCTGGTATTCGGTCATTATCCCCATACTATCTTTCGGTATACCGGGATCGAACCGGTACTTTACCTTTCCGGCCACACACACGGTGGTCAGGTTTATATCCCATATATCTCAAATCTTCTGCTTAAAAATAAATATCCAATCCTAAAAGGTATGGGTAACTTCGGTAAGCATAGGGTTCTTGTATCTGCGGGAGTCGGTTCATGGCTACATTTCAGGCTTTTCGTTCCTCCAGAGATCGTGTTAATACAGTTTTGAAACGGTTGACAGTGTTTTTTGGCAATGCTATAATAATTTTTGATATACCCATATGGGGTATAAGGAGGTGACACGATCATGCATCTGAAGGTTACGGTTTATTCCACTCCGTCCTGCCCGTGGTGCAGAAAAGCAAAACAGTATTTCAAGTCTCTTGGCATTCCTTTCAAGGATATAGACGTAAGCAAGAACCAAAAGAAAGCCGAAGAAATGTATAGAAAAAGCGGGCAGATGGGTGTTCCCGTAATAACGATAGGCAACCAGGTAATCGTTGGTTTCGATAAGGCAAAAATCGACAAAATTTTAGGTATTTAACAGAACCTATCAATGAAGTAAGGCGGTTTTTTTAGACCGCCTTTTTTGTGCTATACTTTTTGTGTAGAACGTTCAAGGGGGGGTATAGCGATAATGCACGAACTTCGGTTCAACCCGCTAACAGGTGAGTGGGTAATTATTTCTTCCACAAGAAGTTCCCGCCCGGTACTCCCAGAAGGAAGCTGTCCATTGTGTCCAGGAGTTCTTGAACTGGAAAAAGATTATGATCTTGCTGTTTTCGACAACCGCTATCCCTCCTTACTGCTAAATGCTGAAGAGCCACATACTTACGGTTCCCGGGTATTAAAAACGGAAAAAGCCATTGGAAAGTGCGAAGTAATAATGTACACTTCTGAGCATAACTCGGCAGTATCAAAGCTGAACTTAAAACAGCTTACAAAACTCATCGAGGTCTGGTGCGATAGATACCGCGAACTTTCAAATTTGAACGGGATTAAGTACATCTTCATCTTTGAAAACAGAGGAAAAGAAGTGGGGACAACCTTAAGCCACGCTCATGGCCAACTGTATGCTTTTCCCTTCATCCCTAAAAGGATAAAAGAAAAACTTCATACGATAAAAACGTATTATCTTAAAAATCTTTCCTGTGCTCTATGTGATCTTATAAAAGAAAACTCTCTTGAAAAAAACATCGTTAGAGAAACTGAGTATATGTTAACCGTCGTTCCCCCTTACGCAAGATTCCCCTATGAGGTGCATATATATCCCAAACGTCACGTTTCAGCCATTATTGATCTAACAGCCAGGGAAAAAATAGATCTCGCCGTGGCTATAGGAGACGTGGCAAAGAGGTACGACAAACTCTTCGATGAAGCTTTCCCTTACATGATGACACTGTATAACCCTCCCGTAAACACAGGAGAGATTCACGATGACTATTTCCACTTTCACGTTGAGTTCAATCCACCAAAAAGAACAAAAGACAAGCTGAAATGGATGGCCAGCGTTGAAACTGGTAGCTGGACGTTTATAAATCCATCAGAACCCGAAGAAGTAGCAAAAAAACTCAGAGAGGTGGTGATAGACAATGGGTAATTTCGAATACTATGTTGCCCCTGGGAGAATCAACATAATAGGAGAGCATACTGATTACAACGATGGCTATGTTTTACCCGCTGCGATAAACAAATATATTCAGGTCGGGGTCAGAAAAGCACCAGACAACAAGATAACCGTCAGATCCGCACAGAAAGGAACCTCTGCATTCTCCACAGATTCTATCGAAAAGGCCAATGACTGGTCAGACTATATAAGAGGCGTTTTCTGGATTCTTAAAAAGGAAAAGAACATAGATTTCCCTGGATTGGAACTGGAAATTACCTCGAACATTCCGGAAGGCGCGGGTCTTTCAAGTTCCGCCGCTCTTGAAGTCGCGGTAATAACCGCGCTAAATGGACTGTTGAACCTTGGCCTTACAGATAAGGAAAGGATTATTCTCTGCCAAAAAGCAGAAAACGATTTTGTTGGCGTCCAATGCGGAATAATGGACCAGTTTGCAAGCGTAATGGGAAAAGAAAATAAAGCGATCTTTCTCGATACCTATACGATGGATTACGAATACATCCCTCTTGAGCTAAAAGATTATTCTTTACTTGTAATAGATTCGGGAGTAAGGCATACCCTCTCATCCGGTGACTACAACAAACGAAGAGAAGAAGCAAAGAAGGCTCTTGCAGAGCTTGGGAAAACCAGCTATCGCGATGTGAAACTCGCCGACGTTCTTATGGCACGTTCTAAGATAAGCGAGATAAGTTACAGGAGAGCTATGCACATCGTTTCCGAGAACATGAGGGTTCTCGAAAGTGTGGATATTTTGAAACACTCAAATTTTGAAAACCTTGGCAGACTCTTAATCCAGTCCCATGAATCTCTGGCTTTCGAATACGAGGTATCATGCGAAGAACTCGACTTTATGGTCGAAAAGCTCAGGAATCTTCCCGGCGTTTCAGGGTGCAGGATGATCGGCGCCGGATTCGGTGGTTCTGTCCTCGCAATCTGTGAAAAAACGGCAGTGGACAGCATCATCTCAGAGCTTTCAGAGGTTTATAAAAAAGCATACAATCATGAACCAAAATTTTACGATGTTCTTCCATCTGATGGCGCAAGAAAAGTGGAAAAGCCTATTTTATGAAATTAGGCTTTCAAGTGTTGGGTCGGTCTAGCCGACCCTTTTTGTTTTGAATTGAGGGATTGGGCTTGTTAGTAAAAAACTTGAATTCCAGAGAGCATTTGTGTGACAATAACTACGTCAGGTCAACTCATCTCATCCTTAGGGGGGATTGTATGAAAAAGCTTGGTTCGTTCGGATTAATTCTGCTAATGGGGCTGTCAATCTTTGCACTCAAAATTGGGTTCGTTTATGTTGGCCCTGTAAGCGATGCTGGGTGGTCGTATGCACACGATCAGGGTCGCCAATACCTGGAGAAAATTTTCCCGGGCATCGAAACGATGTATTTCGAGGCCGTGCCTGAAGGTGCGGAGTCTGTGGCAAGAATCAGGCAATTGGCCGCTGACGGTTGTGACATAGTCTTTACAACAAGTTTTGGCTATATGGATCCAACCCTTGAAGTCGCAAAGGACTTTCCCGATACTATCTTCATGCATTGTTCAGGATTCAAAAGAGCCGAAAATGTGGGAACATACTTCGGAAGAATCTACCAGGCTGATTTCCTCGTCGGCATGGTAGCTGGTGCGATGACAAAAACAAACATTATCGGCTATGTTGCCCCGCACCCAATTCC
This sequence comes from Kosmotoga olearia TBF 19.5.1, assembly GCF_000023325.1. Classification (NCBI taxonomy): domain Bacteria; kingdom Thermotogati; phylum Thermotogota; class Thermotogae; order Kosmotogales; family Kosmotogaceae; genus Kosmotoga; species Kosmotoga olearia. The sequence goes on from NC_012785.1 coordinate 1,006,020, forward strand.
CGAAGTGGTCAGAGGTATAAACGCTTTCACTCTCGGTGTTAGAAAAGTAAATCCGTATGCTGTCGTCAAGGTCGTCTGGGTTAACGCATGGTTCGATCCCGCCACAGAGAAAGAAGCTGCTCTCAGTTTGATAGAAGCTGGTGCAGACGTTGTAGCCCACGGTCAGGACTCTCCCGCTGTGAACCAAACAGCACAGGAACATGGTGTCTGGTCGATAGGTTACAACAATGATATGTCAGCTTTTGCGCCGGAATCTCACCTCACAGCGGCAATCTGGAATTGGGGCCCGCTTTACGAGAAAATAGTGAAAAGTGTTATCGATGGTACGTGGAAAAGCGAAGATCTGTGGCCTGGCCTTGAAATGGGCGTTGTGGACATAGCTCCCATCCATTCTGCTGTACCCCGCCCCATAAGAGCTTTTGTTGAAACCTATAAGAAAAGAATTGCCCTCGGACAATATAAAATATTTGAAGGACCTATAAAGGATCAAAATGGCGAGGTCAGAATACCCGAAGGGGTAGTACCAAGTGACGAAGAGCTTCTCTCCATGTACTGGTTTGTAGAAGGAGTAGAAGGAACATTACCAGAATCACCTGTGGAATAAGTGAAAAGCTATGCGTAAGAGCCTGTTATTACTCTCCATAGTTGCTATCACAACAGCGTTTATCGTTTCCGGAATATATCTGGCAGAAGTGCAAAAAGGCACTTCTGCTGTTTATTCTGAGCTGAAAAACCTATGCGATGAATTCGTCACTGGTATCGAAGGGGATGTTGAAAACATAAAAGAAGTAATTTCTGATTATACCTATAGCTTTTCCTTTTCTTCCAATAAGTTGAGTGAGTTTGTGGCCGGTTTGCAAAACAGAATAGAAGGCCAGGATTTTTACATCGTTTTGAATAGTGGTGACCAGGTTGACGCCTTTGGCTATTACAAACTGGTTCCAGGAAGCTTTTTCCCGCTCGATGAAAGGAAAGAACCGTGGTTCCTAAAAGCCAGAGAGTTTTCAGAAAATGTTTATATCAGTTGTATATACCTTGAAAGAGGGAAACTTTATGTTGATATCTCCTTCGATATTGGAAACATTGAAGGTGTTCTGAGAGTAACCAGGATACCTCTGAACAGTGCAACAAAGTATCTCACCAAAAAAGAACGATACGGCATGGTGTTAACGGATAAGGATTTTGTAGTTATAGCCTCGAACGACTATCAAAAAGGATCAAAAGTACCTGCTCTTGAAAAAGTTTCAGAAGGATTAAACAAATTCGATTCCGGTGATACATGGCTGGTAAAAAAACTGAGCATTTCTGGACAAACGCTGTCTACGGCTTTTTATGTAAACAAGGATATCATTGAATCACAGAAGAAAAAATTAAGGGAACGTTATACCCTTTGGGTGTTGATTTTGATAGCGCTGGAAATGCTATTCTACATATTCATTATTAGAAGGAGATATGTAATAACCATAGAGGAAAAGGAAGAAAGCTCAAAAAGCATTATAGTCCCGATAATCTCTCTTTTTGTCGCCCTTGGAATCATAGCGGTGCTGATCTTGATTTTTGGTGAAAACCCACTTTACGGTATAAGGGAAATGTTTTCATACGCTTTCCTCAGCAGAGCGGGGCTTTCTGAAACGCTCAACAAAGCTGTTCCTATAACGATAGATGCTTTTGGCCTCGCTATTGCTTTCTACGCCGGGCTCTGGAATATAGGGATGGAAGGGCAATTTTACCTTGGGGCCATTGGAGCAGTATGGATATCTGTCTTTCTCATACCCGGTGCACCTGTGTGGATATATTTCATAATCATCCCGCTTTTTTCAATCCTTATGGGAGCTATCTGGGGACTGATTCCAGGGTTCCTGAAGGTAAGATTTGGAGTAAATGAAATTCTATCGACCCTCATGTTCAACTATGTCGCCATAAGAATCGTGGATTATCTTGTTTACGGACCGTGGAAAAGCTCGTCTGTTAGAAACTTCCCGCTTTCAGATCCGATACCAGTTAAACTTCCGAAAATTCCAGGTACAGATGTGCATGTCGGGATATTCCTGCTTCCCGTTATAGCCTTGTTGTTGTGGTTCGTGTTTCAAAAAACAACCTTAGGATTCAAATGGAAAGCGATAAGGCTTAACAACCGGGCTGCCCGTTATGCCGGAATGAACCCCAGACGATTCTTGCTCTTAGCAATGGTCATAAGTGGAGCCTTTGGAGGGCTTTCAGGAGCAATTCATATGATGGGCGCACAATATGTACTTCAATCCCACTTTTCACCAGGCTATGGCTACACAGCTATCATTGTTGCCTGGTTGTCCGGGTTAAATCCCTGTGGAATTATGATTTCCGGACCGCTTCTCGCGGGGCTTTTCGTAGGAAATGCGAGGTTAGAATTATTGATGAAATTTCCTGTGGCAGTTTCCAGTTTCTTCCAGGGAATTGTTCTGCTGACGCTTTTAGTCGGGGGATTCTTGCAGCGTTATCATGTTAAAGTAATCCCCCGCACCGGGAAGGTGAAACAACATGTCTGAACTTCTTTCTATTACAACCGATCTGGCAAAAGCAGCCGTGAGAGCAGGAACTCCATTACTATTCGCGGCCGCCGGCGAGCTATTAACGGAGCGCTCCGGTGTACTCAACCTTGGAATCGAGGGAACCATGTTAATGGGTGCGATAACAGGGTTTGCTGTCGCAGTTCAAACGGGAAACCCTTACTTCGGAATACTCGCAGCAGCAGTAGTTGGAGCTATTTTTGGATACATATATTCTCTTTTTGTGGTAAATATGGGGCTCAATCAGGTTGTTACAGGTCTCGCCTTTATGATGATTGGAACTGGCCTGAGTGGTTATATAGGGAGAGCTTATGTTGGAATAGGTTTGAAAAACTCTCTAAAGCCCATAGAAATCCCATATCTTTCAAAGATTCCGGTTCTCGGAAAAGCCCTTTTTTCCCAAGATATACTCGTTTATTCATCTATAATCCTCATCGCATTACTCCATTACTGGTTATTCAAAACACAGAATGGCCTGCACCTAAGATCCGTAGGAGAATCGCCAGAAACAGCAGATTTCACAGGTATAAACGTTTTCCTTACCAGACAGTTCGCGACTTCATTAGGAGCAACTATAATCGCTGTTGGAGGGGCTTATATTTCCATCGCCTATTCTCCTCTGTGGGTGGAGAATATGACAGCCGGAAGAGGCTGGATAGCTCTCGCTCTGGTCATCTTTGCCGGCTGGAGACCATGGAGGGCTTTGCTGGGTGCATATCTTTTCGGGGGAATCTCCGCATTGCAGTATCGTGCGCAGGTTTTAAATGTGAAGCTTTCCCCCTACATTATGGATATGTTCCCGTACCTGCTTACTGTACTGATAATGATTTTCATATCCTCTGAAGCTGCAAGGCGGAAACTCGGTGCGCCTTCAGCAATTGGAATACCTTACAGGAGAAGATAGTATGCAAATCAAAATGGAGGGTATTGTCAAGAAGTTTGGTTCTGTTGTTGCTAACTCCCAAGTAGACTTTGATGTACTGCCCGGTGAAGTACACTCGCTACTCGGGGAAAACGGTGCAGGAAAAACAACTCTGATGAAGATCCTGTACGGAATACACATTCCGGATGAAGGAAAGATATTCATCAACGGAGAAGAGAGTTTCATACAATCCCCGCGTATTGCTCTTGAAAAAGGTATTGGCATGGTTCAACAGCACTTTTCATTGGTACCATCTTTCAGTGTATTCGAAAACGTTATACTGGGGCTTAAAAGTAGAGAAAAGCTCGATAAATTGAGAAGAGCCGTTGAGGAAATTATTGAAAGGTTTCATCTCGGACTCGATCTGGATACAAAGATCTGGCAGCTCTCGCACGGGGAAAAACAAAAAGTGGAAATCCTTAAGTTTCTGTATCGCGATGTGGACCTACTGATCCTCGATGAACCCACGTCGGCCCTCGCACCATCCGAGGTGTATTCTCTCTTTGACATAATCCGTGAGTTGAAATCAACGGGAAAATCTGTCGTATTCATAACCCACAAATTGGAAGAGGTTTTTACCGTTTCAGACAGAATAACCATTCTTAGAACGGGAAAGAAAATTGCCACTGTGGACGCTACAAGCGTTTCACCCCAGGAAGTCGTCAAGATGATGGTTGGGGAATACACAATCATTGAGAAATTCCCGAAAAACATCGGCAAAGAGATTTTAAGGGTAAGAAACTTCACAGTTATTGGGGATAGGGGGACACCCGCAGTTAGAAATATCTCTTTCGATTTAAGAGCCGGCGAGATTCTCGGGATAGCCGGTGTTGAAGGCAACGGGCAACGCGAGCTTGCAGAAGGGCTCTACGGTTTGCGGACCTACGATGGGGAAATATTTCTCCATGGAAATCACGTGAGAATAAACTCTCCCCAAAAAGCCCTCTCATACGGGATAGGTTATATACCTGAAGATAGATTTGTGACAGGGTTGATACCGGATCTATCGGTTAGTGAAAATATCGTTCTTAAGTCGATAAGTGGCACCCCATTTTCATCAAAAGGGATTATCAACCGGGAGAAAGTCAGGAATTTTTCCGAAAAGGTGGTGAAAAAATACAGGGTATCACTTCCTTCTATATGGGCACCGATAAAGAAACTGTCAGGCGGTAACGCTCAAAAGGTTCTGGCGGGAAGGGAACTGGAGGCTCCGTTGAATCTTTTGATAGCTGTTAACCCCACTAATGGACTTGACGTAGCCTCAACCGAACATATTCATAAATTACTACTGAAAACAAGTCAGAATGGAATCCCTGTCTTACTTATTTCCACCGATCTCGAAGAAATATATAAGATTTCTGATATCATAGTAGTAATGTATAAAGGTAAACTGACAAAAAGGATAGAAGCATTACCTGAAAACCAGGAGCTTATCGGTCAATTAATGGCCGGGGTGAACTTCGAGAAATACCTTTAAAGGAGGGATCTTATGAAAAGGCTCTACAAATCACGAAAAGACAAAGTGATCGACGGAGTTTGTGGCGGGATAGCCGAATATTTTGGAATAGACCCGACAATAATAAGGCTTATCTGGGTACTGCTCCTCTTCGCCCATGGCGCAGGGTTAATCCTTTATCTCATCGCCATGATTATCATTCCGCGAGAACCACTGGGTGCTTCTGCAGAAAATACGGATCAAAGCGCTGAACGTTCGGTTAACACTACCCCGACTTCTTTAGAGGACAAAGAGAATAAAATTGACAAAAATCGATTGTTAATGGCTCTCATTGTGATTGTAATTGGGTTTGTCCTCTTGATGAGTTCTTTCACTACTTTTACAATATTTTCGGTAGTCTTCGGAAAGATTTTCCTTGGTGTCCTGCTCATGGCAGGAGGGGGTTATTTGTTGTACAAGCTGGTTAAAGAAGGGGAGTGAAATCCTTGAAACTAGCCCTTGGATTAATTCTCGTCATTTTAGGCATTTTACTCGTTACTGGAAACCTTACAATGGATTCGTTTCATAACGTGATGTTTAACCTCTCAGACTTTTGGCCAATGATTTTGATCTTCGTCGGTCTGGGAATACTTTCCAGCGTCAAAGGGTTCCACTGGGTAAAATACGTGAATAATATTCTTATCGCTCTATTCGTGTTGTTCCTATTCTTCTGGCCCTCAGGAATCATTGGCGAAGGGGAATTTCAAACCAGCGAACTTCTTCTGGAAAATCCGGAGAATGTGAAAGTTGAAGCGGTTGAGATTTATCTCAAATCTGACGTTCTTACGCTCACTATAAACAACTTATCTGGCGTGGTACAGGAAGACAAGATTGGGGATGTTTGGTATTCCGTATCTTCCGGAACGGTTTTCGACATTCAAAAAAAGTTAAAAGGTGATAGATTTATCATCACCCTGAATGTGCAAAAGAAAGATTTTCTAAGCTTCATAGATAAATCAAAGGTCGTTCTAAACCTTAATCCAGCTTACAAATACATTATTTACACGAAATCCGGCGTGTTCAAAACTGATCTTGATCTTTCCGGTCTTACTATTAAAGAACTGAACATCGAGAGCGGTATTCTGGAATTTTCATTAAATCTCTCTCAGTCCATTTATACGTCTGTAACTCTCAAGGGTGGAGTTATTAAAGGAGAAGTAAACGTCCCCGAAGGTGTAAAGCTGACGCTCAATGCTGGCACTAGTATGAAAAAGATACGTTCCCTCGGGGTACAGGAACATCGTTTTGATTCAAATTATATCTTTGGCTCCATGGAAAGCCCCATCGAAAGTACACTGAAAATTGACGCCGGCATACTGGATCTAGAGGTTTCACGCTGAAGCTATTTTCAATGCTCTATCTACGATCTTTATTGTCATGGGGAGTTTTCCTACGACCTCTCCATCCATTTCTATGAGCGTCTCTTTTTTTCCTTCAATTTTTATAACACGTCCCGTGTTGTGAAGCACGGGATTTACTTTTAAATGTTCTCCTTTGTAAACATCAGGAAAATGACAAAAGAGCTTTAACTTCGGCATCTTGGTTATTCCTACTATATCTATTTTCCCATCAGAAGGATCAGCCAGAGGGCAGATCTTCATGCCTCCACCAAAGTATTTTCCATTTCCAAAAACCATGAAAAACTGCTCTGTATCGAGTTTTCTGCCATCAATCTCAAGGTTCAATGGGTACGTTCATGTTACAAGAAATTCTATGAAGAAAGACATCAAATACGAGAACGTCCCTCTGAATTTAAAACGTAACCTATTAAATCTTGTAGTGACCGCAGCATCAAATCCAGTTCCCACAACGTTAACCGCATAGCGTTTTTGCACACGACCATTAAAATCAGTGAACTCCGTATACAATAAATCACATTCTATAAACTTATTTCCCAATGCATTCTTTACCATATCAGGATAATTATTTGGAATGCCTAGTGTCCTTATGAAATCATTCCCTGTACCAACACCAATTATTCCAACAGGTATATCATGTCCACCTTCAATGAGACCGTTAACAACTTCATTGAGTGTTCCATCTCCACCAACGCTTATAACTCTGTCGTAGCCTTCAGCTTTTTTGGCAATTTTCCAGGCGTGTTCCTGAGATTCAGTAAAGACAACATCGAATTTTCCAAGAATATTTTCTAAAAGCCCTGAAATTTCGTTCTTATAATCGGTAAGACCTTTTCCATTGGAAGCGGTTGGATTAACGATCACCAAAACCTTCACGTTTTCACTCCTTAAACTTTTTCTTCACTTTTCTTTCCTCATTCTTCTAACCATTTCTTGGGCTATGAAAGCCGCAACATCTTCCGCAAATGTTCCAGGTCCAAATCCCGCATCGTAACCGAGTTCTTTGGCAAGTTCGTAAGTTATTCTCGCACCACCCGCAATTAATATTACTTTATCACGAATTCCCTCGGCTTCCAAAAGTTCTACCAATTCGGTCATATTTTTGATGTGTGCATCCTTAGCCGTAACTGTTTGAGATACAAGGAGAGCGTCAGCATTAACCTCTATGGCTTTCGCAACAAACTCTTCATTTGGAACCTGGCTGCCCATGTTGTAAGTTTCAAACATCTGATAGCGCTCCAGACCGTAGTGGCCGGCAAATCCCTTCATATTCATAATAGCATCCAGACCAACTGTATGCGCGTCAGTACCTGTAGTAGCCCCAACAACAACTATTTTCCTGCCAATGTTTTCCTTTATATACTCATCTATTTCCTGCATCGTCATTTTTTTCACGTTTGCCTTTGGAACCTTTATAGCTGTGTAATCAACCGTGTGAACACATTCTCCATAAGCCACAAAGAAAGTGAATCCGTGGGTTAGCTCCTTCCAGTAAACAATCTGCGGGTTTTGGAGTCCCATTTTCTTCATGAGACGTTTTGCAGCCTCAACGGCTTCCTCGCCAGCGGGAACGGGTAGTGTGAAGCTGAGCTGAACTTTTCCATCATTCATTGTATCTCCATAAGGCTTCACCGCTCTGAAGTTAAGGGTCTTATCGAATTCTTTTTTCTCAAGATTGTATCCACTCATTCTTCATCAACCCCCAACATCTTCGGAATAAACGGATTGAAATAATTTTTCCCTTTTTCTACAACTCCATCGAGTCCTTTTCCGCCGGTTTTACTGCGTTTTATATCCGCAAAAATTCCTCTTTCAAGAGCACCGAAAAGACCTATTTCACGAATTTTTTCCAGGAGTTCCGTGGTTTCTTGAAGAACCTGCTGAGCTCTTTTCTGGATTATACCGTCCTTTTTGAAGTATATCTCATCACCGATATTTCGCATGTTATTGAAAATATAGCGAGCGTTCTCAATGGAGAGATACCTATCTGACATGAAAGGAGTGTGTATGGCTTCTGTGAGCATTCCAAGAAGTTGAATCCCCTGATGCGTCCATATGGCGATGACGTTGAATAGAGCGTCTTGTATGTGCCCTCTAAAGATGTTTCCGGTCATATATTTTGTGGGAGGCATATATTTTAACGGCGCTTTTGGGAATATTTCCCTCGCCATCTGAGCCTGGGCAAGCTCGTATAAGAAACCATTTTCCAGTTCGGGATCCATTTCGAAAGCGTGTCCTAATCCCATTTGCTCTTCTGGTATACCAGCAAGCAAGGCTAATTGCTCATTTATAAACTGTGATGCCAGAACCGTGTGAGCTGCTTCATAAGCGTCTGCTGTTGTCAGATAGTTGTCTTCACCGGTATTTATTATGACCCCGGCAAAACCATTGATAACCCTACTGAAAAACTGGTCAACGAGGGTTCGCTGCATGTTTATATCCCTGAAAAGAATCCCGTAAAGAGCATCGTTTAGCATGACATCAAGTCTTTCAAATGCACCCATTGCAGCTATTTCAGGCATACATAAACCCGAGCAATAATTACAGAGGCGAATGTACCTACCAACTTCTTCCGCGACTTCATCAAGTCCTTTCCTCATTATCTGGAAGTTAGCCTGGGTAGCATAAGTCCCACCAAAACCCTCTGTCGTAGGACCATATGGAACATAGTCTAAAAGGCTCTGACCTGTGGATCGAATAACTGCAACTATATCGGCTCCCTGTCTGGCCGCTGCCTGGGCTTGAATAACATCTTCATATATATTGCCGGTAGCTACAATAACATACAGATACGGTTGAGGTCCTTCTCCCAGGCGTTCTATCATCGTTTCCCGGGTCTTTCTGTTGTCTTCTATTTTCTTTATTGCTTTGTCCACATACGGTTCAAGTGCCTCTCTGATCTTGTCTATCGGATGCATTGGCAATTCCGTAATGTTCAATTTGCCTTTAGCGATTTCTTCTGCTATCTCCTGCGGAGTCATTCCCGTTTCGAGTATCGCGTTTCCCATAAACAGACTTATACCCTCAGAAAGCAAGCCCTTTTCCTTTATCTGATTTACCACAACATTCGGTAATGGAACACCAGTATTATCTACACCGTCAATACCTAAAAGTCTGGTAATGGTTCTTTCAACGCTAACCGTGGTATGTTTATCAACAAACTGCTGTACATCAGCAGCGATGTCTTTCGCAAGGTTCCTGGCATATTCAACTTTCTTAAAATCTAGACCAAGCTTACTTTTCATAATCTCAAGCCTCCCTGATCTATTTCATTCATTTATTCAATCTAATGTAACTCTGTTTCTTCGTCTAGTAATTCCCTGGCAGTTTCTATAATGACGGGATCGACTCCCAAAAGAGTTGCCACTTTCAAAGCTTCGCGTGGTACCTGATATTCCCCTTTCACCTTAACAAGTGAATAATCGGTGTATTCCGTAAGTGTTTCTGGTTTGACTTCACCACTAACATCAATATCTTCTCTCAATCCTTTTACCATATAATGGTGTACGTTTTCACCTCTGGAAACTCCATCATAATGCGTGGTAATAACTGTGAAAGATTTCGATGAATTAAATCTTCTCAAAACTGATTTTACAATGGCTTTCCCCTCGTGGGGGTTCGTGTTCCTTGCTAACTCGTCAAAAAGAAATAATCCTCTTTTCCCCACCTTTAAAAATTCTACCGCTGTGTTCAACTGAATCATTTCAGCGGCAAATGAAGATAACCCGTGTTTGAAAGACTGATAATCCCCCGATAAAAAGAAAACCCCATCAACAGGCTTTATTTTTGCCCTCTTCGCCGGAACATAGAAACCAAATTGAAACAACACTTGAGCGACAGCAAGGGAACGCAATAGAACGGTTTTACCAGTCATATTAGCACCGGTTATAAGAGTTACTCCGGGTTGTAGCTGTATATCAACAGGTTGAAATTCTTTTCCCTTTTTCTTCAGTTCATCGCTAACCTGTGGCTCAAACAACCCCACATATTCTGTTACACTATCAGAAACAGTGGGTCTAATGAAACCAAACTTCTCTATGATCTCCAGCTTTGCAAGAGAAAAATCTAAAAATCCAACCTTTTCAAGCGCTTCTTCGAGAAGCTCACGATATTTTGAAAGCCTCTCTGTAAGCATTGTTCGGATGCGATCTTCAATATCTCCTATCCTGTTAATCAAATCGTTAAGTTCCTCGTTTACCTGAACATCATCACCATCTGAAAGTCCCTCTAACTCCCGCTTTCTTTTCCTTAAAGCAGCAAGTTCGACGGAATAAGCATCGTATATGTAAAAACTTTTCATTCCGAACCCTTCAGGATCCAGAAGTCTGATAACTTCCGAAAGCTCTGGAATTTCAATCGACTTCGGCGGGGTAACAAGCAACCTTCGAAGTTCTTCCGCTTCAATACAGAACGCCTTTATTTCAAAAAGTGCGATATCATCGAAGGTTTCACCTGTTCCCAATCTCTTAACCACACCAGAAATATCCCTGAGTTGACACAACCTATGCTTGAGATTATCCTTAAGAGAAAGGTTACAGGCGATGTACCTGGCTATTTCATCAAAAATTCTGAGTTCAGCTTCGATCTTTTCAGGATCGGTGAGATATTCAAGGGACTCAAGATGCTTCCTGCCCATAGGCGTGATTATATCGAGAGCGTTTTTGATATATGTGAAACCAATCTTTTCCGCAAAATCCCTTTCAATCACGTCAAATCACCTTCTTCAACGACATCGATAACCGGTACTCCCAGTTCCTTCTCCAGAAGCCCTACAAGCTCTTCCGAATTGAGCTTGTAGCCCTTTGGAGAAAGAGGATTAACGGTAACCGCCAGAAGATTTACCTGTTTCAAAACAAAGATCCTGCCACCAAGACGGAAATACCTATCCAATGTTTCTGGAGAAACGAAAACCTTTGTGTAATCTCTAACGATGATTTCAGGCATAGTTTTCCACTTTCTCTGAATAATGTTCCGTACAAATTTTTCAGAAAGTGATCCCGTCACGTATATACGTTTTCCCTTTAAAACATCTTCTTCCAGATCCCCTATTCCTAATAGCGTAGTCTTCATGGGAATTTTTTCAAGCTCCCCTTTATCGTCAACGAGCCACAGCGCTTCGATTACGCTGGAAAGTTTTTTCCGCAGTTCTTGGCTAACTTCAGGGAGTTTCATCAAATTAACCTTATGCTTCGTCTTTTTCAGAAGTTCGTATTTATTCAGGGATAATGCTGCTCCCGTTGCAAGAATAACACCGTCCGTTATAAACGGTGAAGAAGAGCTCAGCCTAAAAATCGCCCCATCCACCAATACGGTAGTGGCACCCAACTTTATCATATCTTCTATCACTCGTTTAACCTGGGTAGTTGTCGAAGGACCTGTAAGAATTATTTTCCCCGGTTCTAATGCTTTCGCTAACACAATTCTTCCCAGCGGAGTAAAAATCTCACTAACTTCAAGTATCTCGGCAAGAAATTTTTTCTCTTTGAAATGGCGTTCCGAAGTTGCAAAAAAGTTGCCCTCTCTGAGTATTATTTCAGGTTTTGGCGTCAACGTTACCTGATCGATACTTTCGCCATCCATTCCAATAGAAGTAACCCCAATTTTAGTTGAAGAATCACCGAGGTGCTTAACGATGAAATTAAGCACCTCGGTTTTTCCGGTATTCTTTTCCATTCCAACGATAGCAACGCTATCTAGATCTAGTATTTTTTTAAGGAGATCACGTGTTTTCATCGGTACTCCTTCTTAAAAGAAACTAAGATTCATCCCTGAACATAACCAGCGCTTCGCCATCAACGGCGATTTCTCCGTTGCTTTTGATCACCTGCGTCGACAATCTTATTCTTGATTTCCCGGTTATCTTTTCAAGAACTTCTACCCGAATGGTGATTTCTTCATCAAGATAGACAGGCCGTTTGAATTTTGCATCCTGCTTGAGATATATCGTACCTGGCCCCGGGAAATCTCTTCCAAGAACCGCCGAAACAAGACCGAGGATGAGGATTCCATGGGCAATTCTGCCACCAAAAATCGTACTCCTGGCGTACTCTTCATCGAGGTGAACCGGATTATCATCCCCGGTAATCTTCGCGAATTCTCTAATCATCTCGTCGGTGACCTTTCTTTTCTTCTCAAAAACTTTACCAACTGTTATGTCATCATACTTTCTGGCCACCCTTTCCCCTCCCTTCTTTCCAGCGGAGGATCCGCTCTTTTCTATCAAGATTAGCCGGTTCTATGTTGAGCTGCTTACCGTCAAGAAGGGCTGCAACTCCTTTGAGTTCGTATTTCTTCCTGTATTCAGAATCATCAACGTCGGTATCCGTTTCTTCCGGTTCATGATAGGTGGTTATTACTCCTTCATAGTTTCTGAGAACCACCGTTCTATCCGACTGTGAAACAACGTATTGTGGCATCACCCTGATCTTCCCGCCGCCACCGGGAGCATCAACAACAAAGGTAGGAACACAGAATCCCGATGTATGCCCTATCAACGATTCCATGATCGCTATACCTTTTCTGATAGAAGTTCGGAAATGACCTATTCCCTGGGAAAGATCACACTGGTAAATATAATAAGGCCTGACCCTTATCTTCACAAGCTGGTGAACGAGTTCCATCATTATGTAAGGACTGTCATTGACACCTCTAAGCAAAACGCTCTGGTTACCAAGTGGTATACCTGCATTTGCGAGAGTTTCACAGGCTTTTGCGGATTCAGGTGTAATTTCTTTTGGATGATTAAAATGAGTGTTCAACCAAATAGGATGATATTTTTTAAGCATCTTCACCAGTTCTGGTGTTATTCTTTGTGGAAGAACAACAGGCGTTCTGCTTCCAATCCTTATTATCTCCACATGTGGTATTTTCCTGAGTTCCTTCAATATGTATTCTAAAACAGAATCATCAACGAGCAGAGCGTCCCCACCGGAAAGCAAAACGTCCCTCACCTGCGGAGTTTCTCGAATGTACTCAATGGCTTTATCGATTTCCCTTTTGGTTCTCGGTTTGTCCAGCTGGCCGGCAAATCTCCTTCGGGTACAATGACGGCAATACATAGAACACTGATCGGTTATCAACAGCAGAACACGGTCAGGATATCTGTGAGTTAGGCCAGGAACCGGAGAATCCTCATCTTCGTGCAATGGATCAAGCATGTCCCATCTGTCAACAATGAGTTCCTTTTCAGTAGGAACAGCTTGCCTTCTGATAGGACATTTTGGATTGTCAGGATCCATCAACGTGGCGTAGTAAGGAGTAATAGCCATTCTAAGGGTTTTGAGGCAGTTTTTGATACCTTCTTCTTCTTCCTTGGTTATATTGATCACCTGTTTTAACTGTTCAACTGTGGTGATCCTATTCCGTACCTGCCATCGCCAGTCGTTCCACTCCTTTTCTGTGACATCCTTCCAAAGCGGTATTTTCTTATAGTCTCTCATACGCCCCCTCCGACTTTATGTTTTTTATATAAGTGTATCCCTGCAACAACCCCTCTTCTAAGCATATACGCTTTCAAACAATTCTCTTATTTTCGGTGCTTCTCTGAGAATATTCAAACTGAGTTCTGCATGACCCTTGGTGTAACCATTTCCGATTATCATTGTCACATCTTTGCCGACACCTTCAGCTCCAAGGGCCGCTCTAGTAAATGATGTTGCCATGCTGAAGAAATAAACTATCCCCTCGTCTTTGGTTATAAGAATAGAAGACATTTCTGTGGCTTCAACGTTGACATTGTTTATAACTACATCGCATAAGTTACCATTTGTGAGCTTATTGATTTCTTCAAAAACTTCGACAGGTTTTGTGGCGTCAAGCTGAAGGACGTGATGTGCCAGTCCAAGTTCTTCAATTCTTTTAGCATTTTGTTCGGATTTTTCAATAACAATTACTTTTCCGTCTTTTCCGGCATTTTTCATCGCCTGATAGGCACACAAAACACCAGACTTTCCGCCACCACCAATTATGGCAACGGTCATTCCCGGGTTGACCAGCTTGTTCACCTGTGCTGGTGCTCCAGCAACATCTAAAACCGCAAGGGCAAGTTTTTCCGGGATATCATCTGGAAGTACAGCGTAGATTCCACTCTCGAAAAGAATAGCTTTACCTTCTATATCTACCTGATCAGTATTCAGATTTATAGACTTTATCTTTTCTATTTTGAGTGGTGTGAGTGAAAGGGAAACAAGAGTTGCTACCTTGTCACCAACCTTTAAGCCTCTATCCTTAAGATCGGGGCCAATCTCTCTGACCACTCCAATGAGCATGCCACCAGAACCCGTCACAGGGTTCTGAAGCTTTCCGCGTTCGTTGACTATGTCCAAAATCATCTGCTTGATCTTTTCAGGATCGTTTCCACAAGCTTGTTTCATCTGGGTAAAGCTCGCAGAATCAACATTTAATGTTATGACATCAAGAAGAATTTCGTTGGAGTATATCTCCATAGTGTTGTCTATCTTCCATGCTGCTTGGGGCAACGATCCGACTGGCTCTATCACTCTATGAGTTCCAAAGGGACATCCTTTTTTCACAATTTCTACCTCCTGATACCAAGGATTTCTCTTGCTTCATCCGGGGTAGCGATCTCTCTACCAAGTTCCTTAGCAATCCTCACAATCCTTTCTACTAACTGTGCGTTTGATTTAGCGAGTTCACCCTTTCTGTAATAAATATTGTCTTCAAACCCAACTCGCACGTGTCCTCCCATAGCAATAGCATGAACAGCTAATGGCAGTTCGTAACGTCCGATTCCCGCAACACTCCATGTGGAACCTGGAGGAATACAGTTAACAAGATAAACAAGGTCCTGAATGTTTCCTGGTATAGCACCTGGTACTCCCATCACAAAATCGAAATGCAAAGGAGGTTCCAAAATACCTTTTTTCACCAATCTGAGAGCATTTTCAATCATTCCGCGTTCAAAAACCTCAATCTCAGGCTTTATACCACGTTTTTTCATTTCTAAAGCGAAACGCTCGATATACTCCTCAGGATTAGCGAAAATATCTTTGCCGAAATTGCAAGTTCCTGTTGAAAGCGTTGCCATTTCTGGGTTGAGGTAAAGTGGTTGAATTCTCTCTTCAACGGTGTGCCACACTGCTCCACCCGTAGATGGCTGCACGATGATGTTACATTTAGCTTCTATCTTTTCCTTTATCTCTCTATAAATTTCAAGTGACTGTGTAGGCTTTCCTTCCGGATCGCGTGCATGAACGTGCACAATGGAAGCACCAGAAAGATAACACCTGTACGCTTCTTCAGCTATTTCATCTGGTGTTATTGGAAGATTGGGTTGTTGTTTCTTGGTAACCTCCGCACCAGTCACCGCAGCGGTAATTATAAGCTTTTGCGTATCAACCACCTCGCTTTCGCTGTTTATCAAGCGGAACAACACAGGTTCCGGAAGCTCTACAAACTACTATCGGTTCTTCCAAAACCTCAGCAGCCGAATCGGAAATATCAGGTCTTGCGGTTATCACTTTTCTTGCTTCAAAAACCATTTTTCTCGAGGTCCTTCCAACCTCAACGATTTCTCCAATTGCTTCGATATAATCGCCCGCATAAACGGGAGCAAGAAATTCGATGTTGTCATAAGCTCTGAAAAGTCCCTCATCACCATCATGTCTTATAAGAAGCTCAGTTGCAACATCTCCGAAAAGTTGCAGTATTCTGGCCCCATCCACAAGGTTTCCGCCGTAATGAGCATCGTGTAGACTCATTCTCACTCGAATAATCGCTTTTTCCATTCACATACCCCCTTACTTTAATATTTTCTCAGTATATTTATATTTCAGCAATTACAAAAACAAACGTTTATAGCCAAAAGAATTCAGGAAATACGCTCTAAATGCTTTATGCTCGCTTATAATGTTCCATAATCCGCGCGTTTTTAGGAGGTCAATCAAAACTTTTATTGGGCAAATATTTGTTATATTATCGTTATAAGGTTGGTGGGATAATGAGTGGGTTCACTTATGACGCAATAGCAAAGATATATGATCTGCTTCTTTTTCCTCTCGAAAAATTTGGGATTGAAAAGCTAAGAAGAAGGTTTGTTCCCATGATTGAAGGTTATACTCTGGATCTTGCTGTTGGCACAGGGAACAACATAAAATATTATCCAGAGAGTTCAAAGGTCGTTCTCATAGATGCTTCCAGTAAAATGCTTAAAATTGCAGAGGAAAAAGCAAAAAAACAAGCGAAAAACGTAAACTTAAAATTTGTCCATTCGCGCCTTGAAAATCTACCTTTTCCAGACAACTTTTTCGACACTATCCTATCTATAGATGTTTTTTGTTCAGTTCAAGACCAACAAAAAGCTCTTTTAGAGGTCGAAAGGGTTCTTAAACCCGGCGGAAAGGCTATCTTTGTCGAGCACATGCTCACCGGGAAGCCTCTTAAAGACTTATGGTTATATTTGTTTAACGTAATAACTTATCCCACCGTAGGTTCATCAATGACTCGTAGAACTCTGCAAAACATAGAAAAAAGCGGTCTAGTTATTTTGAAGGTAGAGAACCTTCGGGGATCTTTCAAATATATACTCTGCACGAAAAACTGAACGGAAAAAGGAGCTGTATTTAAGACCTCTTCATTCCCACAAGTATCGTGGCAACGGTAACAACCTTTTCTTCTACCTTTGCTTTGCCTTCAACAGTCACTATCCCCATTCTTTCACGAACCAATTCAACCTCGTAAACGAGCCTATCTCCCGGTTTCACCTCTCTCTTAAATCGGGCTTTCTCAATCCCTATAAAAAGCGGTGTCCCCTGGGCTTCCTTCATAAGCAATACCCCGGCAGCCTGAGCTAGCCCTTCAATTATTAGAACGCCGGGATAAATGGGATAATCCGGAAAATGCCCCTTAAACACTGGATCGTCCTCCCGGATATCCCTGAACGCCACTATTTTTGATTCTTGCTCTTCAATTACACCATCAACAAGTAGAAAAGGATCCCTGTGTGGAAGTACCGACATAACATATTCTTTTCCTCTCAACATAACATCACCTCAAAAAAATAATAGCATTAAAATGTGGATTATGCGCTGTCCAGATTTCGTACGTTCAATATGGAAGTACCGACCGAATATCGAACGTTTTTTTGCTTAAAAAGCATGGCATATTGTTGCTATGAGTTAAGAGCACTCACAAAAACGAGTTGCAGAGATTATGGAGGGGATCAAAATGTCAATAAATGTTATTGGAACAGGGGCGTATTTACCGCCCAAAGTTGTTACGAACCAGGAATTAGCCACAATGCTAGACATTTCTCCAGAGTGGATTGAACGCCGAACGGGCATCAAAGAAAGACGATTTGCAACTGAAGATACTCTGCTATCTATGGCTGTAAAAGCATCTCTGAAAGCTCTCGAGAATTTTGATAAAAATGTTGATTTTATTGTTGCTCATTCATCTTCTGTGGAGGAAAGCTTCCCATCGCTCTCTTCCTCAATTGCCAAAGAATTGGGTATAAAACCCAAGCTTGCTTTCGATCTGGTTTCAGGATGCACTGGTTTTCTTCAAGCACTTTTAACAGCATCTTCTGCAATGGAACAATTCAATCTGAACACAGCTTTAGTTGTCGCTTCAGAACATCTAAGCAAACATCTCGATTTTTCCGATAGAGATACCGCTATCATCTTTGGTGATGGTGCCGGGGCCCTTCTCTTGGAAAAATCCACTGGTAACGACTTTATTATCGGCTACGATCTTGGAACCATGGTGGAAAGGAAAGACAGTCTTTCATTGAAAGCTGGAACAACAAGCAAGATCAAAATGCGAGGTACCGAAGTATTTCGTTTTGCCGTTCGTGCACTAACACGTTCCATAGAGAACTCACTCAAAAAGGCCGGAATCGGTCCGGAAGAGCTGGATTTCATCATACCACACCAGTCAAATTCAAGAATTTTGGAATCCGCAAACAAAATTCTACAAATTCCTGAAGAGAAGATCATTTCACATCTAACGTATTACGGTAATACCGGGTCGGCTTCTATTCCGATAGCAATAGATCTTGCTACAAGAGAAGGAAAATTACAGCAGGGTCAAAAAATACTCTTCACCAGTTACGGTGCTGGTTTATCATGGACAAGTTTGCTGGTTGAGTGGAGAACCGGGAAGGAGGAATGGAGTTGCATCTTAGAAACAGTATTTCAAGGTTACTAGGGATAAAATATCCAATTCTACAGGGAGGAATGGCCTGGGTTTCTACGGCGGAGCTGGTCTCCGCTGTCTCGAATGCTGGTGGTCTTGGAATAATAGCGGCAGGAAACTTAACTCCAGAAGAACTTGAAAAAGAGATTAAAAGAACTCGAGAAATGACGGATAAACCTTTCGGGGTCAACATAATGTTGTTGTCTCCTCACGTTGATTCTCTCATAGAAGTTGTATGTCAACAAAAAATACCTGTTGTTACCACAGGAGCAGGCAATCCCGGAAAATACATGGACACATTTAAGAACGCCGGTATAAAAGTTATTCCCGTGGTAGCTTCACCTTCTCTCGCAAAAAGGATGGAAAACCTTGGTGCCGATGCAGTCATAGCTGAGGGGATGGAAGCAGGTGGACATGTGGGAAAATTAACAACAATGGTTCTCATTCCACAGGTTGTGGATGCTGTTTCTATCCCGGTCATCGCTGCTGGAGGAATAGCTGACGGCCGTGGTGTTGCGGCAGCTTTCTGTCTCGGAGCTTCAGGAGTACAGATTGGAACACGCTTTGTTTGTTCACAAGAATGTACAGTCCACACTGAATACAAAAAAAGAATAGTAAAAGCAGGGCCTATGGATAGCGTTCTAACGGGTCTCAGTACCGGTCACCCGGTAAGATCTCTGAGAAACAAACTCACAAGAAAGCTTCTACAAATAGAAAAAAACGGAGCCTCTTTCGAGGAAATCGAAAAGTTGACCCTCGGATCACTTCGTAGGGCGGTTGTGGAAGGAGATATAGCTGAAGGTTCCGTGATGGCAGGTCAGATAGCCGGAATGATAAAGGATATAAAACCCGTAAAAGAAATCATCACTGATTTAATTGAAGAAGCCAATAACGTACTTGCCAGTCTCCACGGAGGTGTAACCGCATGAATGCATGGATATTCGCAGGTCAGGGAAGCCAATACGTTGGAATGGGAAAGGAGCTCTACAAACGCTATCAAACAGCAAAGAATATTCTGGAACAAGCAAACGATATTCTCGGTTTCGACATATTGAAACTCATGTTTGAAGGACCTCAGGATCAACTCACGTTGACCGAAAATGCTCAACCTGCCATTTTAGCCCATAGTTTCGCAATAGCTCAGGTTCTTGAAGAAATGGGAGTAAAATGTAACATAACAGCCGGCTTTAGCCTTGGTGAAATCACCGCCCTGACTGTTTCTGGAGTACTTTCATACGAAGATGCTCTTAAGCTAGCTCACTTGAGAGGAAAAGCGATGCAGTCACAGGTACCGGAAGGTGTCGGAAGCATGGCTGCGGTAATTGGCGTAGACAGCAAAAAAGCCGAGGAGATCTGCAATGAAATCTCTCCGGAAGGTGATCTCGTGGTAGCCAATTACAACTGCCCGGGCCAGGTAACCATTTCGGGTCTTAAAGAACTTGTTGAAAAAGCAGTGGAAAGGTTCAAAAATGAGGGCGCAAGAAAAGTGGTTCCGCTCAGAGTCAGCGCCCCTTTCCACACAAAATTTCTAAAACCTGTTGGAGATACCCTTTTAGACTTTCTCAACACTATCAACGTTTCCGTTCCAAAAATCCCGGTCATCTCGAATGTAACCACTGAACCCTATCCAGATGATACGAAAAAAATCAAAGAACTGGTTGCTTTACAGGCTTACAGCCCTGTGAAATGGGAACAATCCATCAATACAATGCTCGGAATGGGTGTGGAAAAATTCATTGAAATCGGTCCCGGTAAAACTCTCACCGGATTTATGAGAAGAATCAACAGAAACAGTTTTGCAAAATCCACTGATGGAACTGACTTAGAAGAATTGGCCAGAGAACTGGCGGATACATAAGTTTAGCAGTAATGTTTTACATATCACAGTTCAGATGTACACAACAGATAGTGGATAGCCCCATAAAATCATAAAACTTCTTAAGAAAGGAGCTGAAAAAAATGGAAGAAAAAGTAATTTCTGTTATTGCGGAGCACCTTGGAGTTGACAAGGAGGAGGTCAAACTGGATTCAAGGTTCGTGGAAGATCTCGGTGCTGACTCCCTGGATCTTGTCGATCTCGTCATGAAACTTGAGGATGAATTCGGCGTACAGATAAGCGATGAAGAGGCAGGAGCACTGAAAACCGTCAAAGACGCCGTTGAGTACCTGAAAAAACTGGGGGTGGAATAAATAAAATGGGGAGAAGAGTTGTAGTTACCGGGCTAGGCATCGTTAGCCCGATCGGAAACAACGTACCGGAATTCTGGAACTCTCTGGAGAACGGCATTTCCGGGATAGATTGGGTTAAAGCCTTTGATGCATCAGAATATCATTCAAAAGTAGCCGGAGAAGTTAAGAACTTTGATCCTACCCAATACATGGATCGCAAAGAAGCCAGACGAACCTCCAGATTCATTCAACTTGCGGTGGCAAGCGCTACGCAGGCTATTGAAGACAGTGGATTAAATCCTGATGAAATCCCACCATATCGCTCCGGGGTTGTTTATGGCGTTGGTATGGGGGCTCTTGACCTGATCGAAGAGCAACACAAAGTATTGTTGAACAAAGGGCCAAGAAGAGTGAGTCCATTCTTCATACCAATGACTATTTCAAATATGGCCTCAGGAACCCTCGCAATAAAATTTGGCTTCAAAGGGGTTAATATAACGGTTACCACTGCCTGCGCATCAAGTACCAACGCTATTGGTGAAGCCTACAGAATGATTCGAGACGGCATACTGGATGTAGCACTGACGGGAGGTGCGGAATCCACGATCACTCCTCTTGCATTTGCAGGATTTGGCTCAATGACCGCACTTTCTACCAAACCACCCGACGAAGCATGCCGACCATTTGATGCTAATCGCGATGGTTTTATCATAGCAGAAGGCTCAGCAACGCTTGTACTCGAAGAATACGAACACGCCAAAAAAAGAGGTGCAAAAATCTACGCAGAGATAGCTGGTTATGGTGCCACAGATGATGCCAATCACATGACAGCTCCAGATTTGGAGGGTACTTCAGCGGCTATGGCTATGAGACTCGCACTTGAAAGTGCGAAAGTGAATCCTGAAGAAGTAGACTACATAAACGCTCATGGAACCTCAACTCCATTAAACGATAAAACAGAAACCAGAGCAATCAAAAAGGTCTTTGGGAAGAGAAAAGATCTCAATATAAGTTCTACAAAGTCCATGCATGGCCATGCTCTGGGTGCCGCCGGAGCGCTTGAGGCAGTAGCGACGGTACTCGCCATAATAAATGAAACCGTTCCACCTACCATAAACCTAAAAACCCCGGATCCGGAATGTGATTTAAACTATACCCCAAATACCGCTGTTAAAAAGAAAATACGCTGTGCTCTGAGTAACTCATTTGGATTTGGTGGGCATAACGCTTCAGTACTCTTCAAAAGGATCTGAAAAGGCTGACCGGAATTCTCCGGTCGGTCTCTTTTTATTCCTAAAGAATCCTCTCATTCTTTCCTTTCGTCAAGGCAAGTACTCAATGAAATGGTTTCTTGATAACAGCTCTCAAAGTACGTATCTTCCTGAAAGCGAAATATACTATAATTGAGTTAACCACTAAATAAAGGAGGGGATTTCATGGGAGAAAAACTTCCAATAAAGACTGTCATGGCTATTATTGTCGATAACAGAAAAAATGTTGCCGAGAAGGTACAAAAACTATTAACAGGTTGGGGATGCCTGATTAAAACCAGACTTGGTTTACACGACGGGGTTCTGGATAATTGCTCTGACGTAGGTTTAATTATTCTCGAACTGGTTGGAAATTCCGAGCAGCATGAGGAACTCTGTAGAAAGCTCAACCTCCTCGATGGTGTCTCTGCAAAATATATGGATCTGTCATTTGAAGAAAATAGGTAAAGTTTGAGAACAGGTCTAATAGCATTGTTGTACCTCACAAGAGGAGGAATGTTTATGAGAAAAATTGTTAGCATCCTACTGCTATTGTTTTTATCGTACCCTTTATTTTCGCAGTTGGTGATTCATCAGGTTGATTCTTCTAAATTTCCTGAGGTTACTCTTTTTGTAAGTGGTGAGAAATTAGAGCTTGAGGAAATAGAAATTATGGAAGCGGGATCCACAGCTGAAATAATCTCTATAAAGACAGAAGCACAGGAAAAGAAGAAACCGGTTGACATCGTTTTTGTCGTTGATAATTCGGGTACAATGTATGATAAAGTGCAGATTGTTATAGAAAAACTAGGGGATCTGGTAAGGTTGCTTCACGAGAACGGTTACGATGCAAGATTTGCCGTTCTTGGATTTGGCACAGAGGTAAATAAAGAGTTTGTTGTTACCGGCGGGAGTCGGTTTACAAGCTCACCTGAGAAAACCATTGAACGTTTAAAAGAAACGATACAGTATCCCGGTGGCAAAGATGAGTGCCAGATACATGCTCTCTGGATCGCATCAAATTACGATTTCAGGAAAGATGCTTCGAAAATCCTGATCCTTCTCACTGATGAAGACACAACCCAGAACAAACTCAACGAGGTTGCGAAGCCGAAGCTGGTTGAAAATATAATCAAACGAAATTTGACAGTTTTTACGCTTCGTTATGATCCCGATCCGGTTTATGAAGAACTTGCTAAACTCAGTGGTGGACAGGTTTTAAGTTTTAAAAGCGAATTTTTTGAGGAGGCCTTGAAGAGGTTATTTACCTTCGCTGAATATTATTCCACTGTTACTTATATTTCCCCTTTGAGCTATCCTCTTGTGACTTTTTCGGAACCTAACCAGCTCATCCTTAAAAATATGCTTACCGGTTCGCAGGTTTCAGTAAATTACATGATTCCAGAAAGAAGTGATGTCAAACTTTCTATACTGGAGATAAATAAGAACTCATTCCCGGATATAGACGTAAAGGTGATTATAGAGAGTACCGATAAGTACATTCTAGAGAATATAAATGTTTTTGAAGATGGGATTCCTGTTGGGACAACTGAACCCCGATTGGTTTCTGAAAAACTGGTCAATTTCGTTGATGTTGTTTTTGTTTTGGATACTACGGGAAGTATGACGCAGGAACTCAACGGAATGGTTGAAAACCTTATAGAGTTTTCGAATATTCTTGAGAATTACGGTGTTCTTGCTAGGGTTGGGTTGGTTACCTTTGGTGATGAGATACGTTTAACCGCGGATTTAACCCCAAGCTTTGAAAAAATAAGGAGATTGCTTCAGAGTCAAACTGCTGACGGTGGTGGAGATGTACCGGAGATTTCCCTCGACGCACTTAATGAAGCTTTGAACATGAATTTTCTTGATAACTCCCAAAAGATTTTGATCCTTATAACAGATGCTTCTCCTCATATTGAAGGAGATGGCACGAAATTTTCTAGTACAACAATTGAGGAGACACGTAAGAAAATTCTTGCAAGTGGTGCAACGCTGATCCTGGTTGTTCCCTCTAACAAAGAAGAATTTGTGAGGTTGTCAGAAGATATTCCTGGTCAACTTCTTGATATTCACTCAGCAAAATCTTTTGGTGAACTCATAAAATTTGTGGCAAAACAGATTACGAGGCAGTATGATATCCATTACACGACTTCGAATCTCGAACCCAATACGGAAAGGGAAGTAATTGTTAGCTATGGACTTACCTGGGATTCAAAGGTTTATCTTTCTCCGGAACTGGTTACAAGTTCTCAAACCACCCCAACAGCAGTTGTTAGTGACTTTGAGATCAATTCCTTCACAGCCAAACCTTTTGTTGTTGAACCGGGTGGAATCGTCACCTTGAGGTGTCTTACATATCCGGAGGATGGATTGGTTTTCAACTGGAGTGCCGAATCAGGTACCTTCGTTGAATTTAGGAATAATACTGCAAAGTGGGTAGCGCCGGATGTTCCGGGATATTATAGCGTCTTTGTGATTGTTTCTGACGGAAGCGTTAAGAAGGTTGCTGAGGTAGTTGTTTTGGTAAGTGACAAATCGCCCTATGATTAAAAGTTATATTGGTTGTTACTCCGGGAGTTTTTTCTAGAGCTTTCTTTATATGTTTAATATATTTTGGATGGTTCCTGTTTGTGGATAATGGGAACCATTTTTTTATTAGTTATCATGGTTGAGAGATAGCTGTGGGAATTTTAGTTAAATCTCTGTGTTTTTGTCTTTCTATTACTTATTACTTATATAGTAATAGTAGTAATATAGGTGTTCAAAACCGTGTTCAAAACTTCTGAAAATTCGGTTGAAATTAATTTACCTACCATGTAGAAAACTCTTGAGTTTTGAACATATTATGTAGAAAAAGCCTGTAAATCTCTTCTGGTGTAAAAAAGCTCTATGTTCAAAACTTTTTCTTTCGAAAACAGCTTTTCATAAGTGTTTCGGAGATTTTGTACCCAGTTCCTGGAAAGAAACAAATATCGTTATGTTCAAAACTTAGAGCACGTGAGCATCATAACGTCTAAAATCGGCTCTAGAAAATAATTTTGTGCAGAAAAGTTTTGAACATAAATCTAAAGTCTCTATGGAAGCCAAAAATGGAAGTTTTATAGAAGATTTTCTACATGAAAAGTCGAAAAAATGTAGAAAACTCCGAAATGTGATTCCGAAAACAGGAAACTGGTTTCTCACGAAAAATCATCCATAAAGAAGCTGACAGAGTCTTTTATTATGCGTTTCTTGAAGAGAATTGAACTGAGATGACCGGAAGGGATCCATTTCAGTCGTGCATTCGGCAGAGTTTTGAAAAGCTGGAGGGTAGATTCTTTTGGAATGAAAATATCAAATTTTGCACCCAACAGCAGCACTGGTTGTTTTACAAAACGTGCATATGTTAAGGGATCGTATTCCAGACAGGATATAGGAGCACTATTAAAGGGAATACCGGGTCCTTTGAGTTTGCTGAGATATTCCTGATAGATTTCCGAGTGATAATTCAAGCATTTTTCAGGGTTACATGTTTGGTCTTCTTCATAACGTATTCTCAAAACCCTGGTGGCGAAACTCTTCCAGGTGATGTGATAGAAATTTCCACCGGTAACGACCAGAGACAGCTTTTTTACCGAGGGTTCGAGTGCTGCGGATATTGTCGAGATAAATCCTCCGAAACTGTAACCCATAAGGTATATGGGAGATGGATACCTGGACTTAATAAACTCTATACAGGTTAAAGCATCGACAACGGCGTTTTCGAAGCGGTCTCTCAAAGGATCCGTTCTTGGGTCTAAAAACAATTCTCCGGATTTGTAGCCGGCCGGGGTTCTGGCGAAGTGATACGGAAGAATCATCAAAGCACCGGTGAATCCATAGTTTGGGAAAGTTTGAGGAAACCATTTTAGGTATTTTAGATTTCGATGACCTGTGCCGTGTATAAAAAGAACGGTTCCTCTGTTACCGCCTTCGTAAACACTCAGAGGTATTCTGTCATTCTCCGGATAACCCGAATTGTAATTGGATTTCAGGATAAATCTATGTACGTTCTCTATTTTTTCATCTTGAATGATGTTTATTTTTCTTCCAAACCTTAAAGCAAACAGTTCTTCTTTTGTACTCATGAGATACTCTCCTTTGGTTTATAACAATAAGATATTCGGTCGACGTATAACTTTTCCATAGATTTCAAAGGTAAGTGAGGGCCATTCACTTTTTTCGGGATAAGAAAGTAGCTCTACATCATTTTCTCCAACCAGGATAGTATCTTCTGATTTAGTTCCGGTGATGGTTGGATTCCAGGCTACAACATTTCCTGGCCTCAGGGGGTAGTCTATATCTTTGGTGGCTATCAGTTCACGAGGATTGTATCCTGCCAATCCCCCCTGATGGTGTAACTTCCATTCTTCCGGTTTTCCCACTTTAGCATAGGCCTGTTTTAGCATATCAGAAAGCTGTGAAAGTTTTGTTCCGGGTATGGAATTGGCGATAGCAACGGCATCAACATAGCAATTATCCAGGTGCTGTTTTATGTATTTTTTGTTCTTTTCAAACATGATCGAACGAGTGCAAGAAAGTACAAGCCCTTTTTTTCTTGCGCAGATACTGACAAAGGCCTTTTTTCCGAGAGGAACCTTTCTTGAGAGATTATGGCGATAGAGAAGAGCACTTTCATCACCAAAAACGATGGTCAGCAAAGGTTCAATTCCTTCGGCAGCGAGACTATGATAAAAGCGTCCCTGAACTTCCAGTTCTGTAACATCTGGAGATAGTTTTCTTATTTCCCGGTTCATTATATGATCACAAATTCTGCCCAATTCCCGGTAAGTTTCTATCTCAGGCTTTGTGAGAACATATCTGAAGGGATCAATTTTAGACGCGACATTGATTGTACCGTATCGACCCGTATCTGACAAAATTTTTTTGTCTTCCAGAAAAGGCATAATAGCGGTTCTTTCACTCTTCCACCAATCATATTCGATCACTTCCAGTTCTTTCCATATCTCAGGGGCTATTTCTTCCTTTCTCAGCCGTTCTTTTTCTATATTGTCGACGAAAAGGTATATTTTTTCTCTAGTTAACAGAATACTGGCTACGCCCTCTACTGAGTTCAGGGTAATATGGTTTCTGCCCCCGAAGGTAAACCATGAAAAGTTATCACATCGACTGATAAGTAGCCCTTCGGCTCCTTCATTAGTGATGAAATTTCTTAGCTGTTCAACCCGTTGTGGGAAAAGCACCTTTTCACCCTCTTTTTCAGGAAAACCCCAAATATTTGTCGTTGGTATTATGATTGTCATGTTCCTTTATGTTAATTTTGCAGGTGGAAACTCTTGTATTTCTTATTCTACAGTATTCATTTGAGAACTACGTATATGAGATCATAATAAAAATCGACTACTCTATCTCAAAAAATGGGGTAGTCGATTTTTATTGTTGTTCCTTCAAACATCAATGGTTAAGGCATAATAGCGGTTCTTTCACTCTTCCACCAATCGTATTCGATCACTTCCAGTTCTTTCCATATCTCAGGGGCTATTTCTTCCTTTCTCAGCCGTTCTTTTTCTATATTGTCGACGAAAAGGTATATCTTTTCCCTAGTTAACAGAATACTGGCTACGCCCTCTACTGTGTTCAGGGTAATATGGTTTCTGCCCCCGAAGGTAAACCATGAAAAGTTATCACATCGACTGATAAGTAGCCCTTCGGCTCCTTCATTAGTGATGAAATTTTTTAGCTGTTCAACCCGTTGTGGGAAAAGCACCTTTTCACCCTCTTTTTCAGGAAAACCCCAAATATTTGTCGTTGGTATTATGATTGTCATGTTCCTTTATGTTAATTTTGCAGGTGGAAACTCTTGTATTTCTTATTCTACAGTATTCATTTGAGAACTACGTATATGAGATCATAATAAAAATCGACTACTCTATATCAAAAAATGGGGTAGTCGATTTTTATTGTTGTTCCTTCAAACATCAATGGTTACTGTAAGGTTTTAATTCTTTCATAACATCTTCCAGCCTGGCAATGAATATCCCTATGCAATAATCACTTACCCCACCGATCCACAGGAGATAGTCATTATATAAAACCAATCCATCACCGAAGATGACCATAGCTCTATCTCCATACTCTTCATTTAGGCCGGTGGGAAAAAGCAGGTAATCGCTGATTGCCAGAAGCTTACCATCTTTATCTACAAGGGCAAGTCCGTTTTTGTAGGACAAATTATCTTTCAGCACAGCGTGCCATCCAACCAGATATTCGTTGTCGGATATCTTTACTGTGTTTGTTGACCAACCAACTTTATGCTCCCATTTTTCTGGTAACAGTACGGGTTCTATACTCTCCGCATTCAGTGTCAGTGTTTCCATATCTGCTCTGGCACGCCAACACGCAAGTGTGTCCTGAACCTCTATTCTGATGAGCATTGTTGCGTCATTTCCATCGATGTTTATAAAAGCGCTGTCTTTGTTAGATACCGGAAAGAAATCTTCATTACCGTTGCTTATTTTAAAATATCCTCTTCTTTTTAGCTCGTATGTATCTGTGAACTCCGCAAAGCCAAGAACATCTCGCCTGGTTAACTTGTTGTTTTCACCGTAGAAGTACCCTTTACCTGTGTAGAGCATGTACAAATTATCATCATTTAAGGAAACTCTCGCATCTTCACACCCAAGGAACTCCCACAAATGTTGTGGCCACAGAATTATCTCTGTTTCTATTGGCTGGTTTATCTTGCCTTTTATCACTTTCTCAATATCCAGTGAGATTGCTCCCACGCTTGAGGTGTATTTATAGTAGTCGAATATCAGTCTTGGAAAAACGTGGAGCATTCCATTTTTTTCCAGTGCTCCGGGGTTAAAAACAGCGATAGGCTTTGACCTTATGTAGTTTTTCACGTACAAATCTTCTGGACCTATGTAGTACCTTTCTTCAAAAACATTGCTTGATCTCTGGTTTCTTATACCAGCTGCACAGCTTTCAAGTTTTCTTTTCAAATTTTCTTCAATGTTTATCATTGTCTCCTGACTTCTCCTTTCTTTAAGGAATGTACGGTTCGGTTGGAGATATGAGTTTGAACATGTATATGGTAGTAATGTTATCCTCAGGAGCGAAATACATCACATCTTTGTGATATGAAAAACCTTCGCGGGATAGTGTGTTTCTGTCAGTCTTGCAACTGGTAAAGCCTGTTTCAACTCTTTTCACTACTTTTCCGGTTTCCAGATCCAGCCAATCAACCATTCCAAAGATATCGTCATATCCATGGAAGTAAGGATAACCGAATATGTATCCATCAGGATCTTTATAGGGTTTTCGTGTATCACCATTGCACAATAACAGTCCACTTTCAAAATCATAATGAATGTCCTGATAAGCGCATATGTACCCCATTTTCTGTGTGATACCGGGATTCAATATTTTTTTGATTACTTTCCCTGAGAGATCAGTGATATATATGTACAAAGAATCCCAGTTGGCAAGATAGAGTCTGTCCTTGCCATTGGAAGCCACGGCACCTATATGATCACCGAAGTTTATTTTGTCAGCTATCTCCATGGTTTCAGGATCTATTTTGAATATTATGGTTGGTGATTCTCGTCTGTAACCAGCGGCAGGGGCCCAGAGATAATTTCCATCATGGTATATGCCACCAACATGTATTGTGAGTTCACCGATAGCATTTTCATTTGTTAAGTCCAGGACTTTCACAATTTCAAGAGAGGATCTGTCGATTTTCCAGAGCCACCCTTTGTTGTGTATTTCATCAACGGAACTGAGATAGTAATGCTCGTCAGTAACTGCCAGCCCTTGAACATGGTAAGTTATAAAAGGGAGTTCAACATTACCAAGTGGTTTAAGATTTGACGCACTGAGAATGGGGAATCCAAGTGATGAATCTGAACCCCTGCTCATTACTTAAATCTCCTCCTCTTTTTGAGTACTTAAGTTTTTCTATAAGGACCCGGATATTGCATTTTTTCGGTGGTAATTCTGGCTGCAAATTTAGTTGCAGTAGCGATATCAAACTTTGCATAGCCAACAATAAAAGCCGCTGTGCAGGTATCGCCTCTACCTGTTCTTCCTTCTAGCTTCCATTCCCCAAAAGGAGCTTCGTAGAATTTTGAACCATCATAAACACACACACCAGCCGAATGGGTAGCGATGACCATTGAAGGCCCTGTTTCCTGGATGGTTTTTACGGCTTTTTTGAGATTATCGATGCCTGTTAGAATCCTGGCTTCATTCACGTCAACTTTGAAAAGGTCAAAGTATTTTAAGTATTCTTTTTTTCTCTCCCAGTCTCTGTAAACCATCTGACCATTTTCAATATTTCGCAAAAAGCCCTGTGCATCTCCAGCTAAAAATTTTGTTTTTTTCCTAATAACTGGAATGAGTTCTTCAGGAAATTCACCATGCCATAATGGATTTATGTGTACAAATTCTTCGTTGAGATCCTCTAATTCTTCTGCTTCAAACGGTGCGGCGAGGGAAAGTATTCTGCTGTATCTGTCATCCGGATTTGTCGTTGGATAAACATTCTCGATACTGGTGGAAGAAGGACTTGGTAGGAATTGAACTTCAACACCGGTTTCTTCCATCGTTTTGAATAAAGGTCTATCATCGGCAGAACATTTTGTGTAAACCATTGCATTTTCTCCAAGATTGGTGACGGCGATACTGCCAAAAAACACGCCGCCACCAGGAACGATACTTTTCTTACCCAGAACAACATTGATATCCTTTGATACGTGCCCAACAAAAGAAATTTTCACGATGATTCCTCCATTCTTTTCCGAATGCTACATCAGCTTTTCCCGAAGGAATTTGAGAGTTTTCGCATACTCATCTTCAAAACGATCTTTGCTGTTCATTTCTACTGTAACCACTCCATCAAATTGTGAAGCTTTTATCAGTGAGAATACCTCATCAAAGGGAATAGCTCCTTCGCCGGGTGGTAGGTGAAGGTCACCTATTCCGTATGTAAAACTGAAGGATTCATTGTTAGAAATGTTTCGTAAATGAACAGAGGGCAACTTGCCGAAATTATCATGAACATGGAGTTCAACAGCGTATTTCAGACCGATCTCGATTTGTTCGAGAAAATCCACTTTGAAATAATTACATGCCAGGAAAAGATGCCCAATATCCATAACGACCCGCAGAGCTGGATGATCAACCAGCTCTATAAACCGATTTACATCTGACATGGTTTGTGTAAGATTCTCTGCACCTATCAGTATTCCGTACTTGTGTGCAATATCGGCGAGTTGTCTGAGATCTTCAATCTCGGCGGATTCCTGTTCTTTTTCGGTGATTTCCGAATCGGGATAGAATTCTCCAAGATGATAAACGATAACTTCGGCACCTACTTCATGTGCAAATTCGATAGTCGCTTCCATGACCTCTCGATGTGATACATCCATTTTGTCCTTCAAATTCACTGGATCAGGAGTGTGAACGGTGTATCGAAACTTGAATCTGGATAGTATCTTTTTAATTCGTTCCACCTGTTTGCTTCGTATCTTACCCCAGTAAATTACATCGAGGCCAGCAGGTGGAAGTTCAACATAATCGAAACCTACGGACTGAAAAAATGCCAGTTCATTTTCAAACCTCGCGATTGATCCATTAATCCTTTTAGTGTCCACATTTATACCTATCCCTTTGATCATCTCAAAATCAGTCCTCCAAAAACGTTTGTGGTTGTTTTTTATATAGCCTCAGGACTTAAAGAAAATGGATTCCCCTGTTTCCGCATCGAAAAGGTGATAATTATCGAGACTGATATTCATATATATTTGATCACCGGGATGCAGATCCATACGTTCTTCAGTAAGTACTTTGAAGATCACGTCTCCAATTTTGATGTTGTAGATGATCTCTCTTCCCAGAGGTTCCAATATGTAGACAACGGCTTTGATCGAATTTTCGTCCAGTGGTTTTGGGGACAGTTTGATATGCTCAGGACGAATTCCAAACTTCAATTTCTTGCCGATGAGTTTTTCAAGTTTTTCTGCTCGTTCTTTTCTTGTTTTGAGCTTTATACTGCCGTTTACAACGTAGAAGCTGCCGTTTTCCAGAATTACCGTTGCATCTATGATATTCATAGCGGGTGTTCCCACAAATTTTGCTACAAAAACGTTGGCAGGTTTGTTATAAATATTCTCCGGAGTATCGTACTGTTGAATCTTTCCCGTGGAGAAGACAGCAATTCTATCGGCCATGGTCATTGCTTCAACCTGGTCATGGGTAACGTAAACGGTGGTGATTCCAAGATCATGCTGAAGTTTCTTAATCTCCGCACGCATATAGGCTCTTAAAGCTGCGTCGAGGTTAGAGAGTGGTTCATCAAAGAGAAGGATTTTTGGCCTTTTAATCAACGCGCGTGCAATAGCGACCCTTTGCTGCTGTCCTCCAGAAATTTGGTGAGGTTTCCTGTCTAAAAGTTTTCCTATGTCAAGATTTTTGGTTACTTCTTTAACTCGACGATCGATTTCATCCTTTTTAACTTTCATTGCTCTCAGTGGGAACGCTATGTTATCGTACAGAGTCATATGTGGATAGAGGGCATAACTTTGAAAAACCATCCCAATTTCCCGATCTTTTGGAGGTACATCGTTCATTAAATAACCATCGAAAAAGATCTCACCCTTTGTTGGTTTGTAAATTCCAGCGAGCATTAACAGGGTTGTTGTTTTACCACAACCAGATGGACCCAGAAACACTGTGAATTCCCCATCTTCAACATCAAGGTTTATTCCATCAACAGCTCTAACTTTTCCAAAATGTTTGTGGAGATCTTTAAGAACGATACGTGCCATAAACTCACTCCTTATCTTTATCCTTTCGTACCGGTTATATTGACTTCTAACAGGTATTTATTCGTAAAGAGGTAGAATACGAGTGTTGGGAGCATGTAAAACAAAGATACTGCTGTAAGAAGACCATAGTCGACAAACCTGAAGTCTCCGATTACACCTTTAATTAGCCTTGATAATGTCCAGGTTTGTTGGTCGAGAATGAAAGTGTTGATAAAGATGAATTCTCCCCAACCGGAGAGGAACCCAAAAATCGCGGTCACGGCAAGACCGGGTTTTACCAGAGGAAGAATGACTTTGAAGAAAACCTGGATTCGAGAATAACCGTCCACTACCCCAGCCCATTCAAGTTCCCAGGGCAGTTGATCGTAAAAGCCTTTCATGATCCAGGCCCCCCATGGGATTTCCAGTGCTGCCTTTAGTAATATTACTCCCCACAGGTTGTTAATGAGTCCTAAAACCTTAAGAACGTAGTAAATAGCTACCAGAAGTGACACGGATGGGAAAGAATGAAGAACCAGTATCCCCATCAGCATCGTTCGTCTACCTTTGAATTTGAAACGTGAAAGAGCATAACCAGCGAAGCTTGTGATGAATAATTCCAGGAACATGACCATTAAAGCTACGATAAGCGTGTTGAGTGTGATATGCCATATATTTGGATAGCCAGCGATTGACTCCCAGAGAAATCTCCAGTTGTGAAGGGTTAACTTTGTGGGAATGATTCCGTACTTCATATTTTCAGAAAAAGAACTCAAGAAAAGCCAAAGGTATCCGAGAACAATTGGGAGACTTACAACGATTAGAATGGTGTAGATTACCAGGCTTGCAATTTTCTCTTTCTTTCTTTGAAAAAAGGTGATTTTATATGTTCTTCCTGTCGTTTTTTCCATCATGCATCAACCTCTATCCGTGGTTCTTGAATCATTTCCTTGAATCTGAATATTTTCAAATACACCAGAGAAGCTACCAGACCAATTACTACCAGTACTAATGAAAGAGCTGCTCCGAAACCAAATCTAAAGTTTTCAAAAGCATTATGGTATGTGTAAAGTGCCCAGACTTCTGTTGAGAACACAGGGCCACCGTCGGTGATTATGAGAATGTATTCGAAGGATGTAAGAAGTGATAACGTTTGGTATGCCGTTGTAAAAAGTATCTGCCATTTTAGCAATGGGAGAATGATCTTTCTTAATCTGTAAAACCAGCTAGCTCCATCTACACTTGCTGCATATAAATAATCCTTTGGAATAGATTTAATCGCAGAGGTAAATAAGATCATTCCAAACGAAGCACCAACGAACCCGTTGGCGATGATGATAATGAGCATAGGATGTTGCCACAAGAAATCAATAGGTTCTACCCCGTTGAAAAGGGCTGAACGTATTCCATTTATCAAACCGTACTTTGTGGGATCGAAGATCCACAGCCAGAGCAATCCATAAACGACAGATGGAGTTAATCGGGGCATCATCCAGATGAGCCTGAAGATGGTGCCACCACGATCTCCTATACTTGTCGTTAAAATCGAAAGAACAAGAGACAAACCGACATTGAAAAATGCAAGGGTAAAAGCGACATATATGATCGTGTTCTTGATGACTCCCTTGATCATGAAATCTCTAAACATGTCTATGAAGTTCTGTATCCCCACGAAATCCCAGTTGAATCTATAATCCATCGAGGTTAAAGATAGAATAACCGTTAAAATAACCGGTATGAAAAAGAATACCACGGTAAGCAGTAATGCTGGCATAATAAAGGTTGCCAGTGTAAAACGGGTTTTTAATCTGGATCTTTTATAAACGACTGCTTTGCTTTTCATATGTCGACGTGCAACAAGAAGCACTTCCTCCCTTCAAAAAGAGTCCAAAAACAAGGGAAATAACCCCGCACACTCAAAACGAGTGTGCGAGGACGGGAAAGAACGGTGATTACTTAATTATTACTTCATCCTTTAGCTGGGCTCTCAAACGCTGAACTACCCATTCTACGGCAAATTTAGGAGTCATCTTTCCGGATTCAAGACCGGTCATAGCATCGAATATGATTTTGTTGTATTCATTGAATCTGTCGTTGTTAGGAGCGAATGTGGCGTAGGGTAGGAGTTTCTTTGCGGTGTCGGTTAAGAAATCATCTTCCGCGTACATTGGCAGTGAAAGTTCAGCATATCTGATTGCCAGGTGACCGCTGTTTACTGCGTGAATTGCGTTCAACCTTGCATCGGACGCGAGAAGAATAAGTAGTGTGGCAAGTTCTGGATATTTTGATTTTGATGTAACCATGTATGCAACCGGATGGGAAATGGTGTTACCGGGTTTCCCTTTTTCAGCGCTGGGTACGAGAGTGTAGGTAAACTTCGCTTTTATATCTTCTTTTGTGTAACCGAACATATTCATCCATTCGGCAACGTTCCAGGTTCCTCCGAGGTAGAAGAGTACGTCTCCTTCGGGACCAGCAAAGGATCTGTGTATTGTGTTCCATGGTGTACCGATGAGGTTCTTTGGAGTGACTTTGTAGGTATTGCAAATGTCATAGAAGAACTGGAATGCTTTCAAATAACCGGCCTTGTCGAATACCAATTTACCCTGATCGGGATCATAATACTGAACACCGAAGGAATTGAAGATCTGGAAGTAATCCACACCGGGTTTTGGTCTGTGCCAGATTCCCCACTTAACGACTCCTGCTTTGATTGCTTCCTGTGATATCTTCACGGCGTCGTAAAGTGTGTATTCACCAGTGGCAAATTTTTCCATCATGTCAGCTATTTCTTCTTCAGTGTAACCCATAGCCAGAAGTTTGTCTTTTCTTGCGTAGAAAGGTCTTGCTTCAGTGTCCTGTGGAACACCATAAATCTTTCCTTTGAATTTCATGGCTTCCCACAGTGACGGAATAATGTCGTAGAATCCAAGATTCCAGAACTTTTTGATGTATTCGTCAAGAGGTCTGACGTATCCGGCTTTTGCCCACATGCCGATATCGTCATGTCCACTTGTGATGATGTCCAATTGCTGGTCCGGGGATTGGAAAGCGATTAACGCTCTCTGTTTGTAGGAAGACCAATCCGTCGAGTCAAAAGAAGATACGAGTTCGATTCTTATGTCCGAACCTGAAGCCTCCAGCATAGCATTGAGCATTTCGGCTGCTCTATCGAGGTTCAGCTTTCTGTTGATGGATGGATCATCTGGTCCAACAGTCCAGGCAACAAGTTTAATTGTTTGAACCGCAAGCAATGAAGTCCCCAGCATAAGCAACAGTACTAACAACCAAAAAGACCTTTTCATAAGTAATTCCCTCCTTCTTTCAATTTTGATAAACAATCCAAAATAAAAGCACCCTTTCTCCACGGAACCTATACATGGCTAACCCTTTTGATTTGAACCGCGTTCGGATCCCCCCAAGTATCACCTCCTTAAATTGGTGGTAATAGGAGTTGTAGTACAGCATCAACATTCACGAAGCTTATCTCGTCGTACCAAAGCACTTAACCCAGCGCAGTTTTTTCTATTTCCTCTATCCTGACAGGTCTTTTTTCTTTAGCGGATAATGTTGCTGCTTTGGCAATGATGATAGCTTTGAGTCCATCATTCCCGGTGACAGGCAATTCTTTGTTCTTTGTTAGAGCGTCAATAAAGTTCTTCATCTCTTCCTCGAAAGATTTCATGTATCTTTCGAGGAAGAAATATAGGGGCTTGTCACTTGAAACACCCTCTTCAGTACTAACTACAACGTTTGTCGGTCTGTCATTTAAAGCCATTGCGTTTCCTCTGGAACCGAAAACCTCAACTCTCTGGTCATAACCATAAACGGCTTTTCTACTGTTATCTATGAGACATGTGGCACCATTCTCAAATTTGAGGACTACAGCAGCTGTATCAAAGTCTCCAGCCTCTCCGATTCTCGGATCGACCATTACACCTCCAACAGCATAAACTTCGGTTACCTCACTACCTACAAGGTATCTGGCCATGTCGAAATCGTGGATAGTCATATCCATGAATATGCCGCCCGAGCTCTTTACATAGTCTATCGAGGGGGGATTGGGATCTCTGGATGTTATATTCACTATGTGAACGTTTCCCAGTTTTCCATCTTCGATGAGTTTCTTGATTTTCCTGAAATTATGGTCGAAGCGCCTGTTGAATCCTATTTGAAGTTTTACGCCGGTTTCCTCGACGACCCTCAAAGCTTCTATCGTCTTTTTAAGATCCAGATCAATTGGTTTTTCGCAGAAGATATCTTTTCCCGCTTTTGCTGTGGCAACAATCAAATCAGCGTGAGTGTTAGTTGGACTACAGACAACAACTGCATCAACTTCTGGATCCGCTATGACTTCGTAAGGATCGGATACCACTCTTTCTATACCAAACTCTTTCGCCCATTCTTTTGTTTCATTTACAAGGGGATCGGCAATGATAGTAACCTCGGCATCAGGAACATTTTTAACGAGGTTTTCGATATGTATCTTTCCGATTCTCCCGGCACCTATAACCCCTATCTTCACTTTGCTTTTCTTCGCCATATCTTTCTCCTCCTAAAATCCCAGTACACTGGATAGATAATTCCTGGCTTTTATTGCGTATTCAAGTGGTGGCGCAAGCTTCGGATCCTGTTCGGCTTCGACAATAATCCAGCCCTTGTAATCTATTTCATCCAGTGCTTTTACGATTGGAACAAAATCAATCGTTCCGTCGCCGGGGACCGTGAAAACCCCGAGTTTAACAGAATTTAGAAAACTAAGATCATCTTTGAAAGAGCGTTCCATTACGTCTTTTCGTAAATCTTTGAAATGAACGTGTTTAATTCTTGGGCCAAACTCTTTTATTAATTCAACAGGATCTCCA
Source organism: Kosmotoga olearia TBF 19.5.1 (assembly GCF_000023325.1). Taxonomy (NCBI): domain Bacteria; kingdom Thermotogati; phylum Thermotogota; class Thermotogae; order Kosmotogales; family Kosmotogaceae; genus Kosmotoga; species Kosmotoga olearia. The sequence goes on from NC_012785.1 coordinate 1,043,571, forward strand.
CCAGCGAAGACCATGTGACCGGTATCTACAAGGAGGTAAACGAGTTCTGGATCAGTGAGTTCCATGAGTTTTCGGATTTCTTCGTAAGTCTGAACGCCCGTACCCATGTGATGGTGGAAAACAATTTTCATACCTTTTTCCGCAGCCAGTTTTCCCAATTCATGAAGTCCATCCACCAGTTTTTTCCAATCCATGTCACTGAAGATAGGTTTTGCGCTGTGCAGGGGGGTGTTTATCTCCCCCTGAATAGATTTTCCAGTCTCAGAAACGACAATAACTTTTGCGCCCATTGCATGGAGAAAGTCGCGGTGTTTCAGAAAGGCAGTATAGGTTTCTTCGGGATCTTTGGTGGTAAAGAAGGTGCTGAACCAGGCGCTGGCTACCTGAAGGCCTCTCGGTTCAAGAGCAGCTCTTAATACCTCAGGATCTCTTGGGAATTTGTTTCCAACCTCACACCCTTCAAATTTTGCTTCTGCCATTTCGTCGATGCATTGTTCAAAAGGAATATCTCCACCAAGTTCTGGCATGTCGTCGTTGGTCCATCCAATCGGAGCAATTCCTAACCCTATATCCTCTCTTACGACCACAAGAACTCCCCCTCGATTACCATTTTCTGGCTTTCTTCATGTATTTCTGGTTTTCTTCAAAGGCTTTCCTTACGGTATCACTTTCTGAAACCTCTGCAACGCCAACTCTCCACCAGGACTCATAACCTCCTGATTGCGTGCCGGGAAGTACCTTAACGTCTATAAGAACACTTATGTCTTCTTTTCTAGCTTTTTCGAGAGCGTCTTTCAGTTCTTCAATAGTTCTTGCCGTGTAGGCTTTTGCGCCAAGACTTTTTGCTATACCTGCGAAATCGATCTTCATATAGTCTCCATCAAGTTTTCCGGTGGTTTTAGAACGATAACGTAATTCGTTTCCAAAACCTGTTTTACTTCCATGTCCTTTTTGCAAGCTGTTTATACTCTGGAAGCCTCCGTTGTCGAGAATTATCACGTTTATCTTTTTGCCTTCTTGAAGACTGGTGATGAGTTCGGAATGGAGCATGAGGAAGCTTCCATCGCTCAGAAGAGCGAATGCCTCTTTTTCGGGTTCAGCCATCTTAACACCGAAGGTACCGGAAACCTCGTAACCCATACATGAAAAACCGTATTCCATGTGATACGTCTTGATTCCCTTACATCTCCAGAGTCTGTGGAGATCTCCCGGTAGACTGCCAGCGGCAGCAACAAAGATGTCATTTTCTGTCGCGAATTCATTTATGACACCAAGTGCGGCTGTTTGAGGAATTCCTTTATCAGATCTCAAAGAATAAAGTCTATCTACCTCACGATCCCACTGAGCTTTGAGTTCTTTCAGCCTTTCTTCGGAATGTCCGGAGCGATAGCTTTTCTCCTTAAGGATTCTTTTGAGTTCTTTAAGGGCAAGTTTTGCATCAGCATTCAAATACTCTGCATCCATTTTCAGACCATCGAATGGATTTACGTTTATGCTCAAAATTTTGACATCCGGATTCTGGAAAGCTGTTTTGGAAGCAGTTGGGAAATCCATGAGGCGCGTACCGATAGCTATAATCAGGTCTGCTTCTTTTGCAAGAATATTTGCAGCCAGGGTACCGGTAGTTCCGACGCCTCCCATATTTAAAGGATGATCCCACAACATAACGCTCTTACCGGCCTGCGTTACGCTCACCGGAATGTTGAAGGCTTCCGCAAATTCTCGAAGCTCTTCTACTGCTAGTGAATAATGCACACCTCCACCGGCTATGATCAAAGGTTTCTTCTTTTGAAGGATCAAATCGACAGCTCTCTCAAGAGCGGGTAGAGAAGGTGGACGGCGGTCTATATGATGAACCCTCTTTTCGAAAAATTCGACCGGGTAATCGTAAGCTTCTCCCTGAACGTCCTGTGGAAGACAGAGGGTAACCGCTCCTGTTTCGGCTGGATCTGTAAGAACCCTCATTGCATTCAGAGCAGCGGACATAAGCTGCTCAGGCCTTTCTATCCTGTCCCAGTATTTGCTTACAGCCTTAAAAGCATCATTAGACGTTATTGTTGGATTGTAAGGCATTTCAATTTGTTGAAGAACGGGATCGGGTTGTCTGTCAGCGAAAGTATCTCCCGGTAACAACAAAACAGGAATCCTATTTACGGTGGCCGTTGCAGCTCCGACAACCATATTAAGTGCTCCAGGACCAATGGAGCTGGTACAGGCGAATATTTCGAGGCGGTTTTTTTGTTTTGCATAGGCGGTAGCGGCATGAACAATGCCCTGTTCGTTGTGTCCCTGGTAGAACGTTAAAGAAAGATCCTTCATATTTTCCAGAGCTTCACCGATACCAAGAAGGTTACCGTGGCCAAATATACCGTAAACCCCTTTGACAAATTTGTGTTCTTCCCCGTCCAATTCAACATACTGAGCATCAAGAAATTTCAGTAAGGCTTGAGCCGTAGTCAACCGAATTGTTTTCAAGGATCATTCACCTCTCTTTGTCCATATGGGCGCATTCTTGTTCATGACCCATGTATGTTCTGGTTCGAAAACCGGTGTTATGTAAGGATTATCATCAAGATGGCGAATTGCCCATATGTAATACATTGCATAACCAGGAGCACTTACCTGAGGGTGTGATAGATCGTTTAGTATTTTCACTGTGTAGCCATTTCTGACTTTAAAAACTTCATCTCCAAGCATCGCGAAACCAAAACCCTGTTCGGGTAAGAAACGGTAGTGATAGATTTCTGGTTGAGGATGGTGATGTGGCGGGTAACTCGACCATTTACCCGGAAAATTCACAACCTCGCCAAGAACCAGTTTCGCGTCTGGTGCGTTGTTTATGTCGAATATAGTTCTGACTATACGGGTTGAGGTTTCCTGCATGGTACCCTGCCCGCGGTATTCGTCTTCTACATCGTATGGGGTGTACAAACGCGATGGAAAAGTTTTATCGTTAGTCGTGCGAACGATCGCGATCTCCGAATCACTCACAGCCTCGATCTTCACGGGAGTCTTTTGTGGGACGTGCAAACACGTTGGGCCTTCATCAAAAAGGGAATTTCTTTTTGCTTCTCGTTTCTCTTCATTGAAAAAGAAAATAACATTTCCACTTAGCAAGAGAAATGCACGTTCTTTCGGAAGGGAACATTCATAGGTTTTACCAGCTTCGAGACGCAAGATGCCAAAATCCATCATGGTATTTCCAGATGCTTCTCCTTCCTCTGTAATTGACGTATATCCCCATTGAAAAATTCCATCTGGTTTGAGTAGAAACATCACCATCCGCCCCCTCTGAAATTCACACGAGTTCTCTCATTTTATTTCTTATGGCCTCTCCTACTTCCTGGGTAGTTGAATTTCCGCCCAGATCTACGGTCAGGTATTTTCCTTCCTCTGTAACTGCTTCCATAGCATCGAATATCAATTTGGCAGCTTCAGGTACTCCCAAAAAGTCAAGCATCATGGAAGCGGCCCATATGGCTCCGATAGGATTTGCTATTCCCTTGCCAGCAACATCTGGTGCGGAACCATGAACGGGCTCAAACATGGAAGGATACTTTCTCTCTGGATTGATGTTGGCACCGGGTGCTATACCGATGCTTCCCTGCATTGCGGATCCTAGATCCGTTAGAATATCCCCGAAAAGATTTGATGCAACGACCACATCTATCCTTTCAGGATGCAAAATGAAGTATCCAGACAAAGCATCAACGTGCATAACCTGTGTTTGAACGTCTTGGTAATCTTTGGCAACTTCGTTGAAAACCCTGTCCCAGAAGACCATGCTGTAATTCAAAGCGTTAGATTTTGTGGCGGATATAAGTTTTTTCTTTCTCTTTCTTGCCAGTTCGAAGGCATATCTCATAACTCGTTCCGTTCCAAAACGCGTAAATACATTGGTTTGCAACGCGATTTCGGATGCAGTTCCCTGATACGCCAGACCTCCAACTCCGGAGTACTCCCCTTCAACGTTTTCCCTGACGACAACGAAATCTATATCCTCAGGGCCTTTTCTCAGGGGGCCCTGTATGCCCTTCAACAACTTTATCGGTCTCAGGTTTATGTATTCATCGAATTCCTTTCTTATAGGCAGAAGCAGTCCCCACAATGACACATGATCCGGTACACCTGGGAATCCGACAGCACCAAGATATATAGCCTCATGATCTTTCAGGATTCTCAAACCGTCTTCAGGCATCATTCTTCCGGTTTTTTTGTAATATTCACAGCCCCAGGGCAAATGGGTGTATTCAAAATCAAAGCCACCGTGGAGTTCTTTAGCTGTTTCGAGGATTTTTAGCCCTTCGTTAATAACATCTACGCCTATCCCGTCACCCGGTATCACCGCGATTTTGTACTTTCTCATTACATACACCTCTTCTTCCTGGAAAGTACTTTCTTTACGCTTTTAACTATATCGTTGGAAGTAAGTTGGAATCGTTTCTTGAGATAATCAACACTTCCGACTTCGCCGAAGAGATCAAAAACTCCAACCCTTTCCATAGGAACAGGACAATTTTCTACAAGAACCTCAGCAACAGCGGAACCAAGACCGTTATGGATGTTGTGATTTTCTGCGGTGACGACGGCTCCTGTCTCCTCGGCACATAAAGTAATGAGTTCTCTGTCGATGGGCTTGATGGTGAATATGTTCACCACTCTGGCGTCAATACCTTCTTTTTCAAGGATGTCAGCAGCGTCGAGAGCTTCAGCCACCATAATGCCTGAGGCTATTATCGTCACGTCTTTTCCATTACGTAAGATGATGCCTTTGCCTATTTCAAAGGTGGAACCTTCTTCGTATATCTTCACCGGGAACTTTCTGGAAACCCTGACGTAAAAAGGCCCATACGTGTATGTTATGTCTTTGAGGATGTTTTTCATCATGACGTTATCAACAGGTTCAACAATAGTCATGTTGGGGATTCCGCGCATTATCCCAACATCTTCTAAAGGCATATGAGTACCGCCGTTGTAAGAAGCGGTTATTCCTGGATCTGTTCCGATCAGTTTCGCATTCAGTTGTGCATAAGCAATCGAAATATAGATCTGATCCAGGGCTCTTCTGGTATTGAAACAGGCGAAAGTATGGGTGAAAGGAATCTTCCCGGTAGCGGAAAGCCCTCCGGCGATACCTATCATATTAGCTTCCTGAACACCTACGTTGATTGTTCTGTCTGGGAATTCTTTGAGAAATTTGTGGGTGGCATTCGAATGCATCAAATCGGCATCCAGAACGACGATATTTTTATCCTTTTTTGCCAGTTCTATGAGATTCTGGATATAAACGTCCCTCATCATCTCAGTATCGGGGATTCTATTTTTAACAATTTTTACTGTCATGCGAGATCCCTTTCTTTCCTGCGGAGTTCTTCTTCAAGAGGCTTTATTGCTTGTTCTATTTGTTCTTCTGTGAATTTCATATGATGGTTCAACTCAATACCTTCGGCGAAACTGCAGCCTTTTCCTTTTATTGTATGAAGGATAATTACAGAGCTTTTCCCTTTTGTTTTCTTGGCCTTCTGGATGGCATCATAAATCTCTGCAACGTTGTGGCCATCGACTTCTTGACTATGCCATCCGAATACTTCCCACTTCTCTCTAAGATCTCCCAATGGGTTGATATCGTCGATGTAGCCATCGAGCTGCTGCTTGTTGTAATCAACGAAAACTATAAGGTTGTCAAGTTTGGCATTTCCACCGTAAAGCGCCGCTTCCCAAACCTGTCCTTCCTGGCATTCTCCATCTCCAAGAACGACATAAACGTAATTGCTTTTACCGTCCATCTTAAAACCCAGAGCAACACCGATTCCCATGGAGATTCCCTGACCTAGAGAGCCTGTGCTCATGTCTATACCGGGTGTTTTGTTTCTGTCACAGTGACTTGGAAGGTTCGTCCCGCCCTGATTCAGCGTTTTCAGTAGATCAATAGAAAAGAACCCTTTCAAAGCGAGCGTTGCGTAAAGTGCCGGCCCTGCATGTCCTTTAGAAAGAATGAACCAATCCCGACCGTCCCATTTTGGGTTTTTTGGGTCGTATCTCATTTCCTTCCCATAGAGAACGGCCAGAAGCTCAACGATTGACATGGCACCACCGATATGCCCAAAACCGAGATATCCTAATTCTTTTAATGTTTGTATCCGAATTTCAAGAGCAAACTTCTCGAGTTCCCTGATTTCTTTTTCTGTCAGCATTATTCAGTTCTCACCTCTCTTAACTCTCGGTAAAGTTGAAGCTCCAAGCGGGAAGACAGCATACTCAGCCTTCTCACCTTTCATTTCAAAAGCTTTTGATATTGCCTTATCCGCATCCGTAAAAATTTCGATCCCTGTAAGTTTTTCATTCGCTAACTTTTCGGAAGTTACCAGGAATATTCTGGATTTCATGGCAACTTTTGCTATTGCTGCCGCTTTGTGTCCCCCAAGAACGAATTTGTTTTTTATGTCCTGTATCAATTCTTCTGGTTTTTTTCCGGAAGTTATCCACTGTCTGAAAGTTTCACTTCCATAACCTTCGGGGCATTCTGCCAGCAGGATCATTATTCCATCTTTCTTGAGAATTCCAGCGCAGTTATCGATTGCCTTTTGTGCCTGGTAAAGATTTATATCTTTGGGAAAACCACCAGCACTGACAACGGCAATATCCACCTTTTTGTCAATATAGATAGCCCCGGTTTCTTCAAGTCTTCTGGAAAGAAATCTGTGAGCTTGAATCCAGTCTCCCGATGCAGCAGCTACAATTTTGTGGTTTTCATCAACGATTACATTTAAGATGAAATCTATTCCGATGAATTTGACTCCTTCTTCAATATCTAACCTTACGGGATTGTTTTTTATATTGGCAGTAACCGCACCATCCTCGATCATGTGAGAATGGTTCTGGCGAATTGTCCTGGCAGAAGCAACACCAGGAATAATAGCTTTGGCACCACCAGAGAACCCAGCAAAATAATGGAATTCAACGTTTCCCAAGCAAATAAGAAAGTCTGCTTCAACAACGGGTCTAAAGATTTCAACAGGGGTACCTCTGCTGGTAACTCCTACTTGAACTACATCATCGGCATCATGGTTGATTACCTTGACTCGATTGAAAACACTTTCACCTACGATTCTTCTGAGCTCTTCATCAGTCATTTTTCTGTGCAGCCCCAGCGCTATAACAATAGTGATATGATCATCCGGAACACCAGCTTTATTCAATCGGGTTAAAAGCGGGGGTAACATTACATCGCTGGGGCAGGGACGCGTCATATCACTTGTTACTATCACAACCTTTTGGCCTGGTTTAACGAGTTCCTCCACCCTTTTAGAAGCAACAGGATTGTCCAGGGCATGTTCAATGATTTCTTCATCGGTTTTTCCTGAAACGTGCCTTATTGGCAAAAACTCACCTGCAAACCCAGCAAGAGGCAATTTAACCGGTAATTGCCTCTTGCCATAAGGGAGGGAAAACTCACGTATCATTTTTCAACCTTCCTAAAAGCTTTTTTCAAAGCTTTTATAAGAGGAAGTTCTTTTCCAGAAAGGAATCTAACCATTGCCCCGCCTGCCGTACAGATGTAGCCGAACTTTTTTTCGGCATTTTCTACAAGTTTTTGGGCGGCTGTAACGCTGTCGCCGCCTCCAACGACGCTGTAACCAGGAGCATCAGCTATTGCGTTCCAGATTTCCCGTGTTCCCTTTTCAAAGATTGGGTTTTCGTAGGCACCAGCTGGACCATTAACGAAGATAGTACCAGCTCTATTAATCTCCTCTTTATAAAGCTCTATCGTTTTGGTTCCAATATCCATGAAAAGCACATCATCTATTGGGAGATCATCGATCGAACATTCCACCCTTTTTCCATCTCTCTCGTAAGCGAAGTCCACCGGATTGAGAAATTTGTCTCCAAATTTTTCCATATACTCTTTAGCGGGTTTTATGAATACATCGAGTGACCGGTCATAGATGAATTTTTCCTGGGCCTTTCCAAGTTTTTTCCCCATCGCCATCTGCATAACGATACCGGTGACCCCACAAGTGAGGATTTTGTCTGCTGTACCGTTTTCGAGAACTTCCTTCATCATACCGAAAGCATCTGATATCTTCAGGCCCCCCAGAACGAACACCGCTGGTTTATCCGGATTTTCCCTGACTCTTGTTAGTGCGGATACTTCTTTGAAAAGCAGTTCTCCAGCAGCAGTTGGGAGAATCTCTTCAAAGGCAACCATAGAAGGAGAATTTCTGTGGGCAGCAGAAAAAGCATCGTTGACATAGTAATCAGCAAGCGGTGCGAGATTTCTTACTATGTAGGTATTCAACATTTCATGAGGTTCTAATTTCACGACGTTTTCAAAGGTAGAAACTTCTTCAGTAAGATAGCGAACATTACCGAGAAGAATCGCTTCTCCTGGCTTTAAGTTTTTAACAGCTTCCTGAGCGGCAGGTCCGGCAACATCATCGATGTACTTGACTTCCTTTCCAAGTTTTTCGGAAAGTTTCTCGGCATGTTCGTTCATTGGTATCAGGTTGTGATAATCGAGTGTATCACCCTGATGGGCAAGAATTGCAATTTTGGCGCCTTTCTCCATCAAAGTTTTTATGGTTGGAATGCTTTTATTTAGCCTATTTTCGTTAACGATTTTCTTTGTTTTTGGATCTATGGGAGAGTTTATGTCTATTCTCAGTATCACGGTCTTGTTGTTAAAATCGAAATCATCGAGAGTATTGATAGGAAGCTCCCTCATGGAAACTATCCCCCTATCTTCAAGTATTTGTTTGTGAGCCCAACAGCCTCAAGTCTGTCTGTTTGCATTTCCATGGCTGCTCTGATACCATCTATCGTCTCAGGGATAACGACGGCTTCTTGAGGAATATTCAAGGCGTAGATAATGTGATCTTCAAAGATCGTTACCGTTTCTTCCCAGATCGCTATCTCGTACATATCTCCTCTGGGGTTTCCAAGATCTCTGGCGTATTTGAAGAGAGATGCGTTACCGAGGAATCCGTCCGCGATTCTCACTACTCTGATTCTTGGATGGGCTCTGAAACTTTCGAGGACTTCCTCTCTGGTTATCTTCTTTTTTGGTTTGGCAAATACGGTGATTATATGTCCGTGGGTAACCGGTGTGTGAACGAGAACACCCGTAGCTTTTACATGAGGCATTATCAGCATAAGGTCAACAGCCTGGTGATTGGGAACAGGATCGATTTTAAGGGCATTGGTAAGCCCCCTGTGATAATCACCTGGATCAGCTACACGTCTGACTATATGGATCATTACGCTATCTATTCCAACGACCCTGTCGAGACAATCAACAGAGCGAATGAGTCCGGTTGTGTTACAGGATGTGAGTTTCAAAAACTGTTTACCGATTCCCTTTTCGTAATTGGCATATCCATGGAAGAAAACATCCGCTACACTTGTTTTTTCTCCACCCTGGAAGATGGCTTTTTTCCCGTACTTTTCATAAAGAACCTTATTCTTTGCGCCAACACCGGCATTTGTAGCATCAAGAATGATATCGACCTTCTGGATTAGTTCTTCCAGAGTCCCGGAAATTGGTATTCCGGCTTCTTCAAGTTTCTCCCTGTTTTCCGGTACAGCAAGATAAAAATCGTAGGGCATTCCTTTTTCCTTCAGTGCTCTAACGGGAAGAGTGGGTCCAATATCGGCAACCCCCACAAGCTCCATATCACCTTGAAATGCTACTCCATCGGCAAGTCTCTGCCCTATGGTTCCATAACCTACTACACCGACCTTTACCATTTGAAATCCCTCCTGTTTATAGTTTCACGCTGTCTCGAATAACAATGTTGGTAAACAACGATATCTGTGTAGGCCTTATGTCTTCGTTGTTCAACAGGTCAAAAAGCCTTTTGGCAGCAAGAGAGCCCATTTCTTCTTTGAAGACATTGACCGTTGTCAAAGCAGGATCTGATGTTTCTGCGGATTCTATATCGTCAAAACCCATTACTCCCACATCATCTGGAACACGTTTTCCCAAAGCCTTCAAACATTCAATTACTTTAAGAGCAACCCTGTCTTCACAGGTAGCGATCGCTTCGACTTCAGGGTGTTCTTCAAGGATTCTCTTTGTGATTTCCAGCATGTTGCTTTTTTCGTTGAATGGATAAACCAGAGGAGTGTAACCTTTTTCGTACATAGCTTTTTCGTAACCGAGCCTTCTTTGTTCATAGCTGAAGTGGGTGGCAGTATCGAATAGATAAGCTATTGAACGATAACCTTTATCCAGAAAGTACTTTATTAACTTGTACTCACCATAGAAACCATTGGAAACAACACAATCAATTTCATAACCATAAATATATTGGTCAACGAGAACGACGGGTTTTCCGATACTTTGAAAGAAATCAATAGTTTTTTTAGTAACGCCTCCACCGACCAGCAAAAACCCCTGTTTTCCTTTTATGTTTTCTTCGAGATTTTTAGAGTCAACGGAAAAAATGGTAAAGTTACATTTTTTCCTGGAAAAGTACTTTTGTATTCCCTCAATAACCTTGAGATAAAACTGATAATCTCTACTTTCAATTCCCCTAAAAACTTCATCAGTACAGCCTATTCCTATCTCCCAATAGCGTTTTTTGGCAAGGTTTTTTGCAAAAAGGTCAGGTGTGTAGTCAAGAGATTCTATTGCCATCAAAACTTTTTGTCGGGTTTTTTCAGAAACATTCGGACTTCCATTTAAAACGCGGGATACTGTTGCAGTTGATACATTCGCGATTCGTGCTATGTCTTTTGTTCTCACTTTCAAAAGCTTCATCCTCCTTTGGTAATTGTAAGCGATTACATTTATATGCCATATTATTTCACATCAAAGGTTATTAAAGCTAACCTGTTTTCTACTGAACATATACAGTCAGGACTAAATAATCCGGATTAGCGGTTTTTGACTGAAGTGATTATGTAATCGCTTACAATTGCATTGAAAAGATATAATATATGAATTTTTTCACAAAATACAACGGCATATGACCTTTTTAAGCGAAACACGAAATGATAAATGCGAAGTATTTCACAAGCAGATTGCTTATGTATGCGGATACATTTTTGGTGGTGAGCGCTGGTCTGCGTCCAGGAGGATTGGAATGGCTATGCCGTTGACGCTTGGAGCGACTACGTCGCTGACAAAAAAGGGCACAGCATCCTGTATAAAATCCGAGAGTCCGAGACCCGAGAATCCGAGAAATCAAGAACAGCGGATCTTGAATCATGTTCAGGATGACGGTTTTACCAAACGTCGCTTCATCAGTCGACAGCTTCCGCAAGCATCCTGTTTTTCTCAGACTCTCTTGTTTTTCCAATCTCCAGTTTCTAACATCCAATCTCGCTCTTGATCTCTAATCCCGGGTCTCGGGCTCTCGGTTCTCGGATTCTCGGTTATTTATCTGCACCCTAGACCCGGTTTTTATAGTCTCGGCTTTCTAAAAAAAAAAGAAACGGCGCTCTTTTCGAACGCCGTTCCTGGTCGGGGCGACTGGACTTGAACCAGCGACCTTCTGCGCCCCATGCAGACACGCTTCCATCTGCGCTACGCCCCGCTAAACTTCATTCTATCACAGAGAACAATCACTTTCAAGTATATTGTCTATGGCACTTTTTTGTTGTACATCCGGGAGGGTATATGGTTTCTTTATTCATGTTAAAATTCAATTGAGAAGAGAGGGAAGGAGGGGGGTAATTTGGATGATACGGTTATCCTCACCTTATATGAAAGACAGATTCTGGTAGAAGGTATTGATATTGAATTTCAACAAAGACTCACAGAGCAGGTTTTGGGAGTTCCGAGAATACCTGCCGAAAGGTTGATAGTAAGGTTATTGTTCAGGTCAGGGTTGCTTGGGGTTTCCCAAGACTATTCCTGGGATGAAATGAAAGTTCTTTCGGGGATTAATTCTTATATTTTTCCTTCTTCAGAAACTACGGTTATTTTCGAAAATTCAAGTGAGATGTCAGTTGAGTATGACAACACCAATGATCGGGTTACAGTAAAATCCCCGGCAAATATTTCGGATATAGCCGCGGTAATACTGGCAAGCAAGGTCTTCATGGCTTTTTTGAAGAAGGAAGGCACAAAGCTTTCCCCGGATATAATACCGGATTTTGGCAGATTTTCAATCCCGGAAAACAAAAAGGTAATGGTGGTCGGAGCTGGAGGGCTTGGATCACCGGTAATTGAATATTTGCTCCGTTGGGGATTGAAAAAGCTGGTGGTTGTCGACAATGATTGGGTGAATGTATCCAACCTTCACAGACAGACGTTGTATTTCTACGAAGATATTGGGAAGCCAAAGGTCAAGGTTTTAGAGAAAAGGATTTCCCGTTTCATGCAGGACGTTGAAATCATCGGTTATGAGACAACATTTTGTGGAGAAATGTTGTCAAAAGAGAAACCAGATGTTGTTGTTTCAGCGGTGGATAATTTCAGGACTCGTTATGAAATCAACTATGAGTGTTATCGCAGGTACGTACCTTTTATCGACGCTGGTGTGTCTGGATACGAGGGTTATGTGATGAGACATACACCTGAAGAATCTTGTTACAGATGCTTTGTTGGTGATGATAAAAAGGATAAAGAAGGTAAAAAGCCAATTCTACCATTTACCAGCTATTTGGGTGGACTGCTGCAGGCTTACTGGGTATCTGCATTGTTAAATAATAAGAAATTGCCTCAAGCGTATTGGTTTGATCTGAAGAACATGATTTTCAGTTCTTTTGAGGTTCCAAAAAAGGAAACATGTCCTGTTTGTGGGAGGAATAGCCGTGGACGTCGTTTATGGTGATAAGAAGTGGAAATTCAACGAATCCATGACAGTTAAAGAACTTCTGGAAAAGACCGGTTTGAGAAGAGATCCGGTACTTGTTATGGCGGATGGACGTTTGTTAAGTCCGGAAGATGTTATTCATGCAGATGCCAGGGTACTAATAATAAATGCGGCGAATGGAGGTTAGCATACTCGCGCATACTCATGCATACTGTGGTAAAAAAGAGTCCTTTTTCTTTAATTGCTGTATTTTATGAATAGGTCTTTTTGAAGGCAGCTATTTTCGTTGATAAAATCAAAGCGGTACATTTAGAAAATCAAATGGAGGTGACATTTGTGACAAAGAAACGCGTCATAATAATGGGAGCTGCCGGAAGAGACTTCCATAATTTCAACACGTATTTTAGAGATAATCCAAATTATGAGGTAGTAGCTTTCACGGCAACACAAATCCCCGGTATCGATGACAAGAAATATCCGGCTGAACTTGCCGGCGAACTGTATCCTGATGGGATACCTATCTATTCTGAAGAAAGACTTTTCGACCTTATAAGGGAACACAATATCGATGAAGTTGTGCTCTCTTACAGTGATCTTCCTCATCAGTACGTGATGGAAAGAGCCGAAATAGTTCTCGCGGCTGGTGCGGATTTCAAACTGATGGGTCCAAAGAACACGATGTTGAAATCTTCTAAGCCTGTTATCTCGGTTTGTGCCATTAGGACAGGTTGTGGAAAAAGTCAGACCACCAGAAGGGTTCTCGATATCCTCAGAGCCAAGGGTAAGAAAGTCGTTTCTATCAGGCACCCGATGCCTTATGGTGATCTGGTAAAGCAGAAGGTCCAGAGATTTGCAGATTATTCAGATCTCGATAAGCACGAATGTACTATTGAAGAGCGTGAAGAATATGAACCTCATATCGACAGAGGTTCTATTATTTACGCTGGTGTTGACTACGAAGCCATTCTTCGCGAAGCTGAAAAAGAGGATGTTGACGTTATTCTCTGGGACGGCGGAAACAACGATTTCTCCTTCTACAAAACCGATCTTTATATAACCGTTGTTGACCCGCACAGGCCCGGTCATGAAATTACATATTACCCCGGAATGGCAAACCTCATTATGGCCGATGTTATTGTTATCAACAAAGAAGAAACGGCAGATCCAGAAGGCATCGATATAGTCAGGAAGAACATTGCAAAATACAATCCCAATGCCATCGTTATCGATGCAGCTTCACCGCTCATCGTTGAAGATGGAGAGAGTATCAAGGGTAAAAGAGTTCTTGTTGTCGAAGATGGACCAACCCTGACTCACGGTGAAATGAGATATGGTGCTGGCTGGGTTGCTGCAAAGAAATATGGCGCTGCTGAGATAATCGATCCCAGGCCATATGCTGTTGGTTCTATAATCGATACTTACAAGAAGTATAACCATCTTGACCAGATCCTGCCTGCCATGGGTTACGGTGAAAAACAGATGAAAGAGCTTGAAGAAACCATAAACAACACGGACGCCGATCTTGTCATAATTGGAACCCCGATAGACCTCAGAAGGGTTATCAAGATAAACAAACCTGCTGTGAGGGTAAGATACGAGCTTCAGGAGATTGGTGAGCCAACTCTGGAGCAGGTAATAGATGAGTTCCTGAAAAAGCACAATATCTGAGTTTGAATAAAAAGAATCAAGCCGGGAGGTCATCTCCCGGCTTTTTTATGAGCACTGTTTGGTGTTTCTTAATCCAGAGTGTTTTCATCAATGGGTTTTAAATTTTTTCCATCGAAAATAAGTTCGTAGTCGAAGATCTGAGGTAAGAACGTTCTATATTCGTGTTGCCCTTTCATTGACATAAAAACAGCGTCTATTAACTTATAAGCGTGTATTTGCTCTCCCTTTCTTGTGAACTTATAAACTGGTGTGTAAAAGCTGTTGAAGACAATCGGGGCAACGATCCTTCCACCTGAACTTTTGAGTTGTTCTATCCATTGAACGGGAAGGGTTTCGCAAGCAACCATAGAGATTATGGCATCGTAAGGAGCCTTCAAACTATATCCCTCAAATCCGTCTCCACTGATGCAGGTAATATTTTCAACCCCATAACGTTCGAAATTCCTTAGTGCTATTTCATGGAGTTCACGATTGTACTCGATGCTAATGACTTCGCCATCTTTGAGAATTTTGGCGAGTATTAGAGTGGCATATCCTGTTCCTGTCCCTATGTCAAGCACTTTCTCATTTCCTGTGAGATTTAGATTTTGAATCATTTGGACAACAAGGGATGGTTGGGTTGAGGTGCTGATGATGAACCCGTTCTTTTCTGCGGAAGGAAGGACTTCATCGATGTGCGCGAGGAATTTATATTTCGGCAGGACAAACTCGCTTCTGTCAATTTCGCACATCGCCTGATAAATTCTTGAATCTCTTATGATGTTCCTCTGGAGCAGTTCATCGGCGAGGTCACGGGACTTCATGATGTTTAGGCATTCCTCGTATTATTAATGAAATGCCAGTACCTCCCTTCTTCGGATTTTTAGCCAATTTTTGTTTTTTTTTGTCTTCTTTCACGTATTAGTGTGAGTCCCTTACGAAGTATAACAGTTATATTCTTTTTTCACAGCAGAGTGTTATCTCTAATCAGGCAGTAATTTGCCAAGTCAATATCAAAATCTCATTTGTGAAAACCCGCTTCGGTGATGCAAACGCTTTTTTCCGATATAAAATAATTCGGTCGATTTTGTTAGTAATTCACGGTGATTTTTATCCAATGTTATAGCTCAATCGTATGATATTTCCACGAGGGAAACTATACAAGAAAAGCGAAGGAAACGCTAAAAAAACCGATTTACAGTGAGATATTACCGAATTTTGAGGATTACAAGTAAAAAAAGCAGTTATTCTCGTGAATAATCACGTTTATACACTCTTTGGCGATATTGCCCTCGAATTGTACAATAAAGATGTCAAACGAATGAGATATACTTTAGAACAATAAATAAGAAAGATTCTATCAATTACATCAAACGATTAAATTCAAAACAACGCATGGAAGTAGAAGGCAGTAATCTGTAAGTAAGAATACATAATCTATTTAAAGGGGGTAATGAGAATGATACCAACACCGATGGGAAGTCCAGGACTTTGGGCAGTACCTGTGGAAGACGAGGAATTGGGGGAAGTTTAGTATAAGAATCTGAAATGTGGAAGTTATACGGGGCTGTGCCCCGTTTGTTTTTTTAGTAACTCTTCGAGGATTTCAGACCAGATCTCTTCGAAACCAAGCTCGTAAGGTTGCGGAATCCCTTCTTTTGCACACAATTCGAGGTTCTCGATTATTTCTTTTCTTACAATATCTTTTCCGTGGTCGTGGATATATTTCAGCGCTTCGTATGAGGACCAGCCTTTTCTGTACGGACGATCGGTCGTCAGAGCGTCGTAGATATCCGCAATCGCGACTATCTGGGCGAGTTTAGGTATTTCCTCTCCTTTTAAGCTCAAGGGATAGCCGGAGCCATCCAGGCGTTCGTGGTGCAGCATAACCACGTCCACTATCTCTTTGGGAAAGTCCTGCTTCTTCAAATACTGAGCCCCGATCAGGGGATGTTGTTCAATGATCGCTCTTTCTTCAGGGGTTAGCTTTGTTGGTTTGTTCAGTATTTCGGAAGGTATTTCGATCTTCCCGAAGTCGTGGAACATAGCACCTACGGAAAGATAGAAAAGGTGGGTGCGGTCTATTCCGAGTTTTCTGGCGATTCTGTGGGAGATCATGGAGACCCTGAGCGTGTGCGAAGCTGTGTAGTTGTCCTTCTTTCTGAGTTCCTCGATGAGTTCTTTAAAAATAAGCGCGATACTTGCAAGAAGGTTATTGAGAAGATCTTCTATATGCGGAGAACTGACTTTATAGACGTGCAAGAGTTCAAATGCTTTTATTGCGCTTTTAAGGCCTTCAAAGTTTTTACCCTCGCTGTTTTTTATCAATGCATCGAGAATGAGTGTTTCGCCTTTCATATAGTTGTTTATCTTATATTCAGGGGAACTTATTAACTTTTCATGATAAATTTTCGCGCGCTGGATGTTTCCTTTCATAACGTAGTAATGTCCCAAAAAAATGTGAGAAGACCAATCACTTATCCACTCTTTTCGTGAATTGAGTTCTTCTAGTTTTTGAACAACCATGGCAGCTTTTTTATAGTCAGATAATTGCAAAAATATCTTCAATTTCAGTGTTTCACGATATCCAACTATAGTTGGATAAGCATTATCATCGATTTTTTCAAGTATATTTATGGCCGATTTATATCTTCTTTTACTGTAATAATAGTTGGCCAGATTGATGAAGATTATCAATTTTTTTGTTTCAGTATCTGCGTATTTTAGCGCCGCGAAATAATATCTTTCGGGATCACCTTCCTGAAAGAATTGAGCGATAACGAGAGCCAGACCGTTGTAGTATTCGAAACCAAAATCCTCCGGGATGAATTTTTCTAATCGAACCAGCTTGTTATAGTTTTTCAGGGTTTCTGCCGTATCCCCGGTATCGAATGCGGTCATCATCTGGAGAAAACGTAGTTTGATAACATACAGAAGTTTCTCATCTTCATTCTTTATAAATTCCTCAGCCAACGACAAAATCAATTTTGCTCTTCCATCAAGGTTTCTTCTGACAAAAAAATACGCGAGTTCATAGATTCCTTCCAGTAATTGTTCTTTTGTAAAATTTTCTATGATGGGTTTTTTTGCAAAAGCTTTTGTTATGGCAAAGTCAAGTGCCACGGCAAAATTGAACGATTCATCATTTAAATCGTTCTTTTCCAAAATCTTTTTAAGTTCGTTTTGTATTTCATCGGCGTGCTCGTAATCAAACTTTTTTGCCAGACGTCTTAGTCGCTTCAGTATATTTTCAGTCATATTTTCTCCTCAAGAATATGTTACCATGAAAACCGCTTTAAGAAGAACCCTCTAAGCGTACTAAATTTTGAATCAACGCTTAATATTTTCACACAATCGATTGATATGGAAAATATCCACTTATTTTATTATATTGGGTTCAATGGTTTGTATGTAGGGTATCTATTTAGTCATTTTCGCTATTGGTTATTGTTCAGAAAAGTAAAAACCAGAGAACCTTCTCTGGTTCCCTGGTTCTCCGGTTTCCTATATTATTTTCTTTTGTTGTTATTGTTTCCCGGTGAAAGAGACGGTGTCAACCAGAATATAAGGAAGTTCTCCCATTGTTGTTTGTTCTCTTTCTCTTGAAACAGCCACGATATGGTTCAGCAGCTCCAGTGCGTTTCCAGATACGAGTGTTCCCGTTACCGGGTGAATTCTGTTACCGTTTTCCAGATACCAGCCTCCTTTAACAGCGCCGGAGAACAACCCGTTCACGGGATTTATATTTCCGCTGAATCTATTCACATATACACCCTTATCGATCATTTTGTAGATATCATCGAGGGGTATTTCACCTTCAACGACAGCGTTGTAGATGCTTATTTCCGGGAGGCTGGAGTAATCCCCTGTGGCATGTCCTGTCATCGGTGCCTTAAGAAGCGTTGCGGAATACGCATTGTGGATGAATGTTTTCAGAACACCATTTTTGATGAGGGTCAAGCGTTTTGTCGGGACGCCTTCTCTGTCAAAAGGTGTGGAATAGGGATTATATGGAATGGTGGGATCGTCGTATATGGTCAGATTTTCCCCCGCAATTTTCTCCCCGATTTTTTCTTTGAAAGGACTGCGGTTTTCCAGGATGTTTTCACCGCTAAGTAAGAAACTGAGGGGCATAATTATAAGCCTTTCGACGGTGGAGGGACTCAAGAGTGCAAGCCCTTTGAAGGAGTTACACGGTTTGGCACCCAGTGAGCCAAGAACACTGTTTGCAAAGCTCTGAGCGGCTTCTTGAAGTTTTGATTCTATTTCTTCAGGATTCAGAATCATTCCATAACGGTAGTCAAAAGAGGAAATATCGTTCCCGTCGATTGCCATTCCCATTATTACGTATGACAGGGAGGATTTGCTTTTGGTGGCGCTGATACCTCTGGAGTTTACAAGGTGGGAATCGGTCACTGTTAGCTGGACCTGAGCGGAATCTATCGTAATCCTGGAATCGATCTTCTTTACAGTTTCAAACAGCATTTTACCGAATTCCAGAACCTTTGGAAGGTTATATTCGCTAAGTTCTTTAGAATATAAACCTGGGATTTCTTTTATTTCGGCAGGATCTGGTAATACGTTTCCGGGATCCGCTTTAGATTTTTCCATAGCGCTAACAGCATCATCGATAAGAACCGCCAGGTCGTCTTCCTCGATGGTATTGGAGGCCCCAAAGCCGAGTTTTCCATCTTTTACAACCCTTACGCCGATTCCGCTTGATTCGTCTTCGTGCAGTGTTTTGAGTTCATTTTTCTCGAAGAAAACTCTCGCTCTTTTTGTATGCTGAAAACATACCTCGGCATCTCCTTTGCTTTTATTTTTAGCCAGTTCAAGAGCTTTTTTGACTATTTCTCTCATTTTTGTTCCCCTCCTATCTTGACTTTACACCTTATATGAGGGCCACCAGCATCTACCTTGGCAGGCTGGAATTTTCCACAATATCCGGCTCCCAGTGTAAATTCAAAATCATTTCCAACCGCATCTACTGATTTAAGAACTTCAAAAGCCTGCCCGGAGATGGTTATTCCCTTCACTGGTTCCCCGATTTTTCCGTTTTTTATTTCGTAGGCTTCAAGAACACCAAACATGAATTCTGCGTTGGCATCTGCCTGGCCGCCGCCACCGAGTCCTTTGAGGTATAAACCTTCTTTTGTGGTCGCGATTATCTCTTCAACAGGGGTTTCACCAGGTGCTATGTATGTGTTTCTCATCCTGATTATAGGTTCATCTGAATAAGTGAAGGCTCTTGCATTTCCCGTCGGTTCGACACCAAAAACAGCGGCTGTTTCAGCATCGTGGAGATACGATTCCATAATTCCATTCCTTATTACGTAAATCTTTTTTGTGAGGTTTCCTTCATCATCTATCAAGACTATTCCAGAGGCACCGGTTCTTAGTTCTGGATTGGGGTCATCTATCAAAGTGACGAGATCGCTTGCAACTTTCTTTCCTATCATCCCTTTAGCTGCGGATCCGGCAAGAACAAAATCGGCTTCAACCGTATGCCCTATAGCCTCATGAGCAAGCACACCCACCAAAGATGGATGTAAAACAACAGTATAGATGCCACCTTCTGGAGTTTTTCTACCGAGCTTATCCAGAGCAATTCTCGCAGCTTCTTCGGCCATTTCTTCCCATGATTTATCGCCGAAGAGTTCTCCCCAACCACCAGTGGCTCCGGAACTTGCATAACCTAACTCCATTTCACTTCCGTCACTTGCAAAAGCAATAGCCCGGAAATCAGCTTTTACATCATAATAGGTTGCTTCCACGCCATAGTTTGAAACCATGGTTTTATTGTCGATAAGCTCCATATAGGTTGAACTGGAAGAAACAATCTTTTCGCTCACGTTCTTGATTCTTTCAACCGTTTTCCTGACGAGGTCTATCTTTTCATCAACCGTGTGGTTTTCAACCGGGTCAGTTTCAATGATCTTAAACTCTCCTCTGGCAGGTTTGAAGATAGGTTTGTAAATCTCTCCTGATTTAACTCCTTTCCCTTTACGCGCAGCGTCGATAGCACTTTCAATGGCTTTTGAGATTCCGGCTTTTGTCATGATGCTGGTACTGGCGAATCCCCAGACTCCTTCGTACCAAACTCTGACGCTGACACCTGTTAGTTTTTTCGTGGATGCTTCTTTTAGTTTCCCGTTAGAGAAACTAAAAACGCGAGAGGTTCTGGCGTGGTATCTGAGAAGAACCGGATAAGAAACCGCCGGTACCACGGATTTCAATAGTTCTAACATTTCTACACCTCCATTTATTCATTAACACAAATCCATTATATAATAATACGCAGTATGAACTAAATACACTGGTAACCCACTAAAATATCTTAAAAGGATTTAGGAGGCAGATAAAATGATTGAAAGGGTAATATCTTCAGTACTTGATGAAAATTCCTATATAGTGAAAATTGATGGAACCGTGTACGTTATAGATCCGGGAAAAGGAGCAGCAGAATTTGTTAAAAAACGTTATGGTAATGAAGAGGTTTTTGTGCTTTTAACCCATTCTCATTCAGATCATTTGATTGATTTGCCTGAACTAAAGATAAAAGCTATATATATGCATCCTGAGGAAAGAAGCGTTTTTGAAAACCCCGAATTGAATTTCGTCAACTATTTCGGGATGGAGCAATCTCAGCTCAGTAAGTTGAAAGAATTTTTGACAGACAACCCCGGAGAGCACTGGAAAGTGATACACACCCCCGGGCATACTCCAGGTTCATGTTGTTATTTGTTGTGTAACAGGTACCTGTTCGCCGGAGATACGCTTTTTGAGCGATCGATAGGAAGAACAGATTTACCGGGTGGTGACCCGGAAAAAATGGAGAATACTCTGAGGTTATTAAAATCTTTTCTTGAGAATAATCCCGAACTGGTAATATTTCCAGGTCACGGACCTTCAACAACAGCCGCTAGAAATTTGAAGGAGAATCCTTTTTTTAATTTCTAATCAGAGTCGTGTTTTATGCGATTTACCTTTTTTGCCGAAAAAACGCTTATTCTGGAGGTTCCAGTACAAACGAAACACAGGAGAAGCTTTTCCTTTTTTCAGATTTTCAGATTTCTCAATCAAAAGATCGCCAATCTTCCAGCTTTCGTCAAAAGCCATTTTGGTGATTTTGCAGAGTTCGTCAAAATCCTGTGTGTCCATTGATTTCAGCTCTTCCACAAGTTCGAGAAGCTTTCTTTCCAGGGGTATAGCTAATCCTTCGAAGAGATCTTTTGCTTGCGAATAGTTTTTTAGGGCTCTTCTATGAAATCTTTCCCAGTGAAACCAATGCTTCAAGGCCTCATCCTCTGAGTTGTATGGAAGAGAACTTTTTTCACTGTCAAACCACACCGGTTTGAAGATTGAGAGACATGGAGCACTGCCGGAAGTTACCCAGACTGTCGCTTTTTCACCGATTTCACAGACCATAGAAGCTGTCGTCTGACTGGAGATGATTCCACCTGCGTGCATACAAACGGTTTTCATGGAACCTTTCGTTATGTTTTCCTTTCCCCCATGATCCCTTAAGATTTCAAAGAGTTTTTTTACGTTTATATCAGGCAGAGCATCTCTCAAAAGTTTTTCGGACCGTTCTTTTCTTATTTTTCCGCCGGATAAGGAAGCGTACAGCTCTTTCCCATAGGCTTTTTTGAATTCAAAATCATCTATACTCTTGCACCAGTGTTTTTTCACAGCGTGTTCGATGGCTTCAGGATGGATCATGTCGAAGTCATTTCCAATTGTCAGGGCATTTGATATGGTGCAGATTGTTTTGATTTCCTTTGCCACCCAGTACTTTCCTGCTGTTTCTAAAAGCCATACCTTGCTTTTATCTGCTAATATGAAGGAATTATGATACATGAGTTTTTTGTTGAGAGCTCCATTGCCGCCCTGGCCAGGGATTTCCAGAAGAGAAGTGATTATCTCCAGAGCGGAATCAGCCGAATCGGCCCTTTCGAGAGCAATTCTGAGTATATCCATTCCCAGGAGCCCATTTTTGTTTACCGGCTCTTTTGTGAAAACCGCTTCATTTCCTATCACGACATTTTTATCGTTCACCCCCATTTCTCCACCCCATATCCACGAAGGCTTTGAGAGAATGAGAGCGTTCGTTCTTTTGACCTGAGGAAGAGTGATATAAGTAGCGTCTATTTCCTTTTCTTCCGGGATTCGTGAAGGAAAGTATACGATGCTCTGGGGTTCATTTGGTTCCCGATCGCTGTTTTTAGCGAAGAAGAGGATTCCGCTGGTTAATTTTGGAGCTACTACAAGGGTATCGCACATACTTTCCCCTACCTTTTTGCGTTGTACCAGATAATACCGATAAATTCATGTATTCCTGAAAGATTTGCAGTTAAAGCGTCTCTACCTGGAAGGAAGTCAACCCAGCTCAAATCGGTATAGTCGTAAAGGTAATCCGTTGGATAAGGGATCACGTTCAATCCCTGTTCTTCAAAACTTTCCACGGATCGTTTCATATGTACAGCCGAAGTTACCAGAACTATCTTTTTCCATTTCTTTTCTTTACAGATTTCGGCAACTCGAACCGCATTCTCATTGGTATTCCTCGCTGAGTTTTCAACAATTACATCGTTTTCATCTATTCCCCAATTGAGCAGCGTGTTCAACATTACCTCACTTTCCGATAGTGAATCACGTCCCATGGGTGTTCCACCTGTAACAATGATTGGTTTACCTGTTGCTCTATGTATCTGAAAAGCTTTATAAAGCCTTTTGAGAGTATGATCACCTGGTTCGAGTTCATACGGAGCTATGATCATTCCCCCTCCCAGAACAACAATTGCTTCAGCTGTATCTAAAAGTGAGGCATTTGGTACCGAATATTCAGTTTCCAGAGGCTTTACGTAAAGGTAAGTACCTATACCGCTCATTAAGAGATACGAGAAGAGCCCGATAATAAGGATAGAAAATGACAACATTTTCTGGAGAGGAGAAATTGCCTTTTTAAGGCTGATCAGGCCAATTATGATAATTAAAACCATTATGATTCCTGGTGGAACGAGTATAGAACTGATCACTTTTTCAAGATAAAACATCTAAAACCCCCTATCTTCCACCTTTCAGGGCGAGAATGGAAAGAAGGTTATCGGTGATAAAGAAATCGCAGTGCTGTCTGACTTTGAGTGCTAATTCTGGATCGTTGATCGTCCAGAGGGCTATTTTTATTCCGTTGTTACGCAGTAGTCTTAAAAAGGCAAGACCGGTTTCCAGGCCAAACTCGTCGAATAACTGAACAGGCAAATGCAGCGAATAGGGTTTGTATCTATTGAGCAGTTCTTCGAGATAGCCAACAGGATCTTTTCCTTTTGCGTCTTCCCCTATTAGAAGCCCTATTTTGGCGTCTGGGGTGTTCGCTTTCACGTCCAGAAGGCATTCATGATGAAAGGAGGAGAAAATGGTTCTCTCTATGGCGTTGAAGCTGTTGACAAGAGGACCTACGAACTTAGCGGCGTCAGGATCTTTAATCTCCACATTCACAATAGCGTTGTTTGGCAGTTCAAGATAGAGTTTTTCCAGCGTTGTGAGTTTTTCATCAGATATGAGGCCAATTTTTTTGAGCTCTTTATAAGTGATCTCTTTGACCTTAGCGTCAACTCCGTAGAGTCGTTTTAAATCCTCGTCGTGTGCCAGAAGCAGAGATCCGTCTTTCGTTAACCATACATCAGTCTCTACTCCGTCTGCACCAATCTGTACTGCCCTGATCAAGGATAAAAGAGAGTTTTCATCGTTGCCTTCTCCCATGCCTCTGTGTCCTAGTACTTTAACCATCGTTTCTACCCCCTAAATCTAAATATGTTCTGCCGGAAGACCCTTTCTCCTGAATTATTTGATTTGCCTCTTTGATGATGCTATCGAGTTCTTCACTTTTTCCCTGTCTGTTGACTTCTTCCTCAAGTGTACCCCAGAGAACGTCTCCACAAACCATTAACTTTATACCTTTTTTCAGAAAAAAATCGATCAGGAAAGGATAACGATCAACTATCTCAGGAATAGGCATGTTTTTACTGATCATATCCGTCCTCCCAATGAAAGGATATTTGTCCTTTAGTGCTCTATACATTCGATTATAGCAGGTTAATAAATGCGTACATCTTTATGCTTCGTATTAGAAATTTTTTTCTTATGGTGTATAAAACATATACTTGTATTGTAAACTACAAATTTTTTTATTGCGATAGGGGGCAAAAATCTGTGGAGAGATTGCGAGAGCATCCTATCCTCAAAATCAAGAGGGGGCGCAAAATTCATTTCTTCTTCGAAGGAAAAGAATTCGAAGCATACGAAGGCGAGACCATTGCAGCGGCTCTTCACGCAAACGGTATAAGAGTGTTGAGAATCACCCCAAAGCGGCAACGCGCACAGGGCCTTTTTTGTGCCATAGGAAAATGCTCTTCCTGTCTTATGGAAGTTGATGGTGTTCCAAATGTTAGAACATGCATAACCCCGGTGCGCGAAGGAATGTCTGTCAGGCGTCAAAAAGGAAGAGGTGAGATTGTTGAACAGGATTGATGCTCTGGTAATTGGAGGAGGTCCTGCTGGTCTTGCCGCAGCCATAGAAATCGGCAAGAGTGGGTTAAAGGTATTGGTAGTTGATGAGGGAGTCAGACCCGGAGGACAATTGGTTAAGCAGACACACAAGTTTTTCGGCAACAAAGAATTCTATGCTTCCATCAGAGGATTCGAAATAGCGGAAAATCTCATTCAAGAACTGAAGAAGATGGACAATGTGAGGATCATGACTGAATCCACGGTTATCGGAATCTATGAAGATGGTGTTCCTGTGCTTCACAGGCCTCGTGACAAGACAATTCTCTATCATCCAAGAAGAATTCTAGTGGCAACCGGTGCGTCAGAAAAGTATCTTCAGTTCGATAACAACGATCTTCCTGGGGTTTATGGTGCTGGTGCGGTACAAACACTCATGAATCAGTTTGGGGTATTACCTGGAAAAAATGTTTTGATGATAGGTTCTGGAAATATTGGATTGATAGTTAGCTATCAATTAATTCAAGCAGGGGTCAATGTAAAGGCTATCGTAGAGGCAGCTGATAGGGTAGGAGGCTATCAGGTACACGCCGATAAGGTAATGAGACTGGGAATCCCCATTTTGCTCAGACATACTATCGTGAAGGCAATAGGGAAAAAGGAGGTTCAGGGTGCGGTAGTTGTACAGGTGGATGATCATTGGAAACCGATACCCGGTACAGAAAGAGAATTTGTTGTGGATACAATATGTGTGGCTGT
This sequence comes from Kosmotoga olearia TBF 19.5.1, assembly GCF_000023325.1. Classification (NCBI taxonomy): domain Bacteria; kingdom Thermotogati; phylum Thermotogota; class Thermotogae; order Kosmotogales; family Kosmotogaceae; genus Kosmotoga; species Kosmotoga olearia. The sequence continues at coordinate 1,069,247 of NC_012785.1, forward strand.
TGGTTTGTTGCCTTCGGCAGAGCTCATAGCCCAGGCAGATGGAAAGCTGCAGTTTATACCTGAACTTGGAGGCTATGTTCCGGTAAGGGATGAAGATATGAGAACTACCGTTCAGCATGTCTTTGTTGCTGGTGATGCTGGTGGTATAGAAGAAGCAACAACGGCTATGATTGAGGGTCGGATAGCTGGATTGAATATTGTAAAAGACCTTAAAGGGAGTATAGATGAATCTTATCTGAATCACCTGAAATCCCAGCTCGAAGGGTTTAGAAGCGGTCCCACATCTGAAAAAGTGAGAAAGGGATTGCGAAAACTTGGTATCGAGTTCCATCCTGGTAGTTATGAAGTTAATCGGAATAGTGTTTCGAAGAATTATATTGGAAAGCTGAGGCCCATAATAGAGTGTTTCGAAGCTATTCCCTGTAATCCCTGTGAAACAAGCTGTCCTGTTGGTGCCATAACGATCGGTGAAAACATAAACAATGTACCTGTCGTCAATTACGATAAATGTACCGGCTGTGGAATTTGTGCTACCAAATGTCCCGGTCTCGCCATATTTATGCTTCAGGAGTTCCCCGAAAAAGGAAAAGCCATAATAGGCATACCTTACGAATTCCTCCCGATTCCCGAAAAAGGCGAAATGGTTGTTACCCTCCGAAAAGACGGTAGTGTTGCCGGAACAGGTGTTGTTCATAAAGTTATCAAAACACAGAACAGCACGACAGTCGTTTATGTGGAAATTCCCATCGAACATGCATCAGAGGTCAGGCATATTCATGTAGGTGAAAAAGAGGAAAATGCCTTTGTTTGCCGGTGTGAAGAGATAACTGTGAAGGAGATAGAGGAAGCTATCGAGGAAGGCTTTACAGACTTTGAGGAACTGAGAAGGCGCTTGAGGATAGCCATGGGACCCTGTGGGGGCAGGACGTGCCGTCTGAACGCACTCATGATACTTTCGAGAAAAACAGGTATTCCTGTTGAGAAACTTGATCCCGGTACATTTAGACCTCCAACGGTTCCAACGACTTTTAGAGCCATCGCACGGGAGCGTGAAGAAGATGAATGAAAGGGCATCCGTTGTGATAATAGGTGGCGGAATAATTGGAACCGCCATAGCTTTTTACCTGTGCAAGAACGGAATGAATGATGTAGTTGTTCTGGAGAAGAATTATCTTTCCTCAGGAGCTACGGGAAGATGCGGTGGGGGGATAAGGCAGCAGTGGAGTGAAAGGATGAATATACGCCTTGCAATGAGGAGCGTGAAGCTTTTTGAAAACTTTGAAGAAGACGTTGGCATGGATATAGAGTACTACCAGGGGGGATATTTGCTTCTCGCATACACAGATGAAGAGGTCGGTTTTTTCGAGAAAAATGTGAAAATGCAGCAGGAAGAAGGGCTTGATGTTCGCATACTGACGAAACAAGAAATAGAACGTATGTTCCCATTTATGAATTCAGAAGGTGTCAAATTGGCCACATACTGTCCCACAGACGGCCATGCCAACCCGCATTTAGCGACCTTTGCATATGCCAGAGCTGCCGAAAGGATGGGAGCAAAGATTTACACTCACACAGAAGCCACAGGTATCGATGTTGCTAACGGTCAAATAATCGGTGTTCAAACCAGTAAGAGTTATATTAAAACCTCCGTTGTCATAAATGCTGCAGGCGGTTATTCCAGAGAGGTCGGTTTGATGGCAGGTGTGGAATTGCCGACAGAATCTTACCGCCACCAGATATTCGTTACGGAACCTCTCGAACATATACTCGATCCGTTGGTTATAAGTTTCGAAAACAATTTTTATATCAGGCAGACAAAGTCCGGCAACTTCATCATGGGTCAGGGAGATAAGGATGAGCCACCAAGCCACAATCACAATCCGAGCTGGCGCTTTTTAAAGGAAATGACTCAGAAGATGCCAAAATTCTTTCCTTTTCTTGAGGACGTTAGGGTACTCAAGCATTGGGCTGGGTTGTACAACATGTCTCCAGATGCTCAACCCATAATAGATAAAGCGGACAACGTACAGGATTTCTATTTTGCCGTGGGTTTTAGCGGGCACGGTTTCATGCTGGCACCTGCCGTTGGGGAAGCCCTTGCGGAATGGATTGTTTACGGTAAACCGAAGAAAGTAGATATCTCAAATCTCAAAATAGATAGATTTGCAAAAGGTGTTTCAAGAGAAAAAAATGTTGTATAAGGAGGTATGAATATGCCAGAGGCCACAGATTACATTATTCTTCCACCCTTTAAGAATGAAGGGTACATCAACGTTTCTGATCCAGAGATCCAGCGGAAGATGAAAGAAGCTTTCGAAAAAATCGAAAAAGAGAGCAAGGAATACGACATAATTGTTGCAGGTAAAAGAATTAAAACCGATCGGAAGATACGCTCTATCAACCCTAGCAACCCTGAAGAGGTTGTTGGAATCGTTTCAAAGGCGGATAAAGAAATTGTCGATACGGCTATCGAAAAAGCGTGGAAGGTCTTTGAATACTGGAAAAATCTCCCGGTCGAAAAACGGGTGGAGCCGTTCCTTAGAGCCGCCAAAATAATGAGGGAAAGGCGCTTCGAACTCGATGCAACGATGATAATGGAGGTTGGGAAGAACTGGCTCGAAGCCGATGCGGATCTTGCCGAAGCGATTGATTTTCTCGAATTTTACGCTCGTGAAGCTGTCAGATATGCATCACCCCAACCGGTGGTAAGAATCCCAACCGAAAACAATGAATTGGTTTACATTCCTCTTGGCGTTGGTGCGGTAATTCCACCATGGAACTTCCCAGCAGCTATAATGGTTGGAATGACCACAGCAGCGGCTATAACAGGGAATTGTGTCATACTCAAGCCCGCGAGTGACTCTCCTGTAATAGCCGCAAAATTTGTTGAGATCCTTCATGAAGCTGGTCTACCCGAAGGAGTGGTCAATTACGTTCCGGGAAGTGGTGGAGAGATAGGTGATTATATCGTACAGCATCCGAAGATAAGGTTCATCTCCTTCACCGGCTCAAAAGAAGTGGGGTTGAGAATAAACGAGATCGCTGCGAAGCACCAGCCTGGGCAGTTATGGATAAAACGTGTTGTTCTCGAAATGGGCGGAAAAGATGCTGTTGTAGTTGATGAAACAGCCGATCTTGATGCTGCAGCTGAAGGATGTGTTGCCAGCGCCTTTGGGTTCCAGGGGCAAAAATGTTCTGCCGGATCCCGTATAATCGCCGTTAAGGAGATATACGACGAACTCCTTGAAAAAGTCGTTGAAAGGACAAAAAAGATAAAGATCGGTGATGTGAGAGACCCAGAAAATTGGCTTGGCCCGGTTGTGAACCAGTATGCCGAGAGGAAGATTTTAAGCTATATAGAAATTGGTTCGACAGAAGGCAGAATCGTTTATGGCGGCAAGAAAGTGAAGAGTCTTCCCGGATATTTCGTTGAACCAACTATAATTGCTGATGTAGATAGAAATGCACGGGTAGCTCAGGAAGAAATCTTTGGACCGGTAACAGCCTTTATAAAAGCAGAGAATTTTGATGATGCGATGGTAATAGCGAATGGAACCGAGTATGGCCTTACGGGTGCTCTTTATACCAAAAGGCGTGAAAGGATAGAGACAGCTAAAAGAGTGTTTCACGTTGGAAATCTGTACTTCAACAGAAAATGTACCGGAGCTCTTGTTGGAGTTCATCCCTTCGGTGGCTTCAACATGTCTGGAACGGATTCGAAGGCTGGCGGAAGGGATTATCTGTTACTATTTTTGCAGGCTAAATCGATATCCGAGAAGATAAATCTGTAAAGCTAATAAAAACGCCACCCGGATCGGGTGGCGTTTTTGGTTTTCAGTTTTAATCTCAAATTAGAATATGTATGCGATAGCTCCTGACCAATAGTATCCACCTATACCGTATCCACTTGTGGAGGTAAGTAAAAAATTGTCACCAATCAAGGTTTTGAACGTTATGCCAGCGCCAAGAACAAGAGATGTACCGCTAAAATTGAAGGATAAACCAGCCCCTGCACCGAGATAAACTTTTGCCAGTTTGGTTCCGAGATTGTATTCATAAATTTTGAAGGGAGTGTAGTTGGCAGAGATACCTAACCCATTTCCAAGTGCTCCCATCAGGACGGTATGCCCTTCTCCAAAATCTGCGAGATTGTAGGTTAATGTAAGACCTCCGACGATTCCAACAACATCTCCAACCCCACCAACACCCGCGAAGTAATTCGCAAAAGCAAAGCTTGCCAGAGAGAGGATTAATACCAATGCCAAAATTGTTCTCATACCTTCACCTCCAAAAAAGCATATAGATATGAGCATTATAACAAACATTTCATAAATTATTATAGAAAAGCTTGGAATGGCTACGCCGTTGATACTTAGATTCGCTTCGCTCATTATCGTTGTCGGTTGTGGGTTGTAGGTTGTTCGTAACAATCGAGAATCGAGATTCGAGATAGCCGCTTCGCGGCGGATACGAATCCCTTCGGGATTGTTGCGAACTCCTTCGGAGTTGACCCGAACTGCTGCGCAGTTGGCATTGCTTAAAATAGAATTACAGACAAAGGATTGTCATTCCGTACATGATTCGGAATCTGAAATTTTTCTAAGGATGAGATCCTGAATCAAGTTCAGGATGACGGATAGAGTTAGGGGTGACATATGGACTGTACCTTTTTTTGAGGCGTACCCCCGGCATAGCCGGTTTTCCCCTTGCAATGCCAGGCTTTTCCATAACGCAGCCAAGCTTACCTGCTGACAGTGTGCTTACTGATTCTTGGTTTTTATTTACTTACTCTCGGGCTCTCGGATTCTCGATTCTCGGTCACCAAATCTCACTCCATGTTATAATCATCAAAAAAATGAGGAGGTGTTTTCTTATGAAGAAAAGAAATCTAATATATGGCCAATCTGGCGGAGTGACATCTGTGATAAACGCTTCAGCATACGGTGCTATAATTGCAGCCATCAACAACCCTATGGTTGAGAATGTTTACGCTGCTCTGAACGGGATAAAGGGAATACTGGAAGAAAGAATAATCGATTTGAAAGCCGAATCAAAGGATGAGATTGAAAAGATTGCTTTTACTCCTGGAGCAATCTTTGGCTCTTGCAGGACAAAGCTCAAAACTGAAGAAGATTTCGAGCGGTTGTTCAAAGTCTTTGACGCATACGATATAGGTTATTTTCTATACAATGGCGGGAACGACTCTATGGAAACCGCTTATCAAATAGCGTTAAAAGCACAGGAATACGGCTATCCGCTGAAAGTAATAGGAATCCCCAAGACTGTTGATAATGACCTTATGTATACTGACCATTGTCCCGGTTATGGCTCCGCAGCAAAATTTACAGCCATATCAATTCTTGAAGCTACAAGAGATCTGGAGTCAATGCATACCGACTCGACTCAGGTTTTCATACTAGAATCCATGGGACGCTATGCCGGTTGGCTTGCTGCTTCAGGGATTCTTGCAAGTATAAATGGAGAACGCGGCCCTCAAATCTTTCTTCTACCGGAGGTACCCTTCAATGAAGAGAAATTTCTGTCGAAAGTTGAGGAAGTCATAAGAAGAGACGGATATTGCAGCATTGTTGCTGCTGAAGCTTTAAAAGACTCTGAAGGAAATTACATTTCGACAGAAGATTATACCGACGCATTTGGCAATATCCAGCTTGGAAAGATAGGTATTTACCTGCAAAAGTTGATACGACAAAATCTCGGCAGAAAGGTTCATACAGCTCTTCCGGATTATCTCCAGCGGTCTTCTAGACACATAGCCAGCTTGACAGATTGGGAGGAAGCCATCGGAGTTGGAGCTGCTGCGGTTAAATTTGCGGTTGATCAAGGACTAAGTGGTGTTATGGTGTCGATAGTAAGAGATTTAGATAGTCCATACTTGAAGCACTATGAGCCTGTCAGTTTAGAAGGGATAGGTGGAAAGGTTAAGTATCTGCCAGAAGAGTATATCTCCCCGGATGGTTTTGGTGTCACCGAAAAGTTCGTCGAATACGTAAGACCTTTGATACAGGGCGAAGCTCCCAACCATTACCTTCGAGGGATACCGGTATATGCAAATCTGAAAAAAGTTCCAGTAAAAAGAAAATAAAAAACGGGAGTCAAAAGACTCCCGTTTTCATAATGTAAGCTTTTTACCTCTCTTTTTCAAAATCAAATCCTCGTGAGAACACTGCTATGCAAGCTTTTACAGCCTCAGGGTCGTAGAGGTTACCTGAATTTGTGGTGATCTCCTCTAAAGCTTTAGCTATACCAAGTGCCGGACGATAAGGTCTGTGGAACGCCATGGCTTCAACAACATCTGACACTGCTAGTATCTTCGCTTCTGTGAGAATTTGGTTACCCTTCAAGCCATTAGGATAACCGGATCCATCTATTCGTTCATGATGCTGGAGCACAATCTCAGCTATGGGCTGGGAAAATTCCACGTCTTTTAATATTTCAAATGCAGTTTGTGGATGGTTTCTTACAATTCCGAGTTCAAATTTATTCAGTTTGTCAGGCTTGTTCAAGATATCTGTCGGTATGGATATCTTGCCAATATCATGTAAAAGACCAGCTATACGAACAGCCTCAATTTGTTCTTCTGACAGGTTCATTTCTCTGGCAATAGCGCAGGCAAGCTGACTTACGCGTCGTTGATGACCAGAAGTGTAGGCATCTCTCATTTCAATTACCAATCCTATTGTTTCAACAACGGAATCCAGGGTTCTCTGTACCTTTTTATAGCTTTTTTCGAGTTCTTTGTTTCTTTCTTCTAACTGAAGCATTCCATCTTCCAATTTCTTGATCAATCTCTCGTTGTATTTCTTAAGATATACAATCTCTTCCTTATTTACTACCTTGTTGTTTGAAGGTTTTACTTTATGGTTCTGAATAACTTCTTTTATTATCTCAACAAAAGTAGCTGGTTCTAATGGCTTGACAACAAACCTATCGACTCCAAGGCTGAGGGCGAATTTTCTATCTTCTGGATCGGTGTAGGCAGCGGTATAAAGTATAAAAGGGATTTCTTTTAATCTATCATCCATTTTCACCCTGCGACATAATTGAAAACCATCCATCTCGGGCATCAAAATATCGGAAATTACCACGTCAAAATCCTGTTCGGCCAATTTCTCCAGAGCTTCAACACCATTCTGGGAAGATTCAACTTCATAACCATAGCTCTTGAACAAAGTCTCTAACATATAGATATTTTCTTTGTTATCATCAACAGCCAGAATTTTCATGTTTATCACTTTCCTTATTTTCGAAAAGATATTTCTCTATTTCTGGTATGAAATTCTCAGGAAAAAATGGTTTCTTGATGTATCCAACACAGCCGATGGCAAGCGCCTTTTCTTCATCTGCTGGCATGGCGTAAGAAGTTACAGCGACTATTGGAATATGACTAATCTCGTCTATACTCTTTATCCGCTTCGCCACCTCGTAGCCATCTAACTCAGGGAGCTGTATATCCAGGAGGATAAGGTCAGGTTTCTTCTCTATAGCTTTTTTTATCCCTTTGATCCCATCGATGGCTGTAATGACCTCATATCCTTTACTTTCAAGAAGAAAGGTTATTAAATACAGATTCTGTTCGTTATCATCTATCACCAGTACTTTTTTCTTCATGATTATTCTCCTCCACAGATTTGAGCGGCAGGGTGAATGTAAATGTAGAACCTTTACCGTATTCGCTCTCAACCCAGATTTCACCGCCCAACAATGTCACAAGCTTTTTGGAAAGATAAAGCCCCAGCCCAGCACCTTGGTACCTGCGCCGTGCCGAACCACTTATCTGTCGAAATGCTTCAAATAATGTTTCCATATCTTCTTCCTTTATCCCTTTTCCTGTATCAGAAACGCTGATTTTCAGTTTATCTCCATCTACCTCGCATTTTATCCTTATCTCGCCCTTCTCCGTGAATTTAATCGCGTTACTGACCAGATTCAGGAGAATCTGGAAAACCCTCGTTTTATCACTGTAGACCTCTGGAATCTCGTCAGGTATTTCTGTTATTAACTTCACTTCTTTTTTAGAAATCAACGGCGAAACATTTTGTACAACTTCAGAAATAACGTCTTTAATATTGAATCTATCCTTAGAAAAACTCATTTTACCAGCTTCAATCTTGGAGATATCCAGGATATCGTTTATCAGATTTAAGAGGTGTATTGAAGAACTGTGAACCATAGAGAGTTGCTTCCTCTGCTCCTCGTTGATGTCTCCTGAAATGCCCTGCAAAATCATGCTAACGAACCCAATAATAGAGTTGAGAGGGGTTCTCAACTCATGACTCATAGTAGCAAGAAATTCGGATTTAAGACGTTCTAACTCTTTGATCTTTATATTATCTTGTTCCATAGTTTTTATCATCTTCCTTGCGTTTGTGAGAATAGCAAAATACGTTAGGAGAATAACGGTGAGGAATGTGGCAGCAATAATAATCGAAATGAGCAGGGCCAATTTTTTTATATGAGCGTAGATAATATCATTAAGTATGCTGGCAACCAGAAAGGCATCCGTATCTCCTATTTTCATAGTATACCATGTTATTTTCTCATTTGAACCCAACGTATCGTCTTTGAGAACGTCAAATGTTTTTCCTTTTGATGAAATGTATTTTGAATTAGTTGCGATATAGATCTCATATACAATATTTCCTGTATTGATTTCATCTAAGAGTTTTGTCATGTCAAAAGAAACAAAGTCATAACCTATAATTGTGTCGGCTTCGCGTATTGGAGAACATACATTGACAACAATCGATTGATTCTCAAATTCTATATCTAAAGATGTTTCTGACACGTCTTCACAACTTATTGCTTTTTCCATGTTTGAATCTCCAACAGAAGCAATGATGTTTCCCGAGACAACTCGAGTAGCACTTTTCAAATTCCGGAGTGTACTAGCTCCATCGAGATATTTCGGTGAAGTGTATTCTTGAAGTTCCTTGAGGGTGATGTTACCACCGAGATATTCAACTATCATCTTCCTGATCATAGTACGGCTGGAAAGGCTTTCTGCTCCCTCGATACAGCGTTCAAGGAAACTCTCAACAGTTTTCTCGGATAATTTGGCGTTGTTTGAGAAGCTCTCATGGACTTCTTTTGTAAGTTCATTTTTCATTGGCAGGTATATCCCAAATAGTATAGCGAATAATATGATCAGCAAAGAAAGAAGTAGACTCAATCTGAAGATGTTCAACAACTTATTCATAGAACGCCTCCAGGCAATTAAACGAAAAGAAGAACATTTAAATAATGACAATGTCATCCAAAGGATGATTTTGTATGGGAACAAGACAATCTCCCCGTACATTTTGACTAACCGCGAATATATAAAGGGTCATGCTGTTTTCAATGACCTTCCATCTTGCCTTTAAGTTGGTTAAAAGTATGTGCTTTGAATTCGTTATATACAATTAATTATATGTTTTTGTCATTATGTTCCCCTTTCATTGATATTATATTTGTTCATATGATTGTGTTTTATTATTTCATTAGTATTACTTATTCATTCGTATGATTGGTTCATTGGATTTAGTATAAAATCTGGGAGTATGTTAAGGGTCTGAAATTTTCTGTGTACCTGATTTGTTAGAATTAAAGTCGGTTTTATCAATAAAAATAACCCTCCACTCTGCAAAGTTGTATGTGGTCAAATAAAATTGACCCCCCAGGGCCATAGAAAATTGACCCGTTACCCCCTGGAAAAAAAGACCTTCTTGAGCGAGATAATAGAAACAATCTGCTCAAGGAGGTATACGAGGGGTGAAAAACGTGTACGAGGTCAAAGAGATTCAACGGCTCTATCAGGAATATGGTTCTATTCGTGAGGTAACAAGACTCACCGGGATATCCCGGAACACTGTTAGGAAGTATTTACGCAGAATCGAAGCAGTGAAATTAGGAAGCGCAAAGGAAGTGATTGTTAGGAAGCCCGTTCCTTTTAAGCGTCGGACGATTGAGCCAAGGACAGTAGCGAGGATTGAAGAACTCCTGGATTCCAACAAGGACAAACCCAAGAATTTGCAATTCACCGCGAAGAAAATCTGGCAAATGGTGGTTAAGGAAGGACACAAGATAAGTTATACCTCGGTGAAAAGGATTGTTCGCAAATGGAAGGAAGAACACGGTCAAAGGGATGTCTACATCATTCAGAAGCCGGATGGTAAACGAGCTGAATTTGATTGGGGAGAGGTGGAACTGGTCATTGCCGGTGAAAAAGGGAAATACCCTGCTGCATTCATGGTACTGAATCGTTCGCTGTATCGTTTTTCCAGGGTCTTTGAAAGAGAAACTGCCCAGGAGGTAATCCAGGCACACATAGACTTTTTCGAGGAGATTGGTGGTGTACCACAGGAGATATTCTACGACAACATGAAGGTGGTGAAAGACAGGAAGAACCTGAACAAGAACTTCGTCAAATTTGCCACCTTCTTTGGATTCACTCCCAGGTTGTGTAATCCTTATTCACCCCAGGAAAAGGGGACAGATGAGGAAAGTGTTGGTTTCGTTAGAAATTGGGTATTCAGTGAAAGGAATGAATTCGATTCCCTGGAAGAAGCGAATGAATATTTAAAAGAAAAACTGGCAGAACTAAATGCTTCTCCTGTATATGGAAGAGAGTTAGTTCCGGTAAAAGCTCTCAATGAAGAAAAACTAAATGCATTACCTACCGCCAGCTACAACAACTATCGTCTTGAAGAAAGGATCATATCCAGATATTCGTTAATAATGCTGGACGGTAATTACTATTCTGTTCCTGAGGATTGCCCCGGGAAGAGAGTGCAGCTGAAGATATATCCAGACCGTATAGAAATATTGAAAGAAGGCAAAGTCGTTGCGGTTCACAAACGCTTAAGAGGTAAAGGTAAATACGCCATACAGATAGCTCACTACCTGAACACCCTAAGAAAAAAGCCTGGAGCCCTTGCAGGATCAAGAGCCTTCCAGGCATTAAACGACACACTAAAAGTCGTGTTCGGCAAATATTATACCACTAAGCCAAGGGAATTCGTACAATTACTGGAATTATTGAACGATTATGACGAAAAAACCTTCTGCGAAAAAATAGAAGAGCTCTTTGAAAACGGGATTATCCCAACAGCAGACATAATGAGAAACCTATTACAACAAAAGCCCATACAATATGAAACCTTTGACTATCCTTTGAAGATACAGATAGACCACGGTGATCCTTCTGAGTTCGACAGATTGGTAGGTGTTCACCGTGGATGAAAAACTAATGAGATTGTGCAAAAGGCTGAAAACACCGGGAATATTCAACAGTTACGAGAGAATCACTAGACAAGCTCAACAAGAAGGCATGAGTTACATTGAATTCCTTCTGGAGATACTGGAATCGGAAGTACAATCCAGAGAAAGCAGAAACATAGTGAAAAAAATAAAACGGGCTGGATTTCCAACACCCAAAAGATTTGAAGAACTCAACGAAGCAGCCCTTCCAGAAGACGCCAGGAAACATCTTAAAGAACTGAAATCGTTGAAATTTTTAAGCGAGAATAGAAACCTAATACTGCTGGGTAACTCCGGTACAGGAAAAACACATCTGGCAACGGCAATAGGAATAAAAGCCTGTGAAGAAGGATATAACGTTCTATTCAAAACAGCGGCAGGCCTGATTAACGAACTGAAAGAAGCAAAAGACGAAAAACAACTTGTGAGATACGCAAAACAATTCAAAAAGCTCGATCTGGTGATAATAGACGAATTGGGATACATTTCCTTTGACATTGAAGGTGCAGAGCTGCTCTTCCAATACCTGGCAATGAGATACGAGACAAAGAGCACGTTAATTACAACGAATCTCGTGTTCTCAGAATGGATAAAGATTTTCCATGATAAAGCCCTAACCATGGCATTGTTAGACAGAATTACACACAACGCTTTGATCCTCAATATGTCTGGAAGAAGTTACAGAAGAAGGGATATTTTAGAAGATACCTGAGGTGGGTAGCGGGTCATTTCCTTATGGCCCTCCCGGGTCAAAAACCTATTGACTTTATACACAAAGTGGAGGGTTTGATTCTAAAAAATTGTAACGGTTAGAGTTAGAGGCAGTTTAAAAACAATTTTAGCCCAACGTGTTTATTAACTTTTCTAGAGCTTTTTCAACTGAGGCTTTAATTGTATTAACGTCGGAGGAAACCATGAGTCTTTTATCAGCCTTTTCTATTTTTATTAGGTCACTTTCTATTAAATACCAGATGTGATGTGAAATCTCTGAGTTTGATAATTTCAAGGTTCTTCCCAGATCTGATACATCTATTTTTTCTTTCACAGCTGCTTTTAATATTTGAATTCTTATTTCGTTTCCCAGAGACTTAAAAAGGAGGCTGACACAACTTAAAGTATCATCTTTCTTTTCAGCGGCTTTATGTATCCGATCGTAGCCGTTTATGCTCATCACCATATCGTCATTTATGGAGCTTAAAGATGAAAGACCATAGAAATAAGAAACACCAAGAACGATTTTTTCTGCCTTCATTGCGAATTCCTGAGATAGTACGAGCTTTTTTAAATATTCTTCCCCATAGTCATTCAAGTAACCTTCTAAAAATCTCAGGTAGTTCTGATTAGATTTTTTTACTTTATCTTCTATTGGCTTAAATATATGCTCATAATACCATTCGAGCAAGTATAGATAATCCTGCTTGGCTTTTGAAGGGTCTGAAAAGAATTCAAGAACCACTGCCTTTTGTTCCACAGGGAAAAGCAGATTCTTGCTTATAAACATGAGCATCTTTTCCTGGTCGTCGATGAGTTCCTCGATGAGTTTTTCGAATGATTCAACCTTTTCATCCTTCTCAATAATCGGACCAAAGCCTGAGCAAATAAAATGCTGTAGAAGTTCTTTTTCGGACATATTTCTAATAAAATTAATGAATTCTTCAACGCTTTTGATATCGTGACGTACTATGTTTAGTGCCAGGCAGAGACCAAAAGAGGTTTCCCAATGGAAATATTTGTCCATCAATTCTTTGATATCTTCAGGTAATTCTTGAAGAGTCTCATTTATCCATGCTACCAGTTCCGGAGATGGGTAGAATTTGTTCTTTATCCCGGGTTTGTCGTATGCACTTCTAAATTTTTCGTTATTGTTGAGTCTTTCGAGACTCATCAGAAAGTCATAGACGATTGAATCGGTCAGAACAACTTTTTCAATTAAACTCATGCATTTAACCCCCTTCACTTTCAACCTTTAAACTCCTTGAGAAGGGGGGCTTTTTAACTGCCCCCTGTCATCCCCTTGGTTGTTTTGTATATATTACCACTCTGTTAGAACACGATAGAACAGTTGAGCATATATTCTTGCCAGCATTATCAGATCATCGATGAGGACTCTCTCATCGGGTTTGTGACCGGTGAACTCCCTACCCGGGAAAAGTGCTCCAAAGGCTACAGCATTGGGAACAGCTCTGGCGTAGGTCCCGCCACCGGTTGTGAGAAGCTTTGCTTCTTCCCCTGTAACCTCTTCATAGACTTCTTTAAGAAGTCTCACAAGATCGCTGTCTGGTGACATATAGAGTGGATCATGATGATGTTTCCTTTCCACTGTTAAGCCCTTCATTGCTTCTTTTACCTGCGAGAAAATCCGTTCTTCGTTGAAGAAGACTGGATATCTTATGTTTATAACCGCTTCTAACGCGTCTCCGTTTGCCTTGAGTGTTCCTAGATTTACCGTAAGGGGTCCTGTGATTCCATCCATCCCGGAAATCCCGAGGGAATTACCATCGATTTCATAGCCGATTTTTTCGTTCAGAAGTTTAATAAACCTTTCAAATGACTCGTTGTTTAAATTTAGCTTTGAAAGAAGGTCGAGCATTGGAGCTATCGCGTTGACACCATTTTGAGGTTCTGCACCGTGTGCTGAAACGCCTTCGAAGTTAATTCTCAGTTTGGTTCCTTCCTTTTTCCAGTTTATCTTAGTATCATTCTTTGGTTTGAATTCTTTGAGAAGCTTTTCTGCCTCATCGAGTTCTCCGTTGAGCACAACATAAGCGGATGCTGGAACCATATTCGAAGCGTTGCCACCATCAATTTCTTCTATTCGCAAGTTTCCCTTCCATTCTCCTGTTTCCCCAAGAAAATGATAGTTTACTATTCCCTTCTCCGCGTGAATGATAGGGAACGAAGCATCGGGGGTAACGGACATTTCAGGAATTTCTTCTTTTTTGAGGTAATAATCAATACCCTTCCAGCCTGACTCTTCATCTGTACCGAATATAACTCTAATTCTGTTTTTGACTGGAATTCCAGAATCTTTTACAGCCTTAAGTGCGTAAAGAGCGGCTATCGTTGGTCCTTTATCATCAATTGCTCCTCTACCCCATATATAACCATATTTTATAACCCCACTGTAAGGATCGACGCTCCAACTGTCACCTTCCGGAACAACATCAAGGTGACCTAAAACTCCAAACAGTTTTCCTGAGTTACCGAATTCGGCGTGCCCTGCGTAATTATCTACGTTTTTAACGTTGAACCCCAGAGATTCACTCAATTTAAGGGCATAATCCAATGCTTTTTTAACACCTTCACCAAATGGAGCATCGGGTTTTGGCGTTCCTTCAACGGAGGGTATTTTAATAAGTTCTGAAACGGATTCAACTATTTTGTCGCGCAATTCAAGAACCATTTTGTCAATTTTTGTATTCACGCTTTCTCCTCCAATCTTTTTGTGATTTCTCTTACATATTGTGTTTCTCCGCGATGACATAGTAAAGTTCCTTCATTGGAAACAACGACTATCATATCTTCAACATGAGAAATACCGATATTCCTCTGTGTGGTATTTACTAGAAGAGAATTTCTTACATTGTGTAGAATAAAATTTCCCTTAACGACGTTACCATTTTCATCCTTTTCTTCCAGATCGTAAACGGAATCCCAGCTTCCAACATCGTTCCAATAAAAGTTCGCTGGAATTACAATAACATTATCTGCTTTTTCCATTATCCCATAATCTACAGAAATGTTGGGCATGCCCTTGTAAACGCTCTCAAGTTTCGAATAATCATTTTTGATTTCTTTCATAGCTGAGTTGATATCCTTTAAGTGCGAAGCAAGAGCTTTATCGAAAGAGGATTTTTTCCATACAAACATTCCAGAATTCCAGTAAAAACGTCCATCTTTTACATAACGTTGGGCGACATCAAAAGAAGGCTTTTCGTGGAATTTTTTTACGGTGAAACTTCCCGTTTCTGAATTGAATGTCTCACCTCTTTCAATATAACCGTAACCTGTATGAGGTGAATTTGGTGTAATACCTATAGTGACAAGGATATTGTTTTTTGATGCTTCTTTGATTGCGGAATTCATGGTTCTTTCAAAGGTTTCTTTATCTCTTATAATATGATCAGAAGGTAGAACTACTATTATATCTTCATCAGAAGCATGCAAACACCCCAGAGCGATTGCAGGAGCAGTATTACGCCTGAAAGGCTCTATCAATATGTTTTGTTGCGGAAAATTCGGAAGATAATTCGTGAACAATGCTTTTTGTTCTCGGGTGGTAACTATATAGATTTTATCCGCAAATGCCTGTGCCCTTTCCACTGTTAGCTCTATTAGAGTTTTTTCTGCTCCAAAAATGTGAAATTGCTTTGGCTTTTTTCTGGTACTGAGGGGCCACAACCTTTCCCCTATACCCCCTGCCATTATTACTGCGATTATCAAAAGTATCACCTCCATTATATTAGGATATCAGAAAAAAAGGGAGTTGTTTCAAAATGTAGTATAATTGTTAAAGGTGGATATGATTCGTATATGTGGGGTCGATTGTATGAGATATTTGTTTCCCCTTTTTATAATGGTGGCGGTTTCAGTTCTTATAACGACAATTTTTATCATACAAGGGTTCACTTTTAACTTCCAGCTGGAGATAGTCCCTTTGATTGCTTTTTATGTATTTACTGATCTATTTAGGATAAAAAAATCAAAGATAAAACTTGTCACCAATTTTGCTGGTGCAGTTCCTATTGTAGTTTTTGGGGCACCGTATTTTCTTCCTTTTATTGCATTTTTCTCCAGTTTCTTTAAAAAACACTCTGAAGGGCCTGACTTGATAAAAAGAAAGCTGTACGGGGCCCTTCACTATTTCGTTATGTACGGAGTTGCCGTATATTTTTCGGATAACGTAAGAAACCCCTACATAGCTCTGCTGGTGTTTGCAATAGTGGCAAAAGCACTGAACTTTATTATGGGAGATCTGTTGTACGCGTATATTAGAAAAAAACAGGTATTTGATTCGGAGCTGTTGAAAGTTAGTGGTATAGAATTTATTTATTTTGTATTTCTCGCGATTTATGGTGGCCTTATGTGGCGGCTTTATGAACTTGGCCTTGCTTTTGAAACCATTTTAGTTTTCCTTCTTTATCCTGTCATTGTGGGAATCGTTTGGGTATATGTTCAGTTTTCAAACATCTCTAAAGAACGAAAGAAAAGTATAGAAAGAATAGAGAGTATAAGGGAAAGGCTTAAAAAGATTTTAGAAATGATTTCAATAGTTCGATCAAATCCGGACTTTGAAGAGGCGTTAAATACAATGGCGCAAATAGTAAATGACGCGTTAGGTTACAAATACTGTATTATAAATCTTCTGGATAGAAGGAATAATAAGATAATTCGTGTTGCACAATCAGGATTAACAAAAGAAGAGTTCGATAAGCTGAAGTCAAATCCTCCACCGATTGACTATATAATGCAGGTTTTAGATGACCAGTTCAAAGTAAGTAGATCGTATTTTATACCTGAAGGTGCTAAAGAGATTGATACCACATATGCTTATGTCGGCGATTACGATGAACTTTTGAAATCCGAAGCAGAATGGAAGCCGGGCGATGTATTGATTGTTCCCATAATGAGAAACGAAGAAATGGTTGGTTATATATCTGTCGACGCGCCCAAAGATGGAAAAAGGCCTCAGTTTGAAGATATTGAAATGCTCGAAATCATCGCGGATCAAATATTGAGAGTAATAGAGGATTCAACCAGGTTCAGAGAAATTCTTATGGCTAGTAAGACCGATCTTGCAACAGGGCTGTACACCCATACAGAATTTTATTCAGTCTTAGAAAAACTAATAAAATCGAAAGAAAAACGTTTCTCAATCATTATGATAGACCTTGACAACTTCAAGGAAATAAATGATACCTATGGGCATGTTGTTGGAGATCAGGTGATAGAAAAGATAGCTCGGGTTATAAGGAAGAACCTTAGAAAGAAAGATATTGGTGCAAGATACGGTGGAGATGAATTCGCTGTAATCGCTATGGATGCTTCAAAAGCAGACGCTATGAATATTGCTAAAAGGATCAGTAAGGAGATAAGAGAAATATCTGTAGGACAGATAAAAATGAGAGTAACATGTAGTATGGGGATTGCCTCATATCCTTTCGACGGTGAAAGTGCTTCTGATCTGGTTGAAAAAGCTGATAGGGCTTTGTACGCTGCGAAAAAAGCCGGGAAAAATAAAATTTATGCTATCTAAGATTCTATTGATTTTGATATCACTCGCTTAAAAACTTCAACAACTTTTGGATCAAAAGATTTTCCTTTCTCACTTTCAATGATCCTCAATGCTTCTTTTTTGGGGTATTGTGCTCTGTGGAATCTTTTTGAGATAATGGCGAAATATGTATCAACCAGATTGACAACCTTGGCTCTTGTTGATATATGATCACCGGATAGACCATCCGGGTATCCCTGGCCATTGTAGCGTTCATGATGGTGCTTTATGATATCTTCCAGAAGTGGTGATAGCGAGAGTTGAGAAACTAATCTTGCTCCGATTAACGGATGTTTTTCAACAATTGCCCTTTCATTTTCCGTTAGGATCCCCGGTTTGTGGAGAATGCTTTCAGGAATTTCTATCATCCCGATATCATGGAGAATAACGCCAAACTCTATAGCTTCAAGCTCTTCTTCATCTTGTACCCCTAATTCCTGAGCTGTCAAAAGTGCTACTTCCACCATCGTTTTAATATCAGGTGTCACGCTGTGAGAACGTTCTTCGATCTCTTGTCCGAGTGCCGTAAGGAGCTTTTTGAAATGTGCTCTAGCAATTTCGCGTTCCAATTCGATTTTTTTCTTACACTTTTCCAGTCCCTCTCTTAACTTACCTAGCTCGTTGAGTAGCTTTTTCCGTTCGGAAGAACAGGACTTGATTGCTGTAAGTAATTTTATGTGTTCCTTATAATGTACGATTACCTTTCTGTCTCGATTTTCGAGTACTTTGGAAAGCTCTTTTTGGTCATTTTGGATTTCATTTGTTTCTGCAGCGATTTTACTAATTGTAAGAGCTAAAGGAAGGTATGATATGAAAATTATAATACCTAATGAAACAAGAAGGAACATAAGGGAATTTATCCATTGTTCTCCGATTCCTAGAACATAATCCGAACCCAAAATATTGAATGTTGTGAACTGATAAAAATGATCTGACCCCTTCAAAACATCTTTGCTAGATTCACTCAACACCAATGGCGTTGAAGAATATAGTATTTTTCCATTTTCGTCCGCTATGTACCAAATAATTTTTGGAACATTGAAAAATTTCTCTATGAATTTTATGGGTACCTCGACCAAATATCCCTTATCGTTCTCTTTTTTCAGAAACTTGAAGCTGGTTTCCTCACATAGAATGCCTTCTCCTATTGAAAAGTTTTGATCCCCTATCAGGCGTTCTAATTCGATTCCCCTCACTGTTCCATCTTCAACCGGTTCGATAAAAACACCCGGAAGCTCAGGATTTACAGAGATCATTTGCAGAATTGACTCGAAGTTTTCTTTTGCCATGGTAGCTCTATCTCGGACACTTTTTGTGTATATAGAAGAAATTAAAACAATCGCGATAACCGTCCACACAATATAATTGATCCAAACAGCAGCAACTGCGCGTTTTGAATACTTCTTCAAATCACCAATGCTTTTCTCCATTGAAAACTTCCTCCAATGTTATTATGCTGCATTCCTTTGTTGCGTAATAATTTTCGGTAATCGTAACCGGGCCATCTATCCCCTCAAAAGAAAAGTTTATAAGTTCTGTAAATGCCCGCTTTAAATCATTGTGATATCTTTCCAAAAGCAGTTTAGCAAGGATGACGGCGTTATAAGTTCCAACGTAGTCGGCATTTTTACTTGGCGCTATCTTTTTCGAAACAGGCATAAACACTTTCAATTTATCGATATATTTTTTGGAAAAGAGCAAAAGATTTTTGTCCATAGCATAATCAGAAGCATATATTTTTCCTTTATAACCTATGTCGAAGAGTTTTTTGCACAGCATACCCGTTGTTTTGCCGTCGGTTACACACAGAATTCCGTCGAAGTTTAATACATTATCGGGAAGTTCAAATTCCTTCTTGGCATCTTTGTGAAGACAATGAACTATAACTTCTTCGCCTTCAAATTCAAGCTTTAAAAGTTCTATAAAGGGTAAAAAAGCATAAGCGTTATTCTCTTCTCCCTTAATGACAAGAAGTCTCTTTATCTCATCTTTCATCATTTCTTGAACCAGCATCTCGATTTGTTTTTTATCCTCAACAGCCATGGTTACTATTCTTCTGTCGATTCCTACAACACGGGGAGAAGTGACGGTGGGAGAAATCGCATACATGTCCAATTCAACCAGGATGGGCAACAAAACTTCAGCCTCTGAACTAAGTCGTGGCCCGATTATCAGCCGAATCCCATGACGTGAAACCATTTCAAGTTGTTTTTTAACAGTATCGGGATTATATCGTATTTTGAAAACCTTCAAATCAAGATTATACGCTTCGTAAGCTTCCTCGAAAGCTCGCAGCATATCGCTGCTGTCATCGTAAAGTAAAATGACACCGGAAATTGAAACTATCCTTAAAATACTAAAAACTGCGGATATGATAACAACTATTCCTAAAAGGACAAGCCAAAAGATTTTTGCTCGTTCTCTTTTACTTTCTTTTGTTCCTGTCATTTGTTGCCCCCGTACCTGTGTAAAATCAAATATTACCATATTTATTCCTAGGAACCCCGAAAGATTTTAGAAAATCCTAGGGTATTGTAACACTTTATTTTGTATCTGTGACCGGTAAGATTCGACTTATTTTTTTGGTTTTGTATTGTGCAAGTCAATTGTGAAAGAATTTTTGATTCAGACAACTTAAGCACTTTTTCTTGAAATAACTCTTTGAAAAAAGATATTATTTCTATACGTTCAAATAAAGTATTTGTTTGTTTCTTGTCACTTGTTACTATATAAATATCCTGTTTTTTTCGGGAAGTGTAGAAAAAGTTATATATGATGGTATGATGTAAAATCGTACTTTGTGGGAAAAGGCGAACATGATTGCTCTGTTTTTAATCTTAGGTTAATTATAGCACAAAAATGGGCAAGGAATTGTTTTGAAAACGACAATGCCGCTGATACCGGGCGATGCTTGGAATCAGCTTCACTGACTGATGCTGGGCAGCGCTTCGCGTCGGATGCCAGATCTCGAACAAGAATTCAGTTGCTAGTTGTTAGTTCCTAGTTTTTGAACTTTCTAAACCCTATACCCCAGATCCGATACCCGCTTTTGGTTTTTTCCGCCGAAGGCGCATGACAACCACGTAGTGGTTCGAGTCAACTCTGCAGGAGTTCGTAACAACCGCTTGCGGTTCGTGTCGCTTCTCCAACTGACAGCCTGCAAGCGTCCCAGACGTTGTCCGGTACTTCCACCGCAAAGCGACTCTCAAACCTTCAACAACGTAGCTTTGACCTTAACGCCTTCGATTTGCCCAAGTTTTCCAGTAAGGGCTCCAATTTCGTCAGTCGTTCCATCAACCAATACGGAAATTATAGAGATTTGTCTCTCTTTAACCGGTAAACCCATCCGTCCTAAAATTACGTCTGCAAATTGATGTAGAATTTCGTTAACCCTGGCATAATTTTCACGGTTTAAAACGGTTATTGCCACTATGCCCACTTTTCTTTCCTGCAAATTTATCACCTCAAAACTATGTTATCAAAGAGATTTGAATAGTGGGTTAAACGCTTTCGATGGTACAATAAAATTGTGATGGAATTGAGGTAAGAAAGGAGATAGAAATGAAAGTCTTTCTTATCACTGGACCTACCGGATCTGGAAAAACAGAACTTATAATCTCCGAAATGGAGAAAGCACATCGTTCCAACCCTTTTTCATACGTTTTTGTTGGTCCAACCGGTAGTTACGTTAAAACAATCAGGGAAGCCTTTTTAAATCGGGTTGGGAGTATCGTTGCATCCAGATTTATGGCGATTGACGAGTTTGCTGTAACGATTATGAAGAAGCTTCGCCCGGAAATGCTTCACATCAGCAGCAATATCGTTAAATCTGAAATAAGCGATATCCTTGAGGAAATCGGAAGAAAAGACCTGGCACAATCTCCGACTTTTGTAGAATATGTATTTGACATAATTAATGATGTGAAAGAAAATGATGGATTCGATAAGATATTTGCCCAAGATGATGAAATCACCTTGCTTATGAGAAGCCTTTATTCAAAACTTTCAGATAGATTCAATTCGAATCTCATATACGACACCTTTGATGCTTATCTTTCTTTAGCAGAATTATCGGACGAACTACATCCAGGTGAATTTGGAGAAACCTTGTTTATAGACGGCTTCCACGACTTTTCGCCGGCTGTAAAAGCTTTTCTCGAAGGGATTGTTCCAATCTTTTCAAAGGTTTTTATAACTGCTCCAGAAGACGCAAACCGGTGTGAATTGTTTGCCGAGGCAAGAACCATTATTGATTTTGTTGAAGAACGGGAAGGGAAAATTGATTCAAACGGCGAGATTATAACTTCCGAAAAAAGATTTCTTTCAGAACAACATCTACCAAAAAATCTCGAACCTTTCCTCAAAACCTTTTTCTCAGAGCAAAAAATCACTCAAAGCTGCGAAAATGTTGAAGTTATTGTAGCCTCGGATATTTTCAACGAAGTGGAATACATTTCGAGAGAAATAAAACGTACGATAAAATCCGGTTACGAGCCTGGAGATATTGCGATCGTTGCATCTGATTTTTCCAGATACGAAAAATTGTTTTCAGAAAGATTAGACGAGTACGGTATCCCGTTCAGAAGCGAAGGGGATGAACCTCTTTTAGAATCCAGAGCGGTGAAAATGCTTCTTTTACCCTTTGAAACGGCGGTCAATGGTTTCAAACCAGAAAAGATCGTTGCAATGGGAGATTTTGGTTATGGCGGCAGTAAACTTGACACAAAGTTTTTCGAATCCATCGCTATACAGGCACGGCTTATTTATGACTACCCCACTCTTACGTTGCAGAAAAGAGTTGAAAGCTGGGAAGAACGATTGGAAAGATACAAAGAGCTTGTTCAGAGAAAGATAAGAGCTGTTGAAGAGATTTCCGATGAGGAATTCATCGAGCAGGAAATCAGTGGATACAGAGAAGTAATTCTGAGGGTAGATGAAGAAATCGAGCCAGCAATAGAGAGGATTTTTCAGGTTCTCGCGCCATTTCGTAGCCTTTCTAGAAGGGATTGTCGAATATACCGTGAATATTTTTATGAATGGTCAGAACTCATAAGAATTGAAGAACGCTATAGAAAACTGGTTGAAGAGTCAGAAGAGGAACCATTCAGGAAACTTGAAGGGGAGCGTGAATTATTAGCGCTGAAAAGATTCTTTAATGATGTACTGCCTGCTTTAGAAGAGCTTCTCCTTTTTCTCGGGAAAGAGCGAATTTCTCCAGCTGATTATCATAGGTATCTAATGCTCATTTTGAGGAACACCTCTTTTAAAAGTTCCAGGGCCATTGAGAACAGGGTTGAGATTCAATCTTTGCTGAATGCTCGTTTTTCACGAAAAAAAATAAAATTCTTTGTTGGATTTAATGACGGTTACTATCCTATGATTCGAATGAATCCCCTGTACAGTTTTACCCAATATGACGAGAAAGCTCCTAAAGACTTGCTTCTGGTAAAAGAGAAACAGCAGAAGCTGAATCTATACCTTGCGGTAACAAGAACATCCGATAGGCTTTATTTTTCTTATCCTGAATCTACGATTGATGGTGAGCCTCTTTTGCCATCAGCATACCTTCAGGATGTAATAAAAAGTGCGGGGGTAACTCCTGAACGAGTTGGTCAAAAGGAAGGTAGAAAGGTGGATATTATTCCAGAGCTCGAAACGGTTATGAGTGAAAAGGAACTGAAAATAGCTGTTGCTAACTATTTTAATACCGGGCACTGGAAATCGCTGAAAGATCGGTTTGGAATGGGTGATCTTGAGAAAGTACTGCAGGGTTTCAATCGGGAATTCACCTGGATAATCAGCAATCGAAAAAAGATAGAAGATCATATTGGAAAGGTCTTTAGTTTTTCCAGATTGCAGAGTTATCACAAGTGCCCCTTTTCCTTTTATTTGGCCTATATCCTGAAAATACAGACGCCGGAAGAGGGACTTTTTGAGCTAACCCCGCTGGAGGAAGGTAATGTTTATCATAACGTGCTCAAAGACTACTTCTCGAAGAGTGCTCTCGACTGGGAAAAATCCCTCGAGGAAAACATGAGGAAGTATATCAGACATGACAGTGAACTGGTTTTTAAATTCGAATATGAACGCCTTCGAAGGGTAATTGCCGAGTATATTCAGATAAAGGAATCAAAGAAACTGCCAAAGGTGGAAGGGGAATTCGAACCGACATATTTTGAGCTGGGTTTCGGGATGGGTAATCAGAAGCCGGTGAAGGTCCTGGAAGATGCTTACATAAGGGGAAAGATAGATAGAATCGACGTGGATAAAGATACGGGTGCGATGTATATTATGGACTACAAGAGAGGAAACTCCGGAGAGAAAGAACAGCTAATACTTTACTCTATTGCAGCAAACGAATTGTTGAAAGAAAAAGGATATTTTGTGGTCGGGGGTAGTTTTAGGCCGCTTTCTGGTAGCACAAATTTCAAGGATAGTTTTGTCGTTGTTACAGACGAAGGAAAGGATATATGGAAGTTTTCGAAGAGTAAATTTACCAGGGAGGATATTGAGAACTGGGTTAAAGAAAAAACGGAAGGGATATTCAACGGGGTTTATATTCCCAAAATTATTGAAAATAGATCTGGCTGCTACAATTGTTCATTCGCAAAATTAAAGATCTGTTCGGTTATTTTGTGGAGGAAGGAAGAATAATAGTGAGTGTAAACAGGGACATATTCATTTCTGCATCCGCTGGAACGGGAAAAACCTACAGATTGGTGAGTCATTATGTTCAGATATTCGAAGAGGCATTCAGGCACGGTGAAAAACTCGACGTGCACAACGTCGTGGCGATAACATTTACCAGAAAAGCGTCGAAAGAGATGAAAGAGCGGGTGCATTTGAGAATCAACGAAAAAATCGAGAATAATGAGCCCGGCGACTGGAAAAATCTACGTTCCAGATTGATATACGCATGGATTTCAACTATCCATTCCTTCTGTGAACGCATACTCAGGGAGAGTTCCATTTTTCTTGGTATTGATCCGGGATTTGAAATTTTGAGCGGTGTGAGACGGGTGGCTCTTGAGGCACAGGTAGTTAGAACCTATTTTGAGCAGCATCTGGATGAACTTGAGCCTCTTTTCGATTTGATAGGTGTTGACAAAACCTTTGAGCTTTTTAAGAAAGCACTTTCTGGCATGAGGGTGAATTTGAGGATCATTTCTCCTTATGAAGAGGAACCATTAAAGATAGGAAATGACGGAGAAAAGATTCTCCTGGCAACCAGAACCTTCCATAAACACTTTAAGCAATTGGTAGAGCATTATGAGAACGAAGCAAGAAGAAATAATTCCCTTGACTTTGATGATCTTCTTATCAAGACTCGTGACCTGTTGCACAACTTTCCGCAGCTCAGGGAAAAATACGTAAGAAGGTTTAAATACATACTGATAGATGAATTCCAGGATACTGACTGGCTTCAGAAAACGATAATAGACTACCTCCACGAGGAGGAAAGAAACTTTCTTCTCTTTGTTGGTGACGCCAAGCAGTCGATATACCGTTTCAGGGGAGCTGATGTTACGGTATTTAATAGAACAAAGGCAGAATTTGAAATAAAAAATGCTCATCTTGAAACGCTAAGTGTCAACAGGCGTTCGCATCCGGATCTGGTCGAATTTCAGAACAGGCTTTTCTCAAAAATAATGCTTCAGGATCGGAGCGGAAAGTATTACAAATCAATCTACGATACAGAAGTATCTGCCATTCCATACGAACAAGATTCTAACGATTCCAGAGTAAGGGTGCTGGTTTCTGAAAATTCAGACGATTCGCAGGTTGTTGCACAGTATATAAAAAATTTGTTGAGTGAAGAAATAACCTTTAGAAACAAAGATGGTAGCTATTCCACCAGAAAGATCAAACCGGGGGATATAGCGATACTGTTGCGAAAATTCGTAAATGTCAGTAGATATGAAGATGCTCTTGAAGAAAATGGTATCCCGTACTATACGGTTGGAAGCAAAGCCTTTTACGACCGACCAGAAATTGCAGGCCCTCTTGCGTGGCTGGATGTAATCGTTGATCCGCTAGATGATGCGGCATTTGCAAGGTTTCTCCTTTCTCCGGCTTTTGGAGCGACATTCGAAGATCTTTTCGAATTGAAAAGCAAGGAAAAGCACATATCAGACGCTATTCTAAAAACCACAGATGAACGTTTCAAACCGTTACGAGAATTGTTCATCAAATATTCTGAATTAAAGCATGTTCTTTCACCGAGTAGTGTTTTACAGAAATTTGTAGATGAGACGGAATATCTTCCAAAACTTGCCAGCATGAAAAGAGGGGAAAGGGCGATAAACAATGTTAAAAAGATGCTTGAAATAGCAAAAGAACTCGATCGTCTTGGAACAAGCCTCAGGGAACTCTCGTCAAATATAAAGGCGTTTATAGACTCGAGTGAAGAGACGGAAGCAACCCTTGAAACGGAAGAATCTGACAGCGTTAAACTCCTGACAGTCCATAAATCAAAAGGTCTGGAGTTTCCTGTTGTGATTGTTGCAGATACATTCTGGAAAGGGAAAAGTGATGGTTCCCCTTACATATTAACCGGTGAAGACGGGTATATTGTTTCCAGAGAGCAACCAAAGAAAGAAAGTGATACCATTGAATCGCAGTTGCATCTGGAAGAGAAGGAAAAGAATCTGGAAGAGGAAAAAAGAACCCTTTATGTTGCCTTTTCCAGAGCCAGGGAAATGCTTGTGGTAAGCTTGAATGGGAAGAAAGCCACTTCAGATCGTCCGTGGTCTCAAATGCTTCAAGGAACGTTGATTACTGGTGAAAACCAATTATGCGAAGATATGGAGGACCTTGTGGAAATTGTTGAACCTGGAGAAGCGGTAAGAGAAGAACCTGAGAGTATTGAAGAAAAAGAATCGTTTATAATTCAATGGCCTGATATCGAATTCATAAAATCCGTAGATGACAGGTCTTATATAAAATATATTTCACCATCATTGCTTGCGGAGGATTTCACTATAGAAATCTCAGAAAGCGAGCCGGGAGATATTCTTATAAGAAAGCCAAGAGAGCTTGGGACCCTTACGCATAGCGTCCTTGAAGCTGTTGGTATCCGTGGAAGAACCGGAAGAGTGACGACCTTAGAATCACTTCTTTCCGGTGGAATACCTGCATCTGTGGACAGGATAAGATTTTCGGAAGAAGATTATGAGATTGTCAGAAAAATCCTTTATAAACTTATCGACCATCCTTTGATAAAAGAGATAGAAACCAGTGATGAGGCTATGAGTGAGGTTCAGTTCCAGAAGAAATTCGATCGTTACGTACTTTTGGGGATTGTGGATAAATTGTATCGTGTCAACGGAAACTGGAGGATTCTGGATTTCAAATTTGCAGAATTCAGCCAGAAGAGTTTCCCAAAGTACGAATTCCAGATGAAATTTTATCTTTACATACTGAAAGAACTTCTTGCACCGGAATGTGCGAAGCTTCTGTTTTTGAAAGATGGTGAGGTTAGAGAGGTTAGGTTGAATAATGTAGAGGAGTTTGAAAAGGAACTATTAGAAAAAATAGAAAACCTTGGTGGAACAAATGAGAGAGGGGAATGAGTATGGAGGAAATTACTTTAAAGCCCACAAGAAGGGCCTTTTTCGTTCGATATACAATTTATCTGTACTATGTCATCATAGGAGTACTTATGCTGGTTTTTGGAAATCTCCACAACCCCGAAGGTAGCAGGCTAGGAATGTTGTTGAATTTCGGATGGCTCACAACATATCTGGGATTGTTTGGATTGTGGCTACTCCTCACCATAATTCCAGGAATCATTCTGGCATTTAAGAGAAGGACCTTCCTTTGGTTTTTCTGGCCAGCAATACTGAATCTGGTTGGTTGGATAATTTCATTACTTCTGGGCGAAAAGTACCCGGATCACCGTCTGTGGATCGATAATGCTCCTATTCTGCTGTTTCTTATTATCGGAATAGTTGCGCTTGCAATAATTGATTTTTATCGGATGACGTTCAAATACACTATCACCGAAAATTCCATCGAGATAAAGTATGGACTTTTCAATGCGAACAAGCATATGGTTTTGTTGAATCATGTGACCAACGTTCTCCTGAAGAGGTCTTTTCTGGAAAGGTTAATTGGAGTGGGGCATATCATTCCTGTGTCATCATCCGGGATAGGTTCAGGAGATAAAGGGGTTCTTGGAGGCGTAACGGCGGATGTTGGTTCGAAGGTAAGTGTTGGTGGATTCATGGGTGGTATTTCGACCGAGAAAGAATTCGTGGCGAATCCCAAGAACTGTATCTACGGTGTCTCCAAACCCGAAAAAATATTTGAGGAACTGAGATCGAAACTCTGAGTTTCTTCATAGGGTTATTAAAAAGCATTTGCTGAAATTCCCATCCCCTTTAGGGGATGGGAACATATAGGAGAATGTACTATCTAAATGTTCATACCACTTTAAGTTAAGTCATTGGTGAATATTTTTTTCTTTCGGTAGATGAGAAAGCTCATATTGAGTCCATCTATGAGATTGTGGATTATTATCGGATACAGCAAACTTTCCGAAATCTGGAAAGTGTATCCTAGCACCAGTGCGACAACGAGTCTTCCCGGTAGCATTGCTATGAATTGCCGTAACGTTTCGCCCCCGAGAAAAATATTGCCGATGTGTATAGCTACAAAGATGACACTTGAAATAATTGTAGCGTAGCTAATAGTCAAAAAATCTCCGGAGATGACGTTCTGAAGGTTAACTTGCAGGAATCCTCTGTAAAGCAGTTCTTCAACAATCCCTACGAAAATCCATACGTATAAAAGCTGGGAGACCATTGTTCGGGGTCGTCCGTATCTGAGTTTTCTTATTTCACTTTCAGGAATGAAGAAGATGCTTATGGCTGAAATAACAGCGATCGGTAATCCCAGTACGAGTACCATCAAGAATCCTTTCTCAGGGTCCCCAAGCGTCAAACCGGCTTCTTTCAGGCTGAGTCCGGTGATGTATATAAACAAAGAGGTGATAGCTATGCTGAAAGGCGTTAAAAACAACAATTTCTGAAAATCCTGAAGTCTGGTTTTCCTGGTTATAAGCTTTCCGAGTAGTCTTATCAAAACATGGTATAAAACCAGAAGTAGAAAAACCATTACTAATCTCATCTTATTCCCCCAGTTCTTTCAAGAATTCGAATAGGGCTCTTCGTTCCGTTTCGAGCAGGGAACGTCCGAGCTCAAAACAAAATTTCTGACCCTTTGACATCGTGATTTTGTCGGTGATTTTGTTGAGTTCGCCCAGTTTGCTTTCAACCTCTCCAAGTCTTTTGTATATTTGAGAAAGCAATCCCGGGAGTTCAGTATCCGTGGCAAAGAACATCTTTAACATGAATTCATCTTTCCAGATCTGCTTTTTATATGGTTGTTTTATCCAGCTATCCAGTGTGTTCCTGCCTTGTTCTGTTATACTGTAGATCTTTTTTCCTTCGGATTCCTTAATTTTTACCCAATTCTTCTTTTCCAGCCTTGCCAGAGCCGGATAAAGCCCTCCAAAACTTGCCGTCCAGAAATTGCTTGTGGATACATCGATATTTTTCTTCAGCTGATAACCGGTCATGGGCATTATTCTCAAAAATCCTAGAATCACGTAATCAAGCAACGTAACCACCTCTCTGTATATCGAATCGATATATAGATTATATATATTTATGGTTTCTTTGTCAACCTTACGAGTGCATTGGTTGAAAAATGCAGTGAAAAGATGATATTCTGAACACGAAATACTTAGATGTTTTTTGGTTAAGAGGTGGTTGCAGTAGTATACACAACAGCAGGGGATCTTACAGTTTCGCGTATAGGAGTAGGGTGCTATGCGCTGAGTGGAGTATATGGAAGAAAAGATCCGGACACTTTCAGGGTGATGTTGAAGAGAGCGCTCGAACTTGGGGTAAACTTCTTTGATACTGCAGATACATATGGTGATGAAGCTGAAGAGCTTTTGGGTGAAGTCCTTCAACCAGTCAGAAAGGATGTCATAATTTCTACTAAGAAAGGAACATCGATCCCCTTTTCCAGAGAGAACGCTTTAAGTCAGCCTTGAGAATACAGAAGCAGCTTGAGAAAATGGGGGAAAAGTATGGAAAAAGCTCGGTTCAGATGGGAATAAACTGGGTTCTTTCTCACAAAGAAGTGATGACCGCCCTGATCGGCCCGTCGAAAATTGAACATCTTGAGGAAAATCTCGGAAGCTGTGGCTGGAGAATCGATGAGGAAGATCTAAATGTTTTACAGAAATTATTTGAGGACGAAGAAAAACTTCTCAAAAAAGCAAACGTACAACTGGTGAAAGAGATAATTTCAACCCCCGTAACCGATTCCGGGCGCGCCTTTAGTGATCTTATATATGCAATTGAGACAGCGATCATCATGTCATTAGCCGATGAAAATGAATTGGTGGCTGTTTTCAAAGAAATATATAAAATGAAAGATGACCTTTCGTCCGAAAAGCTTGAAAAATATAGAAAGGTATTGTCAGAACTTATAACCCTTGACTAATTTTTCTTATTTATTGGTTATAGTTGCGATACTATGTTGAACAAACCCTCACATGCTTTAATACATGAGGGAAGAATAGTAATATTTTTTGAGTCAAAAGTTATTCGTTCTCATATTTTATGAAGTGCCATAACTGGAGTCTTTCAAGATATTGGGTGATGGTTGATTTTTCGCCGGCGCTGTGGGTATATGGAACGGCAGCGTTTTTCATACATTCAGCAAATGCCTCCTTATCA
The DNA here is from genome assembly GCF_000023325.1 of Kosmotoga olearia TBF 19.5.1. Taxonomy (NCBI): domain Bacteria; kingdom Thermotogati; phylum Thermotogota; class Thermotogae; order Kosmotogales; family Kosmotogaceae; genus Kosmotoga; species Kosmotoga olearia. The sequence goes on from NC_012785.1 coordinate 1,099,535, forward strand.
CCCTCAGCGAGGTATCTTAAAGCCATCATCCTGCTGTGTTCAAGAATTCTGTCGTCAAGATCCTCTTTCATGAACACTCCCGGATAGGGTTCAAGTTCCTGGAAAGCGACCTTTTGTACGCGTGTTTCCTTAAGATGATCTTTGTATTTTTCTCTTAGGTACAAAAATCTTAGTATATCCTTGCGTGCCTTTTTCCAATCAGGTGTTTTTTTATCGGGAGGCAGGTGCTTGATCCTCAGTTTTTTGTCGAAGTAGAAACGGTATCCAAGCATTCTCGCGTTCAAGACGTAATCCATATCTTCGCCACGGTGTATCTCCGGATCGAAACACACGTTGAGCATAAGCTCACGCGTCATGACCATGTTACCTCCAAGCGCAACCATGGTAGGAGAAAAACGATAATCGGATGTCATCAGGCGGTTGAAGGTTTCATTGAATGTTTTATCTTTAGGCCACCACTTGAGTTCCCAGAATCTTGAGAAACTGGGCCTATTTTGTACGTAATATCCTGCTTTTCCGTAGATGACACCATTGTCTGGGCCTCTTTCAAGTAACCCTTCCAGGGCTATGTCAAAGTAATCTTCATCTATCAGGATCTCATCATCGTCAAGGAATATTCCGGCTTCGGCGCCTGTATCGATAGCTGCCAGAAGACAGATGTTTCGGATCTGGGCGTATCCGACCGGTTCTATCAATTGGTCTATTTCATCTGAAAGACTATTGCTTTGCTTAAGTTTTTCAAGCCAGCTGTACGAGCATAGTTTAATATCCATTCTTTCTTCAAACGGTTTGATATAATCGCGGAGATACTCTTCCACTTCTTTTCTCAGGCATTTTTTATTTGCCACGCCTACAACCCTGACGGGAATGCTCCCGCATCTTATTTCTTCAAACTCGCTAAGATTGTCAAGAAGCCTTGCGAGGGTTCCAGCAGTTCCTAAAGGTGTTGGGTGATCGAAGATAATTTCTTCGCTGCCATCTATAGGCCCCCAGTAGGTCGGTATAACGACACAGGCTTTCAAAAACTGCACCTCCCAGACTCACTAATTTGTTTATAATGAAATTTTTCCGGCGATAAAATCACGGTAAAAATAATAACTGGCCTTGGGGATTCTTTTGAGTCCATTGTTTCTATCCACATACACCAATCCAAATTTCAGCGTATAACCACTTGTCCATTCGAAATTATCGAGCAACGACCACACAAAATAACCCTTGATGGGTATTCCAGAGTCAACGGCTTTTTTGAGCTGAACAATGTGTTCTTTCAGAAAAATAATTCTCTCTGTATCCTCGAGCTTTCCTGAAGCAACAGGAGAGTCGAGGTCCATACCATTCTCCGTTATGTAAATTTGTTTGCTGTCGAAGTTTTTGTGAATTTTCTTGAGTACGAGAAAGAGTCCACATGGATAGATCTCAGCTCCCCGTCTGGTTGCAGGAAATTTGGGAGATGCCTGAGCAAAGCCGAGAAGAGAATTATTTGATTGGATTGCAAGTGCTCTGGTATAGTAATTAATTCCCCAGAAATCCTGCTCTGCAACGATGTTGTCCATATCATCCGGTTCCATCTCTGGTGCCCAACCACGTTTTTTGAGTTCCAGCATGAGTTCTTCAGGGTATTTTCCGCTTACGGGTGGTAGATAAAACCAGTCGTTATAGAATTGATCAAGCAACAGTGCTGCTCTTTTATGTTCAGGAGTATCTTCTATTGGTTCCACGTATATCGATGAATTAGAGATGCCAATTTTTCCATCTGGTATCTCCTGCTTCATTATTTTTGTTGCACCAGCATGAGCTAAGAGCAGGTGATGAGCAACCTGAAAGGAGTCTTTTGGAGACTTTCCCTTTCCTGGGGCTGCCTTCCCATCGATGTAACTCCGATGAGAGATTCTTAGAGGTTGATTCAACGTTATCCAGTACTTTACGCGGTCTCCAAACTTTTTGAAGAGAAAATGAGCGTATTCTAAGAAATAGGATATTGTCTCTCTTGATTCCCATCCACGGTGCTCTTGTTGAAGTTTCAACGGAAGATCGTAATGATAAAGGGTGAGGAAGGGAGTTATGCCGGCTTCAAGCAGATTGTCAATAAGTCGATCGTAAAAATCCAGGCCGAAAGGATTTGGTTTTCCATAGCCGTCTGGAAATATTCTTGGCCAGGAAACGGAAAACCGATAAGCGTTAGCTCCTAAATCTTGCATCAAAAAAATATCCTCTGTGTACCTGTGATAATGGTCACAGGCAATCATACCACTTTCGCCGTCAACTATGTTGTCCTTATATTTAGTATATTCAGTCCAGATAGAGGGTCCCTTTCCGTCCTCGAGATCTGCTCCTTCTATCTGGTAAGAAGAGGAAGCAACTCCCCATAAAAAACCTTCCGGAAAATCTTCTGCGGAAACCCTGTTTTCAGGCAAGATTGCTCAACGTCCTTTCATAGATTTCTTCTATCTGGTTTGTGATGGCTTCCCAGGAGAAGCTTTTCTCAACGGTTTTTCTACCTTCTAGTGCGAGTATTTCAGCTTTTTTATAATCAGACAATATGTCATTTATAGCGTTCGCGAGTTCTTCAGGGTTGTTGGGGTTAACAAGTATCCCGTTTTCTCCGTTTCTTATAACAGAAGGAATGCCGCCAATATTAGAAGCGACTACCGGGGTCTTTGCAGCCATTGCTTCGAGTATTACAAGTCCGAGGGCTTCTGGCCAGACCGAGGGTACACAAACCACGTCACTGTGGATGTAGAAATCGATGATCTTCTTTCCCAGATACGGCAGAAAGCGAATGTTTTCACTGTCAGAAGCCATTTTTTTTAAGGTGTTTTCATAGTTTCCGTTTCCACTTATAACCACCACAACATCTTTTCCAAGATGTTTTTTAGCAGCCTGGATAAGAACTTGAACACCTTTTTCCTTTACAAGTCTTCCAACGAATAACACGATTTTCTTTCCTTTGAGGTTGTATTTCTCGTCGAAATCTTTTTTACGCATTGAAGGAAGCGAGAACTTCTCAATATCAACACCACCTGGGATGATATAACTTTTCCAGGAACTTCCAAACATCTCCTTAAAACCGTCAAGAGGAGAAGTGCTGACGGAGATCACATCATTAACACATTGAAGTCCTGCTTGCACGAGAGAGCGCATTCTTGGATCTCTCTGGCAAAGATAGATCCCTGTTCCGTGTAACGTGACTACGACAGGGATCTTGAATACTGAGGCAACAAGGCTTGCGGGAAAAATCCATGGACCTGCGTGTTGTACATGTATCAGATCAGGTCGTTCTTCAGCTATAAGGTTCAAAAGTTCATTGATGTACAGGTGTATGATTTTGGAAACTTTCTCATTACTGAGTTCTGCAAAACTTACAGAACGTACAGTAGGATGATTTGTGAACACCGGCACCGGGGATATTTCTATGTTTCGTGTATAGAAAGGTTTTTTGGTAACCATTGGTCCCGGATATAATACGGTTACCTTATGGCCCCGAACAGACAGTTCGCAAGCGAGGTTTTCAGTATATGTGCCGCTTCCAGAGCCTTCAAGGGGCACTGAGTGTAATAGCAACACCTTCATCTTTTCCACCTAACCCTTTAATCCCGTAGAGGTTATTCCTTCGATGAACTGTTTTTGCATCAAGAGGTACACTATGAGTATCGGTATAACCGAAACAACTGCTCCTGCTAGAAGATAATTCCATTGAGCTGAGTATTCACCCTGGAAACTTGCCAGAGCGAGAGGAAGGGTGAACTTTTCCCTTGTATTCAAGTATACGAGAGGTCTCAAGAGGTCATTCCAATTTATCAGGAACGAAATTATGAACAATGCTGAGAGTGGTGTCCTTGCGAGAGGGAGGAATACGTTCCAGTAAACCCTGAAGGGGCTTGCACCGTCGATTACGGCGGCTTCCTCCAGTTCCATTGGTACATTTTCGTAGAAACTTCTCATTAAAAATATACCTGTAGAACCAACAAGGAAAGATGGAACAATCAGCGGCAGATAGGTATCTATCCAACCAAAAGACTTCATTAAAAGAAATTCAGGTATAATAACGACCTCAACGGGAACCATCATTGTCGCTAGAATAAGACCGAAGAATAATTCCTTTCCTTTGAATTTCATTCTCGCAAAGGCAAACCCTGCAATTGAACAGGTAAACAACTGTCCTAAAGCTGCCGTTGTTGCGACAAATAAACTGTTTAAGGTGAATTTCAAGAAATTGAACCTTGAGAATATGGTCTTGTAATTGTCGAATGTTGGTTGGCTGGGGAAGAACTCTGGTGGGTATTTATAAACAGCGCTCAAAGGTTGTAACGATGTAATAACCATCCAGTAAAATGGAAAAATCATCACAATAGCGATAGTTATCAACAATATATAAAGAAATATCTTTCTTAATACGTTCCCTACCATGTGACCACCTCAATACTGATATTTGACCCAGCGGGATCTGTATTTGAAGTTGATGTAAGTTATCGTTCCAACTATTACGAGTAGCACTGTGGCTACACTTGATGCGTAACCCATTTGGAATAACTCAAAGGCGTTTTGGAAAACGTAATAAGACAGCGTTGTAGACGAAAAGCCTGGTCCACCTTTAGTCATTGTATAGACGATTTCAAAACTCTTGAAAGAATCAATTGTCGACATTATCAAAACAAAAAACATCGTTGGGGTAATCAGTGGAAGAGTGATATATCTGAAAACCTTGAATTTACTCGCGCCATCGATTCTTGAGGCTTCTATAAGAGTTCTGGGTATATCCTGAAGTCCCGCAAGGTAGATGATCATATAGTAACCAACCCTCTTCCAGGCGTAGACGAAGGCGACAACAAAGAGAGTGTATCTGCCATCGGACAACCAGGAGGGAGGGTCATCAACACCTAATGACCTTAAAACAAAATTTAGAAATCCTATGTCAGTACTGAATATCCACTGCCATACAATGGCTATTGCGACGGTAGAGGTTATTACAGGTGCAAAGTACATCACCCTGAACACAGTCGTTCCCTTCAAACCCTGATTCAACAGAACAGCCAATAGCAGCGAGAACACGAGTATGCTCGGGACAAATATAGCGCTGAAAAGCAGAGTATTCCCAAATATTCTCCAGAAGCTGGGAGATGTGAACAGATCGATGAAATTCTCCAAGCCGATCCATTCCGGTGATCCGAAAGGACTCCAATCAGTAAAAGACATACCTATGGCCATAGTGATGGGACCCAGCCTGAAAACAAAAAGGCCGATGAGGGCCAGTAGGATGAACAGGTAAGGTACGTACCACTTGTATTTCATCTTCTCCCTCCCAACACGTTAAAAATAAGGCAAACCCCCTCAGGGGCTTGCCAAAACAGGGGTAAAAGCACGAATTTACTTGTAAGCCTTTTTAAGCATCCTGTTGATCTGTTTGTCGGCTCTGGTAAAGAAGTAATCGAGAGTGATGTTTCCGTTCAATAGAGAGTCTATAAGATCGCTGAGCCCGGTTCCTTCGGCACTTCCATAGCCTCTCCAGAACTTCCAATATTTCGTGTAGAAATGCTTGGCATTTTCACCGTAATCGAGTATCAGTGTTTTGTGTTCAGGGAGTTTGCCAAAAGTAGTCCATTCATCCCATTCAGGAGAATATGCTTCACCCTTGTAGAACGGGACTTTACCGGGATAGTAATCTTTAGCTGCACGTTCTTTTATGAGGAACTTAATGAATTCCCAGGCTTCTTCAGGATGCTTGGAGTTGGCAGCAATAGCGAGACCATCAGCCCAGGCATGCATTACATTTTCTTTCCAGTGTGGACCTCTGGGAATATAGGCAATATCCCAATTGAAATTAGCGGGGATGTCTTCTCTCATAAATTTGATATTCCATGTTCCCTCTGTGATCATAGCTGCCTTACCCTGCGCAAACAATATTTTGATCTTTTTCTTGTCGAGGTCATAATACTTAGGCTTTGGAGATACCTTGTAAACATTAACGAGATCGGCCAGGAACTTAATGGTGTCTTTTGCATTCTGGTTGGGTGCCCATCTCATATTTTCTCTGTCAAGGTAATCACCGTCATTCTGAAGTATCCAGCCATCAAATACTGCATAACGGCTGAAGAAAGCGTAACCCCATATATCGATCTTTCCATCACCATCTTCATCGATGGTTAAAGCTTTGGCTCTTTCGAGGAAATCTTCCCATGTCCAATCTTCGGTTGGATAAGGAACACCGTACTTATCGAAGAGATCCTTGTTGTAGTAAAGAACACTACCGACCCATGCGAAAGGAACACCGTAATATTTTCCACGTATATTGAAGCTTGATTCGAGTACGCTCCAGAAATAATCTTCCTTGTTGAAGTCTCTCAAAATGAGACCGGTAAGGTCCATTAGAGCCCCCTGATCGGCGAGATCTTCAACGGAGTTTGGATGCATGGCCATGACATCAGGCAGGGATTTAGCTGCAGCCATAGCAGCAAGCTTTGTCCAGTAACTCGATGGGGGAAGAGCGGTCAACTCGATCTTAATTCCAGGATGGGTGGCTTCAAATCTTTCAATCATTTCCTGTTCTTTGTCACGGAAGTTTGGATCCCAGAACCAATACTGCAAAGTAACTTCACCGAGAACCGCAACGGCAAGAACAACCAGCACTAAAGCCAACAACAAGCCTTTCCTCACAACACTCACTCCTCTCATGTATGAACTAAAAAGCCCCTTTGGAGGGAACCTTTTCCAACACACCAAGATTTATCTCTTTGAGATTTCTTATAACGAAGTCCGCTTTACTGAGGACAGATGGATTTCCAATTCCTATGCACTTCATACCAGCTCTGTGAGCGGCCTCAATACCTGCTACTGCGTCCTCAAAAACTATGCACTCTTGTGGTGATACTTCCAGCATCTCTGCAGCTTTTAAGAAAACTTCAGGATCGGGTTTTCCATTTTTAATCATATTTCCGTCAACTATGACATCAAATAGTTTTTCTATACCAGTTTTTTCAATTATCACAGATGCATTCTTGCTTACTGTTGCAAGTGCTGTTTTCAGTTTTGCTTCTCTTAAGGTTTTCAAAAACGTGATCACGCCGGGAAGCACTTCAGATTCATCTATTTTCGAGATAAACTCTAAATAATAATTGTTTTTACGTTTGGCAAGTTTCTGCTTATCTTTTTCATTTGCTTTGATACTACCAAACTTCAAAACTATATTCAAAGCTTCAAGACGTCCAATTCCTTTGAGCTGTTCACCAAGCTCAGGAGATAGTTCAAAGCCCAGCTCTCCAGCAAGCTTTTTCCATGCTAGAAAGTGATACCTAGCAGTATCAACAATTACTCCATCCATATCAAAAATACAGACAGAAAAGCTCACTGGCAAACACCATCCGTGACATTCAAGCGCTTTCCCGAACGATGAGTTCTGTGGATAGAAGTATATTTTTCTGTTTTGCCTTTTTTCCTGATAGAATTCTTAAGAGCATATTTGATGCGAGTTCTCCCATAAGGTGCATATTCTGCGCAACAGTAGTTAAAGAAGGTACAAAATCTCTCGAAAGGCGTATATTGTCGAACCCAACTACTTTTACCTCACTCGGGACTTTTACCCGGTTTTCGTAGAGCGCTCTTAGCGCACCAATAGCTATTAAATCTGAAAAGCAGAACAGCCCATCAAAGTCTTCGCCTTCTTTGAGAAGTTTTTCTACCGCTTTTTTTCCACCATTTATACTCACTGGAGTCTCGACTATCTTGCAATAGCTTATTTTGTATTTTTTGAGGGTATCTATATAAGCCTTTTTCCTGTGGAGGTATGAAGGTTTTTCCCCCATGCCGGTTACATAGACTATTCTCGAACAGCCAGTTTTTATTAGATGTTCAACGGCTTTATTTGCTCCACCGTAATTGTCTGAAGATACCGTGACGAAATCGTACTCTTTCATGAGATTCTCTCCAACGAGGATGGAAGGTATGGAATTTATCTTTAGCGTTTCCAGTAGTTCACGTTCGTAAATGCCCTCGAAAACGATGAGACCATCAAGAAGTCCGGAGTTCATATAGTCCACAAAGAGGGATTTACCTTGAGAGTCAAGCAGATTGAAAATAACACTACGGTAGTTCTGAGTCTTGAGCCATTCGACAGCTGCTCTTATACATTCTCCATAAAACGGTGAGATGATGAAGTCTTCATTTGATTTTACGAGAAAACCAATTGTTCTGGATTTCCCCCCTGCAAGCACTCTTGCCACAAATCTCGGGCGGTAATTAAGTTTTTTCATGGTTTCCATGATCAGGTTTAATGTTTCGGGGTTAACCTTTTCAGGGTGGTTTATTGCCCGGGATACAGTCATCTTTGAAACTCCCGCGGCTTTGGCAACCATTTCGATTGTTGGTTGAACCGTTTTCACCATCCACCCTCCTCATGTTACCGGTAACATTATCTCATAATACAATAGATTTTCCAAAGTTATTTAGCAAGGATTAACTCATGTCACAAATGAAGTATGGTGGTTAAAAGGGTTTAGGTTTACTGACGGATAACATTCTCACGAAGTCAACTTCGATTTGTTTTCGTATCGGACTTTATCATGAAAACAAAGATAAAAGCAATTGCAAATGAGACTGCCGCGGTGATAAACATCGAGCCAAACCCTAAGAAATCAACGAAAAACCCGAATATTAGAGGTCCGAGTATCGCCGCTAACGATGAGAAGAAATAATATATGCCGGTGTATGTTCCCACTTTTTCTTCTGTTGTTGTTTCCACCACCATAGGATAAGAGTTTATGTTTATGCATGCCCAGAAGAACCCGCCTATCGCAAAAAGGAGCATCATAACTACGTTATATGGCATCCCGAATACGCTGGTTGTTGTTCTAACGATTGCTAGAAGTCCAAAAACAATGAAGAGCCCTGCCACACCAACTAAAATTGTTCTTTTCTTTCCGAACTTTGTAGCTATAAAGCCACTCGGGATGGCAAAGACGAGGAAAGCTGCTGCAAAACTGCTGAGGATTATAGAACCGGTACTTTCTTTTATTTTGAGGAAATGAACACTATAATTACTAAAAGTTGCTTCCACTCCCTGATAGCCAACAAACCAGAAGAATATGGCTAAAAGTATATATAGAGCTGTCTTGTCTTTACTGACAAAAATCTCTTTTATTGAAGATATCAGGCCAATTTTTTGCTCTTCATTTGTGGTAACGGTGATGTTCTTTGGTTCCTTTATAAAGATGTACAGCATAGCCAGAGCAAGGAACATCAAAATGGCAGTAGCAATGAACGGAAGATTTTTGTTTATATCGTACAGTACAGCCCCGACGGAAAGGACCAGAACGGAAGCCAATCCACCCATGAAGTTTATTATTCCATTGGCTTTGCTACGCAAGGGCCTTGGTGTTATATCCGGCATAAGGGCAACTGTTGGTGCTCTATAAATTGCCATAGCGAGGTTAAAGGATATTAGGATAATCATCAGGGAAGTAAAACTACTGTATTGAGGCAAAAGAGCAAAAAGGATGGCTGAGATGGGAATACCTATGAGCAAGTACGGCATTCTTCTTCCAAATCGGGTATTTGTCCTATCGCTAAGACTTCCAAAAACAGGAATCAGGGTAATAGCCAGAATATTGTCCAGAGTCATGATGGAGTTTATCCAGAACTGACTCTTGATGTAGGTTTTCAAGAAAAGCGGGATGTAGTAGTTATAAAGTGGCCAGGTAAGACTGATAGCAAAAAAACCAAGCCCAAGAATGAATGTTTTCTTGTAATCCAGTTTCAATTGACACTCCCCCCTGCAATATATGATGATTAGAAAAAACACATTGATTATATCATTTGAGGGAGAACCGAAATCCGGTGTTCGAGAATCGAGAACCGAGAGAATGCTATGCTGCTGACGTGCAGAACTTCGTTCCGGAGACTCACAACGTTGACGCTTGCGAGGCTGAGGCTGCGGACGCTGTCAGTTAATAAAGCGACACGAACCGCAAGCGGTTGACACGAACTCCTGTGGAGTTGTTCCGAACCACTACGTGGTTGTCTCGGTGTGCCCGGCATGACATACAACTATAGGGTGAAAGTCCCGAATGCGGGGAGCGAGATAAGCATTAGCTGAGGGCAAGGGTGTCACTGGTAACGGTGAATCTGAAGGAAGCCTAAGGCAAAATCTGGAACTGAACGAAAGTGAACCAGTGTTGGCCGGTAGAGAGGGTAACCTTGCCGAGAATGGGTAAGCCCGAGCTCCAACTCTACAGGTTTGGATGGCAGGATTCGGATGAAAGCTGTATGTCTTACCCGGGGAAGTCCTCACTCGTCCCAAAATGGGTAAGCCGGAACAAGGGGAGACCCAAGGACTGGTGAAGCGGAGGAGGATGGCAGACGAACCCGTAGTAGTGTTGAACCTCTCTGAAAGGAGAAGGGACTATCGCCTTGAGCGATGGGGGTAACAGGAACCGAAAGGGCCTGTTACTTGCGAAGGGGGGAAGGATTGAGGAAATGGCACAAAGGGAAGCGAGTATAACAGGAGTCCGTAACGGAGGCTGAAATGCTAACGACGGTTGAGAATAGCCGGGGCAGGTAAGTAACCATTGCAAAGATAGGAAGATTCCCGGGGGGGGGGTAAAGAATCCAATCTTTGGATGGGAGAAGAAACCGATTCTGTTATATGCGACTTATCCGGAAGGCCATACAGGAGGAAACATGAGGAAGTACTACAGTCTTATTGACAAAGTTTATCTGGAAGCGAACCTGGTCAAAGCATATCACAAGGTGCGGAAGAACAACGGAGCACCTGGGATAGATGGAGTAACGGTTCAGGAGTATGGAGAAAACCTTCTGGAAAGGATTAAGAAACTCAGCGAAAAGTTGCGAAAAGGAGAATACCGGCCTTCACCGGTAAAAAGGGTAGAAATCCCGAAAGGAAATGGGAAGACACGTATGCTCGGGATACCGACGGTAGAGGATCGAATAGTACAACAATCGCTGAAAGAAATAATGGAACCAATCTTTGAGGAAGGATTTCATCCTTCAAGTTATGGATACAGGAAAGGAAGGAATCCACACCAGGCAGTAGAGAAAGCCTATGCCTTCGCGTGCAAATACAAAATGAAATACGTGGTACAGTTAGACCTTAGTCAATGCTTTGACACCTTAGACCACGAAAAGATGATAGACGCAGTAGCGGAAAGAATAAGCGATGGCAAAATATTGAGACTAATAAGAAGTTTCCTCAAAAGTGGAGTCATAACAGACCAATACCAACCCAGTGAGATGGGAAGTCCACAGGGCGGAGTAATAAGCCCCCTGCTATCCAACATCTATCTGAACAAATTTGACCAGAAAATGATGGCCAGAGGAATAAGGATAGTGAGATATGCAGATGACATACTAATCTTCGCAAAGAGCTACAAAAGCGCGGAAAAATATCTGAGAATAGCTATCCGAATACTGGAAAAAGAGCTGAAATTGAAGGTCAACAAAGAAAAGACGAGAATAACCACGATAGATGATGGAATCGAATTTCTTGGATTCACCATACAAAAAGGCAAAATACGAATCCAGGAAAAGAAAATAAAGAGGTTCAAAGCCAAAGCAAAAACACTCACCCGAAGAAACCAATGTACACCGATCGGAGAGATAATAAAACGACTAAACCAATTGCTGAGAGGCTTCAGCAATTACTACAAAATAATCGACTGGGTGGGAGTATTCAGAGACCTCATGGGTTGGATAAGAAGGAGATTGAGAGCCATAATCCTGCGACAATGGAAAACGACAAAGAAACTACGCAGGGTGATGAGACAAAAAGGATACAGAGGCGAAATATCCGGAATAAGAATGAACAAATGGAGAAGCTCTCGATCGCGATTGGTCAGTAGACTACTGCCTAACAAATATTTTCAGAAGATAGGGCTGTATGATATGAAGCTTTCACATGTACCACTGTCGGAGAATCCGATACTCAATCCATGAGCCGTGTACGTTGGCCCGTACGCACGGTTCTGTGAGAGGACGGGGGGATTCCCCCGGGTCTGTTAGCAATTTTGTGTAAACTCCCTCCGAAATATGAGAAAATAACAAAAAGCTAAGGAGGGAGAACAGTGGGAAACTTTGACAAAGAAGCAATGAAGAGATTGGTACGAGAGAGGAAATTAAAGACAACAGAAGACGCGGAAAATCTTGTAAAAGAATTATTTGGAGACATCATTAAAGAGATGCTGGAAACGGAACTTGAAGAAGAACTGGGCTATTCCAAGCATGACTATAGGAACAAAGAAACGGATAACTCCCGAAACGGTTATTCGAAAAAAACAGTGAATACCTCATATGGCAAAATAGAGCTTTCAATTCCCAGGGATCGAAAAGGTGAATTCGAACCAATAGTGGTTAAAAAGCACCAGCGAAGCATAGCTTCCATAGAGGACCAGATATTGTCTATGTATGCCCGGGGAATGACATACAGGGACATACAGGCACATCTTAAGGACATATACGGCTCTGAATTGTCAACTGAAAGCATAAGCAGGATAACAGACAAGATAATACCCATCGTTTCCGAATGGAGAAACAGACCCCTTGAAGAGGTATATACCATAATCTACATGGATGCTATCTTTTTCAAAGTCTCTGAGAACAACCAGATAAGAAATAAGGCTTTGTATATAGCCTTTGGGATAAATCTGGAAGGAATGAAAGATGTCCTAGGAATGTGGATAGCTCAGAGTGAAGGTTCAAAATACTGGCTTGGTGTGCTAAATGAGCTGAAAAACCGAGGTGTCAAAGGAGTGATGTTCTTTTCAATAGACGGATTAAAGGGAATGGAAGAGGCAATAGAAGCGGTATATCCCCAGGCTAAAATCCAGAGATGCGTAGTACACCAGATAAGATATTCCATGAAATTTGTATCCTGGAAAGACAAAAAGAAATTCGCTGCTGACCTGAAATCGGTATACACAGCAGACACAAGAGAAGCAGCATGGAACGCCCTTATGGCTTTTGAAGAGAAATGGGGAGAAAAGTATCCTTTCAGCATTAAAAGCTGGAAAGACAACTGGGAATCCCTCACGACCTATTTCGAATATCCCAAAGAGATTAGAAAATTGATTTACACAACCAATCCAATAGAATCCCTGAACAGCCAACTCAGGAAGGTAACAAAGAACAGAGGTGTTTTTCCCAATGACATGGCTCTCATGAAACTGGCATATCTCGCCATTAACAATATAACTAGAAAATGGACCGTGAGAATAAATGAATGGGATAAAATCCTTGCCACTTTGATGATAGAATTTGATTGGGTGAAATCCTATGTCTGATCTTTTCCGGAGTTTGGGGTTTACACAAAATATGTGACACGCCCGATTCCCCCCCTCCTACTCGATAACTGCTTCGCAGTTGACTAGGAGAGATCCTGAACTTGATTCAGGATCTATTGTCCTTGTTTTCTCGGATCTCAATTAACTAAATTCCAATTTCCAACATCTGGTCTTGTTCTTTTTTTACACCGAAGACACGTATCAACTCCAAAGGAGTTCGTACCACCGGTGGAGCCGGTCGTACCAATCCCGAAGGGATTCGCAGCGGCAGCGAGCTGCATTCTCGACTTCTCGATTATTGATCAAGTCTGGAATGACCTTCGTAAACGTTCTCGGATCTCGAACACCGGATCTCGGTTTTTGTATTAGCGCCTACTTTTTTCTCTCGAGTGATAGAATCTTACTGAACCCAAATAAATCGGGGTGATGTTATGAACTTTTACAGTCCTAAACTAAAGGCAAAGTTCTGGATACCCGTGAAAGAAATTGAAGAAGAGGCGATGCAGCAAATCAGGAATCTTTCGGAAATTCCAGACGTTTTTAGATGGATAGCAGTAATGCCGGATGTTCATCCGGGTTATGGTATGCCCATAGGCTGTGTAGTAGCGCTGAAGGAAAATGTTATTCCTTATGCCGTTGGTATGGATATAGGATGTGGGGTTGTTACTGTCAAAACAGACCTAACCGCAGACATGGTGATGAAATATCGCCAGCAGATACTCAAGTTATTTCTTGAAAAAATACCTGTTGGCTTCAAGTGGAGAAAAAAAGCACTCGCAAGTGATTTCTGGAAGCGAGAACCCGCCGGGCCCATCACTGAAAGGGAACGAAAAAATGCCGAAAAGCAGCTTGGAACCCTTGGAGGAGGAAACCATTTTATAGAGATTCAAAAGGATGAGCTTGGGAATATTTACCTTACAGTGCATAGCGGTTCGCGTAACCTTGGAAAACAGGTAGCGAGTTATTATGACAAAATCGCCAGGGAATACTGTAAAAAGCGGGGCATAAAGCCACCTCCCGGGCTGGCCTGGTTGCCGAGGAATAGCAAATCCGGAAGACAATATCTTGCAGAGATGGAGTTTTGCATGGCCTTCGCTTCAGAAAATCGCCGTTTGCTGGTGGCATCCGCATTAGAAGTAATGCGGTACTTTTTCCCCGAAATGAAAGAGCTGGAAAGAATTGAGACAGTTCACAATTATGCGAGTCTTGAGAGGCATTATGGAGAAAAGGTGCTTGTCCATCGAAAAGGAGCGGTGCTGGCAAAAGGTAAAGTGATAATTCCCGGTTCCATGGGGAGTCCCACCTACATAGCCAAAGGCCTGTGCAATCCTGAAAGTTTTTGTTCTTGCTCTCACGGTGCGGGAAGGGTGCTGGGCAGGCATGAAGCGAAAAGAAAGCTCAATTTTGCCGAAGTGAAGAAAGATCTGGATGAGAGAAATGTCGTTCTTATGACTCCGGATAAAGGTGCTGTAATAGAAGAAGCCAGAGTAGCTTACAAAGACATAGATAAAGTTATGGATTATCAAAAGGATCTGGTGGAACGATTGGTAAAATTAACCCCTCTTGCTGTGATTAAAGGCTGAAAGTTGTTCACTTCACCTCCATATTCTTTTGTTCTTCTGATACTTTTTCAACAATTCGCAGAGCTTTGTCAAGCATAGGATCTGCTTCACCAATTAGCCATGAGATCTTTTCCTCAAGGCTCAGAGGTATGGGAATATCCGGCTCTATATGTCTCCCCTCTTCAAGAAGCAAAATCCTCGCTTTTGATAGATTTGCATTGTATTTTTGATTGACGTTTTTCTATTTTACAATCGATGTGAACATTCAGTTTCATGAGACTGTTTTTGTTAGTCATTGTTGCATATACACTGTCTCATTTTTGGGGTTATATCACATATTTCGGAGGGAGTTTACGCAAAATTGCTAACAGATTCAATTCAGAATTTATAGAAAATTCTTGACACAGCCTGGCTAGATCAAGCATCAACAACGCTTCCATTCTCGAACTTTAACACCCTATCTGCAATAGCAATAGTGGAGGTTCTATGACTTATAACCAAAACCAAAGAATTTTGCCGCTTCAATTCAAGGAGTGAATCCAATATAATGTTTTCCGTATTAGCATCAAGGAACGATGTTGGTTCATCTAGTATCACTATTTTAGGTCTTCTTAGCAGGAGTCTTGCCAAACCAATACGTTGTGCTTCTCCAGGTGATATACATAAACCTCGCACTCCCAAATACATATTAAGTCTCTTGGGACTGGTGTCTATTAATTCTTCTAGACCCGCTTGTTTGACTATTTTCTCTACTTCAGCAATGGAGTACTCCTTCATCCCCAATGTAATATTTTCTAAAAGGGTTCCCTCTATTATAAATGTAGTTTGAAGCAAGAACCCGATATTTTTTCTGTAATCATCCATCTTGATCGCGTTAATGTTAACCCCATCTATATATATTGCTCCACTTTGTGGTTCAAGCAATCTCGCAAGGATTCGTGCAAAGGTGCTTTTGCCGGAACCACTACGTCCTGTTAGTGCAACAATATTCCCCGGCTCTAAAACAAGATTCACATTTTTAATCACAGGTGTGTAACCATCGTAAGAAAAAGTCACATTACGAATTTCCAAAGCTTTCTCAAAACAAAAGGGTTTGCTACCTTTGCTTCCCACAATATTGTTTGGTGAATGGATGTAATATTCTTCAAATCTTTCATAAGAGACTTTTACTTCTTGATAGCTTAGGACTATCCCTGTCAGCGACACTACAGGTTGATATAGCAAACCAGCAAGTAAGTAAAACCCCATGAAAGTCCCCAATGTAATGTTACTGGCGAAAACAAGGTTCGCTCCGACCAATAAAATTCCAAACGACCATAGATAATTCAGTAAACTTGCACCTGCTTGATACATAGACTGAAGAAACATTACCCTAATTATCACTTGTATCAATTGCTTCATTCTAGAACTTATATCATTGTATGCATACTTTTCCAATTGTATAAAGTCAATAGGTTTTTGACCCGGGAGGGCCATAAGGAAATGACCCGCTACCCACCTCAGGTATCTTCTAAAATATCCCTTCTTCGGTAACTTCTTCCAGACATATTGAGAATCAAAGTGTTGTGTGTAATTCTGTCTAACAATGCCATGGTTAGCGCTTTGTCATGGAAAATCTTTATCCATTCTGAGAACACGAGATTCGTTGTAATTAACGTGCTCTTTGTTTCGTATCTCATTGCCAGGTATTGGAAGAGCAGCTCTGCACCTTCAATGTCAAAGGAAATGTATCCTAATTCGTCTATTATCACCAGATCGAGCTTTTTGAATTGTTTTGCGTATCTCACAAGTTGTTTTTCGTCTTTTGCTTCTTTCAGTTCGTTAATTAGGCCTGCCGCTGTTTTGAATAGAACGTTATATCCTTCTTCACAGGCTTTTATTCCTATCGCCGTTGCCAAATGTGTTTTTCCTGTACCGGAGTTACCCAGTAGTATTAGGTTTCTATTCGCGCTCAGAAATTTCAACGATTTTAGTTCTTTAAGATGTTTCCTGGCGTCTTCTGGAAGGGCTGCTTCGTTGAGTTCTTCAAATCTTTTGGGTGTTGGAAATCCTGCCCGCTTTATTTTCTTCACTATGTTTCTGCTTTCTCTGGATTGTACTTCCGATTCCAGTATCTCCAGAAGGAATTCAATGTAACTCATGCCTTCTTGTTGAGCTTGTCTAGTGATTCTCTCGTAACTGTTGAATATTCCCGGTGTTTTCAGCCTTTTGCACAATCTCATTAGTTTTTCATCCACGGTGAACACCTACCAATCTGTCGAACTCAGAAGGATCACCGTGGTCTATCTGTATCTTCAAAGGATAGTCAAAGGTTTCATATTGTATGGGCTTTTGTTGTAATAGGTTCCTCATTATGTCTGCTGTTGGGATAATCCCGTTTTCAAAGAGCACTTCTACCTTTTCGCAGAAGGTTTTTTCGTCATAATCGTTCAATAATTCCAGTAATTGTACGAATTCCCTTGGCTTAGTGGTATAATATTTGCCGAACAGGACTTTTAGTGTGTCGTTTAATGCCTGGAAGGCTCTTGATCCTGCAAGGGCTCCAGGCTTTTTTCTTAGGGTGTTCAGGTAGTGAGCTATCTGTATGGCGTATTTACCTTTACCTCTTAAGCGTTTGTGAACCGCAACGATTTTGCTTTCTTTCAATATTTCTATACGGTCTGGATATATCTTCAGCTGCACTCTCTTCCCGGGACAATCCTCAGGAACAGAATAGTAATTACCGTCCAGCATTATTAACGAATATCTGGATATGATCCTTTCTTCAAGACGATAGTTGTTGTAGCTGGCGGTAGGTAATGCATTTAGTTTTTCTTCATTGAGAGCTTTTACCGGAACTAACTCTCTTCCATATACAGGAGAAGCATTTAGTTCTGCCAGTTTTTCTTTTAAATATTCATTCGCTTCTTCCAGGGAATCGAATTCATTCCTTTCACTGAATACCCAATTTCTAACGAAACCAACACTTTCCTCATCTGTCCCCTTTTCCTGGGGTGAATAAGGATTACACAACCTGGGAGTGAATCCAAAGAAGGTGGCAAATTTGACGAAGTTCTTGTTCAGGTTCTTCCTGTCTTTCACCACCTTCATGTTGTCGTAGAATATCTCCTGTGGTACACCTCCAATCTCCTCGAAAAAGTCTATGTGTGCCTGGATTACCTCCTGGGCAGTTTCTCTTTCAAAGACCCTGGAAAAACGATACAGCGAACGATTCAGTACCATGAATGCAGCAGGGTATTTCCCTTTTTCACCGGCAATGACGAGTTCCACCTCTCCCCAATCAAATTCAGCTCGTTTACCATCCGGCTTCTGAATGATGTAGACATCCCTTTGACCGTGTTCTTCCTTCCATTTGCGAACAATCCTTTTCACCGAGGTATAACTTATCTTGTGTCCTTCCTTAACCACCATTTGCCAGATTTTCTTCGCGGTGAATTGCAAATTCTTGGGTTTGTCCTTGTTGGAATCCAGGAGTTCTTCAATCCTCGCTACTGTCCTTGGCTCAATCGTCCGACGCTTAAAAGGAACGGGCTTCCTAACAATTACTTCCTTTGCGCTTCCTAATTTCACTGCTTCGATTCTGCGTAAATACTTCCTGACGGTGTTCCGGGATATCCCGGTGAGTCTTGTTACCTCACGAATAGAACCATATTCCTGATAGAGCCGTTGAATCTCTTTGACCTCGTACACGTTTTTCACCCCTCGTATACCTCCTTGAGCAGATTGTTTCTATTATCTCGCTCAAGAAGGTCTTTTTTTCCAGGGGGTAACGGGTCAATTTTCTATGGCCCTGGGGGGTCAATTTTATTTGACCACATACACCATCTCAGGAAATTCCTAACAGCTTCCGTAGAAATGAAATTAGCATCAAAGTAGAGATACAAAATGCGCAAACTTCTGACTCTTGTACCAGGAAAACCCGAAAATGAAATAACCATGCTCTCATGACCCTTATCGAATAAAGAAAAGAAGACTTCCGTAAAAGCAAAAACTTTCTGGCGTATTGCAAGTTCGGAATAACTTGTCTCCTCGTTAATATAAGGATTCACATAATGCAGGACATTTTTAAGTTTGTTAACTATTGCTACTGCTTCGTCTTCCGTAAGTACTCTGAATGTATAGTTATCCACCTTTTTTGTGTAATAAAGAGAAATTAGTGGATTCTCCTTTTTCCATTCAATCAACCCAAGACGCCACAAACTGTGAAGTATATTTATAACATCTTGCACTACTCTATCCCTGGTTGCTCCCTGATACTCTTCTAATATCTTCTTCACGATTCTACCCACAGAGTTCTTGCCGTTGCAAAGCTCAGCAATGAATCTAGCAGTATCGTTTAGTTGTAATTGCTGAGTTTCTGGATGCCTTCTACTTAAGAATACCAAACTTCCATTTTCTTCTTTCCTTTTGTATACGAGATTTTCTTCAATAAATCTGGGTGTACTATCGAGTATTCTGTTCATTTTTCCACCTCCTGATGAGAGAACCACAAATTTACAAAAATGAAGTAAAAAGTTGAAAAAAATAAGGAGAGACTGTTCGGCTTCGCTTTCCACTACATCTGAGTGTCTGCAACTCCAGCGCTTCTTGTTTTTTGAAATCGCTCAAAGTGCCTTGTATTCTTATCGCAATGCATTACCCCCATCTTTTCTTCATCTTTTTTGTCAAGCAATCACGATCACGATGAATGTTTAAATGCTCATCACTTTGAAGCGTAAAAAGGGACTCTTTCAGACCTCCTGAATTCAATAAATCCGTCGTAAAATAATGGTTTAAGAAAGTTCAAGACGTCCGCAGAGGTCACAGATAGATCTGAACATAAATCTGGAAGAGCAATTGCTCCGTTATCAAAAATACTTTTCAGTATCCTTGCTTTGTATCCATCAACTTTGTACTTTCTTTGCAGCGTTTCACCTAATCTATAAAACCTTGTCAAGAAAGCTTTATCTTTTTCCAAGTGCATCAGCGTATCTTGACTAACCACAACATAGTATTCTTTGAAAGCTTTTTGGATATTTAGTAAAAACATTTCAAGCTCTTTCAAGGCACGCTCACATCTTTCGGAAATTTCATCTAAAAACCCCTTTTGGAGCAAACTAACTGGGCAAGGCATACACCAATCTTCATAGTAGCATTGAGAACAAATATAAGGTTTCCGCAGTTTTATTAATTCACTAACACTGTTAATAAAATCATCCATTCGTTTTTTGTCTTTTTCTTCAATAAACTCTTTGTTTAAGAGATCGATCATTGGGAGCCTGCCAACATTTGCCTCTTTATCCAAAATAGCGACACATGGAATAATACAGCCGTTTGGAAGTAGCGAAAAATTCCCGTTTAATACACCACACCTTGGTGGCAATGGACATAAATCCGTACCATACATGATATTGTAGTAAACTGCTTCAGGAGGAAACAATGATTTGGAATTGAGATAATATCTCTTATAGTCTAGGGATAAGTACTCTTCCAAAATAATTTCCCACGCTTCTAAAAATTCTTCAGATGATAAAGCTATATCTGGGTTCTCCCGAGCATTTCCCTCCAATAAAAGCCCACCTATAACCACCATATCAACTGGAAGTGAATTGAAAAATGCAGGTATCTTATGAACTTCTAATTTGTTCTTCCTATTCAAAGTCATTTGAATAACAATGGGCACGTACCTTCCTGGTTCCATAACATTTTTCAGATTATTTAGCGCCTTTAAAATCTGAACAAACGTTCCTTTACCACGTATATAATCGTTCGATGTATCGCTAATACCTTCCATGCTTATATTTATTGCACCAACACCGCTATTTACAATTTTCTCTGATAGTGTAATATCCCGAAGTAATACACCATTTGTAACAAGTTCAGTATAAATCCCTTTCAATGAACAGTAAAAGATAAGCTTGTCAAGTTCTTTAAACAATGTTGGTTCTTTCGTTGTGAAATTTACTTTTTTAACCCCAATACTTGCTATCTTATTCACTATTTTCATTGCACTGTCAAGATCAAGCTCCTGGAAACTATCTAATTTACTCCCTACAAAGCAGTGCTTGCAATTGAGATTACATTTTGGTTCAATTTCCCATCTTATACTTGAAATTTGCAAGCTGTTGAGCATGGTATCACTCACCCCAAAAAGTATGAATATACAACCAGATCAGCTGTATAAAATTCGCCTTCTAATACAATTTCTTTGGTAAAGCCCGATTTCCTTAACAAATCAGTCAATTCTTTTTGTCCAGTTTGTATAAAGTCAATAGGTTTTTGACCCGGGAGGGCCATAAGGAAATGACCCGCTACCCACCTCAGGTATCTTCTAAAATATCCCTTCTTCGGTAACTTCTTCCAGACATATTGAGAATCAAAGTGTTGTGTGTAATTCTGTCTAACAATGCCATGGTTAGCGCTTTGTCATGGAAAATCTTTATCCATTCTGAGAACACGAGATTCGTTGTAATTAACGTGCTCTTTGTTTCGTATCTCATTGCCAGGTATTGGAAGAGCAGCTCTGCACCTTCAATGTCAAAGGAAATGTATCCTAATTCGTCTATTATCACCAGATCGAGCTTTTTGAATTGTTTTGCGTATCTCACAAGTTGTTTTTCGTCTTTTGCTTCTTTCAGTTCGTTAATTAGGCCTGCCGCTGTTTTGAATAGAACGTTATATCCTTCTTCACAGGCTTTTATTCCTATCGCCGTTGCCAAATGTGTTTTTCCTGTACCGGAGTTACCCAGTAGTATTAGGTTTCTATTCGCGCTCAGAAATTTCAACGATTTTAGTTCTTTAAGATGTTTCCTGGCGTCTTCTGGAAGGGCTGCTTCGTTGAGTTCTTCAAATCTTTTGGGTGTTGGAAATCCTGCCCGCTTTATTTTCTTCACTATGTTTCTGCTTTCTCTGGATTGTACTTCCGATTCCAGTATCTCCAGAAGGAATTCAATGTAACTCATGCCTTCTTGTTGAGCTTGTCTAGTGATTCTCTCGTAACTGTTGAATATTCCCGGTGTTTTCAGCCTTTTGCACAATCTCATTAGTTTTTCATCCACGGTGAACACCTACCAATCTGTCGAACTCAGAAGGATCACCGTGGTCTATCTGTATCTTCAAAGGATAGTCAAAGGTTTCATATTGTATGGGCTTTTGTTGTAATAGGTTCCTCATTATGTCTGCTGTTGGGATAATCCCGTTTTCAAAGAGCACTTCTACCTTTTCGCAGAAGGTTTTTTCGTCATAATCGTTCAATAATTCCAGTAATTGTACGAATTCCCTTGGCTTAGTGGTATAATATTTGCCGAACAGGACTTTTAGTGTGTCGTTTAATGCCTGGAAGGCTCTTGATCCTGCAAGGGCTCCAGGCTTTTTTCTTAGGGTGTTCAGGTAGTGAGCTATCTGTATGGCGTATTTACCTTTACCTCTTAAGCGTTTGTGAACCGCAACGATTTTGCTTTCTTTCAATATTTCTATACGGTCTGGATATATCTTCAGCTGCACTCTCTTCCCGGGACAATCCTCAGGAACAGAATAGTAATTACCGTCCAGCATTATTAACGAATATCTGGATATGATCCTTTCTTCAAGACGATAGTTGTTGTAGCTGGCGGTAGGTAATGCATTTAGTTTTTCTTCATTGAGAGCTTTTACCGGAACTAACTCTCTTCCATATACAGGAGAAGCATTTAGTTCTGCCAGTTTTTCTTTTAAATATTCATTCGCTTCTTCCAGGGAATCGAATTCATTCCTTTCACTGAATACCCAATTTCTAACGAAACCAACACTTTCCTCATCTGTCCCCTTTTCCTGGGGTGAATAAGGATTACACAACCTGGGAGTGAATCCAAAGAAGGTGGCAAATTTGACGAAGTTCTTGTTCAGGTTCTTCCTGTCTTTCACCACCTTCATGTTGTCGTAGAATATCTCCTGTGGTACACCTCCAATCTCCTCGAAAAAGTCTATGTGTGCCTGGATTACCTCCTGGGCAGTTTCTCTTTCAAAGACCCTGGAAAAACGATACAGCGAACGATTCAGTACCATGAATGCAGCAGGGTATTTCCCTTTTTCACCGGCAATGACGAGTTCCACCTCTCCCCAATCAAATTCAGCTCGTTTACCATCCGGCTTCTGAATGATGTAGACATCCCTTTGACCGTGTTCTTCCTTCCATTTGCGAACAATCCTTTTCACCGAGGTATAACTTATCTTGTGTCCTTCCTTAACCACCATTTGCCAGATTTTCTTCGCGGTGAATTGCAAATTCTTGGGTTTGTCCTTGTTGGAATCCAGGAGTTCTTCAATCCTCGCTACTGTCCTTGGCTCAATCGTCCGACGCTTAAAAGGAACGGGCTTCCTAACAATTACTTCCTTTGCGCTTCCTAATTTCACTGCTTCGATTCTGCGTAAATACTTCCTGACGGTGTTCCGGGATATCCCGGTGAGTCTTGTTACCTCACGAATAGAACCATATTCCTGATAGAGCCGTTGAATCTCTTTGACCTCGTACACGTTTTTCACCCCTCGTATACCTCCTTGAGCAGATTGTTTCTATTATCTCGCTCAAGAAGGTCTTTTTTTCCAGGGGGTAACGGGTCAATTTTCTATGGCCCTGGGGGGTCAATTTTATTTGACCACATACACCAGTTACGTTTTTTTCTATTTTTAGATTAACTTTAACTTTGCTTATGACCGGATGTGCTTGGGACAAATTATGTATAGAATCAACGAGGAATTCTTCTGCTTTTGAAGGCCGGTTTCTACTTGCAAATAACACCAAGTCTGCAGACTTGGAAAAACTTCCAGGTGACGGTAATTGATAATATGAAACCTTGTGAATTTTCCCATCTACAAATTCGCTGTAAACATAAATAGAGTAATTGAAAAACTTCTCCCGAATATAGAGATCATTAAACACCTGTTTGTACACAAATGGACTCAAGTAATTTAAGCCTTTGCTGAAATTGGATTTATTTATAAACTCTATTAACGGCCTAATATCAGCATCTGATAATGCCCTTCTAATACTACTTTCCATCATTTTCTGGCACCTCCGCAATTTCTCTTGTTTCAGATAAGCCAAACAAATCTTCTGGTTTAAGATTCCACACATTTTCTTCTACTACATCTATATTCACACTTTTTTCCCAGTAGACTTCTGGAACCTTATAACCTTGTCCTTGGAGATCTAAATCTTCGATTGATTTTACTCGATCTGCAAGCCATCTGTGAAAAAAGTGACAGACACTCTTTTCTAAACAACAACTTTCGGTTTTCTCACCTCCGAAGAGGATTTTTTCTTGCATTTCCAATGTTCTTGAAAAATCCACCTCTAACGTATCAGAAGAGATAAAAGCTTTGTTCAAACATTTCCTGCTGTCGATTAGGTAATAATCCAAAACTATCTGTGTATCTTGATTGCTGCTGAGTTTTTCGAATTTTTCCTCAAGCTTTTGAAAATGGATTTCTTCCCGTTTTCCAAGCCTTCTTTGGCACCTTAGAGAAACCTGTCGCGCCATTTGTAATACTGAGCTTGTGAAATTCCATGTTCTCTGCAGATTTGAGAAACGCTCTTTTCTCGACGAAGTTCTTCCAGAATTATTGCCAGCTTTTCTTCTGCCGGGGGTTTCTACGCCATTAACTGCACTCTTTGTCTTTATTCTGGTTCTCTACTTTTTACCTGTTCAATTCTTCAGGGGAGCAGTATATAGTTTTTGTTCCATATTTGGGAGTCGAAGGAAATTCATCAATCCTTTCTAGCAAATAGCTTCAATATTTCAATAGAGTCCTCTGGACAGAAACCGTAACTATCGGAGATGTTTTCTCTTCCAGATATTGATCCATCGAAGGGTTTTTCGACACATTTTGAACATAGCCTGCATTCTTCTGTGGAAAGGCTCAAATCCCATTTTGTAGATTTAGAAAAAATATTGCTTTCCAGAAAACAATTACCTTTTCCGGATAGTATTACTGCAACGTGGTTGCGATAGAAAATATTCTCCGATAAACCTAGTTCCAAGACATCAATAAACTTTGCACCAATAACATTTTCGGAAAATTCGTTGTTCTGACTGTATAGCGTATCTACGTTGCTTACAAGAAGACCTGTTCCCATGTGTTTTACCAGGTTGTTGGTGAATTCTATGTTATTAGCTGCTGATACAAGCAACGCTGTCCCACGGTATGTGAAACCTCCTTGGATTTTTTCCCTAACACCATTGAATACCGAGGTAGATATCGAAAGCGATCCACCAGAAAATAATATAGCGGTGCCGGAGGTCTCAAACTTACAATTTCTGAAGCTCACGTTGCTCATTATAATTTGAAAAAGCCTTCCATCCCCTCTGAATTTTATCCCCTCAAATTTTAGTTCATCAGAACCAATAACAACGATCATGGGGATTTCCGAATCAACTGGTTCAAAATAAACTTTTCCTTTCTCACCAACTATCTCAAGGGATTTGTTTATGACAGCTTTTGTATTATAAACACCTGGCATGACTTTAATAATGTCACCATTTTGAGCGATATCAATAGCTTTTTGAAGTGAATTTATGTCACCTTCTGGATTGACTGTTATCGTTCTTCCCATCTCATCTGCAATCAAAAGTGTTGAAAGAACCAGTAAAACTGTGAAAAGCATTAATGATTTTCTTAATGACATACCTGTCCCCCCCATAATTCACATTAAAAAGCTTTGCTTCAAATTCAGGCCTACTTCACGGCGACAGCATGTCTCATAAGGAGTATCGAGAAGTGAATACCAACTACATGGATAAATCGTTACACATTCATATTCACCAACACAGGTTTCAGGATAGGTGCACTGTGCGAGACAATATGCAGTACATGCTGCATAACAAACAGCATTTGTTCCACAAGTAGCACATCCTACTACACATGATGCGTAACAGGTCCAATCAGTGTATGCAGGGCGTACTTCTGTGCACCAACATTCAGTGCGGGGTTCAGTTATACTGTCGTCACATTCTACTCGAAGTGGAATTATACTTTCTACAGAAAACAATACTGTTGAAACCATAATTAGAAGAACAAAAACCATCCTTCTTAACATACGAATCCCTCCTTTTGTTTCTTTATTTCCTAAGTACATGTGCCTTCGACCCCCAAATATGTGACAAAAGCTATTTGTTTTCAGGATATAAAAATAAAAAATCCTGCTATGTCAAGAAAGTGCTGTAAAAACTTCCCTGTATCCCAAAAGAGACTACAACTCCGTATTTAGATATCACAATCTTGCTTTACCTCTATCGGAACAAAAGAAATAAATTCTCAAACACTTCCAACTGTCGATCAGGTAATAATCCAGAAATTATCTGAGTGTCTTGATTGTTGTTGAGATTTTCAAAGTCGAAATTCAAAGAATTTACGTATACGTTTTCCGCGGTGCATTTGCTTGAACCATCTTTTGGTCCAACCACATCATCTGGATCAGCCAGCAAAATTGAAAATTAATCAGCCAGCAAAATTGAAAAATTAAAGAGTATAGATAGTAAAAACAATATGAGTATTTTTCTGATCATATTGACCACCTACTTTCTGTGGGCTACAATTACATTGTAGCAGTTTGCATATGATTTCAAAATTTATAGGTGTTGCAACCCAGCTCTATAAAAGTGTTTTGGGAGATAAAATATGGTGCATATTGGCTTTTCACGGAATTCATGGTGTAACACTTCATATGATTGGAGAGAGAAAAACTGAGAAGTAAGATAAAAGCCCTTTTACAGGTACTAGATAACAATGGCAGTTTTGCAAAACCTTTCTTGAATTATTATGAAAGCGCCGGTTTACCTTCTGGATGGAGAAGCTACATTCAGGCCATTAAACTCGCATGGAACAGAAAGTACTTCAAAGCCCTGAAGATTCTAGAAACAACTCTAGTAATTACCAGAAAAAACGGAATTCTTTACTATCTAATACTCAGTAAGAAAATGAGCATTTTGCATTTTTTGGGGCGAGAAGAGGCTACCGCTGTCTATAACAAGCTTCGTGAAGAGTTTTCAAGAATTCCTCCATTTTTGCGTTCAGCAGTGGCATCAAATTTACTAAACGTTTATGCAAGAACTGCTGATAACCCCAAAATGAAGAAGTTTAGGTTCTGGAGCGATTCTTATAAGAAAGATCAAAGTGGTTGGTGTTTTTTTCTTCTGGGAAAAGCCAGAGATTTTACCAAAAAAGGAGATGTCGTAAAGGCAAAAAGGCTTTTCCAAGAATGTATTGAAGAATCCCTTAAAGCTGATCACCCGATTGCAATTGCAACTGCTTATAACGATGCTGCCTGGCATTTAAGATCAACATATCCCGAAGATTCTATAAATTATGCCCGAAAAGCTGCCTACTTAAATGGAAAATATAGGGAAAGCCCGGCTTCAGCACTTCCGAGTATCGATACACTAATCGAGGTAGAAAAGGACTTTGTGAGTAAAGAAGTAGTGAACCTTGAGATTTTTGCCGGATGTATGGAATGCGTACCAAAAGAAATGGAGAACCATATAAGGAAAAGATATGCTCATAGAATGATACTATTACCAAAAATCCTCACCGATTTAGAAAAATCCTTATATGAAAACGATATGGAACTGAGAGAGTGGTTGAGTAAAAATATAAAGTCTATAAAGCAGACATCCTTACTTTCTGGAGTTGCAAGGGACAACCTCAGCAAACTCATTAACGGCAAAACCCAAACCGTCAGGGGTGAAACTTTAAGGAAGATAATCACCGGATTGAAAATCGAGGTTGATCCACTCAACGATCCTTATCCGGTCGTGAACGAATGGATAAAACTTCAGATAGATAAAGGCTTTGAAAATGCGATAACAGAACTGGAAAAACTCAAACCATCCGAACATGAAATATTAATCCCCTCAACATACACCGCTCTTTTAAACAGAAGGAAAGATCATCCTTACCTGAGCAGGAAGGGAACGCTTTCCCGCGCACTGGAACTTTGCAAAGGAGATCTTCAAAAGTTCAAAGAATTTACGGAAAATCGTTATGAAACAAAGAAATTCGTGGCTCAACTCTTCGAGCTTCATCCGTTCCTCGAAGGCAGGAGAGACCTTGTCAGGAAATTCCTGAAGGCCTTGCCTGCGAGAAAAAGAAAAGAGTTCATCCATAAGTATCTTCAACTCGGAGATGAAGACAGAGAGGTAATAGATACCTTCATGAGAAACTACGTTCGCTACGACAGGAACTGGGGGCTAAGGGTCAAACCTCCTGCAGAACTTTATCCCTTCACCCAGAAATACAGACTAAAGAAAACCCAGACCGCCCTCGCTTACTGGGCGCTGGATAAGAAGAAGGAAAGGAAAAAGCTGGCTAATAGACTGTTGAAGTTTGTTTGAGGTGTTTTTTATGCTTTACGGTGTCTTCGGTGTTTAACTAGCGGATAGTAGGCTACCGTACAGTAGGTTGTTTTCGAAAAGATAATAATATCGGAAATATCTTCAAGATTGATGATACTGTGTAGAAAGCTGGGCATAGTTTCTTCTTTTATGTAAGTATACTGTATCACTACAATTAGTGTTGATTCTTGGAGGCATAATACCTTCATATACGCTGCTAAATGCGATCATGGTACAATAAGCGTGAAAGGGTGTGTGAAAGAAAAGAGGTGAAACAATATGACCATAATTGTAAAGTTTGAAGAATTGATTGAGGCTATAAAAAAGACCAATGATGTTGTTTTTCTTCAATTTGTGGATAATTTGATCAAGGAAGGTGAGCTTGATCCTAATTTGTTGCCTAAAGATATTCTGTGGAAGATTGTAAACGCGCGTAAGAGTGAAGAATTAACGGATGACGATATTGATTCTATTGATAAAGTAAATAGCGAGAGCGAATGGTATGAACTATGAAAACGTTTCTCTCAAAGCAAGCGAAAAAGTATCTTGATAAATTGCCAAAAAATATACGTGAGAAAATCGTTTCAGCTATAAAAAACATTCCCCTCGGTGATGTTAAGCCGCTGAAAGGTAAGTATCGGGGATTTTATAGATTACGTGTCAGTAATCACCGTATCCTATTCAAACGTGAAGACAATACGATTTATGTTTACAGGATAGATGTGCGAGGAGATGTGAATAAATAGAATTAAGTATCCCAGATTCTGGTAAGAGTTATCCACTAAAGTGTATTGAAATCTTTCCTAAGCCCATGGAAGAGGAAGTGTCCCCCCAACAGTTATGAAAATCTCGAACTATTCGGAAATGAAATAAGGCTATTCCCAGGCTTTTTTGACAATCTGAAGGGCTTTATAAATCATAGGATCAGCTTTGCCAATTATCCAAGATATTTTTCCCTCAAGACTCAGATTTATGGGAATATCCGGCTCTATATGGCTTCCTTCCTCGAGAAGTAAAATCCTAGCTGATAGATTTGCATTGTATTTTTGATTGACGTTTTCTATATTTTATGATCGATGTAGATACAACATCCTCTGGAAATATCTGTGATGCAATTGGTACTACCCAGTCACCTCAACTCCTCAAGAATGTAAAAATTACCACCTGTATCTCCATCGAAGATATATTTTCCCACCTTGTACGGTGCTCCTCCTACCCTTCCTTCTCCGCCTTCGTATTCATACATCCAGATTAATTTTCCATCTTCTGCTGAATAACACCTTATCTCAGGGCCCCAATTATGTACGTATATTCTTCCGCTTTCTTTGTCCAGATAAACATCATCGGCTGAGTACCTTGTCCACGCCTTCCATACCACATCCCCATTCTCTGTGTTCAACGCATATATATACCCTGCTGGCCTCATCAATATCAACTTGTCATCATATATTTGCAATCTATTCCCAAATCCCCAGTTCACTGGATGAACACTGCTGTCATCGGGAAAATAACGTCTCTTCCACACTACTTCACCGGTATCTCTTTTCAACCTCACCACAAGTCCAAACCATGTCGCTGCATATACGCTATCTCCGTATATCACCGGGACGGTTGCAAAATCATCTCTGTGTTTGCTCTCTATCTCATACTTCCATACTACTTTTCCAGTCTCCTTGTCTATAGCATAAAATGTGGGATTGTAATCGTCGTCATCGTAATCTCTGCTTGTCACGTATATCAACCCTCTCTCTTCATCTATCACCGGTTCTGTGTATATGAAAGCTTTTAACCCCTTCGTCTCCCATATCTTTTCTCCTGTATCTTTATCAAGCTTTATCAAAGCTCCTTCTCTATAACCAACATGGTCGAGGACGTATAAATATCCTTCACCTTGAGCCAACCCAGTTTCAGGCCTTTTACCCTGAAGTCTATATTCCCACTCTACCTCCCCTGTCCATTTGTCAAGCGCCATCACCGCCGAGCTTGATTCTTCCGTTTCCATTCGGATTATATATACCTTGTCTCCACATATTTCTATATCGGCTCCCAGGTTAAGAAATGTCCGAATGCGTTTATCCCACACCACTTCTTTTCGATTCAAATCTATCGCTGCAACCAGCTCATCGTCTCCTCTCGTGTAGAGTATTTCCTCTTCCTTATCATATGCAAAATACCTTGGCTGCACCGCCGAAATTATTCCTGGCTCAAATTTGTATTTCCACAATAATCGCACGTTAGTCTCATCAAAAAGATGAATCAGTGCGCATGAAGATATGATAAAACAAATAACAACCAGCCCACCTATCGTCGCTATTTTCATCGTATCCCCTCCACAGAATGACAAACACCTTCGTTTTTCACTGTCCATCTTCCAATTCCAATATTATGTTGAGTATTTCTATTAGCCTTTCACTAACCTTGGTATTCGTAGCAGTCTCTGTCAGATGATTCGCATCTGGTGCTGGTTTGGGTTCTATATATCTCGCTCCGGGTGATACAACATCCTCTGGAAATATCTGTGACGACACTGGTACTACCCCGTCACTTTCATTTGAACCCACTACCACATTGTCCCATGCAAATTGTATCCCATAATCGGGATTCAAATACCCTCCTCCTGCCACATATAGCGCTCCTATACAAAATCTGTGAATATTCCAAAAACTCGTTGCCATGTACCACGCCCCCGTTACCAAATACGATACACTCAATGTTTCACACATATTCTCTGTGAATTTCAAGTTTTCTCCAACTTCCGTACTATCTTGACTCATTGTTTCCAGCAACTCCGTTATCTTTTTCTGTTCCCCGTATATGGAGGCATAGTAAATGGTTCCTTCTTCCCCATTTGCAGGCAAATTGGTATCCGCTAAGCGTTCTAAAAATGTACTTCCTGGTATCATTTCCTTCATTGTGGTGGGTGTGTTCATCGACAAAATTGCCCCCAAAACCAATATAAACACTCCCAATCCTGCTGCTACTAACATTGCTGGGCTCACTCCCGAAACTAATAGACTGATTCCTGCGTTGATACGTAAAAATAGCAGCAACCAAGCAAGTGCCATCGCTATTATGACTCCAAGAGCAGCGGATCTCATTGCCGGTCCAAGTTCGTATGGGTCCACCGCTGGTGGTGTTACTATCGCTGCATCTGTTATTCCCAGGAAAATTGTCCATGTTAATTTATCCGCTATACTCGCTCCTGTGTGTGGTGTACCTATTGTTATCACCGCTTTAACGTTCGCTTCGCTTATGTCTTGCCTTATATACTCTCTCGATATCAGTCCTCCCATACTATGAGCTATTAGGATAGGCGTTTCCATTTGTTGTTGTTCTATATGTTGCTTCAACTGAACAGCTATACCTTCTATGCTTGGCATTGTCTGTGATAGTTTCAAATGTTGGTGTAGAACATCCAGCGGCTAATTCGTACTTGCTGCTCAGATATTCTGCAAGTTCATTCCATGTCTCACCTTCTGAGTTAAATCCATGAACAAATACCATTGGATATGGTATATATGATATTTCTTCATTTGACAATACCACTACTGCATATAAAATTATCGTTAGTATCATTATTAACCGCTTCATTTTTTCATCACCTTCAATCTCTTCGTCACAATTTTCATTGTATTTCTGAGCACAACTCCATGCGAGTGCCAGTTTATATTTATCTGTTTTGGGATATAGACTCCCGATCGATCTTCAAACAAAAAAGTGACATTCGTAAATATGTCCTTACCCCTGCGTATCTCCATACTTTTTGGTAAATTCAGTTTATCGTCTATAACCACTTTTTCATATATATTGTTTTCTTTGTTAAAACATTCGTACACACTGATACCTTCTTTGCTTTTCACAAGCTGATAATTATTCTGTTTAAGGAACTCCCTCATTTCAAGCAACCACCTATCCGGAAGATTTTTCTCAATATCTTTCAACGATTCTGGCAGATCCTCCATTTTGTGCTTATCAAGATTGATGAGTTTAACGCTTTGTTTCGTTATTTCCAGCATCCTTCGCTCACCATCTGAAAAATTTTCCGGTTGAAAATATACTCGCTTTATGTGTGGTTCCATCTCAACGGAGAAAAATTTCCTACTTATTGTGTGGTCATCATAGCTCGTTTGAACGAACACATCGTAATGCCATACGACTATCCTCGTTCTCACAAATTCTGAGGTAGAATACGCGGTTGGCATTCCGGGAGATTTCACTGCCTCAGTCTTTGCATCACGCTTCACAGTTGCTTCAGTTGGAGCCATATTCATACATGCTGTGATAAGTAAAAATATCATCGCAATCGAAACAAGGCACCATGTTTTTCTCATATTGCTCCCCCCTATTCTTCTCATGTATCTCGTACTCCCCTAACTTCTCCCAGTTTTCTTCCGCGGAATTTAACCAGAGCCGATTGTGGTAGAATGAGAAGTAAGTTAGCCGTCAACTGCTGGATTATCACAGGATTTGTGTTTTCTGTGTTAGCGTTTGCATCTGTTTCATCAGCAAACGTTATTGTTACTGTCAAAAACAACATTATTAATATCAGCAAAATCTTTATGAATTTTTTCACTATCTTCCCCCTCTTATTTGCAGGATAATACATCCCATGTGATTTTTCAAATTTTCAGGTTCTGTAATTCGCTTTTGTAGTAAGTTTCAGAACCTAAAATTGCTTGAAATCGTTACATTCGCATTTTTCCGTCATAACTGAAACAAGGGGTTGGAAAAGTGAAGAAACTGCCCGAACTGCTCATGCCTGTATTCAGATATGGTGCATTTGCAAAACCTTTAATAATTAAAATCATCAATTCCAATTTGTCAGATAATATAAGGTACACTGCGCTTTCTTTTGTACATACGTGGAAAGGTGACTATGACAAAGCGCTTTATTACACCCATAAGGCGCTTGATCTTTGTGGAAATAGCGGCATGCGCTATATGCTTCTTGCAAGGGAGCTGTCGTGCAAGGCAAGTCTCGGAAATAAAGATGAAAAGCTTTACCAATTTCTAAAAAGTAATTTGAATAAAATAAGCGGAAGAACACGAGAAGAAATAGAAGCAGTTATTTCAAACGTAGAAGCAAGATGGGGAATAGCAAAATTGAAGAGAAAAACAAGAATTTGGGGGAGTAAAAAGATATTACCTGCCCTTGCTTTTCTTCATCTTGGTCGTGCGCGGAGACTTGCTGAAGAAGGAAAACTTCCTCAGGGGGTTCATCATTACATTCAGGCATACAGGCTTTCAAAGAATATTCCTCATCCTTCAGGAATTACCAGTTCTCTTAACGGCCTTGCATGGAGAATAAGGGAAAAACATCCATTTTGGGCTCAGTCGATAGCGAGAAGAGCGGTGTATTATCTTGGTTATTACCGAGAGATTCCAGGCAATCTTTTTGGATGTCTTGACACGTTATTTGTGATTGAAAAAGCGATTAATTCATGTTCCATAGCGCAAACAGCGCGAGTAATTGCATCTCTGCCAGTACCAAAGAACTATGAAAAACTTTCAAGGGAAGCAGAAAAATTCATTCCCAATTACTATATCTCTATGTACGAAAATACGGAAGAATTGAGGAAATACCTCAAAACGCTGATAGGTCCATACAGAAAAGAAAACGTAAGTATAGCGGGCCTTTCGGCGATTTTCACGGGTAAGACAAAGGTGATAAGAGGAAATACGCTGAGGAAAATAATAGAAAGGATAACAGAAAGTAGAAATGTGGATATTACCAGAATGCCTTATCCTGTATACAACGAATTGGTAAAACATAGGATTGAAAAAAGCTTTGATGAAGCAGTTAAATATTTGGAAAAACTTCCGTTTTCAGAGAGGAAACGCCTTTTCTTTTCCACATTCATCGCACTTATTGACAGGGAGAAGTTTTACCTCTCAAGGAAAGATAAATTACTTGAAACGTATAAATCCCTCCGTGGTATAGATACATTCGCAAATCTTATGAGCAAAAGGTACGAAACAATGAATTTTGTGGTCGATATGGTAAAAGCTCATCCATACATAGAAGGAAGGAAAGCTGCGATACGCAAGGCTGTCGATAGAATGAGGATAGATGAGTTTATAAAACACTATGCGAAATTCAACGAGCACAACAGGAAACTGCTGGACAAATTTCTTCGAAACTACGGCAGGTATGATGGTATAAGGTTCGGGGTGAGGATAGATGGACCTGAGAGAGTGAGAGCATTTGCAAAGAGGTACAGATTGAAGATACAACCATGTTTTATTGCCTATTGGTGTGAAGAAGATGGAAGGACACGAAGAAAACTGGAAAGGATTTTGGAAATCATATAATACCAACCGGAAATTTTCTTTTGTCAACATCGATCAGAAATGTGAGAAATCGTCCCGCAGAACTTTATCCCTTCACCCAGAAATACAGGCTAAAGAAAACCTCAAACCTCATCAATCAAGTACCCATGGAAGAAATTATTCAACAATACAAATGACGGAACGAATTA
The DNA here is from genome assembly GCF_000023325.1 of Kosmotoga olearia TBF 19.5.1. Lineage (NCBI taxonomy): Bacteria > Thermotogati > Thermotogota > Thermotogae > Kosmotogales > Kosmotogaceae > Kosmotoga > Kosmotoga olearia. The sequence goes on from NC_012785.1 coordinate 1,134,205, forward strand.
GACGTTACCTAACATACAGTTTATGGTTTGATCACGCTTGCCCAAATGGTCTTCCCACTTTGTAAACAGTAGAACCATTATATCGAGATTGTAATTCCATAGGTGGTGGAGAAACCCGCTCCCTTCATAAACTCTGAGATTAGAGACTAGATACCCGAGATTCAGAAATCAAGAAACTCGGAATATTTTGCAAAACGCAAAAAATGAAAGTTTGAAAACGCAGAATATCTTTGTCACACGCTTAACTTTTCCTCTTTTCTCTTTCGGTCATTTTTCCCATTAGTTTACCAATCGCATGAGGAAATCTGCGTGCTATGAACAGATAAATGCGCGTTTGAAGATTTGGTGTTATCACCCATTTGGTGGATAGAACTTTCTTAGCAAGCGCACGTCCGACATCTGCCGGATCAGCCATTACTTGTGAGGGAATTCCGAGTGGTGATGCTGATTTGGTGTTTGTTAAAGGTGGATGCATGACCGTAACGCTGATACCGTATCGGGCAAATTCATACGATAGGGTTAGTGTTAATGCTTCAATGGCTCCTTTTGTGGAAGAATATCCGTAGATTCCCGGAAAGCCCGTTATCCCAACCCCTGAACTAACGTTATGAATGATTCCTTTTCTTCTTGCTTTCATGTAAGGCAAAACGGCATTGATCATTCGAACGTAACCGAAATAATTCACTTCAAATTCTCGCCTGGTGTCTTCAATATCTTTCATTTCAAAAGGCGCAAAGATAGCCAAACAGGCATTGTTGACAAGAATATCAATCTGACCCCATTTTTGGATAACTTTCTCAACCGATTCTCTGACTTCCGGGTCCTGAGTGACGTCAGTCTTGCAAAAAAGTAGATTATCCGGGAAGGATTTCTGTAATTCTTCGAGATTATCTCCTGCGAGATCGAATGCAGCAACCCGATACCCCTCATCCAATAAAGCTGAGGCCATATGAAATCCTATTCCGTTATTTGCATCGGTAATGATGACTACCTGTCGATCATTATTGACCATCTTTCTTGACACCCCTTTAGAACGCTGAGGCTTAAATTTCCGTTTTTTCCGTTGGGATATTATTATAAACAAATTCATCTCATTTAGGAAAATGGTGCTCAATGTGCTGATAATACAATATTGATTACCGACTCTTCAATGCTGAATCTGCTATAATGAATTCCAGATGAAAATACAAGAGGTGACAATACTTGAACCAATCTAGAAGGCATTTCATAGCTTTTCTCTGGCACGCTTCATTTCTGGCTTTCACAATGGCATTCGTCGAGGTAAATACTGTCTTGCCATCTTTGGTGTTAAAAGCTGGTGGTGGAAGTTTTTCGATTGGTTTTATTACAGCGTTGACTACCGGAATTCCTTTGTTAGGACAACTGTTTTTCGCCAGTATCCTCGTTTCTAAACCAAAGAAAAAACCTTACCTGCTTCTTGGAATATATCTAAGAACGCTTTCTCTTGCAACAATAAGTTTTCTGTTGTCAAGTTCATTAAGTGGTATGATTCTTCTGGCTTTAATCTTTATCGTTCTTGGCATTTTTTCTTTTAGTGGTGTTTTTGCTGGAATTTGCTATACTGACCTTTTGGGAAAGTCCATTGCGAGGGACGCTAGGCGAAAATTTATGGCGTTCAGGCAGATTATCAGCAGTGGATTAGCCCTTGTCGGCGGACTTTTTGCAAGATATATTGTTCAACGATTTGAATACCCGACAAATTACTCGGTGATGTTTTTAATCGCCGCGACTTCTCTTGGAATTGCCTCAATAGGTTTTTGGGCTATCCGAGAAGAAAGCGTAGACACAACGGAATTACCCGGGTTCTGGAAGATTTTGAAAAGCATTCCTAAGACTATAAAAGCGGATCCAAATCTTAAAAACTATGTGCTCTTTACCAACGCAACAGGCTTCGGACTTATAATCATTCCCTTTTATGTGCTCCTCGCTAAAAAATCCTTTGGATTAACCGGGGAAAACATAGGGAATTTTCTTCTGTTGCAAATGATCGGAATGACCGCAGCGGGATTTTTCTGGGGATATTATTTAAACAAATCTGGATACAAAAAGATCCTGAAATGGTGTATTTTTATTGGTGCGCTGATACCAATTTTGGCTTTGTTTCTTTCAAAAACAACAGCATCATTGTATGCCCTGGTTTTTTTGTTCTCTGGCATAACACTAAGTGCCAGGAAAATGAGTTTTGAAGGGTTGTTGATTGAAATAACCAACGAAAAAAACCGGGCCCTGTACACCGGTACTGCGGGTGCTTTGAATCTCGTTACCGCGCTCTTGCCTTTGCTAATGGGGTCTCTGGTAAATTTTGTGGGCTTTACGATAATATTTACGTTCTCAAGCTTATTTATACTTTCAGGAACCTTGTTTTTGAAGGCAATTAAGGCATAACGTTAACTTGAAACCGGATACTGATAATAATATTTGAGTGAGGAGGTATATTATGCCTATATATCGTTTCAAATGCGAAAGCTGTGGTAAAGAAGAAACATTGCTTTTAAAGATGAACCAGGAAGTGCCGAATTGTCCACATTGTGGCGGTAAACTTGTAAAACAGATATCCAGAGTTAGGTTTGTTTCAGGCTCTTCAAGCTTGTCTGGAGGTTCAGGTTCAAGCTGCTCGGGTTGTTCTGGCGGAAGCTGCTCGAGTTGTGGCTAAAAACATCCTTATGCAAAAAGCTGATCAACTCTCCAAAAGGATGGTGGGAAGTTATGGAGTATAAGTTTGTCAAGTTTGAGGTTTTAATACCTGAAGAATACGTAGAAGCACTCAGGGAAAAAGTAAATGCCGCGGGTGCCTGCCGCCTTGGCAATTACGATAATTGCCTTTCGTACCACCCGGTTAAAGGATTCTGGAGGCCACTGGAAGGAGCTAATCCATATCTTGGAGAGGTAGGGAAAATAGAAGAGGGAGAGGAAGTAAAGGCCGAGTTTCTGTGTGCAAGGGAATATGTGGATGAAGTGGTAAAGGCTATCAGGGAGGTTCATCCATACGAAGAGCCCATGTTTTTCATAATTCCTCTCTTAAATGAATAGACTGTGACTGGTCTCAAAAAGAAATACACTGCCCTAAGGAAGAGTTATCGTTAATTAAAATATTATAAAATTCTTCTCTCCACCATGTGGAGATATTTCATATTTCTTATTTCAAAAACAATAACTATCAAAACAAAGGTTCAGGCTTTCCGCCTTTTAGAAAGAATTCGGGTATTGCCGGGATTAACGGTTCAATTTTAAGCCGTTCTTCGATAGTTTTTAGATATTTCTTTGCTGTAGCTAGCCAGGTATAATAGTTTTCGACGTAGTCGCTTACTTTAGATGAGAGTTCTCTTCTATACTCCGGATTAAGCATTAATTTTTCCAATCCTTTTATTATAGAAAAAGTATCCTCTGGATCAACGAGTACACCAAGTTCTTCACAGTCTCTTTTAAGAAACTCTGATGGACCACCATTTTTCGTCGCTACAACAGGTAAACCACAGGCCATTGCTTCAAGAGGAGCAAGACCAAAGGGTTCATAAAGGGAAGTCAAAGCAAAAATACCTTCTTTCCTCGAAACCAATCTATAAAGAGCGGCAAGTTCCTTTTGGCTGGTAATGTTGATAAAGAAGACGCGATTTTGAGCATTGTGCTGGCGCACCAATTCCACGAGTTCGCGGAGCGTTTCGCCCGATTCACCGCTGAGTCTCGGGTATTCTTTGTACACATCATAAACACCTCTTGCGACTATGAGAAGATTAGTAGCATTCATTAACTTCTTACTAGATAGGTAAGCCCTCAGTAAACCTGTTATATTCTTTTTTTGATCCATTCTGCTCGAAGAAACGATAAATGGTTTATCAAACCTTTCTGGTGCATAGATTTTAATAACACTTGAAAGACGATTTTCAATTGCAATATCTATATCGTTCGGATAAGGGTTAAATATTTTAGTATTAACCCCGGGAGGTGCAACAACAAACTTTGTGTCATCATTTACGTCAATCCATCCTTTATAAAGTTCGTGGGAATACTGCTCGAACCGTTCAATTGTGGTGCTCACAAAATTAACAGCGGAATATCTCATGGATACCCTTTCAGCCTGGATTCTGTATGAAAAGTTGTAAACTCTGTCAAACTGTGGAAAATTTTCAGGAGTCACACCGAGTTTATCCATTTTCTGAGCGCCGAGGGAGTGAGCAGTAAAAGAAAAAGGAATTTTTCTTTTTAGAGACAGGATAGCAGCAGATATACCGCCATCTCCATAGTGCGAAGTGACAAACTCCGGAAACCTTTTTTCCCTGTTGTAGAGCCTCTCGATTCCGGCAACATAGTCTTTAAGGTAGGGCCAAAGTTTCTCCTTAGATAAAAATTTCTTACCTCCAAAATCGATCCTGACAATCCTGACACCTTCAACACCCGGATAGAAATCAAAAGGCTCTGAAAATTCTGGCCATTCCTTGTCTTCGATCCTTCTTGTGATTATATCCACATCTATCCCGAGAGATGCCATCGCTATGGCCAACTCTTTTACATATACGAGCTGTCCGCCGAAATCGGGGTGGTCTGTCCAATGACTATCGAGGGAATCAAAGTTCCCCTGTGGATTTAAAAAGGCAATTTTCATGAGATCGACCTCGTTTCCATGATTTTTTTTAGTACTTCAATAGAAGGAATAGGGACTGATTTATCTTCCGTTTCCAACCTAAAGGCAGCGGCGGCATTCCCTATTTTAGCGGCCCCGAAAACGTCGAAGCCCTTCAATAATCCGTGATACAAACCACTCCAAAAAGCATCTCCAGCCCCAGTGGTATCAACAACATTTTTAGCGTACGTATGGATTTTTTTTACTTTTTCTCCATCAGAAACCAAGACACCGTCTTTGCCCAAGGTGAGAACGACATTTTCGACACCACATTTGTGATATTCATTTATGTATCTTCGAGGCGACATTTTTCCAAAGATATGAAAGGAATCATCTAAGGAAGGTTTTACCAAATAAATGTCTTTCATGAATTCTCTTATAAAAGTTTTACCGTCAGAACCGTTTTCCCACAGGATTTCTCGATAATTTGGGTCAAAACATACTTTTGTACCTCTTTTTTTTGCTATTTCAAGCACTTTCATAACGGTTTTCCGGGCTGGATTACGAGAAAGCGGCCAACTCGTCAGGTGAATAAACTCAACTCCTTCAAAGAGCTTCTCAGGCTCTTGAGGAAATTCTATTTTGTAATCTGCGCCCCTAATTGGCATAAATAGTGGAGTATCTTGGGATTTTGAAACTATGACAAAACTTGTGGGAAGCTTGCTTTGGTTTATAAAGGTAGTTTTAATCCCTTTTTCTTCTAACCATTTTTTGTAGCCTCTTCCAAAAGGGTCATCTCCTACTGAAGCAAGTAACAATGGTTCAATGCCGAGATTCTTAAGATTTATCGCCAAGTTTCCTGGAGAGCCAGCATAATATTTTTTAAAACTTTTTGCATCAGCAAGATCATCCACATACTCTTCGGAAATCAAGTCGATGAGCAGTTCGCCAATTATTAAAATCTTTTTCATAGCACCACCACACAAACTTATTTTATTCCTGTCTGAGAAATGCTCTTTACATACTGCCCTTGAAGCGCAACGAAGAGCATTAACACCGGGGCTGTCATCATTGTGGCAAAAGCCATTATGTCGCCCCAATCCCTCGGATATTGACCGAAGAAAACCTGCATAGCAACAGGAAGAGGTCTGTATTCTGGTCCTCTTGTAACCATGAGTGGCCAGAGGAAGAAACCCCATTGTGTAAGGAATTGCAAAATCGCAACACTTGAAAGTATGGGTTTTGATAAAGGTAGAGCAATCTTCCAGTATATTTTAAGCCAGTTCGCTCCGTCTATCAGAGCGGCTTCTTCGAGCGCTTTTGGAAAACCAATGAAAAATTGGTAAAAAAGGAAGATGTAAAACGGATTGGCTATAAAGGGAATTATCTGAACATGATAGCTATCGAGCCAGCCAAATCTATTTGTCATTAGGAGCAAAGGAATCGCAATGGTTTCAAAAGGGATTATCATCAAAGCCACTATGAGCGATACTAAAAAGCCTCTTCCTCGAAAAGTGAATCTTGCTAATCCAAAAGCCATCATGCTGTTTACAAAAAGTCCAGCTATAACTGTTGCAGTAACTATGAAGACTGAGTTGAATATGAACCTGCCAAAAGGCATTCTGGTAAAGACATCCAGATAGTTTTTAAGCGACACAGGCGATGGAATGAAAGCTTTAATCGATCCCATTCTTCTGAGAATATTCAGCTCGTCTGGATTGAACGATGTCGAGATCATATATATCAGAGGAAAAAGGAAAAATATAGCGAGCAGTGTCATGAGGGTGTAACTGATAATCTTATCCACAAGTTCTATTCTTTTCTTGCTTCTTTTTTTGATCATTTCATGACACCTCTCTTTCTTCTCTCAAAACAAAACGCTGGGTTACAGAAATTGCCAGGACAAGCAAGAAGAAAACGACAGTCAGTGCGGAAGCATAACCAATGTATTGCCTTTTGAATCCCATGTTGAAAATATGAAGCACAACAGTATAAGTAGCACCATTAGGACCTCCATCAGTCATGATTTTTACCTGGTCAAAGAGCCTGAAAGCCAGAATTGTTGTTGAAATAATTACAAATGCCGTCGTATTTTTCAACTGAGGAAGAGTTATCTTCAAAAATTTCTGCCAAGCATTTGCTCCATCAATAGTTGCAGCCTCATAAAGAGATGCCGGAATTTCTTGAAGCCCGGTTAGGAATATCAGCATCTGAAAACCAACACCTTGCCAAATTGACATGAACATAATCGCCGGAAACGCCCAGTTTTCACTCTTTATAAAATCAACAGGTTGCCAGCTTCCAAAACTTATTTTGTGAAGAAAAAGATTTATCAACCCCTCCGGATTATATAGAAAAGTCCAGATGACCGAGACAACAACCATTGTGGTGACTGTAGGCATAAAATAAACAGTTCGGAAGAATTTAGTAAAATTAATTTTTTTGTTTACCAGCAAGGCCAACCCAAGTGCAAAGACTGTTTGAATTGGAACAACAATTAGAACGAACTTGAAAATGTTCAGTAATCCCTTCCAAAAGAGATCATCATTCAATATTTTTTTATAATTTGCCAGTCCAATGAACTTTGTCGGCAATCTTGAGATTAACCTTTGGTTGGTAAAAGAAAGATAAAAAGCCGAAAGAAAAGGGATAATTATAAAAGTAATCAGTAAAATCAAACCAGGTAGAAGGAATATAAAAGCATATTTGAAACCTCTTTTTTTCTCATAGTATATCCTCGACATTCTTTTTCACCCTTCTTTCCGAAAAAGAGATGGGGTGAAACCACCCCACCTCCATGATTTTACTCTAACTTTCTTTGTGGTAAATCAGTAAATAGGATAACCTTCGTTATACTCGATGTCTTCGTTAATCTCTTTGGTTGCTCTATCAAGTTCCTTTCTGATATCTGAACCATTTATTATGTTATCAATAGCTTTTGCAAAAGCGGCTGTGATAGTCGGATACGCTGGTGTGACTGGCCTTGGAACAGCGATAGTTTCAAGTTGCTGAACGAATATGTTGAGGGGACCACCTTCACCATATAAAGGTGACAAAGCTATCGCGCTTTTTCTCGATGGAACAGCACCGTTGGCATTGGTCATCTTTATAATTTCCTCAGGTCTTAAGAGGAACTGGAGGAATTTCCAGGCAGCTTCAGGATGTTTACAATTAGTGGTTATACTCCAGGCCCAAGAACCCATACCTGTGGCTTGTTTGAAGAATTTTGGCATAGGAATAAGCACAAGCTTGTCTCCAAGGGCCTGCCTGTACTGGTTGTACACCCAGTGACCAACCCATGAAAGGGCCGCTTTGCCTTCAATAAATTCATTGTCTCCTGGGGGATTTGGATTAACAAAGCCCTGGGCGAAAAGTGCCTGGAACCACGCCGCAGCTGCGAGAGCTTCAGGACCGTTGAGTACGCCTTCTGCAGACATATAATTGCTGCGGTCGATCAAATCTGCACCAAAAGCCTGGAATATCGGAGAAAAACCGTAAGTGTACCATTCACCAACACCATAGTTGATCTTCATGTCAAGCGGATATTTCACTTCAGGAAGAGCCTTTAATTTTCTGAGAATATCCATGAATTCCTCAAAAGTCCAGGCGTCTTCCACACTGGTGGGAATTCTTGCACCAATTTTCTCTAGATATTCTTTGTTTCCCCATATCGCGAGCCCGGAATCAAAGGTGCCAAGGGCATAAATGTGGCCATTATAAAGCCCTTGAGAGATGATCGAAGGAAGGAAATCGGCTTTCATTTCTGGAGTAAGAAATTCGTCAAGAGGATAAAGATATCCTGCCCAGGCATAGTTAGAAACGTAAGGGCCGTCAAGGTCGAGAATGTCTGGAAGCCCCCCTGCGAAAGCAGCTGCATTTACCTGATCGTTGTAGCTTCCTTCAGGAAGTTGAACAGCTATAACTTCAATTTCATCTTGGATAGCATTGAATCTCTTAACCTGTTCTTCGATAACAGCTCTTTCTTCTCCGCGACCGGAATGGAACCACATCTTAATCTGCACTTTTCCAAAAACCGTAATTGAAAGAGTGAAAATCAACAACATTAAAAGAACCACGGAAACTTTTTTCACACAAATCCCTCCTATTGATCCCCTCAAAGGGATCAGGAATTATAGAACATGGAATTTTCCTTCTTCTTCACATTTCTTGAGTTTTTTTATGTGACTTTCGTCTTTTGTACCAGTAATGACAAATTCTTTTCCTTGCCATTGGTTTATAAGAACCAGCGATTTTTTGAAGATCTTTGATGAACTTGCCAGGATGTAAATCATGGGGCTTGTCTGCATAATCGTCTTCTTTGTTTCTGCCTCCAAAAGTGTAGAAGAATAATAGCCTATTTCATCTATTCCATTGACACCCATAAAAGCTTTATTTACGTGATATCTGTCAAAGAAGGGGTTAATCTCGAGATCCAAAAAGTTCATCGTACTGTACTGAAAGTATCCCCCTAAAACCACGAGCTTAACTTCAGGATGCTGAACAACGGTGTTTATTACATAAAGAGAATTCGTTACGATCGTTAGATTTATCGGTGGAGTCTTAAGAAGTTCTTCAATAAAGAAAAGCGTTGTACTTCCGGAATCAACGAAAATAACGTCATTTTTCTCAACAAGAGCAACTGTTTTTTTTGCTATCAACTTTTTTTCATCTACATCAACAGCTATCTGTTCTTGAAATTGGGGATCGTATCTCTGTGGACGTAAACTGATTGCACCACCATGTACTCTTTTCAGAAGTCCTTGTTGCTCGAGTTTTTTTAGGTCTGTTCTTATGGTGACCTCGGAAACGCCCAACTCTTCAGCAAGGCTCGAAGAATAAATCTTTCCATACTTGTTCAATTTTTCTATAATGTAGTTTTTTCTCTCCTCAAAAAGAATAGTAATCCCTCCCAAAAGAAAGGTATCATTTCCAAAACACATTTTCAAAACTCAATTATATGGCTTTATAGAGCATTACGAAAGATTATTCTCGATAGAAGGTTGTATTTTCGTTTGCTTTCGTTTTTTTACGATTAGTTTCGATTTATTTTTATGCAAATAAGATTATAGGAATAGAACACCATTTATACTGAAGCATATCCATTTAAATACTCGAAAGAAAATGAAAAAGCATTTGGTTACAATTAGTGTTTAGCTGATAAATATGGAATTTTGTTACGTTGTACCCCCCGAGATATTTTTGACAGTCTTCCAGATGAAGGTTTTTTGAAAGATCGCAGGTTAGAACAAACGGAATCAAACTCCATTTATTACAAAATATGTGCTTTCGCTGTGGGAACAAGCGAAGGATTAGACTTTAGCTCTTAGGTTGCTAGCTAAGTTGCCGTGACTTTCTTGAAGCTCACTTGCATATCTCTTTGAATTCGCAGAAATCGCACCTTTGACTTCGCTCAGCGGGGAAATACGAGATGTCTTTGGGTTTGTTTGTTTCAGGATCTTCGAGGTAGTCATCCATCTGTTTTATGCAACGTGATATGTAATCCTTCATTTCCAAGAGCTGTTCTTCGTCAAAGGTGTAAACCTCTGATTTTCCGTGGAGAAGGTATTCGTTGACGCACTTGATCTGTTCTACGTTCTCGTATTTTTCAAGCACGTAAATAGTGTACAACTTCAGTTGAAGCGGATCTCTGTCTGGATTGGGTTTACCTGTTTTCCAGTCAACAATGACAAGTGTGTTTGTTTCTTTGTCCCTGTAAAGGAAATCGATTATAGAAAAGACTTTTACTCCCTCATACTCAAAACTCGGAAAGTCTTCGTCAACTTCCAAAACATCAACACGCCCTTCCATAACCATTCGGTATGATCTTGATCTCTCGAAGTTTTTCAGGGAGGTTTTTATCCTGTTGAGAATGTCTTTGCTTTTGTTTCTCAAAAAATCCTTTCTGCCGTAGTAAATCTCCGAAAGCATGACATACTCTTTAGGCCATCTTTCCCAATCTTCCTTGTGATCAACGGAATCGACCCAGGATTGTCTGAGTAGCTTTCTGATATTTTGAAAGGAGTCTTCAACGGAAAAAGATTTGGTTCTTATCGCTTTTTGTATCTCTTCGTGGATTGCTTGACCGGAGAGTGAATATATATTTTGCAGTTTTCCAAGTAAATAAGCCTTTCTTTCCAATTCCGTAGCATCCGATTTCCAGCCTCTCCATGCCATGAAGGTTTTGTAGTAATATTTTCTCTTGCACTCTTCAAAAAGTCTCTGTTTTGAAAGAGACCACGATTTTTCCGGATAATCCATATTGAACATAATTCACCCTCCAGGATTCATGTCTACGTACAAAATGCCCTGCCGAAAAAGCGGCAGTTCAGCGATTATTTTTCCGTTTTTATCTATTGCCATAGCACCACCAAATGAGTCTTCAAGAACACCATCCCCCAAACAGTTGGCGAATAAGCAGTTTGCACCAGTTTTGGCAACACGATCTACGTAGAACCACTTTTCTTCAGTATTCCACCATTGCTGCACATCATCGATTTTATAAGCGCTTCTCGCCATAGGGATAAGCAAAAGATCCGGTTTCAATCTTTTTGCTGCTTCAAGTGCGTCGTCGTGAAAAAGCTCACCGCATATCAGAAAAGTTGCTCTACCGAATGGGGTTTCAACCGCTTCGAATCCGTTTCCTTCTTTGTAGATATCGGCTGGTGCATTGGGTGAATGCCATCCCGGATCAGTTCTACGATGTTTCAGGACGATGTCTTTTTCAGGAGAAATTAGTATAGCTGTATCATACAGCGTTTTGTTTTCTCTTTCAAAAATTCCCAGGGCGATCCATATATTCAAATCCTTCGAAATCATCGAAAGTCTTTCTATGAATTCATCGGAAATCGTTTCACCGAGATCGAGATCCTTTTCAGGAGAATCTGTGTTCACGAGACCGGTAAGAGCGGTTTCTGGAAAAAGGATTAGTTCCGCGTCATTTTTTGAAGCTTCCGCAACAAGGTCACAAATAATGGAAAAATTCTCTTCTTTGTGCTCTCTGATTTTGTTTACAGCTATTGCTAGTTTCACGAGATTTCCTCCTTCATCTACTGAAATGGGAAAGGGAATTATTCGGATAGCTCGCTTGATTATATTATAAGCTTTATCGAAAAACAATTTACTGAGTGCTTTTGAGTTTCGCATCCAGAGGTGTATCAAGATAAGCATACCTTATTCCTAACAGATGTGAGAAAATAATAAATGAATCAAGTAGAGGAGTAAGGTGTACTACTAAAACATAGATGTTCTTATCTTGTAATTCATAGATTTGCGGTGGTTTAGTTTTCTTGGTTGAAATAAGGGTTTCCAGCTGTGAAAAGAAAGGGAGTTGAAATATGCTGGGTTGGTTAAATGAAATGACAATCGAAGATATCAGGGAGCTTGTAAGCTCTCAGGTTTTTGAAAGAGGGGAAAGTTACTTTCGTCAGGGAATGGTCTTGGATATTAGAGAATCTGGTGATACTTTAAGAGCTAGAGTCAAAGGCTCTGGAGATGAAGTATATTCGGTACAAATAAAGGAAAGCAACGGGCGTATTTTGGCTACCTGTACCTGCCCTTATGATGGTGTATGTAAGCATGTTATTGCTACTTTGCTGTATGCAAAGCAGCAGGAGATTAAACCCTCTTCGCATGGTGCATTTTCTGAAAAACTTGAGTCGTATATCAACAACCTGGATATTTCAAGCTTAAAGGAAATGTTGATGGATTTTTTGAAAAGGTATCCAGAGGAAGCTGAAGCTCTTGAGATGATGATTTTAGCAAAGAACGACGAAGCGGAAGCAAAGAAATCTTTGAGAAATTTGCTTTCAAAAACTTTTTCTAGGGGGTTTGTAGAATATAGAAGGGTGTACGAATATGTACAAGAACTGAAAGGACTTATTGTTTACGGTAGATATCTATCTCGGGTTTCTCCAGAGCTTTCCGCATGGTTCTTTGAAGAAATTTATAAAAGATCCATACGGCGTTATGATCAAATAGACGATTCAGATGGTACGTATGCACTTTTTGTGGATACCATTGGGTACGAATGGGGGAGGGTACTTGAGAAGATAGAAAATCTGGATGGAGAGAAAATTGCTGGAAAGATTTTGAAGTTCATTTTAGATGACAAATACGGTCTATCTGAAGAGCTTCTTAAAGATATTTATCCGGCTCTCGGGAAAAAAGGCGCTGGGAAATTGCAGAATTGGCTCCGGGAATGTTATGAACAGGAGCTTAAAGCTTTGAAAAGCAATCAGAAAAGTGTTAGCCTGGATTTTCATAAATATAAATATCAGCTCAAGAAGCTAAGTTTGTTAATGGAAAATCTGGACGAATACGTGAGATTGTGTATGGACTTCCCATTACCCAATGACTATTTTGATGCGGTAAAGGAGTTAAAAAGAGCCGGGAGAATTGAAGAAGCTTACCGGATAGTGTGTCAGGGTGAAGAGAGTTGCAAAACTCTAGAGTTAAGTCTTTTAAAAATAAAGCTTATGAAAGAACTGGGTCATCCGGATACAAGTAAATATGCTCTGGAGCTTTTTAAAAGAGCGCCTCTTCTTAATGTTTACGAGATATATATTAGCACAATTCCAGACGAAGGTAAAGAAAAAGCGAAGCAGGAAACAATTGAGTGGTTAATTGAAAATCGTAAAATTCCTTATGTCGTGGACATCCTTCTCGTGGAAAAAAAGACTGAAACGCTCCTTGAGTTATATAATAAATATCCAGAAGCATTTAGAGAGTTGTCTTATAAGACCTTAGAATCCATAGCTGCTTTATTTGAAAACATAGCTCCCATTGAAACAGCTGATATTTATTATAATCTTGCCCTTGAGGTTTTACAAAGGGCACAAACCAGATATTACCATCACGCCATCCGGTATCTAAAAAAAGCTAAAAGTAACCTTTTAAAAGCCGAGAGGGCTGACTTATGGGACAAGCTAAAAGAGGAGATAATAGCTAAGCACCGTAGAAAAACCACATTTATGAGGATGTTTCACCGTTCTATACAGAGTGGTAAGAAATGAAGGCAATTAACAGTAAAAAAACGGTTTCTGAACATGGATACAGATAAAAAACCCGGAAACCGAAGATAGCGTCACCACATAATGTGTTCCAGGATGTAGAATTAGAACATGATAAAAGAAATTTGCGCCAAAAAAGCTGTTACCAGGACGAAGATTCCGGTTGCGAGATACACAGTAAATCCGTATATTGGCTGTACTTTTGGCTGTAGGTATTGTTTCGCCAGGTTTATAGGTGCTTTCAAGTACACCTCTGGGACTTGGGGAAAAGACATATTGGTAAGAAAGAACATTCCGGAACTTCTTCGAAAAGAAATTAACAAGCTCTCCCCAGGAAAATTTTTTCTCTCAACTTCTTGCGATCCATATCAGCATATTGAAAAGAAATACGAGATCACGAGAACCGTGATAAGGATACTTTTATCCCACTGGATGCCTATTTTTATCATGACGAAGTCTTCCCTCATACGAAGGGATATAGATCTTCTGATGTTGGAGGTAGATTTAGAGGTTAATATTACCATCACTACTGACAGAGAAGATGTGAGAAAACTTCTGGAACCGGGTGCTCCCTCGATTCAGGAGAGACTTGAAACCATAAAATTTCTCAAAGAAAAAGGTATCAAAGTAGGTGCCTTTGTTGGGCCTGTGCTTCCCATGAATCCAGAAAAACTCGCGCTAAAGCTTTCAAGGCTGATTGAAAGGGTGCATCTAGATCCACTCAATTATCCCGGTCAGGTGAAAAATATCTATATCAAAAACGGCTGGAATAAATGGCTACATAAGGACTCCTTTTATGAAGTCAGGGAAGTCTTTGAAAAAATCTTTGGCAGTGAGAATGTGGGGTGAAGCTGGGAGCAGCTCCGTGGCAACAAAAAACGTTGTCGGTTGCAAATAATAACCGAGATCCGAGAACCGAGAGCCCGAGAAAGTCGGTGCGTGATTCAAAAAAAGCTGTCATTCTGGAAATGTTTAATCCAGAATCTGGGTTTCTTAAGTACGAGATCCTGAATCAAGTTCAGGATGACGAGCAGACTTGTGAGGCTGCAATAAATCATTGTTTTTTTATCGTAGGGGCAGAACATGTTCTGCCCTTCGTGGTTAATTTAATTTGCTATTGGTCGTCTTACCCTCTCGGATTCTCTGGCTCTCGGTTCTCGATCGTTACAAACAACCTACAACCACAATCGGCATCGGGGTTTTACTGCGTCTGTAAGCCTCCTGGACGAAGTCCAGCACTTCAATTACGCTGCGAAAACACCTTGGCTGGTGTTGAAATCGAAAGCATCCCTCCCTTTTGTTCGAATACCACTTCCACATAGGAAGCAGTATAATCTCTGATTATCAGTTTTCCTGTTGTCTCATTTGCCTTTTCGAGAATCTGATAATCAAATCGAGCCTTTCTGAAATCCCTCAATGGTGAATATGCTGAAAAGAGCCTTATTTCAGATATTTCCCAATCATTGGCTTCAATCGAAACTTTAACCTGAAGACCTGTTTCTGACGCCACAGCCGAGTATTCTGCCAT
Organism: Kosmotoga olearia TBF 19.5.1; assembly: GCF_000023325.1. Taxonomy (NCBI): domain Bacteria; kingdom Thermotogati; phylum Thermotogota; class Thermotogae; order Kosmotogales; family Kosmotogaceae; genus Kosmotoga; species Kosmotoga olearia. The sequence continues at coordinate 1,149,320 of NC_012785.1, forward strand.
AACTTTTGGCAACGGTATTCCTTCTTCGAGGTTCATAAAGAGAGCACCTATCGCCTGGACAGTCCTTGGTATTTCAGCACTGTGCCCTGCATTAGGGGCATAAACCATTCCTTTCTCACCGGGAAGGCCGTTGAAATACAGCGTGGCAGCATCAACTGGCCAATAAGAATCGTTTGTGCCGACTATTATGAGTTTCGGTATATTGAGATTTTCTCGATAACTGTAAGGATCAACATATCTTAGAAGATCGACCCTTTTTTCGTCATTTAGGTCATTTAATATACCTGTCTCAACATACTCACTTATCGATTTACTATAATCTCCCCAAAATTCTATTTGGTGTTCCATTTGTTTTTTCATGTTGAGATTGTCAAAGGCAATAGGGGCAATGGCTTTAACGCGCCTATCGCAAGCCGCTGTTAACCATGTAGTCCATCCTCGCTTCGAAGCACCTGATAGTATGAATCCTTCTATTTCATGCCCGTTTTTTCTCGCATAATCAGAGATCACATTCATAGCGGTTATTGTACTCCTGACCATTGGTAGAAGTATTGGCCATTCATAGTCTCCTGTTTCTAAAAATCTGCTGAAGGTGTAGGCGATAAGCCAATCTTCCTTGTAATAACCGTCAAAGAGCGGTTGATTTGGTATGTCAAACAAGACAGCAACGTATGCTCCGTTCTGTACAGCTATCATCGTAAAAAGTGGAAGCAATTTGGTATCAAGTTTGTAGCTTCCCGTTATGAATATGAGAGCATTCTTCGAACGAAGATTCGCTGGTTTTATTATGAGGAGATGGTTTTTCCAATCCACTCCCTTCCAGTTAAAAGACCTGAAAAGGAAAACACCAAAATTTGAAGGTCCTGGTTTGGGTGGAACTACGATTTCAAAACATGCCTCTTCCATTGTTTTTGGAAGTTCTTCGGGTGTTACGTAATCTATGAGACTTGCTCCAGTGAGTATCGAGAAGCTAAGAAAAAGTAAGAAAAAGCAGACAAGCTTTTTCACGGTATCCCCCCTGACTGTGATCGATTAATCCCGTTTAATCCTATTTATTTTTTATACATTTGAACTTAGAAAATTTCGTCCAAAAACACTCACAGAACAGCGACCTTCACAAGTTCATATTTTCTACTGCCTAGCCCAACTTTTTCAGCATATTCCAGTTGAGTTTTCCAGCTAACATCCGGATGAACCTCAAGAAACGGATCATGTCCCACTGTCTCAAGGACAAGGTCCATACAGGCCTGATCAAGTGCCACAGGATCGGTGCTGGCAGCTATGCCGACATCCGGAGCTACAGGAGGCTTATTTATACTCCAACAGTCACAGTCAGGAGAAACATTCGTTATGAACGAAACAAAGATGGCTTTTTTATTCATGAGAGTTGCTTTAGCATACTCTACCATTTTTTTACTCAACAACTCCGTGGAGCTATCCCATTTTGGTACCATGGCTCCATAATTACACATGGCTATACATTGGCCGCAGCCAATACATATATCATAATCAATTCTTGCCACTCCTTCTATCGTTATTGCTCCAACAGGACAATGTCTTTCACACATCCCACAAGCAACACAATTAACTTCTTTCACTATTGGTTTGGAGTTTGAATGTTGCTCAAGTTTTCCTGATCTTGAAGCACTTCCCATACCAACATTCTTTATCGTTCCACCAAACCCCGTTTGTTCGTGACCTTTAAAATGGGTCAAGACAACCATGGCATCCGCTAAAGCTATTGCAGAACTGATTTTAGCTTCTTTAACGTATTCTCCATTTATCGGTACTTTTATTTCATCGGAACCTCGAAGCCCATCAGCAATGATAACAGGGGCACCGATGGTTTCCGGCGCAAAGCCGTTAAGGTAAGCAGTCTGTATATGATCTACAGCATTGGACCTGCTGCCCTTGTAAAGGGTGTTGGCATCGGTTACAAAAGGTTTTGCTCCAAACTTCTTTATCTGATCAACTACTATTCGAACGTAATTTGGCCTGATAAAGGCAAGGTTGCCGTACTCACCGAAATGTATCTTCACTGCAACGAGTTCATCTTTCTTTATTATCTTTTCCATTCCAACTTTTTTGAGGAGAAGCTGAAGTTTTTTTAAAAGCCCCATTTCAGGTGTAGTCATCATATTCGTAAAGAAGACCTTGGCCATACATTTCACCTCTTATAAAAGTATTCTATGTTCCCCATAAAGCATAGGGGCTTCATCCTTGAAAACCTTCTGGTCTATTACCTCGCCAATAAAAATGGTGTGATCACCGGCATCTGCTTTACTCTTTATCTGACATTCAATATAAGCAAGTGTTCCAGGAAGGATTGGAACATCATTTTTACTGAGGCTGTAGTCTATCCCGGCAAATTTATCGCAATTCCTCCCACTTTTTGTGCCAAAAAGTACGACTATTTCCTTTGCACTTTTTTCCATGATGCAGACACCAAATTTATCTGTTTCATTTAGTAATTTATGAGAGTATCGGGCTTTTCCAATAGAAATGGCGATCATCGGTGGATTAATCGATACCCTTGTTATCCAGGCAACGGCGATACCATTCATTTTCCCGCCGGCATTCATCGTGACTATGGTGGTGCTGTTGTAAAGTTTTCCCAGAGCATCCATATGACTATCATCCTCCTAAGAAGATTTATAATAATGTTTCTAAGATTATTATAGAACATGTGTATAGCTAATATATCACGTTAACGATTAAATCTTTACTCCATTATTATAGCTTTCGATAGTCTTTTAGTAACTTATTCTTAACTCGCGCGCAATCTTATATGTGGAGTAGAAAGAATAGAATGGGTATGTACCCCACCCCGTGGTATGGGGATTGTCCTGAAGAGGAGGGTAAGGATGTCTAAAATCAGAAAAGAATACATAGTTAAGGGAATGACCTGTGCGGCTTGTGTTAGAACTGTTGAAAAACTGGCTGCAAAAGTTGAAGGTGTCAAAAATCCTGTCGTGAGTCTCGCGTCGGAAAGGCTGATTTTTGAAACAGATACAGAAATAAACGAAGAAAAGCTTTTTCAGTTGATTAAAAGTGCCGGATACGAATTAGAGAAACCGCAAGACACCAGAAAAATCACCCTCGGGATCGATGGCATGACGTGTGCTTCCTGTGCAACAGCAGTAGAACGCTCCATTGGAAAACTCGAAGGAGTGCTTTCGGTATCAGTCAATCTAACCACGGAAAAAGCAATAATAGAATATGACCCTTCCCGTGTCAGAATTTCCAGTATAAAACATGCTGTCGAGAAAGCCGGTTATACGGCGAATATCATGACAACTCAAAGCTATGATAAAGATCGCGAGAGAAAAGAAACCTTGATTCGTTCTTACTGGAACAGATTTTTATTTTCTTCGATCTTTACCGTTCCCCTTCTTATAATCGCTATGGGACATATGTTAGGTGTTAAACTTCCTTCCTTTATTTCACCTGAAGCCAATCCGCTTAATTTCGCCTTGATCCAGCTCCTATTAACAATTCCTATCATTATAGCCGGAAAGGATTTTTATCTAAAAGGTATCCCTAACCTTTTACGGGGACATCCGAACATGGATACGCTTGTTGGGCTTGGTACAGGTGCTGCTGTAATTTACGGTGTCTTTGCAACGATTCAAATAGCATTGGGTAACTATTACTTTGTAGGAGACCTGTATTTCGAAACAGCAGGTGTAATAATTTCTCTCATCTCTTTAGGAAAGTATCTTGAAAATCTCTCCAAAGGAAGAACTTCTGAATCTATAAAAAAACTCATGAATTTAGCTCCTAAAACTGCATTTGTTAGAAAAAGCAACGGCTACGAAGAGATCCCTGTTGAAGAAGTTGAAGTCGGAGATATTCTGATGGTCAAAGCTGGTATGTCGATCCCTGTAGATGGTGTAGTAATTAGCGGTAACAGTACCGTTGACCAATCCATGCTTACCGGTGAATCTATTCCCGTTGATGTTAAGGAAGGTTCTAAGGTTATTGGCGGAACAGTCAATCTCAGTGGTGTTATTGAAATCAAAGCCACAGAAGTTGGAAGCGACACTACGCTAGCAAAAATAATCAAACTTGTAGAAGATGCACAAGCTTCAAAAGCTCCTATAGCCAGATTAGCTGATATTATCAGCGGATATTTCGTTCCCTTTGTTCTATTGATTGCAGGTATAACTTTTCTGGTTTGGTTTTTGCTGGGGTACGGCTTCACCTTTTCCCTGACAATGATGATCTCTGTTCTCGTTATCGCCTGCCCCTGTGCTCTCGGTCTGGCAACACCAACGGCTATAATGGTTGGAACAGGTCGAGGAGCGGAAATGGGAATTCTGTTTAAGAGCGGTGAGGCTCTTGAAATGACCCACAAAGTGAATGCTATCGTGTTCGATAAAACCGGGACGATAACCGAGGGTAAACCTAAATTACTTGATATTGTACCTTTGAATGGCTTCGATAAGGCTAAAGTACTAAAACTCGCTGCAAGTATGGGTGTTAAAAGTTCACATCCGCTGGATAAAGCTGTTGTCGAGGCTTATAAAGGTAATCTGCACAAAGTAGAAGATTTTGAGGCTATTCCAGGAAAAGGGATAGTTGCCAGGGTTAATGGGAAAGAGGTAAAGATTGGCAGCGTAAAATTTAATAAATCAAATACCAGAGAACTCGCTGACATCATCAAAAAGTTATCTGATGATGGGAAAACGCCTGTAGTTGTCACTTATGACGGTAGAGTAATCGGGGTACTTGGAATAGCAGATGTAATCAAACCTACTTCCAGAGAAGCTATAAGAAAGCTCAAAGAAAGAGGAACCAAAACCTTTATGGTTACGGGTGACAACAAAAGGACAGCACTCGCTATTGCACGTGAGGTAGGATTAGATGATGTGATGGCTGAGGTACTGCCTGAAAACAAAGCTTCCGTGATTAAGAAGCTGAAGAGCGAGGGCTACATAGTCGGAATGGTTGGTGATGGAATAAACGATTCGCCGGCTCTTGTAGAAGCAGATGTTGGAATTGCAATAGGTTCTGGTACCGATGTTGCAATAGAATCTGCGGATGTTGTTCTGATGAAGGACGACCTGAACGACGTTGTAAACGCGATAAAACTCTCAGATGCCACGATTAAGAACATCAAACAGAATCTTTTTTGGGCATTTTTTTACAACATAATAGGGATCCCCATAGCTGCAGGCGTTTTTTACATGATCTTCGGTCTAAAACTGAACCCGATGATCGCTGGAGCGGCTATGGCCTTTTCAAGTGTGAGCGTAGTTATGAATGCCTTGAGGTTAAAAAGAGTGAAGCTTGACTAGAATGATTCTCAACTCGAAAACACGGAGGTGTTAAAATGAAAGTTTTTATTGATGGAATGACCTGTAATCATTGTAAAATTAGAGTTGAAAAAGCCCTTGCAGAAATAGAAGGAATCAAAAGAGCGGTAGTAAATCTTGAAGGGGGCTTTGCCGTAGTCGAAACAGAAAAAGATATTCCAGTGGAAGTGTTGAAAGAAGTAATTGAGAACACAGGTTACACTTTTGTAAGGATTGAAAATTAAAAAAAGTTCTTCCTGATATTGGGGGTAAAATTATGGATTATTCAAAGCACGAACATCCAAAGCATTTTAAGGCACTTAAGGTTCTAAAAACTGCGCGTGGACAGATTGACGGCATCATTAAGATGATTGAAGAAGAGCGGTATTGTGTTGATATTTCCACCCAGTTGCTCGCGGTTATTGCGCTTTTAAAACGTGCTAACATTGAGATAATTAATAAGCACGTTGAAACCTGTGTTAGAGAAGCTGTTGAATCTGGAGAGGTGGAGGAAAAACTCGAAGAGCTTGAAATGCTCATGAAGTACATAGGAAAAACTTTCTGATTAATTGGAGCAACATAGGAGTAAAAACTAACGCTGAGATATTCAGCGTTAGTTTTTTATAAGGTTTATTAGTTTAGTGTGAGATGTGGTAGAGTAAGATTGAAAAAATTCAAGTAATTGCAGAAAAATTCAAAGGGAGTGGTAGAAGTGGATGTGAAGATCAGAGCGATGGAAAGGGAGGATTACCCTGCTTGGTATGAAATCAGGAACCTTCCGAAAGTTTGCGCCAACACTATGTCCATTCCTTACATATCTATGGAAAACGCAAAAAAGTATGTCGAACTCGATCTCGAAAACAGGGAAACAAGAACCCTGGTAGCTGAAGTAGACGGCAAAGTTGTCGGTTTTGCCAGCATTCATTTTATGAAAGGAAGACGGCGCCATATTGCCGGAATCGGTATGATGGTCCATGACGACTTTCACGGAAAAGGTATAGGTACCAAATTAATGGAGGCACTGATCGATCTTGCAGATAATTGGTACAATATACGCCGAATCCAGCTCGAGGTTTATGTGGACAACGAGCCTGCGATAAAACTTTACAAGAAATTCGGGTTTGAAATAGAGGGAAGGTTAAGAGACTTCTCTTTCCGAAATGGTGAATATATAGACGCTTACATAATGTCAAGGATAAAGAAAGATTGTGACTAAACACCGGTAGGGGTATAAACCTCTGTTGGGGAATGAACGGGGGTGTTTTTATGGCGAAACTGATGAGAGTAATAAACAGAGATCAATGCATTGGTTGTTATAGCTGCATGTACGCCTGTTCGAGAACATGGCAGCAAGTTATAACCGTTGAAAAAGCTGCTTTGAGGGTTAAAAATTACCCCGGTGTGGAAGGGGCGTTTTCGGTGAGGATATGCTACGGGTGTGAAAATCCCGATTGTGCAACGGCTTGCCCCACTAAAGCTCTCACCCCGAGAAAAGGCGGAGGAGTCGTTCTGGACAGCGAAAAATGTATCCACTGCGGGAAATGTATCGAAGCATGTGTTCCGGGAGCGCTGCAATGGGATACAGAGTTTGAAATTCCAATAGTGTGCCGTCATTGTGGCGTTTGCGCTTCTTACTGCCCGAACGATGTTCTCGCCCTTGTGGAGGTGGGAGAATGAGACGCTTCTACATGCTCGATATTGACCTGACAGATAATAAATGGGAAACTGTTGATGTTACCGAATTGTTCGAAGAATGGCTTGGTGGAACAGGCGTTGCAACGAAATTGCTCGTTGATTCCTGCCCTCCAAATGTGGATCCTCTTTCTCCTGAAGCTCCTGTAATATTTGCGATAGGCCCTTTAAACAACATGTTTCCTGTCATCACAAAAACCGTGTGCCTCTTTAAGTCACCCCTCACAGGTAATCTTGGTGAATCTCACGCTGGCGGGAGGCTCGGGTTGTCTCTCTACGAAGCCGGTTATCATGTTTTACGCATTCGTGGTAAAGCAAAAGAACCCTCTTACATAGTCATAGAGAACGATCGGGTAAAGCTTAAACAGGCCTATTCTTTAAAGGGAATGTCTGCACTGGCAACGGAAAGAGTTCTCAGAGATAGGGAGCATGGTATAGGAAAACGCTCTATTATCAGGATTGGCCCGGCGGGTGAAAGGCTTTCCCCCATTGCCTGTGTTACAGTTGATTCTTCGAGGCATTTTGGAAGACTCGGGCTTGGAGCTGTTCTCGGATCTAAAAATATAAAGGCACTCGTTATATCCGGGAATAAATACTGGAAGTTAACTGACAGGAAGCGCTACAACGCACTTTATCACAGGATATACAAGCAAGTTGTGGAATCAGAGGCGATGGCCAAATACCATGATCTAGGTACCGCAATGAACGTTGTCCCACTCAGCAAAATAAACGGACTACCAACACGAAACTTCTCTCAAGGTTTTTTCGAGGGTGCCGATAAGATCTCGGGCGAAGCTTTTGCAGAAAAGCATCTGGCACAGCAAATAGCCTGTGCGGGCTGTCAGATAGGTTGTATCCACATAGCAACATTCAGAGAAGCCTTTGACGAGAGGCACCATATGTATAAAACCTTGAAAGTATCATATGACCACGAATTGGTTTTTTCCTGGGGTTCCAATCTTTCAATAAATTCTACGGAGATGATCCTGAAGCTTCTACAATTTGTTGAAAAACAGGGATGGGACGCTATAAGCATGGGTGTAACCCTCGCATGGGCAACTGATGCTTTTCAACACGGCGTGATAAATGGAACACATACACTTGGTGAAATTTTGAATTTCGGTGATGGTGAAACCTATCTAAGAGTGTTAACCAGAATTGCACGGTCAGAAAATGAGTTTTATTCAGATCTAGAAAAGGGAGCCGCCTTTTGCTCACAGAAATACGGTTCCGCTGAGAACGCCATAGTATTTGGAAAAAACGAAGCTCCGGGATACATAACCGGCGTGAATGCTTTCCTGGGATACGCAACAGGTGTCAGACACTCTCATCTTGATAGCGCCGGATATTCCATCGACCAGAAAATGATTAATTCACCGGTTACCTTCGAAGAGCAGATTGAAGCTCTTTATAAAGAAGCACTCTGGAGAACCATCTTTAACTCCCTTGTCGGTTGTCTTTTTGCAAGAAAGATTTATGACAGAGAAACTATTCTTGAAGCTCTCGAGAGTGTCGGGATCGAAGGTTGGGATAAAGAAAGGATGGATATACTGTCTCATAAGATTCACGGATTGAAATATAAATTCAAATTGGATAACGGCTTCGATTTTGAAAGTCTAAGGTTGCCGAGGAAGCTGGCCGGTGTTTATACAACGACAGGCAAGTTAAGCGAAGAGGCATTTAATAAAGGGATAGCAATGTATCACTCTTTTGTTGAGAAAGATATAGAAATGGTAAGCTGAATATGAAACTCTAAAAAACAATAAGGACCCGGTAAGGGTCCTTATTTCTTATTATGCTTATTATTTTACTCAATTCCCGCGTATTCTTTTAAGGTGTCCAGGAATACGGGTGAAAGAACAATTCTCGTAAGAACCTTCTCTGCTTCCATTCTGAGATTTTTCATTCTTGGGTCATTCGTTGCTCTTTTAAGTAATTCCATTTTTTCTTGGGGTGGCAAGTCCCTGAAATTTTTGAGCCTTTCTTGAATGTATGGTGCATCTTTCAATGGCTTTTCTCTTAGCCCGTTTATGAACATTTCGCGAAATTGTGGGGAATTTCTCAGTCTGTCAAATACTCTATCTCTTGCCATTCGCATAAGTTTTTCCATTTGAGTCACCGTTAGGTTGTCTTTGATGACCTTTTGAGCGCCTTTAAGTGTTTCGAAGGTTTCACGGTTGTTTGCAATGAGTTTTTCTCTCAGTTTTTCGATAGCAGCGGTATCATCTTCGAGCATAGCCTTTTTCAGTTCGAGAAGAAGCTCTTCTTTTTGCTTCAAAAGAGAATCCAATTTCTCTCTCACTTCCGTGAGACCTTCAAAGATCTTCGTCGCTTGTTCTTTTGTTAATTCCATTTGTTTGAACACTTCGATAATTCTGATGCTTGCTTGTAGCTTGATGAGCTCCACTCTTTGAGCAATGTCACCATTAGCCGGTGGAACCGCAAAGGACATACCTACAAGAAGAACCGCAAACAACAAAAACGCAAGTGTCTTCTTCATAATTCAACCCCTCCTTTTTTGGAATCACACTGTTATGATTCGTTGAGAAAAAAGGAGGTTTAGATTCTAATAATTTTCTAATTTTTTGGAATAACTATAAAGGAGATAACGCTTCAGGATTGTTGGGGGTCTTCTTCGTTTTTTTTATCTTCATCTTCTTGATCTTGTTCTTTCAACACTGATCGGTAAATAAGATATCTTACATACATAGCAAAACCAATGATTATGATGCTCAAAAGAACAAGCAACCAGCGCCCGGTGAAAAATGAGCCAACGAGCGATAGGGTAAGGATGAAAACGAAGGGAAAATATATGAGGTCGAACAGCTTTCTCAGATTTTTCACTGTCAATCACCTACCATTTCCGTTTACAATCTCTGCTATCTTATCCCTCTAAGTAGATACTTCCATTTGACGCTACATTGACGTATAAGATTAAATCATCTAATTCAACAGATTTCGCCATGATGGTAACATCATCGTGAATGAATGAGAACTCTTCGGTAGGTACAAAGTGGACTCTACCAAAACGCATGTAAAGTTCGGTGATATGTGATCCTGTTACGGGTCTTCCAATGGTGGCAGAAACGCCGCGAAGAAAAAGGTACTCGAGTTCCTCGGGGGTTGGGAATCTTTTATCCAGAAACAAAACCTCATTTTCTACGGTTCCCAGGACAACTATCTCCTGTGACAGGTCAACCAGAGGCGCTCCCTCCAGTTTTTCATATTTTGCAAACAATTCAAGAGAGGTGCAGGTAAAACAAAAAGCTTTTCCAGCGTAAGATATAAGATCCGAAGGCTTCAGGAGCCTTAGAATTTTTCGGGATACAGGGTATTTTATTCTGACGGTAGGTTTTGTCAATATTCTCGCTCCCTCAGAGATCATTATTCGCTACAAAGTTCTCTAAAGAATCTATCATCGTCTGGATAGCTTTAAAATAATAATGGTAGAAATGTTCAAGATTCTTCAACCAGTAGGTTGAAGCGATCAGCGGGATTTCAAACACCGTTGCTGCGGGTTTTGCAAGCTTCATATCCGGTGTGATACTTGATGGTTTCAGTGTATCGTATTTTTCAATTAATTTCGTTCTCACAAACCTTGATAGTTCTATGATCGTTGAGATATCAATCTCTTTTCTTAGTCGTGGAATACCAAAAATTATCTTTACCCTATCCTGATACGGAAAGATAAAACTATCGCCCCATTTGAACTGTATCCATCTGCGAAAGGTTTTGACGTATATGTCGTAGAGTTCATCATCTATTTCTTTTGCCAGGCGCAGGTATCCTTTACCGGAAATCGAATCCTTTAGAATCTCTCTTTTCAGCAACCGCTCATTTCCTAAATATGAGATGAAATACAACCTTAGAGGTGCCTGAAGGATTGTTCTGACAATCTTTAGCTCCGTGGATTCTGGAAAAAGGTTACGATAGAGTTCCATGAGGGGTTCTGATACCTTTGATTCTTCTACTCGATAAATGGAACTTGTGGTTTCATAAGGCGATGTTGAAGAAATCGCAAAAAATCCCCTTCCTTCTGAATCCACAAAAAGTGAAAGTACCGGGAACATTTCAAGTTCGTCCTGTACTATCGTGGTGAGGAAATGCCCAAAACTCGTTTCGAGCACATCTTCCTTGTTTTTTAACAACTTGGCTTCTTCTTTGAACTCGAGTTCAAGTTCTACGTAGTACTTTTCTAAAATACCTTTGATTGACTCTGGTCCTTCGAACAATATCATCTTAATACCACCACCGATGAACGACCATAAACTTCTTTTGCTTCTTCCACAAATTCTTTATTACACTGCCTGGATAAAACGAAAAGAACCTTGCGCTTTACCAGAGGCAAATCAGTGTAACCATCGGTGAAAACTATGATACCTTCAGGTCTCAGGTTTTCCTGGGCGTAATCGATGGCTGGTTGTAGGTCAGTTTCACCGCGCCCTATGAGTTTCAAATCTTTCCACATTCCTTTACCGTATTTCATTACAGATTGCACGGTTTCATCTACCTGAACAAGCCAGATCCGCGAATCCGTCAATCTTGTGACAATATCTATTTCACTGAAAAAGGCATTGAATTCGTCTTCAATTATGCTTCCGCTGGTATCGAGAACGACAACAATTTTTGCCGCGTAATCGTTTCGCCACCCCGGTTGATCGTCGTATCTTCTATTTGGTCTCAAAGGGGTTCGATATCTTCCAACGTGTACCGATGAACCAAAGAATCGTCTGATCATCGTTCGCCAATCGAGTATTGGCCTATCGAGGAATAAAGTTACAACATGCTCCAGGCCTTCAGGAAGACCGTCTTTTGCCTTTCTGTAGGTTTCCGCAACAACGTTATTCAACAATTCCTGAACGAATTCTTTTGGGAGCTCGAAGTTTCCGAAGTCCTCGTGAGAATCGGTTTTTTCAAGGTTGGTCTCTATGAGCTCGAGGTCTATCGTTTTATTCTTTTTCATGAATTCTACTGCCCAATCGTGGTAATATTCAGCGGTTTGGTTTGGTAGAAATGCCGGTGGAGCAATGAACATTCTCTCATTATCTGTTCCGCACCCTTCCATCAAAAGTTCATCAAGGGGAAGGCTGAAAGCGTCGAGAACGGGTATGAATTGATTTATAGCTGCGTCCATGCATAAGTCCCAGAGTAGTCTGTCTCTTTTTTCCTTTACCGGTATCAAAATGTGGCCGTTGACTATATGAAGGGCCTCATGTTCAAGCAAGGCAACAACAAGTTCTAACGGTTTGTCTCTTAGTACTTCCGGATTGTACAGAAGTTGTAGATTACCTCTCGATGAAACCCTGAGCTTGAATGTCCTGACGGTGGAACTCCGAACTCTTTCTATAAATAAAAACAAATAGTTGTAAAAGGGACTTCTTCTTCCCAGCTCTATGACCGCTTCTTCGACGATATCCCTTCTAAACAAATCAATTCTCCCTCTTTTCAAGATAGTTGAGGACATCGGAATCTGTTGCCAGTTCTTCCAGTAAATTCTCAAAAAAGACTCTTTTTAAACCCTTTTCGTTTTCGAGTTGATAAGCGATGTGCCTTATTATGGCGAAGAAAGAATCTCTCGGAATAACCTTGCTCAACTTGAGGAGGTTAGAAGCTATCCTTGGTACACGTTCAAAGTATTCCTGAACCGCTTTATCATCGAGTTCAGATAGGAACTTCGTCAGTCTCGATACCATCGCGCTTACACCTGAAATATCCAGAGAAGACAATCGATTTAGCAATGGTTCGTCTAACTCAAGAAGAATCTCTTCTGCTTTGGGTAGCAGCTGTTTTCCACTTATCTGATCGATGAACGTTCTCGCTGCTTCTGGGCCGAGAATTCCGGCTGCAAGTACGTAACCGTATTTCTTGAGATCTTCAGAGCTAAAGGTTTTTAAAACCCTGCCGAGTTTATACCAGCTTCTTGGACTGGGACGAAGCTCCAGCCTCATGGAGACTATTGTATCCCTTGATAAAAATTCAGGATATTCCTTTATGAACTCATTGATTTCATTCGGAACTCCAACCTTTTTTGCCCATTCTATCCATTCCGTCGGTGTAGGTGTGATTTCAAGATGGAAAAAGCGAGACATGAAGGCAGGGTCGGTTATCAATTCGACCTGGTCGTATTCTTCATCTGGCGGGTTTGCCGCTGCCATTATCCAGCAACCCTCCGGAAGGAGATGATTGTGTATCCTTCTATCTATAAGAAGCTGCATGATAGCGTTTCTTATAGATCTATGTGCCCTGTTTATTTCATCTATCATAAGAATGACATTTCCATTTTCCGGCCACCAATCAGGTTTGAGGAAAACAGTTTTATTTTCATCTCGTGCAGGAAGACCTATCAGGTCTCCAGGCTCCATTTGTGAGATAACAAGTATTATGAGCTCTCTACCAGTTTCCTCCGCTATCTCCCTTGCAAGATCTGTTTTTCCGACACCGAAGTGCCCCCATACGAGAGGTATTTCTCCGGCCTCCATTATCTTTTTGCTCAGATATTTTACCTCTTCGACTCTCAAATCTATCCCTCCAGGAATTGCCAATGTACTTCTAAAAACTAGCTTAATTTTACTGCAAAACAGTGCTCTAATCCTCATTATAGCACAAGATTTTTAACGACCACCATGCGCTTGTTACCCACAGGGTAACGGGAATAAGCACCCCAAAGAAGATCTTCATTTGAGGTGTTTCTGGAATCCTCAAGAATTTGAGAAAGGTTCCCAGACCATCCGTAACATATAAAGTTAAAGGAAGGGATGTAAAAAGAGGTATGACACTGCTGAACAGAAAAGAAACAATAGCTCCTGTTATGGTGAGAGCTTTGAACACATTCTTGCTTTCGCCTGTCCCGTGGTGTTTTTCGAGTGTTCCTCCAACAAGGGAGAGTACAAAAATTGTAGGAATCATGAAAGGTGTGAACAGCCTCAGGAAGTTGCTTATGCTTGGAATTTTGATCGTAAGGTACTGATAGATGCCAAAGACAATTAGCGAATAAATGAAAGTTATAATCAATGCTTTTGCCAGTACCGGTTTTATGCCCTTTCGCGGCAGTGCTGCATTATAATCGCCAACCTGCCTTTCGAAGGCAGAAATGGCCGTTGAGGAGATCGTTGTGTAGTTGCATATGAGGAAGATCAGCAGGCTCAAAAGCTGCAGTATCCCTCCTCCCCTTAACAAAGACGGATTTGTCAGAACTATCGCTGGAATAAAAAAGGTTGGATACAAAAAGGCGAAAGCCAGCTTTGGCTCCCTAAGGATTAAAAGCAGATCCTTTCTGAGAAATGCCAAGAAAGGCAAAGGCATGTACAATCCTCTGAATCCTCTGCGGTATTTCTCCCCTGTGAACTTGACCACAAACGATTCAGGGTCTTTCTGTATAGCGCAATATTCAGGAGCTCTAAAGCTCTAAATACCAATCCGGTGTATGCAAGAAACAGTATCCGTTCTTTTAATCCCCGGTTAACGCGTTCACGAAGGGAGACCAGGGCAGGTGTTTTTGGGCAACGAGTGTCTGGAGATTCTTCAATTTCTCAGCAACTTCCAGAGGCTGGGCAATATCTATCGCTGAAAAGTCCATCAATCTCAAGGTAAAGACGAAGGCAAGGAGGGTGATCCCCGTCATGAGGGTTGATATCACCTTCATAAAACGTCCCCTGGCTATGAAAACGATCCCGAATGATATCATTGTGGCTATTGCGAAGATGAAGAGGATATATATCAGGAGAAGCATGACGGAGATCCAGAAACGTGTCCCAACAAAACCGAGCCCATAGAGAGCACTCAAGAACACGGGGACGAATAGAGTTATCGGTAATCCACCGGTTGCAAGGACTTCCAGCAACTGTACCTTAAAGATCGTTGTTGATTTCACGGGTGTCGTTCTGAGGAACTGAAGGCGTTCTGAAAAAAACAGGTTCGATATGGTAACAGGAAGTTCGCTTCCCAGCATGATGATGAATATGATTGAGGACAAAAACGAGATGATAATGCGCTCAAAATCAATCCCGGCAAGCTCATCGAGTTGCCCGGAAAGACCGGCAATTTTCTGAAAGCTGGGTATAAACACCTCTGTCAAGTAAAAGAGAAAGGGGACAGCAAGAAAAACTAAAAGAGCAAAAGTTGTTATAATTACTGCGAGCCCTTTTATTCCGTAGCGGGATAGCATATGGAATTTTTCCTTTGATCTCCACTTTATAAGAGAAAGAAAGATTTTCATACTTTAATTTTACCCGAGGTACAGAATATGTGGATTATAATTTTGCTCTTTGGAATCACTTTAGTGGTTGCTCTTTTAGTTAAAGGTTATCAGGAGCCGGATGAAGAAACTGATCTTGCCGATTTGGGCACGTTCGATATAACATTTTCACCCCACGCACTGAAACGAATAAAGGAAAGAGAGATCAATCCTGAGGAGATAATAAAACTCCTGAAGGATAAAGATTCTCATGCTGAAATAGAAGCAGGTGGAAGGATAAAAGTGACAAACGGAGATTTGACCGTTATAATTACCAAGAACGGATCATCGCTTTACGTACTCACAGTCTTTTGGGAAGAGACAAAATAGTGTTAAATCACTGAATTTACTGGTGGGAGGTTTGTTATGAAGAATTTTTTTGGGCCTGTGTTGCTGTTTTTGGTTTTGCTCTTTGCTTCCTGTCATCCAATTGATAACCCAATTGACGGTGATGGCCTGATTCTTTTTGACGAAGGTCACGCCCAGACAGCCGGGAATGCTGATTGGGTGATCGACGGAGGATATTCGGAATTCGCGGATGCCCTCAAAGAAAAAGGGTATTCAGTTGAAAGTACCGATGATCCTTTTGATTATTCCACACTTGCACGTTATGATGTCGTTATTATCCCTGAGCCCAATATCCGATTTAGCTCTGATGAAATAAGTGCGCTGAAACGATACGTTGAAAATGGTGGAAGTGTCTTCTTCATTGGAAACCATAGCGGAGCAGACAGGAATAATGACGGCTGGGATCCGGTTGAGATCTTCAATGAGGTTGTTAATGATGATTTTGGATTTAGATTTGACAGCAATACCGTCAGCGAGGACCCAATTGAAGATATTTTAGTAACACCGATTACTTACGGTGTGAATGCAGTAGGAATGTGGGCTGGCAGTACCATAACCATTATCAATGATTCAAAGGTCCATGTTGCTATTAGGGCTTATGAGAAGCCTTATGTTGTTTATGGTTATTACGGAAGCGGAAAATTTGTAGCGATTGGTGACAGCTCGCCCTTTGACGATGGGGATGGCGATCCCGGAGACAATCTCTACGATAATTGGTATGATTATGATGATAGCGTTCTGGCTGTGAATATCGTTGATTGGTTGAGCAAGTAAGGGAAAAACTGTTTTGTGAAAGAGTTTAGTCAACGAGAGAGAATAATTATGTATGTAGCATTTAGTTTATGTGGCAGCACTGTCTGCAATAAAAAGGTGTAATATTTTAAAAACCATCCCAAATTCGTAGTAGAAGAAATAAAAGCATACTAAAATAATTCAGTTAAAAAGGGGATTTCCGAAGAGTAGCGTCACGGCGCTAAAAGATGGAAAACAAAGGTGATGGATATAATATATTTGAAAGTGTTGCTAAACGGAGTATAATAGATTAAGAGTCACATGATTTTGATGAATTCTTACGAGTTGCGATTCAATCCCTGACTTTGTTTTTCAAGGAATTTATGCTTGACGAAAAGAGTTTAACCATACCACATAGAGGGGGGGAAATTAGGTGAAAAGGATTTACTTGATTTTGGCTCTTTTGGTTGTTTTAGTACTTTCGAGTTGTATGCTTTTCAAGAATGATCCACCACTTATTTCACTTCACAGTACAGTTACGGAGGGGCAGGAAATTGCTCCAAAGACGATGGTTAGTTTTTCCTGGTCAGTATTGGATTCCGCAGACGATCCCCTTACGGTTAAATTTACCCTGAAAAAAGATGGCGAAGTGATTTTAGAAGAAGCGGGGATCAATGAAAAAACCGTGGCTATAGAAGAAGAAGGGCATTATACGGTTGTAATAACTGCTAACGACGGAAAGAATGTAACCACTGAAGAATTGAACTTTAAAGCAACGAACCTGGTCACGGAGCTTTATCAGTCAGACAGTGGCCTCATATATTTAGACAGGAATCAATGGTTTGATTATGCTGAAGATGCTGAAGGTGACATCTTAATTCGTTTTTACAAGGCAGAGGTTGATGAAACGGGAGAGGGTACCTATACTCGCATAAGATTGAACCTGGTTGATACGGACGGAGATGGATTGGGAGATGCCTGGGAAGAAATACCGAATGATCGTCCGGATCTGCAAGACTGGATTTCTTGCCCAGCAACTCTCACAGCATACGATACAACCTGGCAATTCTATCAGTTGATGTACGGTGAGGATTTCATACGCTGTAGATATTATGGAACCAGCGGTACTTATCAAGGTTACGTGTTAGTGGACACTTTAGCAGAGGTTGGGTTCGAACTTGGAGTCCCCTATTCAAGGTATATTTACATGGATACCCCATATGGTCCCATTGGGGATTATAAAGGGTTCATGTTGAGGGAGAGGTATGATTCGGATTCAAAACCTGTTTTTAGTATTGAAGCCACACCTACCAGTGTCTCTACCGGTGCTACATTCACAGTGAAGGTCGTTGGGAAAAATGTAGCGGATTTTGCAAAGCTTTATGATACAAGGTACATGCAGCTTTCCCTCTGGAAGGATAGTGGAATAACGCTCGAGAGCGTTGATTTTAGCGACTTTATGGATGGTTTTGCCGATGTTTCCGCATACAATGTTAACGACAACTCAGTAACCCTTTATAAAGGTTTTACCGTTGATAAGGATGAACCGGAAGAAGCCTCGGATGTTTTTGCTGTTTTGACCTTTAAAGTCAACGATGACTTTGATGGTTCCGAGATTTCCCTTGGCTTGGCGTATGAAGGTTGGTGGACAGGTTATGGCGATTATGTTGACCTGCCCAATCCGATTTTTAGGGATAAAGACAACAAAGCGCTTGATGGGTTCGTAATTGACTACGTTCCGGTAACAGTAAGCGTTGAGTCAGCGGACTAAGGGGGTGAAGACATGAGGCGAACAATTCTTTTGCTTATCGTGGTGTTGGCTATTGTTTCAATAGGATTGGCTGATTTGAAGTCCGAGGCTTCTGCTAACCAGTCAATCATAAACGAGTCGATTAGATCCGCTGGCCTATTGTGGAATGCAGGGCTTAGCGAGGAATTTATAGAGAAATACGAGGCCTTTAACCTAAACAGCCTCGAGGAATTGTTTTCTAGACTCAGCGGATATGTATTCCTTCCTGGCGAGGTTCAGTTGAAAATAGATGAATATGTCAAAAAAATCTATGAGCAGGGGTTAAAAGGAAAGGTCACAATCGATGGCATGACCACGACCGATGATCTGATAATGGCTTCATACGTGTTCTTGCAACCTGAAACAGTGCCAGATGATACTTTTTACAGGATTGAGCCTGTAAGGGATCAGTACTATCATGGCAGTTGTTGGGCTTTCGCGACGTCTGGTTCCTTTGAAAGCGCTAGAGCCGTACAGGAGCTCGGTGAAATAGACGGGAATGCCGACAACATTTTTGATTACTCCGAGCGATGGTGTGCTTATCATAACATCGACTGGGATGTTTATTATGCTACTGGATACGAATATGTGCAGGACAGGAACAGCCTTGAGGGCGGTAATAGTTACTTCGCTATGTATAATGCTGTAAGATATGGAATGATGGAAGAACAGTATGCCCCATATTCCGAAGTTTTTATGGTTACTGACGAGGTTATACCGCTGCCTCCATCAGCGTACGGTGCTCCCAGAGTGAGGTCGTCCAAGACAATAATGATCCCGAGCGCCTATACTTTCAAGGACTTAGGGTATACATACGAGCAATATCTTGACATTATCCAGCTAGCAATTGCAGAGTACGGTTCCCTTGCTGTATCATTTTATGTCCCTTCTGATCTTTACTATTATGAAAAGGGCATTTACACCCCTTCTCCAGGAGCATACAACACCGGAGGACATGCGGTAACGTTGGTTGGTTGGGCAAAAGCGGAAGATCTGGACGATATAGTTCTGGCGGGCAAGATAAACCCTGATGCAGCACCTGTTATCGAAGAAGAGATCGAGTCTTATGAATATTATGATCCTACGTTAGATGCTACATTTGTCGCTGATATGTTCTGGATAATCAAAAACTCCTGGGGCTATTCCTGGGGGGATGGCGGCTACTTTGTTGTTCCTGTTATCACTGAAGAACAATATAATAGTGAAGAAATAGGTTGGTGGCAGATAGAATCCCGTTCAATGTTTGTCCCTGTGTTTGATACCCTTGAGGAACACGCTGCCGATGATCTTGATATCAATGGAGACGGGGTCGTTAATCTTCAGGACTTCAGTGCACTGGTTAATTACATCGGTAGCGAAGATGAGGAAATAATAGCCAAATGTGACCTTTCTTACCCGAAAGATGGAGTAATAAACGGTGAAGATGTGGCTGCCTGGATATATCTTTACAACAATAGATAAGGCAGATTTGTAGCAGATAAAGCGGAACCTTTTTATAAAGGTTCCGCTTTTTTGCTATTTTGTATTAATGCATCATCGATACTTATTCTTGTTTTGAAATCAGGTATCTATCTTGGCTTTCGTGTTCTTCCCTCTTCTGACCTGTTGAATAAAAAATACCAGGGAACCCACAACGATCACAAAATGATAAGTCAACAACCTCCAGAGGGTAACGCTTATAGCTATAAGATCTTTGGGGACAGCGTCTTTCAGCATGAAAAAAAGCCCTGCTTCGAGCGCGCCGCTCGCACCGGGGGTCGGTACATAAAAAGCCACAAGAAACAGCAGCTCCTGGACCCCCCAAACATCAAGAAAAGAAGCCGTTACAGGTTTTCCAGAGGTCTTTGATAGCCCGATGATGAGGAAATACAGGATGAATTTGAAAACCATGCTGAAAAGAATAGCGAGCCCAACATCCACGAACATGTAGTGAGGGCCTTTGCGCCAGATGAAATGCATGTAATAGTTAAATTCCTCAAAGTTTTTAAGCAGTCTCTCGCGAACTTCGTCGGGTTCGCAGTTCAGCCACTTCGCAAATAACTTACGTAAAAACTTTGGTTTTACAAGAAGATCTACGAGTCTTGTGAGAAGTTTCCGGGAATAAGAGAGAGTAGTCAACAACACCAAAAGGGCAAAGGTAAAAAAAGCACCCAGAAAAGCAAGAATTCCAATTCCTGGTATATTCAAAAAACTTCTCCAGTATTTAGGAAGAAAGAAGATCGCCAGGGTAAGTATGGCTATATTTGTCATAACATAACGTGAGACGATTACAGCCGCGGCTGTTGTAACGTCTATGCCTTTTTTGGTTAAATCGTATATCTGGAATGGCTGCCCACCAGCAGCGAAGGGAGTTATGTTGTTGAAGTACTGCATGAGGAGATTGTTAGTGAAAGCATATGAATATTTGAATTTTATTCCAAAGGCTCTGAGAAGCAGAAGGGTTCTGAGGGCGTTTATAGACAATGCTATCAAATACAACAGAAGTGCGCCAAGGATCCACTGAAACGGAAGCTTCAGGAAAAGAGAAAGATCCAGTTCTTCTCCTGTAAGAGCCAATATAGCTAAAATAACGATAACACTTATAAGAATCGCGTAGACTATATTCTTTGATGAGGCTTGCCGTTTAACTCCCTTTTCTTTCATACATGCTCCTTTTGGCATTTTTTTGCTTTGAAATTATAACATGCCAACTATTTTTCGCTTTTTAGTGTTTCCAGTACGTGAGGTCATTACCACCGAATATTTTGAAAACGATTTTTCATTCAATACCCGATTTTAAATAATGGCAAGGGATTTTTGGATAATATGGGATAATCAACGTCATTGAGTGAATATTGGTTTTGTAAACGTTTGACACGCTTTCGATTCTGTTGATAGAAATTGTGCAAAGTGGGTGAGATGCACGCTAAAGTAATTAGTTTTAGTAATTGGTTAGTTACTATAAAAGGAATTGATAATAGAGCATTTCTTTTTAGTTTTATTAATGGGCGTTAGGTAAATTTTGAAATGCTCTGATTATTTTAATTTAAAGCCTCCCTATGGTATACTTTCAGCTAAAATACGGCAAAGATTAGCCACTATCTATTGGGGAGGTGTTGTTGTGAGAAGACTAGTTGTAGTATTGTTGATTTTATCCATGGGGATTATATCGCTTGGGGCGATCAAGATAGGGGTTGTCTTGCCGATGACAGGCGGGATTGCCGCTTTTGGAAGAATGGTCTGGGAAGGAGTAGAGATTGCACGTGAATTGTTTCCTACCGCTCTTGGACAGGAAATAGAGCTTGTGTTGCTTGACAATCGTAGTGACAAGGTTGAAGCTGCCAACGCCGTAAGGCGTGCAATTGAACACGAAAAAGTGCTGGCAATTCTTGGGGAAATTGCGAGTTCTCACACTCTGGCTGGAGGGGCTGTTGCTGAAGAAAAACGTACTCCGATGGTTTCACCTTCTTCGACCAATCCTCTTGTGACCTCAGGGAAAAAGTATGTTTCTCGTGTGTGTTTTATCGATCCATTCCAGGGTTGGGCTGCAGCCAAACTCGCTTTTGAAAATCTTGATGCGAGAAACGTTGCGATCTTCATGGATGTTGAACAGGACTATGCTGTTGGTCTGGCAAACTTCTTCAAAAAGACCTTCCTTGAACTTGGAGGCACTGTTTTCTTCGAATACTACAAAACTGGAGACCAGGATTTCTCTGCACAGGTGTATGACGCTCTTATGAGAGGTGCCGATGCTTTCTTCATTCCCGGGTACTACCAGGAGATTGCACTTATAGCTATTCAGGCAAGGCAACTGGGTTTCTACGGTCCGCTCGTAACCGGTGACGGTGCGGATGCTCCCGAAACTATCTCCATCGGTGGAGATGCTGTCAATGGTCTTTACTTCACAACCCATTACCATCCAGATAGTCCAGCTGTTACAGAAAATGCCAAGCTCTTCTTAGAAAAGTTCAGAGAAAAGTATGGAAAAGAACCGGCAGCTCTCAGTGCTCTTGGTTTTGATGCGTACATGGTTATAAGGGATGCCATAATCAGGGCTGGATCTCTCGATAAAGATGCTATCGCGGAAGAAATAAGAAAAACGAAGAACTTCCCGGGAGCTACCGGAATCATCAACATCGATTCCAACGGGGATGCGGTAAAATCTGTGGCAATAGTAAAAATAGAAGACGGCAAATTCAAGTACGAGACCACTATAAATCCATAACATGATTTAAGAGAGGGAATGCACATTCTTCCCTCTCTTTTCCCGTTTTTCTTTTCTTTTTTTTCACTTCATCTTTCTTCTGTGATGTTCGGAGGTGGACTTTTTGGATTGGAGGACATTATTGCAGAATTTTGTTAACGGTTTGAGTCTGGGTTCACTGTATGCACTTATAGCGATCGGCTATACTATGGTTTATGGTATTTTAAGGTTGATAAACTTCGCCCATGGCGATGTTTTCATGATGTCTGTTTATTTCGCTTTCTATTTCGTTACTATCGGAAAGCTTCCATGGTGGCTTTCATTTGCTTTGGCGATTCTTGGAGCGGCTCTGTTGGGATTTGCTATAGACAGAGTTGCATATAAACCTATAAGAAATGCACCTCGTGTTTCAGCACTTATAACAGCAATTGGTGTATCGTTTTTTCTTGAAAGTCTGGCGGTAGTTGTATTTTCCGGTATTCCTAAATCTTTCCGCAATATCTATCCGAATTTTCTGAACAAAATGATAATTATAGGTGGCCATGAAGAAATCAAGTACGGAAGAAAGGTCATAATGGGAGGATTGCGTTTTCCTCTGGTTTCTCTGGTCACATTGATCATAACAGGAATAATACTGGTAATTCTGTGGTGGATAATTTACAGGACAAAAATAGGAATGGCAATGAGAGCAGTTTCAGTTGATATTCCTACAACAGCTCTCATGGGAATAAATGTAGATAATGTTATTGGATTTACTTTTGCTTTTGGCTCAGCATTAGCGGCAATAGGAGGACTGCTCTGGGCTAGCCGATACCCGCAGATCTGGCCGTATATGGGCTTTATGCCAGGATTGAAAGCTTTCATTGCAGCCGTTTTCGGTGGTATTGGCTCCATTCAGGGAGCTGTAATTGGTGGATTGCTATTGGGGTTAACAGAGATAATGTTGGTGGGGATCTTCCCGAGCCTGGCTGGTTATAGAGATGCGTTCGCTTTTTTCATACTCATCATTATTCTTTCTTTGAAACCCAATGGTTTACTGGGTAAGAAAATTATCGTAAAGGTGTGATGTCAGTGAGATTATCTAAGAGAGTTAACTTAATACTGACGATAACATTTTTGCTTTTCATCGCTCTTTTGCTTTACCTGGCCGACGGGAATCTTAACACCTATTATGTAAGGATTATCTCTCTCATTGGTATATACGGAATAATGGCGGTTAGCCTGACTTTAATCAATGGAATCACAGGTATTTTTTCACTGGGACATGCCGGATTTATGGCCATCGGTGCCTACACTTCTGCGCTGTTGACCATGTCCGTACAACAAAAAGAAATGACTTTCATTCTAGATAAGCTCATCTGGCCGTTCAATTCGATACAGATCCCATTTCTTCCGGCAACGTTGATCGGCGGACTTGTAGCTGCTGGTTTTGCTTTCTTAATTGGATGGCCGTCTCTTAGGTTGTCCGGAGATTACCTTGCGATCACAACATTAGGATTCAGCGAAATAATAAGGATCCTGGCACTCAACCTGAGATCTGTAACAAATGGTGCTCTCGGGCTTAAGGGTATTCCAACCTACACCAACGTGTGGTGGGCCTGGGGCTGGTTATTTGTTACGGTGTTGTTCATAGCTAGCTTGGTCAACAGTAGTTATGGAAGAGCATTGAAGGCAATACGTGAAGATCGTGTCGCAGCTGAATCGATGGGGATAAACGTTTTCAGGCATCAGTTAATGGCCTTTGTCGTAGGAGGATTTTTTGCCGGTATTGCGGGTTCTCTTTATGCCCACTGGTTATCCACAATTGATCCCAGAACAACCACAATAGGAGTCCTACTGACTTTCAACGCTTTGATAATGATAGTTATAGGCGGTCTCGGCAGTATAAGTGGTGCCATCATTGGTGCAGCTCTTTTCGCTTTCCTGACCGAGTGGCTGAGATTCCTAGAGGAATCTATAAAGATTTTCTCATTCGAATTCTCCGGTATTCCTGGCATGAGAATGCTGGTACTTTCGGCTCTCTTCGTAATCGTGATGATCTTCTGGCCACGCGGCATAATGGGAAAAAATGAGTTGACATGGAATAATCTGTACAACTGGATCTTTAGAAAAAAGGGTGAAGCCAATGAGTAAACTGTTAGAACTTAATCACGTAACCATGAAGTTTGGTGGGCTTGTTGCCGTAAATGATTTCGATAATTACATTGAAGAAGGAGAAATTCTCGGCTTGATTGGCCCCAATGGTGCAGGAAAAACAACTGTGTTCAATGTGATCACAGGTGTTTATGTTCCAACAGAAGGGCGAATAATCTTTAATGGTGTGGATATCACACCTTTTAAGCCTCACCAGATCACGCATCTTGGCATTGCTAGAACGTTCCAGAACATAAGGTTGTTTGAAGAAATGACCGTTCTGGAAAATGTTATGGTGGCCCAGCATCACGAGCTTGCTACGACAGATGCTGAAAAATTGTTGCGGCAAGCAGGTAGGGAACCTTACGGTGCTGGTGGGATGTGGTTCTGGAAAGCTGTTTTGAGATTGGGTTATCTAGACAAAGAAAAAAGCATAATGAAAAAATCAATGGAGCTCTTAGAACGGATGGGATTGGCGGAATTTGCAAACGAAAAAGCGAGTTCTCTTCCATACGGTGCACAACGGCTTTTGGAAATTGCAAGGGCTTTAGCAACTGATGCAAAACTTCTCTTGCTGGACGAGCCTGCCGCCGGAATGAATCCATCCGAAAGTCATGATTTGATGAATATGATCCGGAAAATCCGGGACGAATTTGGTGTTACTATTTTCCTTATAGAACATGATATGAAAGTCGTCATGGGATTGTGTGAACGTATTTTAGTCATGGATTACGGAAAACTCATCGCAAACGGAACACCCGAAGAGGTTCAGAAGAATCCGAAAGTAATAGAGGCTTATCTCGGGGAGGAATGGCAGAATGTCGGAACGTGATTTCTTATTGACAATAGAAGATCTCAGGGTAAACTATGGAGCAATAAAAGCTTTGAAAGGTATAAGCCTCAACGTTCCCCAAGGGAAAATAGTTACATTGATCGGTGCAAATGGTGCGGGAAAAACAACCACGCTTTCGGCTATTAGTGGCTTAGTGAAAGCTGCATCTGGAAAAATTACTTTTAACGGCGAAGATATAACCAATCTTCCACCTCACGAAATTAACCACAGAGGAATTTCGTTAGTTCCTGAAGGCAGGAGAATATTCCCAAATCTGACGGTACGGGAAAATCTCCTCATGGGAGCCTACAACAGAAAAGACAAAGATGAAGTCCAGAAAAGTATGCAATGGGTATTCGACTTATTTCCCCGTTTGAAAGAACGTATAAACCAGCTTGGTGGAACGCTTTCAGGCGGTGAACAGCAAATGTTGGCCATAAGCAGGGCTTTGATGTCAAAACCAAAGCTCCTCATGATGGATGAACCATCTCTTGGCCTTGCTCCCATGCTGGTAATGGAGGTTTTTGAAGTCATAAAAAAGATAAACGAAGATGGCGGAACAATTCTCCTAATTGAACAGAACGCAGCTGGAGCACTCAAGGTTTCTCATTATGGCTACGTTCTCGAAACAGGAAGGATAACGCTTGAAGGCCCTTCAAAAGAGCTTTTAGCTAACGAAGAGGTTAAAAACGCTTATTTAGGAATTTGAGCTTAAAACACTTGAGAGGGTTGAAGATATGCGTATAGGCATAATTGGTGTAGGAAACATTGGAAGTATCCTTGCCAGAAAGATTCATAATAGATTTTCAATGGACGTGGGAATGCTTTTTCTGTGCGACCGTTTTCCCGAAAAACTCAGGGATTTTGCCGATAATGATAAAGTTAAAATCTCTGACGACCCAGAGAAAGTTTGTGAACAGTCGGATGTGATATTTCTTGCCGTCAAACCTCAAGACGCAGATAACTTGCTATCACAGATAGCAAGCATAGACTTTTCGGAAAAAGCGGTTGTGAGCACGATGACGGGAATTTCCGTGTCGACAATTCAGAAAGCGTTGGATGCAAAAAACGTCGCCAGAATTATGCCAAATATCCCAATAGATATAGGAAAAGGTGTAATCGCGCTTTATTTTTCTGATTCCTTTGAGAAAGCCAGAAGGGAACTCATTCTTAAACTTTTGGACCCTCTTGGTACAGTTATTACCGTAAACGAGAAAGATTTTCCGGCTGTTACGGCGTTGAGTGGTAGCGGCCCGGCGTTCATTTTTGTTATTATAGAGGCATTGATTGACGTTGGGCTGAAAATGGGGCTTTCGTATGATACTTCTAGAGCACTGATTCTTGATATGATTCTCGGCTCGGTAGAGCTGTTAAAAGTGAAAGGGAACCATCCTGGTGAGTTCAGGCACATAGTGACTTCTCCCGGAGGGACAACGATCGAAGGGATCTATTCTTTGGAGCGTGAAGGTCTCAGGGGTACGATTATGAAAGTCCTTTTTGACACCTACTCTCGAGCTATCGATATAAGTAAGAAGGCTTCAGGTGTAGATAATACATAATTTTTTTCATTTTTCGGACTATTTCCTGTATAATTTCTAATATCCTTGCGCTATTTTCATGGTGCCCTTGTCTTCTGTTTAATAAGAAGATAAGGGCACCAAGATTTCAGGCAAATGTTTCTAATATCCTTCCGTAACTACAAAATTTAGGTTAATAGGAAAAGATTCTTAGAAATGAACGGTAAAACTCGCTCTTGTAATAAAAGCATACTTGAGTAGATATTCTTAGTTCAATAGTATGGTAGAATTTTGGTGTGACATTAAGTCATGTCATCCACGGTTTGTTCTCAATTTAGGAGTCTATTTCGTATTTTTTAACATATAAAAACGATGAACTACTTCTTTTCTTATTTTAACTGGGAAGTAGTAGGGTTTATTTGCCTAAAAAACATTATGTATGCTTGAAGCATACAACTTTTTATGTCTGATATTATGTATAATGATATTGATTGGTGGTGAAGTGTTTTGGTAAGCTTTGTGTACGGTGTGATCATAGGATTTGTATTTGCGTTTATTGGGTACGTGAAAAATCACTTCACAAAAAAGCTTCTGGACGTTAATTATTCAGACGATGTTGATTACTCTGTTGTGGCTGTCATTGCCGCAAAGAATGAAGAAAGTGTTATAGAAAATACCGTTCGCAATTTGTTGACTAATTCCCCCCGATCTTTTCGGGTAATTGTTGTTGACGATAAATCCACGGATTCCACATATAAAATCCTGAGCGAGTTGTCAAGGGAATTTCCAAATTTGACCGTTGTTCGTAACACTGGTGCTCCAGGTAAATCTGAAGCTTTGAATGTTGCTCTTGATCTGGTCAAAGAGGATATTGTACTTTTCCTTGATGCTGACGCGCGTGTGGATTGGGATTTTATTAAGGAGTATTCCAAACTCTTCCGCTCCCCTGAAATTAATGTTGTATTCACAGACTTCGAATCATATAATCAATCACGTACCCTGGCAGTTATTCTCCAGGATCTTTATTTTTCCTTTATAAAAGCATTCGTATATTCTGGACTGTTTTCACCAACGATCTTCATGAACAGCGGCGTTTTCATCAGGAGAAAGGTTTTCGATATTGTTGGAAAGTTCGATCCACAAACTCTCGTGGATGATTTTGATTTAGCTCTTAGGCTCTGGAAGAGGAAACTCAAAGTGAAATTCGTCAGAGGCAAAAGGTGCAAGATACAGTATGCTTTCAGACTACAAGATTTATTCAAACAACACTGTCGCTGGTACATTGGGGGCATCAAAAAAATCTTTGAACAGTTCTCTGAGGGTTACTATCTCGGTATTATAGCGATAGTAGCAATTGGAGCATTTGTGCTTTTTCCTATTTTGATGCTTGTATTAGCATACTTGCTAAAGGCTGATTATCTACTCAGCACAGTTATGCCGTTGTTCTGGGGCATTTTATACTCAAGTTCTTTGTTCAGCTATCTTTTCCACGATGGCCACAGGCCAAAAGAAATACTTATTAACACCATTATAGGTGTTCCTGTAATGTACGCTTTCTTCCAAATCGCTATTCTGGTTTCTTTTGTCAGGTCTTTTGAAAAGAAATCTACGTGGTATAAGGTCAAGCGAGAAAAGATATGAAGGCCATGGGTTTACTTAAGGGTGTGTGAAAAAATGGCTCCATTGATTACGATAATCGTACCGGTCTTCAACGAAGAATTCTTTTTGGAAGATACATTGAGATCAATTCGGGCACAAAGCTTCAAAAATTACGAGCTCATCGTTGTTGACAATGGCAGTACCGACAAAAGTCCTGAGATTGCGAAAAAGTACGCTGATAAGGTGGTATTTGAAGAGCGAAAAGGCTCTATCTATGCAATGCATAAGGGATTCGAAATGGCGGCTGGAGATATAATAACCAGCTGTGATGCTGATACGCTTTATCCAAATAATTGGTTGGCAAAAATGGTTCAAGCCTTTCAAAAAGACAAAGTTGTGGCAGTATACGGCCCCATGGCTTTTAGAGAGAATGGACCGGTTTTAAGAAGGCTTACTGTATTCAGTTACTGTTTGCTTAATGGACTTTCAAATCTCGCAGGTGTAAGTTTGTCAGGTGCGGCAAATCTTGGGATTAGAAAAGATGCGTATTTTGCTGTTGGCGGTTACAAATTGAATAGCAAAGTCGCTTCCCAGGATTTTATTCTTGTAAAAAAACTCAAAAAAATAGGCAAAGTCAAATTTTGTCCTTCTATGATATGTTACACTTCGAATCGGCGCTATACAAAGGTAAACTTCATGCACGGGCTCAAAGAAGCCTTTAGGTTATGGCTTGATGTGGCTCTCAACAGAAACAAGATTACCTATGACAATTATTATGATGAAGATTACTACAAGAAAAAGGAGAAACGATGAAAAAGAAGAACTCTTCCTTGCCCATTAGAGGAATGTTCGCTGGTATTGCTATAAGCATCATTATATTACTGGTTATACAAAAGATTTTTGGAGCCAAAATTGATTCTAGCTTACTAAAAAGTTCCTGGCCTATAGTTGTTGCTGCAATTTCTCTACTTTTCCTGAGTTTGGGCGTACCAGCTCTAAGATTGCTCCTTCTCCTGAAAAGTTTGAATGAGCGTTTGTCTTATTTTAGATCGTACAGGAGTACAATCTTAAGCTTGTTTTTTAGTGCTATTACCCCATTCGCTGCAGGTGGGCAACCATTTCAAATTTATGATTTAACAAAGGCTGGAATCAATGTTTCGCATGCATTGGCTGCCGTAATCTCACAGTACCTGATATCAAATTTCTCCACAGCTTTCCTGGCTGTTCTTCTATTACCACGTTATCTCAGTTACTTTGCTAAGCTAGAAACCACTGGTACAATATTTGCTTTTGGCATTGCTATAACGATTACTGTTGGAATATTCTTTACCTTTCTAGCTCTTTCAAGAAACCTGCTAATAAAATTTTTGAATTTTATTTCACATCGAAAGTTCTTACTCACTGTAATTGGAAAGTTGGCTAAAAAAGACAAAGAAACTATCGTGGGTGTTATCCGTGAGAAGTTTGAAAGATACAACGCTGGAATGCAAAACATTTGGTCTAAGAAACCTTTAACGCTTGTAATTGACTTCTTCTTAGCCCTGGGTTACCTGTTGATAAATTACAGTATTTTTTATGTAACCGTGGTTGGTATTTTGATGAATAAAGGTCAAAACTTCAATTTCTCTCTAATTGATAGTATAGCCGTGCAAACGCTTTTGAGCTTTGTAGTTTACTATATTCCTACCCCGGGATCGAGCGGAGGTTTTGAATCCGGGATGTTTGTTATGCTAAAGGGTATGCTTCCAAACCAATCACTGATTATCGCTATTTCAATCTGGAGATTTGTTACCTATCACTTTCTGATTCTGGTTGGGCTTATAAACTTTTTGCTGAGCTTTGGCCAAAAAGGCCAGAAGGAGTTGAACTAAACATGATCAAAAAACTATTACTTTCTCCAGTATATGAAATTATCTGGTTGTTTTAGTCTGGAATTATACTCTTCATTCTTCCTATGATCGCAAAGTCAAGATCTAAAGGAAAACTTCCGGAACCTCCCTTCATAATGTGCGTGACCCACGTTGGTAACTTTGACCCATTATTTGTTGTACGAACATCAAAACGTTACAGAGCAAAGGCTTTGTATCAAGTAGATGGACCATACCCGTTAGTGAGATTCCTTTACAAGGCATTTTGGCGATTTAGAGTTTCTCAAGATCCAAAGATAAAACAGACTCTGAACAAGAAAACCATACGGGACGTGATCCTGTATCTTAAAAAAGGTGGTACTGTCATGATATTTCCAGAAGGTTACTGGAACTGGGAAAAAAGACTTTACCCCGGAGTAGCTGTTGTTGCCCATAGAGCAAATGTACCGATCGTACCCGTTGGAATAGAGAATGGATATGTTTTCAGACCTGAACTTGATCATGAACCACCTCTAAAAGCCGTGAAACGTGTTATCAAAGATTACCGCAAACGTGGAACCATTACGGTCCATTTTGGTGAACCAATATATCCTGATCCGCTAAAAGAAGAAAAAGAAGATGTTGATCGAATGATGAAACTGATAGAGAGAAAATTCGGTGAGTACTACAATAGCTTCTATGACATGGAAGGCCCAAAGTGGATAGGATAACCTGTCCTCGTTTCGCAAAAAAACGGGTGGTATGACCACCCGTTCTTTAGCAGCTTGAATTTTTATCAGAGTTTGTATTTTCTCAACAGGTCATCGAGGGCTTCTCTAAGAAGCGAAGATTCCGTTCTATTGAGCATTTTTGCCAATTTCGAGAGTCCATCGAGTTGAGACTTAAAATAATAATTGGATTTTAAGACCATTTTTTGTTCTCTTTCCATAGGTGCGAAGACTATCTGGTTCAATTTCTCCTTGGCTTTTCGCATTCCTTCTGAAAGGAGATTGAGTAATTTTTCTATTGACGAAGCGTTCCTTGGGTATTCCCCTACGGATCCGGAAACGGTGAAAGTGATCTCTTTTCCATTACATTTAACCTTCCCATCCTCGATAATCTGCCTTATTTCCTGTATTTCCATGAACAGATTTTCAAGGGAGTATTCAGTAGAGTATACGAAAAATTCGTCACCAAAACGTACAAAAGATACCTTTTCTGGAAGATTTTGTTTCAGGATTTCTCCAAAAAATTTCAGTATTTTGTCTCCACACTCACGCCCGAATTTCTCGTTTAGGGGCCCGAAGTTGTCTATGTCCAGATTTCCGATGGTGAGGCGCCCTCCTCTGGCTGCCTGTTCGAGTTCGAGTTTCCATTCATCAAAAGTCATAAAAACACCTCTTTATATATAGATATATGTACATATATCAATATACATATCCAATATTTCCGATTCAGTTCATTTGTGTAAATTTGGGGTGAACTTAGTATTTATAGCAAAAAAGACAGGGGAGCCAAACGGCTCCCCTGTCTTTTTTTATTAAGATTTAATACAGGTTACAGTACCGGTATATATCGAACGTATGGAACGTATATCGTGATTTTTTGACCCGGGTATATAAGATCAGGATTTTCGATCCAGGGATTCCATCTGAGAATGTCTTTAACGCTTACTCCATAGATCTTGGCAATCTTGCTGAGCGTATCACCGTAGGTGACTTCGTGAACCTTTTCAACGACGACGTGCCAATTGTTATCTGTTTGTGCCTCCACGACTTCGTGCTCCATTACATAATCCGCTATGAGTTCGGCAACTTCCATCATAACTTCTCTTACCACGGGTTTCCCTTTGAACATGGTGTAGCCACCGCCACCACCTGCTCTGTAATTGTTGAGAACGATTTCGTATTCGGCTTCCATATCGATGGGTTTACCCTGGAATGTCAGTTCTACGATTCTGTCACCGACGGGCCTGTTGACGGCTATCGTGTAGTTTATGCCTTCCCACATGTCGTAGTTATAATGCCTTGGTTTGGGATCAACCCATGATTGGTTGACTTTTATTTGGTCATCTTCGAAAACGAAGTAATCTGCGCTCTTTTCAAGGGCATCTTTTATGTCTTTACCCTTAACCCTTAGAACTTTCAATGTATTTGGATATATGTACACCGCGTTAATGTCTCTCAGTGTTATTGGGCCTTCTTTCCAGCCTTTTATATCGTTGTTGAAGAGAGCGGAAGAAGAGATCGGGGCACCGCTGTAGTACATCTGGACTCTATTGATGAATTCTATCAATGGGTTATCTGCAAGACGTGCTATTAAAGGATCATCAATGTAGAAATCACCTTTTGCAAGTCCCACCGGCTGGTCGAGCCATTTCTGTACTTTGTCTTCGTAGGGCTGAACGAGTTCGAGAACTTCCTGATCGGCGTCAACAGTCTTTGAGCTGAGAAGTTCTACCTTTTTATCCACTACTTCCCATTTTCCGTTGGAATCGTCGAGAACGATGTCAATCTTACCGAGGGCTTTCCCCCAGTTTCTTGGCTGGGTAACAGCCACACCGTTGATGATTTCAGCTATTGATCTGTGCTGATGTCCGGTGAGAAGAGCATCGATTCCGGGCACTTCTTCGATCAACTGGTAGCCCTGATTTTCGCCAGTTAGTTCCTCTGTTGGTTCGCCCGTTTTTGGATCGCGTTCCAGTCCACCATGATAGCCAACTATCACCACATCGACGCCTTCCTCTTCCCTGAGGATTTTAACGTATTTTTTCGCTACTTCCACAGGATCAAGGAAATCCAGCTCAGCGATATTCTTCGGATCTTCCCAGTTAGGAATAAACTTTGTAGTCAATCCCAGAATCCCGACCTTTACACCGTCAACTTCAGTGATCAGATACGGCTTGAAATAAGGTTCTTCGGTCCCTTTTTTGACTATATTGGCACTCAGGAATGGGAAGTTAGCTTCTGAAACAGCCTTGTTTAGAATATTCATGCCGTAGTTGAATTCGTGGTTCCCGAGTATGCTGCATTGATACCCCATGTAATTCATAACAAGAACCATAGGGTCTACCGGTTCGTTATCGATACGAGCGTGGTAATACTCTAAAGGAGTTCCCTGAATCAGATCGCCTGTGTCGATGAGAAGAATGTTTGGATTTTCAGCTTTAACTGCTCTCACGAGGCTTTGAATCTTTCCAAGCCCGACGTAGTAAGGTTTATTGGTAGCGTAGTTGATGGGAAAGATGTTTCCGTGCAAGTCACTGGTGTGCAAGATTGTTAGAGTGACGGTTTTGGCCAGCATCGACAAAGCGAGCAGGAGTATTAAAAATACCAAAAAGGTTTTCCTCATACTTATTCCCCCTTGTCAATTTTTTTGACAACAGTATATTATACAAATTTACGGTTTAGCAGCAAAGTTTTGTGAAAAACGCTGTGTTACAGAATGGTTTCATTCGTGATGTACGACTTTTTTTATTGGAAGTTAGATGTTATAATTTCCTTCGCTGCCGCATTTTGTGTCTTCGATAAGTTCGCTATTTTGCTTGAACACTGCGTTATCTACCCTTTTCTTCACCTTGGGAACCGCTCCGTCCGAAAGGAGGAGTTTTTTGTGCGTGGTCTAGCAATTGCCAGAGCCTCTTTCTTGCGGAACCAGGTTTACCTGTTGAATCACGTCGCTGCCAACATCGGAAGTTTTGTTTTTGGCTATATCTTCGTCTGTATATGGAAAGCCGTTCTTGGCGATTCACCCGAAGCCTCGACCATGATTACTTACGTTATGGTCAACCAATCTGCACTCTGGGTAACCATGTTTCTTCCGCGCGGTGCTTTTTTAATCCGTAAGGTTTACGATGGAACGATCGTGTTCGACCTCATTCGACCCTATGGCCTGATGTACCAGAGTTTCTTTGAAGTTCTTGGGCATATCGTTTATAACTTTGTTTTCAGATCATTGCCCATTTATCTCCTGGGAGTAACGTTACTTGGCGTGAAGTTTCCGGATGCAGGAAGGATAATTCCTTATATGGTATCGGTTTCCAATGCCTTTGTAATCTCATTTTTCATGAACTATTTTGTGGGCTTATGGATGGTCAAATTTCTTAACTACACAGCTGCTCAGGGAATGTACTACTTTTTTATGAACCTTTTCGGAGGATATTTTTTACCAGCACAGTACTATCCAGCATTCCTGAGAAAGATAATGCCGTTGCTCCCTTTCGCCTCAACAAGCTATATACCGGGAAGTGTTTATCTTGGAAAAATTGATCCCATTAAGGCTTTTGGGATCCAGTGGTTCTGGATACTCACGTTGGGGCTTACAGCTTTTGGACTTACCGAGCTTATAAAAAAAGAAATCAGGATCCAGGGGGGATAAAATGGGTGTATTCAAAGCTCTTCTTGTTGCAAGTTTGAAATCTCAAATCGAATACCGCGTCAATTTTTACGTTGATATGATCGTAAGCGGGCTCGCGATGTTCAGTGATTTTCTCATAATTGCGTTTATGATGCTTACCTTTAAAGATATGGGAGGATGGTCACTTTCCGAAGTAGCAATTATCTACTCGATCGTAGAAGCTGGTTGGGGGATCTTTAGAATTTTTGGAGACGGCATCCTTCGTTTCCAGGATTTGATCATCACCGGACGTTTTGATGCTATTCTTGTCAGGCCGATTTCAACGATCAAACAACTTATTCTCCAGCGAATAGAACTAAGACGAATGGGCGATATTATTCAGGCTGTGGGTCTCGGTGCATTTGGAATCACGTACGCTGGTATGTGGAATGTTAGATTCATTCTGTGGTATATCGTCCTGGTAGCTTTTTCAGCAGTTATTCATTTCTGCATCAATCTATTACTCGCAACGGTAGCTTTCTGGTCAGTTAGGAATGAAGATATCAGGGTTGTGGCTTTTTATTCTACAAAAGCGGCGGCAGCTTATCCGATAAGTATCTACGGCCCTTTTCTGAGAAATATACTTACCTTTGTTATTCCATTGGCAACCATTGCTTATTATCCTCTCGCCTATTTGTTGCACAAAACGAACGACATCTTTGCTCTCTTTGCCCCATTTATTACGGTTTCCGTGCTCGTCCCTGTAACATTTCTACTCTGGGGAACCGGAGTAAAACATTACACCAGCACGGGAACGTAGCGGTTACACAGGAGGTGATCATTATGGATGATTTTATTGAAGTGAAAGAGCTACAAAAAAATTACACGGTTTATGAAAGAACAGGACTGAAAAGGAAGAAAAGAATAGTTAGAGCATTGAGAAATGTAGATTTTACCGTAAAACGCGGAGAATTCCTCGGCTATATCGGTCCAAATGGTGCCGGAAAGTCAACTACAATCAAAATTTTGACCGGGATCATGGTTCCGGATCATGGAACGGTTAGGGTAGATAAATGGTGTCCCTGGAAAAACAGAAAAGAGTATGTGAAAAACATAGGGGTTGTTTTCGGCCAAAAAACGCAGATGTGGTGGGATCTTCCGGTAAAGGACACCTATACTTTGTTGAAAGCGCTTTACAAAGTTCCTGACGATAAATATAGGAAGCATATTAAATATCTTATTGAGAGGCTGCACCTATCTGAAATCTTGAATCAACCAGTCAGGCAGCTCAGTTTAGGACAGCGTATGCGTGCGGAGCTCGCGGCAGCAATGATCCACGATCCAGATATTTTGTTTCTCGATGAACCGACAATCGGCCTGGATGTTGTTTCCAAACATAGAGTTCAGGATTTTTTAATGGAGCTAAACAGGCAAGGGAAGACAATATTCCTCACCACCCATGATCTGAAAGATATAGAGACCCTTTGCAACGAAATTTTGATCATAAACCACGGTACCCTCATTTACAAAGGAAAAGTCCCCGGATTGAAGGCGCTCACAGACATTCCGACAGTTATCAGGGCTACATTAAAAGAGTCCTACAAAAAAGTTTCCTCAGAAAGCCTTAGGTTCCTATCTGAGATAGGTGGAACATATCATCAGGAAAGGGACGAGATCGTTGTAAAACTACATAATAAAGAACGTCCTGGTGAAATTGCAAAGAGACTTTTTCAGAAGTTTGAGATTGAAGATTTCCGGGTGGAAGAACCTGATATAGAAGAGATCATAAAAGCCATTTACAGACAAAATTAGAAGGCAAAAAAACAGGTGGGGGGTGCCCACCTGTTTTTTATTATGTTTTCTATTTCTCAATCCTCAAGTTCTTCTACCAACGGTTTCTGTGATTTCGAGTTAGCAATAGCTTTTGCAGATTCATAAATCATCCAGGCGGTAATGAGCAATGTGACAACTGAGATGAATATCAGCAGCCAGTTCTGGGTTGCGATAAATTTATTCAGGTTGTAGAAGGTTGCCCATATTGTCATCGTCAGCATGAACACCATTGGAATAAGAGTAACGTAGAAAGGTCTCTTCTTCTTTGCGAGATAAACCGTTGCAATCATAAGAGCAAGACCGGCGAGAAGCTGGTTAAGAGCACCAAAGAGTGGCCAGAGTATGAGAGCACCCTTACCACCGGGCTTCAAGAAAGCGAGGACTGCTGCTGCAAAAACTACCACAAATGTTGCAACGTATCTATTGTCAAAGGGTTTGATAGTTTTACCTTTGCGGTTTTTCAAAAGTTCCTGCAACGAAAATCTCTGAATCCTCGTAGCTGAATCGAGAGTTGTCCCAGCAAAGGAGACGATGAAGACCGCCATGATGGAAGCGGCCAGATCTCTAGGTATACCGAGAGAAGCCATAAGGTTGGCAGATCCATCAACAACGGCCGCAAGCTTTGCACCAAGCCCACTCGCGCTCGCCCAGCTTGCATATCTTTCAGTGAATACCTGAGCGCCTCCTGACATACCGAGTCCGGCTGTAACGGCTATGATAACGAGTGTGGCAAGAACGCCTTCCAGAATCATTCCGCCGTACCCAACAGCCAGCGTATCCGTCTCTTTGTCAACCTGTTTTACCGTTGTTCCTGAAGCAGCCAGACTGTGGAATCCAGAAATCGCTCCACATGCGATAGTTATAAATAGCATTGGGAGTATTGGCGGGGCATCCGGGACGCTATTGAATGCAGGAGCCACTATGGTTGGGTGTGCCACAAATACGCCAGCCGTTAAGAGCCCCATAGCTATTAAGAGTTCGTGGGAGTTTATGTAATCCCTTGGCTGTAAGAGCCAGTGAACGGGAAGTGTCGAGGCTATGAAAACGTATACGAAGAGTATCAACGACCATGTGATAACGGATGATCCTGCTATTGGAGGAACCGTTATCGGGAGATACAGACCTATCCAGATCGTAACATACATGGCTATTATTGCTATGATTGACCATACGACATCGCTCTTGCCTTTTTTGTAAATCATGTAGGAAAGGAGCAAAGCTATGGGAATTTCCATCCAGACGGGGAATACTGATGCCGGGTACATGTTAAAAAGTATACCCATTATCATGGCGAATATGGCTATAACGATCCACAGCAAGAACTGGATGAGTATGAGGAATACAACAGCTGTTCGATTGCTTATGAGCCCTCTTGTGAGTTCGCCTATGGTTTTCCCCTCATGCCTTGCAGAGATTACAAGGGCTGAGAAATCATGAACAGCTCCCATGAAGATCGAACCAAAGAAAACCCAGATAAAAGCTGGAACCCATCCCCAGATAACACCTATTGCGGGGCCAACTATCGGACCGGTACCGGCAATGGTTGTGAAGTGGTGCCCGAGTATAATATGACGCTTTGTGGGAACGTAATCGACCCCATCTTCGTACTTGTGGGAAGGCATCACGTTTTTGTTGTTTAGTTTGAAGATCTTGTTTCCTATCCATCTGCCGTAGGTGTTGTAGGCGATGATATACCCAACAAACGTGAGTATAGCCAGAAACAATGAGTTCATAAGCTCTCCTCCTCCATTGAGATTAGTAAACCCGCAATCTTAATTTTATTAATTGAATTTGTGAACGATCAATTC
This sequence comes from Kosmotoga olearia TBF 19.5.1, assembly GCF_000023325.1. NCBI lineage: Bacteria > Thermotogati > Thermotogota > Thermotogae > Kosmotogales > Kosmotogaceae > Kosmotoga > Kosmotoga olearia. The sequence continues at coordinate 1,187,498 of NC_012785.1, forward strand.
TTTTGGAGCAAAAGGCGCAGATTTTGGAGTGAAAGGCGGGCTAGAGGTGGAGGAGCTTCTTAATCTTACTTTTGTAGTTCTTTCCTATCGGGATTTCCTTTCCATTGGAAAGAGTGAGAAAGTATGAACGGCTTCCTGGCCATGAGGAGAAACGTCTAACTTTTTTTAGGTTTACAATAAATGACTTATGTACTCTTGCAAAAAAAGATGGAAGACTTGATTCTAATTCTGAGAGATTGTAACGATAAACTTCAAGCTCATCTTCTTTCGTGTGGAGATAAACTTTTTTATCCATAGACTCGAAATAGAAAATCTCTTCAAGATCAACCATCTCAAGAAGATTATCTTCTTTCACCGGAACTTTTTCCAGCACTCCCTCTTTAGCCAGAACCTTTTCGATGCGTTCAACTGTTACCGCGAACCTTTCCGGACTTACCGGTTTCATCAGGTAATCCACTGCATCAACTTCAAAAGCATCGAGAGCATATTCATCATAGGCAGATATGAAAACGACAAGGACCTTTTCTTCAAGTCGATTCAACAGTTCAACAAATTCAACTCCATTGAATCCAGGAAGCTGGATATCGAGAAAAACAACATTCGGTTTTTTTGTTTTAATTATGTCCAGGGCCTCTTCCGCCGAAGAAGCTTCGCCCATCACTTCAATATTTTGATAATCTTCGATAAGCTCGATAATTGCTTTCCTGGCGATTATTTCATCGTCGACAACGATAGCTTTTATATTCATAAGCTTTTGGCGTTTAGATTTTCAATTTCAAAACTCGGAGAAATAAACGCCTATGCCTCCCTTCTTCAAGCATACTTAGCTTATTTCACTAACCTTTTTCTTTGCCAGTGATTCCGGTATTCTTATCGTTATGGTCGTCCCTTTCATTGGTTTGCTATTAACTTCCAAATGGGCTTTTTCTCCGTACAGGTTAGACAATCTTTCCCTTATCAATTTTAACCCAATACCTGTTTGAAGCTTATTTTCATTTTCTATACCCTTTCCTGTGTCGAATATCAAGATCTCGACATTCCTTGATTTAACTTTCACACTGATTCTTACGAATAGCTTTTTGTTTGGTATCATGCCGTGCTTGATCGAGTTCTCTACTATCGGTTGGATTGTAAAAGGTGGAATCCAAAATGGTTCTTTGAGGTCCTTTTCCATTTTGAAGTCCAAAAGCTCGCCAAAACGGATTTTCATGAGTTGCAGGTAATTTCTTACAAAAGAGAGTTCGTCGTCCAGAGGAACGAAGGTTCTCTTTTCGCGAAGTGTATATCTCATCATTTCTGAGAGTTTTAGGATCATTTCTCTGGCTTTTTCTGAATCGTGCCTGGTTAGGTAAGCCAGAGCATTGAGTATGTTGAAAAGGAAATGAGGATCTGTTTTGGCTACAAGTTGCCTGTAACGCGCTTCCGCGTTGTCTCTGGCTTCTTTGCTGGTTTTTGAAAGTTCGAGTTCAAGAGAAAGTATCTGTCCAAGGCCCTTTGCAAAGGTTATCTCGTACTTCTCTATGTCATTTTCCTTTGTTTTGTATAACTTCAACGTTCCAATAGTCTCGCCATTTGTGAATTTTATGGGAATGAGAATGCCTCTGAACAGGGGACAGTTTTTATGACTGCAACCAATACCTGAACGGTGTTTTATTAGTCTAGCTTTACCTTTTTGAATGGTTAGTCTTGTGGATTCTGTGAGATTTGGATTTCCCGGGGTGTGGTGATCTTCGCCGGCGCCAACGTGACTCAGGATTTTTTCTCTTGTTGTGAGCGCTACAGCGTCAAAACTTGTCAATTTCTTTATCGTTTCACATATCTGTCTTGCTGTGGTCTCATTGAGTCCTTTATCTATAAGACCTATCGTGTTCTCTACTATTTTGAACATCGATTGAGTGGTTTCTTCGGTTACATTCTCTTTTTCTATTTGGAGGTTTCTGAATATGAGTGAAAGCAATAAGACGCCGATTGAATTTCCTAAAACCATTGGAAGCAAAACAGTGGTCACTATGTCTGCGGCAATGTCTTTTGGGAAGGTTACCAGATAAACAAAGCCAAGGTGTAAAAATTCCATTCCAATTGTCAAGGGAACCACAAACTGAGGACGTAGAAGCTTCGGCCCGAAGAGTTTTCGTGAAAAACCTGTTAGAACACCAACCATGATGGTTGCTAATGAACACGATATCCCGGTAACTCCTCCAAGGGTCATCCTGTGAAGTCCAGCGATAAGGCCGCTTATAGTTCCGGATATCGGCCCGCCTATGACTGCTGCGATTATAACCCCCATATCTCGATAGTTTGTTATAGCCGTTTTATACTCTATTCCGAGAAAGGTTCCTATGATACCGAGAACTCCCCCAAGAATTCCTATAAAAATGGTTGATTGTGGTTTGGAACGTATGATTAGGTGTCTTTGAGAGAAAGAAAAAGTGAAAATAATATAGATGGTCATGGTGATTATGGCTACTCTCTCAATCAGGATGAAAGCGATGTTTTCAAACATACTCTCCCCCTAAACCGGATCTCCACTCATGCCTCTGTATCCAAATTCGTCGCTGGCTATGATAAACACCTTTTGTCCTGAGGCTTTGAGTTTTTTAAAAAGTTTCTTTGCTTCCTTTCTGGGGTTCTCAACGACTTTAACATCGCAATAGAGAAGTTCTTTGATGAATTCTGTCGCCGCTCCTACAGGTTCCCTGCTAACGAAGAAAATAAATTTTGTTGAAAACCCTTTTTCAAAGTAGTCTTTGATAGCTCTAAAATCTTCAACTCCCGCTAATCGCCCATAAATTATTGCAACCTGGTACTCTGCCACTTTATCTCCTCCGTTTGGTTCAGCAAGAACAAATTTATTATACACTAGCTGTAATTTGAACCTTTATCGCGTATCATTATTTCTCATTTGCGTTACTTTAAGTGCCAAGAAAGATTATCCCTCTTTTTTGAGTAGATTTATTTTTGACGCAACGTTCCCTTTTCGAGTAGATTTTTTATGAGGCAATTCGGTTTCTTGACTTTTATGGAAGAAAAGTAGTATAATAAATGTAGCAATTTAGATGTGTTATAAATTGTAACAAACAAAATTGGAGGTGAGTTTATATGGAAGAAAGAATCCCATTGATAGGTGAAAAATTTCCGGAACTAAAAGTCCAAACAACACATGGAGTTATGAAGCTTCCGGACGCTTTCAAAGGCAAATGGTTCATTCTCTTCAGCCATCCTGCTGATTTTACACCGGTTTGTACGACCGAATTTGTTGCTTTCCAAAAGCGATACGATGAGTTCAAAAAGCTAAACACTGAATTAATAGGTTTGAGCATTGACCAGGTGTTCTCCCACATTAAATGGGTTGAATGGATCAAGGACAATCTTAATGTAGAGATTAAATTCCCTGTAATCGCTGATGATACTGGTAAAGTTGCTTCCAAGCTTGGGCTAATCCATCCCGGAAAAGGGACGAATACTGTCAGGGCTGTTTTTATCGTTGATCCAGAAGGAACCATCCGTGCTATACTTTACTACCCGCAGGAGCTTGGCAGAAACGTTGACGAAATCTTAAGAATGATCAAAGGATTCCAGGTTTCTGACGATAAGGGCGTTGCTATTCCTGCAAATTGGCCCAACAACGAGCTTATTGGTGATGAGGTTATTATTCCACCTGCAAGCGACATGGAAACTGCAGAAAAGAGAAAAGAAGAATATCAGTGCTTCGATTGGTGGTTTTGCCACAAAAAAGTTGATTAATTGACTTCAATTGCCCCCTATATCAAAAAGCACAGTTAAGGCGAGGATTTATTCCTCGCCTTTTCTATTTCTTAACCTGTTGTATTTTTCCTTAAATTCCGAAAGGACCTTTTCAAATTCCAGAATATGGGAAGCAGCTTCATCGAGAAACATCATTCCAGAATCTGTTATACGGTAAATCTTTTTTGCTGGACCGGGGGCAGAAGTATCCCAATCGGCAATTACAAAACCATTCATTTCCAGTTCTGCAAGCAGACGGTAGAGATTCCCCATGTTACTGATTCCCTGTTTTGCCAGGCCAAGTTCTCTAAGCCTTTCGGATAATTCGTAGCCGTGGCCCGGTTTCTCTGCTATTAAAAGTAGTAAAAAGGCACTTTGCCACCAGCGCCACATTCCTCTACCTCTGCCAAAACCTCTACCAAAACCAGGCATATACATCACCCCTAAGTTTATCCGGGTATAAAATAACTGGGTTGGAATCTAAGGATCCCAACCCAATTATACATGGGTTCATCTTACTATTCAGCTCTAAGTTTTCTTATAGCAGCTTCAGCTGCAGTTATAATTGGATATACAGTGGGAGCAGATGTCAAAAGTGGATGGGTGCCTATCTGCATGGTTACCAGGTCGTTAGCCGTAACTCCCATTTGTAAGCCAAGTCCAAGAATATTTATCATTTCGCCTACACTCTTTCCACCAGCTATCTGTGCACCAAGCAGTATTCCACTCTCCTTTGAGAAGATCAACATTACATAAAGGCTGCTTTTATCTGGAAGTGTACCAGGATGCCTATCTATGCTTTTTGCCTCTCCAACTACACATTCGAAACCTTCCTCGCAGGCCGTTTTGTATGTCATTCCAGCAGCCCCAAGCGTCAATCCTTCGACCGAGGTTGAGAATACTCCCAGATTTCCATGATTCTCTCTCACAACTTTAAGGGTGTAAAGATTCGCTCCAGCAACTCTTGCGTCAAATGCAGCTGTAGATGCCAGCATGAGTTTACTTGGCTTTCTGGTGAAGAAATCCTTGTGTTCCGCACAATCTCCGACAGCGAAAACATCTTTAACGCTGGTTCTCATGTATTCATCCACCCAGATGGAACCACTGTATCCGAGATGGATAGGAAGCTTCTTCACAAGTTCAGTATTCGGTTTGTACCCCACAGCAAAAATGACCATGTCTGTTGAGAGTTTTTCACCACTGGAAAGTTCAACCCCTTCGACCTTATCTGTTCCAAGAATCTTTGTTACAAGGGTTTCGGTCATCACAACGACATTTTTTTCCTTAAGATTTTCTTCCATCAACTTGCCAAAAGATTCGTCGAAAGCGGCAGGAAGGAGATGAGGCTTAGCTTCAATTATCGTAACTTTCTTTCCCATCTTTCTGATTTCATCGCCAACTTCGACGCCGATGAATCCTCCGCCAATGATTATTACATTATGCGCTTTCTTAGCCGCTTCATAAACCTTCTCTATCTCTTCTTTATTCTTTGGAACTGCGTAAACACCGCTTAATTCCGCTCCTTCTATTTTTGGGATAACCGGTATGGAACCAGTAGCGAAAACAAGTTTGTCATACTGGACGCTTTCACCTGACGCTGTTTCAACTATTTTGGCTTCGAAATCTACGCTGGTAACCTCCGCAGTCATGAATTCCACACCGAGGTTTTCTGCGGGTTTGGTTCCCATTATGTTGCCGTCAACCGAACCTATGGTACCAAAAATGTACGGAATACCGCAGGGAACAAGTCCGACTTTTTCTTTTCTGATTATCAGGATTTCTTTGTCTGGATAGGTTTTCTTTGCTGTTGTTGCAGTAACAAGCCCGGCGGGGCCTCCACCGATTATGATAACGTCCCTTTTCATCGAAGTTATCCCTCCTTTATGAATCTGTAGAATACAGTTCCATTGTAGACAATCTTTTTTACGTGACCAAGGCTTTCGAACTCTCTCAGGAATTGTTCGCTGTTAATTTTCCTTTGTTCCAAAAAACTGCATATATCACTTTTTGACATTGGATGGCGCTTTATAATCTCCAGAAGAGCACTTTCAGCATCACTCTCGGGAGAAACGAATTTTCCGGGAGCACCTTTTTCAATGCTTATAGCATTGAATAACTCTCGTGCCTGTTTTATCGTTACCTCATCGGGCTTTTCAACCCATGGTTCTGCTGGAGGGCGTAGCGGAACATTGACATACACCCTATCAGGTTTTAGTCTTGCGATTCGCTCAGTTAATCTTTCTAATTGCTCTTTAGAGTCATTAAGCCCCTTTACAAGCATGACCTCGAGCCATACTTCACCCGGGAATAAATTTCTTAATTCAAGAAGGCCTTTATAAACCTCCTCGAAACTCAATTTGCCGAAGGGCCTGTTAATGCGCTTGAAGCTTTCGTCATCCCAGGCATCAAGAGTGGGCATTATAATATCCGCTTGTCTGACTTCATTTCTTACATTTTCATCGTAAAATAAAGAGCCGTTGGTAATGACCACAACGGGTTTTTTTGATAATCTCTTTATCCCGGATATTATGATATCTATGGGTCTATACAACAACGGCTCTCCTTCCGAAACGAGGGTTATAACATCATATTCGTTCTCATTGTGTACTTTTAAAAATTCTTCGAGTTCACCCAAAATTTCGTTTGTAGGATAAAAGCTCTGTCTTGTGTTACACACCTTCGTGGTTCTTCCAAGTTGACAGTAAACACAGGAATAATTGCAGACCTTGAAAGGAACGGTGCTCACACCGAGGGATCTTCCCAGTCTTCGTGAAGGGACGATTCCATAAACATGTCTCGAATTCTTATTTCTGGCGTTGGGGTGGTTCATATGGCTCCGCCTCGCCCCCGACCAATTCCTCTTCCAAATCCGCGTCCCATGCTGCGGCCTCGGCCCCGTCCTCCTCCGCCTATTCCTCTTCCACGTAGAAAGGGGTTTTCAGAATTGGGATGGATTGCGTTTTTGGGGCATACATCAAAACACTTTCCGCAGCGCGTACAGACGGAATTGTCTATCACGGCTTTTCTGTCTTTCATTTTAATTGCGTTCTCAACCGGGCAAGCCTGTACACAAAGGCCGCACCCGATACAATCGTTTTCTTTAACCCACGGCATTGAACTACCTCCTCATCCATGGGAAGGCCCGGGAGTTTCAAGTGCTGAGAGATCACCGTTCATGGCGCTTTCTATGTTCTCCCTGGCTGTTCCCTCCTTAGCGAGCAGAACCTTCATTCCAACCTGTTTCAAAGCGGAAAAAGCATTTTGACCGACATTTTTCGCTATGAGGACTTCGGCTCCTTTGCTTGCCAGAGTTTCAACCATTTTTGGTCCGGCACCGTGAGCCTGAGTTCCTTCATTTTCGAAAAATTCCGCTTCTTCTGTATCTGAATCGTATATAACGAAAAAGGCTGCTCTTGCGAATCTATCATCAACCTCCGCATCAAGGCTCTTATCTTTAACTGGCAAAGCGTACTTCATCTTCTATTCACCTCCAGGTTCTAAAGAATCAATGATTATGGAACTTCTTATCAGGTTCATAATTAACACTTTTCAACTGCCCTTCAAGATAACCATCAATAATTTCTTTTAGAGAACCACTTGCGCCTGTCAACACTTCAACACCAAAACTGCTGAAAAAAGCTTTAGCTCTAGCACCCATTCCCCGAGCTATAAGAACTTTCGCACCCTTTCGATAAATATACTCGGGAATCTCACCTGGTCCATGATCTTCAAATGGATTGGGTTCAATTTCCACTGAAGAAATTTTATTGTCTTCAACTTTTACAAAAGCAAAGTATGGAGCATGCCCGAAATGTTCAGAAATCTTGGCTTCAAGACAAGCATCATTCATTACAGGAACGGCAATAATCACAGTTCCACCTCCTAACTAAGTTGATCTTTGATTTTTTTGTATATCTCCCTTATTGCTTTGGCGGCTTTTGAATTTTCGTTAATAACTACGGGTTCCGCTTTTATAGTCGCTTCACGTACCATGGGATCGAAAGGTATTTTCCCAAGAATCTCAATGTTTTCTTTTTTGCACCAGTCAATAATCTCCTGGGTCTTATCCAGGTTGAGGTCAAATTTGTTTATCACGATCCCAAATTTCCTTCTAAAATGACGGACAGTTTGAACAATTCTGTCGAGATCATGGAGCCCTGAGACTGTAGGTTCCGCAACAATAACAACGTAATTCGCTCCAGTAATAGAAGAGGTAGCGGCACATCCGATACCTGGGGAGCCATCTATTATGATCGTTTCCCTTTTCTCATCTTCTGCAGCCTTCAAGGCCAATTTTCTTACTTCGGCTATCAATCCACCGGAGGTTTCTTCCCCGGGATCGAGTAGTGCATGGCTTAACGGAAGATCATCGACTTTCGAAAGGTAATAAACACCAGAACGGTTGTCATTTAAGGAGATTGCATTTATCGGGCAGGTGAGAACGCATGCTCCACAACCTTCACAGGCGTATGGATCCACAGAATAAGGATTTCCAGGTCTTATGGCATCGAAGCGGCAGGTTCGTTCGCATATGCCGCAAGCAATACAAGTATCATTTATTTCAGCTTTTTTCCCGCCGATATACTCATGAATTTCAAGTGTTTCTGGTTTCATAAGAAGATGAAGGTTCGGCGCGTCCACATCACAATCAGCCATTACATGATTATCGAAAAGATATGAAAGCGAACCTGAAAGAGTCGTCTTCCCCGTTCCACCTTTTCCGCTGACGATGGCTATTTGCTTCATTTCTTCATCACTCCGGTTATGTTATCAAAGAGTTTTTCGAAGCGTATAAACCACTCAGGATCTTCTTTTGTAAAGAGAAGTCCGCGAGAGTAGCATTCTGCTATATCTCTATCAAAGGGAATCCTTTCTAAAACTGGAATGTCTTTTTCTTTTGCGAATTTCTCTACTTCAGTGTAATCATCAGATGCTCTATTTACTATGATTCCCATGGGAATTTTCATTTCTTTCACAACATCTACCGCCAGTCTTAGATCGTGCAGTCCAAAAGGAGTTGCTTCGGTTACCATAAGGGCAAAATCTGCACCACGCAGTGTTTCAACAACAGGACAGGAAGTTCCTGGGGGTGCATCGATAATCGTTATCCGGGAACCATCTATATGTTTTTTCAACTGACGTATAACCCTGACACCAGAAGGTTCTCCTATATTCAACAATCCCATTCCAAAGGATAGGTTTTCATCTACTTTACCCAGTTTAACAACACCTATTTCTTTTGGTACTTCATATATTGCTTTGGTTGGACATATTATCGAACAGGCGCCGCAACCGTGACAAAGGCTGTCAAAAACCATTACCCCTGTTTTGAAAACGGATATAGCGCCGAATTGACAGACTCTGGCACATTCACCACATAGCGTGCATTTATCTTTATTCACCTTTGGAAGCAAAAGAAGGACCTGCTCCTCATGTTCGAACTTTACTTCGAAGAAAAGATGGGAATTCGGCTCTTCTACGTCAGCGTCAAGAAGCTGGACCGGCGTTGCTCTTGAAAGAGTCCATGCTAGATTTGTTGCTATGGTAGTTTTTCCTGTTCCACCCTTTCCACTGAGCACAGCTATTACCAAGATTCAACCCTCCTAAAAAAGATGATTAGAGGTAAACTCTTCATACAAAGAAAGAGGCCTCGATGAACTTTGCATGATCCATAACAATGGTTTATAGCACAGCTATTGGAGGCCTCTTTCAAGCCATGAATATTTTGTCTAAAAAATTACCACCATCCACGGCCCCAACCTCTACCGAAACCATAGCCTCTTCCGAAACCAGCTCCTCTACCGTACCATCCGTGTCTCCAGGCCAGACCGGGTCCTCTGAGCCCTGTCCATCCGTAGCGCGGTGCATTAGGGTTGAACCATACAGAACTTCTTAAAGGAGAAAAGCCTCTACCGGGGTAAAATCTTGTCGAGCACCAACCAAGTCCACGTCCGGTCATTGGACCGTATCCCATGGGGCCAGTTCCATCACCAAAGGGCATTTTTTCACCTCCCTTGATTCTGGAGTTCTTTTAGCTTTTTTTCAACTTCAGCTAATTCTTCTTCAAGGAATGCTTTGTATTCCATTAACATCTGCTCTTCTTCCTTAGGATCGGGTCCCCAGGGGCCATAAAGGTCATATACAGGACCGCGGAAATAATCACGCTCGAGTCCATAATCATATCCATAACCACCATAACCCCAACCGGCCATTCTACCGTAACCTCTGCCGTAGCCTCTGCCAAAACCGCGTCCATAGCCTCTGCCATAACCTCTTCCGAAACCATTTGGCATATAATTCACCTCCTTGAATTGTATCATATATATATGTTGTCTACATATATAATACTACGATACCCTTCTTGATGTCAAGGAGCGTTTTGGAGATCATAAAACATGGCGCTCGCGAGGCTGTCAGATTGTAAAACGACGCGAACCGCAAGCGGTTGTTGCGAACTCTTTCAGAGTTGTTTCGAACCACTACGTGGTTGCTACGAACTGCTTCGCAGCGATAAAAACCGTTGTAGGTTGTGGGTTGTAGGTTGTGCGTAAGAATCGAGAGAAAACGCGGACCGTACCATCTTCTCACAAAACAGTCATTCTGGAGATGTTCCATCCAGAATCTTGTTTTCAGGACCGGATCCTGAATCAAATTCAGGATGACGAGCAAGATTTGCGAGGTTGTAATAAATCGCTGTTTTTCATTGTGGGCTAGAACATTTTCCGCCCTTTGTGGTTACTATGATTTGCTATTGGTCGTTTTACCTTCTCGGGTTCTCGATTCTCGGCTCTCGAGTTTTATACAGCATGCTGTGCCCTTTTTATACCAGCGACATAGTCACTTCAAGCCTCGAGGCTATCAACTAACAACTAGCAACTGACAACGGCTTTTCTTGAACTCTCGGATTCTTAGCCCTCGAAGAAATTATGATGTAAAATTGAAAATGACGGAAAGAATTGAGAATTTTTGATCGATTTGTTTATCGAGCTTTCTAGTGTTAAAATGGCACAATGAAAAGAGATTTTGAAATCGGGAGGAGATATCAATGGTTGTTACAGTGATGGTTGAAATTCCCAAAGGTAGCAGAAACAAGTATGAATATGACAAAGAAAAGAAAATGATTCGATTCGATAGAACTCTTTTCTCATCTGTTCATTATCCAGCTGACTATGGGTTCATTTGCGATACGCTTGCGTTAGATGGAGATCCGCTTGATGCCATGGTTCTTGTTTCAGAACCAACCTTCCCCGGGTGCATTATAGATGTAGTCCCAGTTGGTGTTTTCAAGATGTGGGACGAAAAAGGAACTGATGAAAAGATATTATGTGTTCCCGTGAAAGATCCTCTCTGGAATCATATTGAGAATCTAGAGCAAGTTCCGCCACACCTCCTTAGAGAGATAGAAAACTTTTTCTCTATTTACAAACAACTTGAAAACAAGGTCACTGGTACCGAAGGTTGGGAAAGAAGAGAAGCTGCTGAAAGGATAATAGAAGAAGCTCAAAGACGCTATCAAGAAGTGAAGAAAAAGAATAAGTAACGCTTTTGCGTCTATCGGTCTTTATCTTGGTGCAGTTCGTATGTACGCTTTACTTCATCCAGAACATCAAAAAACGCATCAAGAACAACAGGATCAAATCGTTTTCCGCGATCCTGGCGCAACATTTTAAGCGCTGTTTCAAACTTGAAGGCCGGTTTGTAAGGCCTTCGTGATGTTAATGCGTCAAAAACATCAGCAACTGCTACTATGCGCCCAGCAAGGGGAATCTGTTCGCCCTTCAACCCATAAGGATAACCACTTCCGTCCCATTTTTCATGATGCCCTATTATTACATCCCTTGCAGTTTTCATAAAGTCAATGCCAACTTTTGATATAAGATTTTTGCTCATCTTTTGCAAAACACCTTCACCTATAATTACGTGAGTTTTCATGATTTCAAATTCTTCTTTGGTGAGTTTTCCAGGTTTCAGAAGTATTTTGTCTGGGATCCCCACTTTTCCGATGTCGTGTAATGGACTGAACCATAGTACTTCGCGAATGAACTTTGGCGTGAGTCTGTCGTCGTCTTTTGCAAGTCTGGAAGCAATTAAATACGAATACATCGAAACCCTTGTTAAATGTTCGCCGGTCTCGAGGTCTTTTTTTTCTACGATATCAGCAAAGGTTCTCGCGGTTGTCGCAATCAGCTCCTGGTTTATGTAAGAATTGTAAATAAGACCCTTGATAATCCTTACAAAACGTTCAATTCTGGAAGCATTTTCCTCTGTAAAAAAGTTCGCTTTTGTACTGTTCACGAAGAAAAAGCCTATGCACCTATGATTAACAAATATAGGAACGGTTATGCTCGATCTCATGCCTTCTTCTAAAATAAGTCTGGTTACCTCGGACTTATGTACATTTTCATAGTAATGTTGGAGATCGTTAATTATACGTGGATGCCTGTTTTCTATGATTTTGCTGAGTGTTGTGTGATCAAGCCTATAGACGAAACCTGATCTAAGGCGTATTTCACCCGCTTTTGACACGGCCGTTTCTGCGATGACATTTCCTAACTCATCTAAAAAAGCAAATGCTATCCGATCCACATTCACATATTTATTCAATGTCTCAAATATGTTGGGAACGATATCCTCCAGAGTTCCAACGGTTGGAATATTCAACAGTTCTTTGTCAAACTTCAGCTCATTGATAATCTTTTCTGTACTTTCACGGACCCCTTCTGTTTCCTTCAACGTTGATTTTAGTTGTGTTTTTAATT